>JBILLJ010000100.1:0-34622 GCA_044376125.1 Sandaracinaceae bacterium
CCGCGAAGGGGACCTGCGTGAGCCTCGGCGCTGTCGCGTCTCTCGTCTTCGTTCCGCGAGCGATCACGTGGAGGTCCGCGCCACGAAGGGGACCTGCGTGAGCCTCGGCGCCGTCGCGTCTCTGGTCTTCATCCCGCGAGCGATCACATGCAGGTCCGCGCTGCGAACGTCGCGCACGGCGTTCGTGAGGCGACCGGGTGTGCGGGTCGTGTACGCTCCTTCGGATGCGCACCTCCCACGCGATGGTCGATGCCGTTCGTCTCTTCCAGATCCCCTGGCGCCGCTGGCGCGACGAGCCGTATGCGCCCGTCGCGGTTGCGCTGCGCGTGGACGACGGTGGCCACGCGATCGACGCGATCGAGTGCGAGAGCGGCGGCTACGACGAGGAGATCCTCTCTCGCGCGGTGTTGTTCTCGCTGACGGTCAGCGACGACGTCGAGGTGCAGTGCCGCGTGATCGACGCGATCCTCGAGGCGTACGTCGCGGGCCGCATGGCCGAGATGGGCTGAACCGGCCGGAGGGTCGCGCGAAGCGAGCACGGGTTCTCCCGTGCTCGCTCACTCCGTTCGCTGCGCGCGTGTGCGATCACCGGGGGCTGGGGCCCGCGCACCAGTGGCTCAGGGCCCGGTGATCTCGAGATCGAGCTCGAAGGTCTGCGGGCCGCTGATCGAGTCGCTGTCGAGCACGAGGTAGTACGGCGCGGTGGCCGCGCCCGTGTGCGTGTAGCGAAGCGTCTCGGCGCCCGAGATCGTCGCGTCTGCGCTCGCGACGCAGCTCGCGACGACCGGGCAGCGCTCGAGGAGATAGACGATGCCGTCGCCCGCGTGGCGGTAGGTGGCGACGAGCGTCTGGCCGGGGGCGAGCATCACGCGGAGCGAGCCGTCGCGGCCCGGTGCGGTCACGGTGCAAGCGCCGTCGATGTCGTTGAGGTTCGACGCGAGCGTGCCGCGGTAGAGGCCCGCCGTGGTGGCGGTGCCAGGGCAGAACTCCGCGAAGACGGTGCGGCGCATCGCGAACGCGTCGACGGCGCTCGGCGCATCGGGCGTGACGAACGCGTCGAGATCCGCGGCGGCATCGACGGGCGCGGGCGCATCGGTCGCGCTGAACGCGTCGTCGGCGATCACCACCGCGGCGTCGTCGGTGCTCGGGGCGTCGTCGGTGCTCGGCGCGTCGGTGGGGATCGTCGCATCGAGCGTTGCCGGCGCGTCGAGGCCGGGCGCGTCGAGCGTGGCCGCGTCGACGGCGGAGAAGGCATCTGCGGGACCCGTCTCCGCGTCGCATGCAGACGCGGTGAGACAGAGGCCGACGACGAAGGGAAGGGCAGAGACGGTTCGCATCGCGGCCGACTGTGGACCGCGCCGGGCCAACGCGCATGTGCGTCGAGCGCGATGCCCGCAGGCGCCGCGATCAGTCCGGACCGAAGACGACGCAGCGGCCGGCGACGCAGCCCGCGGTCACGCCGCTCGCGAAGGTCGGCACGCACGGCGGGCACGCGGTGCCGTCGTCGCAGACGTAGGCGTTGGGGGTGCCGCGCGCGGGGTTGTATGCGATGGCGGCGGGGGCCTCGATCAGGCCGCACGCACAGCACTCCCGCGCCGCGAGCACGCAGTCCGAAGGCGCGCTGCACTCGGTGATCGGCTCGGTGCCGAGATCGACGCCGACGCAGCGACCCTCGCGACAGAGCGCGACGAGCTCCGGATCGTCGGGCGCGCTGCACTCCGGGCAGCCCGGGTTGCCCTCGGCTTCACAGATCGCCGCGGCGATCGCGGCCAGCGCGCTCACGGGGGCCGCGAGGAAGTCCGTGTCGGTCGCTGCACCGCAGCGTCCACAACAGGATGCAGCGCGGATCGCGCAGTCGCTGTGTGCCTCGCACTGCGCGGCGCCGGCGTCGGGGAGCGCGACGGTGCCGGTGTCGATCGCGACGGTGCCGGTGTCGATCGCGACGGTGCCGGTGTCGATCGCGACGGTGCCCGTGTCGATCGCGACGGTGCCCGTGTCGGGCGCCGTGGAGGCATCGTCGATCACGGTGGTGCTCGGGCAGCCCGACAGCGTGAGGGCGAGGAACGAGGTGGACGCGAGAGCGAGGGCCGTGCGCATGGACGCGAGCGTGCCACGACCCGCGAGGTCCACGGCCCGACGTGTGCGCTCACGCTCGACCGAGGCCACGCGCTGATGGTGGCGCGGATCGCGTCCGCGGCCGATTGCGGAGGCCTCGACGCCGAGCCCGGTGCGCTCGCGCACACGGAGGACGCGCTGTTCGATCGGTTGCTCGCGCTGCGCGCGCCGCGTTGCCGCTGATCACGCGGCAGCGACGAGACGCTCCGCGAGCGCGCGTGCACCGCCGACGATCGGGCGGCCGTGACCCGCCAGGAGATGATCGAAGGGCAGCTCGGTGCGGAGGAAGCGACGCAGCGACTCGAGCGCGTCCGCGAGGGAGGTGGCGTAGTCCGGGTGGGGCAGGCACATCCGCTGGACGATCGTGAGCGGCGGCACCGCGGCGAGCAGCGTGTCGCCGGAGAGGAGGCTGCGCGTGCCGGCGTGCCGGAAGAGGAGCGAGCCGCGCGTGTGCCCCGGCGCGTGGTGCACCTCGAGGCTGCCGAGCGACTCCCCACCCACCAGCGCTCGATCGACGCGCACGCGTGTGCGCGAGCGGTTCTCGATGGCGCAGAAGAGACGCGCGAAGGGATCGCCCGTGCGGCTCTCGAGCCGAGGCGCCTCGCGCGCGCCCTCGAGCACCAGCGCGTCCTCGCGGTGCGCGAAGATCGGCACGCCGAAGCGTGCGCGCAGGAACGCCGCGTTGCCTGCGTGATCGGAGTGCGCGTGCGTGAGGAGCACGCCGGTGAGATCGCGCGGAGAGAAGCCGAGCGAGCGCAGCCCGAGGAGCAGCGTCCCGCGCTCGATCGGGTGACCCGTGTCGAGCACGAAGCGATCGCCCGGCCCGCCGTCGAGCACGAAGACGTTCGAGATGCGCAGGCCGCGCACGCGATGCAGGGGGCCGACGACGCGAGCGAGGCGCACGCCACGGGGTTAGCACGCGCACACGTGCTCACGCGAAGGTACGCCGTGGGTCAGAGCGCCGTCTGGCAGAGGAAGCGACGCGTCTCGAGACCGATCTCGAGCCACATCACGGGCGTCATCTCGCAGCCGGTCCAGTCGTCGGCGGGCGCGAGATCGCCCTCTTCCCAGCAGTGCGGCTCGTTGTAGGCGGCCCAAGTGCAGAGGCTCTCGATGCGCTCGCCGTCGGACCAGAGGACCTCGTCCTCGTAGTCGTCGATGTGGAGCGGCCCGCGCACGATGACCCAGCGGCCGAAGTCGTCGGTGCGCTCGGGCACGTCGCGCGAAGCGATCGCGGCCTCGCAGCACGCGCCGTTCTCGCAGACCTCGAAGCGCACGCTCGCGCCTTCGCTCTGAGCCAGACACGTGCGGGCCGCGTCGACGAGCGCGGGCGCGGACACCGGCGCGGCGCCCGAGTCGGCACAACGCGCGGCCAGGGCGGGCGCGGCGCGCTCGAAGGCCGCGAGCGCTGCCGCATCGGAGACGCCGTGCGTGCGCGGAGCGTTGGGATCCGTCGGCACGCAACGCGCGCCCGTGCGCGTCGGTGCGGCCGGCTCGGCCGGGGGTGCGGGAGCGGGTGCTGGGTCGGCGGCCGCAGCGGTGGCGCGCGACTCCACGCAGGCGAGGCGCGCGCGATCGTCGGCGGTCGGCCCGCAGGCGGCGAGGAAGGCGAGGATGGCGAACGACGCGAGGTCGACGCGCGCCAGCGAGGGTGAGGGCATGCCGCGTCTTCAGCAGTTCGCGTACCACGACGCACTTCCTGCCCGAGCGCGGCGGCAGGCGGCGACGCGTCTCTCTCTCGCGTGTGGAGCTCACGCGGCGCGTGTGTGCTGGACGCGTCGCGACCGACCGACGGTCAGACGACCTTCACGCGATAGAGCGCGCCGTCGCTCGTGCGCGAGCGCTCCACGCGGCCCGCGCGACCAACCGAGGCGAGCGTCGCGCGGATGCCGGCCGAGAGGGACGCGAGGTCCATCTCGTCGGCACCCGGCCAGCCTCGCAGCGTGAGCTCGACGTCGCCTTCGGAGACCAAGCGCGTCTCGATCATCCCTGCGTCGAACGCACGCTGGAAGATCGTGGCGGCGCGGGAGACGAGCGCCTCGTCGCTCGTCAGGCGCAAGAGGATGTTCCACGGGCCGGCGCAGAGGCCCGAGACCGAGTCGCTCACGACGCGCTCTGCGAGGCTCACCGGGTCCATCGCGAGCTCGTCGGCGACCCTGCGCGTGACCTCGCGGACGGCCTCTTGTGGAACCCGCGAGAGCAGCGTCGCGTCTTCGTACGAGGCTCGCAGCGCGTTGGGCAGCGAGGCGACTGCGCGCGCGACCACCGCGCGACCCGCGAAGCTCTCCATGTACGTGCGCTGGCGTGTGACCAGCGCACCTCGGACTCGGATCGTCGTCATCGTCTCGCGTGGCCGAGCCCGAGCGTACCCCAGCGTCGCGCGGCATCGGCGAGGTCGCGTGCGTTGACCCTCGTGGACCGCGATGCGAGATTGGCCGCCCTGGGAGGCGTGGCGAAACGGCAAACGCGCCGGGCTTAAAACCTGGTCCCTCTGTGGGTTCGACTCCCACCGCCTCCACTGAGTGCGCGAGAGAGAACCGCTTCTCACGAAACGAATGGCCGTGCGGTGTCTGGCCGCAGGAGCTGCCGTCGGGCCAAGGGGACGTGATGCAGGCACACGGACGGAACGGGTCGGACTGCCGCGTGATCGTCGAGCGGTGCGGGCAAGGGCTTCGCGTGGAGCTCGAGGAGCCGCCGGCCGCGCCAGCGCCGCTGCACGCGAGCGTGGAGGCCGCGGGGCTGGCCCCTGGGTTCACACCGCTCTTCGCGCTGCGCGCGCTGGCGAAGTCGTTCGACGACGTCCTGCTCGCGCGCCTCGACGTCCTGGCGCACGAGGGTGCGGGGACCTACCCGGGCCTGTTCGCGACGCTCGCGACGCTGCGTGAGCAGCTGCCCGGCGGTGGCAGCGCGCGCGGTCTGCTCGACGCGGCGGGCGTGCTCCTCGGTGACGAGCTGCCGGCCGACCGCGAGTCGGCGCTCCGTGCGCGGAAGTTCCTGGCCACGTTCCGGGCGGATCGTGAGCGATCGACGCCGATCGGCTTCTACACGAAGAGCCCCGAGCTCTCGCGCCTCTTCCAGCACGATCGGTTGCTCCAGACCGAGCTCGACGACGAGACGGCCGACGCGCTCGCGAGCGCGCTCGCCCGCTCGCCGCTGCGCGAGGCCTACGCGCGACACCTCGCGCTGACCGCCGGCGTCACGAACTGCCTCGCGGGCCCCTCGGTGATGCAGCCCGGCCGCGGGCGTGCGCTCCTTCCCGCGTCGGGGTCGCGCGAGAAGGAGATCGTCGAGTCGAAGTTCGCTGCGTCCGCGCCCCCACCGGGCTTCGATCTCACGCGAGAGATCGTGGCCCGCATCCGAGACGGGCGCCTCGACACGACGCCCCGCAACGGAGAGGGCTTCTACGTGCACCAGCTGCACGCCGCCGCGGCGCTTCTGCGCCCCGAGACCGCAGGCCTCGAGGTCGGGCCCCGCTACGCGGCGTACCTCGAGGAGTGCTTCCGCGGCCTCTTCGCGCTGATGCGCGAGTCGCACGTGAAGCAGCTGGGGGTCGCCGCCGGCGCCGCGCCGCGGCTCCTCGTGGCGCCACAGATCTCTCTCGAGCCCCTGCCCGAGCACTATGCGCGCACGGCGCAGGCGTATGCGTTCCTCCGCGCCGTCGTGGCCCAGAGCCTCGGCCACGAAGCGCTGGAGGCGCGCCTCGGTGACGGCGATGCGCGCACGATCGACGATGCGCTCCGCGCGATGGAGCTCCTCTTTCGCGGCGCCGAGGCCGTCGCGCGCGACGAGCTCGGTCAGCAGGGGGTCGACGCGAACGCCCGCGCCTCGTTCCGTGCCTGGCAGGTGCGCGCCCACGAAGAGCCGACGCTGAAGGAGGACCTCCGCATCGCGGTCCCGCTCTTCTGGCGGCCCGACACGAAGCTTCATCGCATCGCGGTCGTGCGAGGCGTGCGGAAGGTGCACTGCACGATCGGCTTCGCGAGAGAGCCTCGGTTCCGCCTCGTCGGTCGCGACGCGGAGGGAGCCTCCGTCAGCTTCGTGTCGGTGCGCCGCGAGCTGCTCGTGCCCGAGACGGTCGAGCTCGACGTGCGCGAGATCCCGACGCGCGAGGTGTTGCGCGCAGCGTGCGATCGCGAGCCCACGGTCGAGGGGCTGTGCGCGGCGCTCGGGCACGTGGGCGGACGCGCGGCGCTCGATCCGTTCAGAGCGTGAGCGCGAGGGGTGAGAACGAAGGCAGGCCGCCGCCGTCGCCGAGCTGGCCGCGGGTGTCGTCGCCCCAGCAGAGGACTTCGGTGCCGCTGAGCGCGCAGCTGAACGCGACGCCGACGCCGACGGCGCGGGCGGGCGCGTCGAGGGGCACGGGCTCGTGGGAGATCGCGAAGCGCTGCGAGCCGTTGCCGAGCTGGCCGTGCTCGTTCTTCCCCCAGCAGGCGAGCGCGCCCGCACGATCGATCACGCAGAGGTGATCGACGGCACCTCCGCCTGCGACGCCGCCTGCGCCGTAGACGCGACCCTCGGTCTCGAGGGGAGGGCGGCCGCCACCGGGCTCGGCGCCGAGGCAGCGCGTCTCGTCCTCGCGGATCGCGCATACGTGATCGACGCCGATCGCCACGGCGCGCGCGAGGCCCCACGCCGTGGGCGGGCCGTGCAGTGCACCCCAGCAGACGAGCGTCTCGTCACGCTCGATCGCGCACGTGTCGAGGTAGCCCGCGACGATCACCACGGCGTCGTGCACGCCCTCGACGCGATGCGGTGTGAGCACGTCGCCGCCGCCCTCGATGCCGACCTGCCCCGTGCCGTTCCAGCCCCAGCACCACGCGTCTCCGTCCGCGATGGCGCACGCGTGATCGGCGCCGACGGTGATCGCGCTCGCCGGTGGGAGAGCGTGCACGAGCTCGAGCGTCGCGCGGCTCTCGGTGCTGCCATCGCCGAGCTGACCGTGGCGGTTGAGGCCCACGCAGCGCACGAGGCCGTGCGCGTCGAGCACGCACGTGCTCGAGCCGCCTGCGGCGACGTCGATCACCTCGCGCGCGTCGAGGAGCGGTGCGGGCGCGCGCGGTGACTCGCTCGCCTCGCTTCGACCGAGCTGACCGAAGCGATCGTCGCCCCAGCAGATCGCGCGGCCCTCGCGGAGCACGCATGCGTGCTCGAAGCCCACGGCGAGATCGAGGGTCGAGATCGCCGTGGCAGGCGCGCAGGACGCGACGAAGAAGAACGTCAGCGCGAGCGCGCCGAGGCCCTCACGGCCCACAGGTCTCCGGCGTGGGCACCGCGTCCGTGGCCCAGTCACCCGCGAGTGTGCCGGTGGTGCTCGGCCGCCGCGCGATCGAGCGGCCCGCGGTGATGGCGCCGGCGCACGCGCCGCTCCAGCGACCGCCGCTCTCGGCCGTGCCCTTGCGCGTGCCGTGCGGGTTCGTGCCCCAGCAGACGAAGCTCATCACCGCGGCGGGGTCCGCATAGAGCGCGCTCGTGTAGAGGCTCACCTCGCCGCCGGCTTCGGTGTCTGCGAAGCCCGGCGGCCACGGGAGGCTGGCGTAGCCGCGCGGCGGCACCGTCGTGGAGGGCGCGAGCGTCGAGAGCGCTGCGTAGACGAACGGTGAGCAGAGCTGGTAGCTCGTTCCACCGAGCGCGATGGGGCCCGAGGTCGTGTTGTAGACCTCGATGAACGTGCCGGGATCGATCTCGGAGATCACGAGCGCGGGTGGAGTGGGCGAGGCGGGGACTGCGAGATCCGGCGCCGTGCACGCCATGAAGCGGAACGCATCGTTCGGCACGAACGCGTCCGGTGGGCTGAACGCGTCGGGCGGGCTGAACGCATCCGGAGGCGTGAACGCATCCATGGCGGCGAAGGCGTCGGGCGCAGCGAACGCGTCCGCGGCGGCGAACACGTCGTCGGGCGTGAACGCATCGAGCGAAGGGGCGTCGAGCTCCACGAACGCGTCGTCCGCGGCCGCCGCGTCGATCGAGACGAAGGCGTCGAGCCCCGTGTCGGCCACTGGAGCGCTCGCGTCGCCCGGCGCGTCGGTCGCGCCCGCGTCTCGCGAGGAGGCGTCGCGCGTCTCGACGAACGCGTCTGGCTTGCTGGTCGCGGGTCCGCAGGCAGAGAGCGCGAGGAGCGCGCCGATCGAAGCGAGGTGTCCGTGCCGCATGCCCGCACGATAGACGACATCGCCAGGCGTCGCGACCTCCGAGGCGACAGGCGCGCTCGCGCTCTGGTCGTGGCACGCTGCTCGGCATGAGCGAGCCCGAGATCGCGCTGGGTGCATCGTGTCGTCCGAACTTCAGTGGTGCGGGGCGCCGGCGTCGGCGCAACGCCGCGATCTCAGCGGCGGTGATCGCGGTCCTCACGCTCGTCGCGTTCGTCGCGCTCGACGTGAGCTGGCCGATGCGCCTCTTGCTCGGTCTGCCGGTGGGAGGCGCCGTCATCAGCGAGCTCCAGGTGCGCCGCAACACGTGCGTCGCGCACGCGGCGACGGGCGTCTTCGAGAACGAAGACATGAGCACCACGAAGGTCGAGGAGGAATTCGCTGCTGCGAGCCGCAAGGTGGCCGCCACGATCTGGCGCGACGGGGTGCTCGCGGCGCTCGCCGCGGCCCTCTTCGGCGCGGCGAGCGCCTGGATCGTGTGAGAGAGCGAGAAAGAATCGACGCGGACATTCGGCCGGGGAATACGGCGGCCGCGGTCACGTATCTTCGTCACCGATGGCAGCCCCCGAGGACGACGCGCCTCCACCCACTCGCTGGGAGTGGCTCACGCGTCGCGTGCGGCGAGGGGCCCATGCGCTCGTGCGTCACGCACGCTGGCGCCTCGAGCCGGGGAGCTTCGGTCGACTCGACCTCCCGTACGCGACGCGGCCCGCAGCGTACGAGCTCGCGCGCGTCACGAGCCCCCTCGGCCGCGTCGGTGGGCACCCGATCCTCGAGGCGGGCAAGCGCCACAACGTCGCGCTCGCGTGCGCGATCCTCGAGAGTCTCGAGCTCGGGCCCGCGCGGCCCTTCTCGTGCGGGCGTGCGCTCGGGCCCGCGACGCTCGAGCGCGGCTTCCGACCGGGCGTGGAGATCTGGTCGGGCTGCGCGCTGCCGAGCGTCGGTGGTGGGCTCTGCCTCCTCTCGAACGCGATCTTCGAAGCGGCGCTGCGGGCCGGCATGCGCGTGCTCGAGCGACACGCCCACACGCGGGCGCTCGGCGAGGCGAGCGTGATCGACGCGACCGTGGCGTATCCCCACGTCGATCTGCGTGTGCGCCCGCGCGGACGCGCCGTGCTCCGTGCGCGCGTCACACAGGACGGGCTCGTCGTCGCCTTCGAAGGCGACGAGGCCGCGACACCGATCACGCTGCAGATGAACGTCGAGGCGACCCACGACCCGCTGCGGCGACGCGTGCGCCTCGTGCGGCGCTTCGAGCGCGAGGGTCGCGAGGAGCTCGTGCTCGACGAGCCCAAGGCGCTCCTGCGCGACGCGACGCGCACGTGCCTCGATTGCGGCGCTGCGTGCGAGGCGGGGGAGGGGGCGAGCCGCGCCGCGGGGCTCGTGCGGCTCACGCGTCGGGTGGAGGTCTCCGCCCGCCGAGGTGCGTAGCCATGCGAACCCTCCTGCTCACCAACGGCTCCGCGTGGATCTCACAGGTGGGGGGCTCGCAGGTGGGGGGCTCGCAGGCGGCGCGTCAGGCGCGTGACGAGGACTCGCTCGTCGTCTGGGATGCGTCGTCGTGGCCTGCGTGGATGGGCGCGGCGCCCGCCGAAGCGCTTCGTCGTCGCGTGCGTCCCGCGGACCGAGCCAGCGTGTCGCTCGCGCTCGTCGAGGCGTCGATCGCCCTGGGGGTGCGCGCGCTCGGGCCATCGGGGCGCGCGGCGCGCTCGATCGCCGCGGACCTCTGGATGCGTGCGCGCATCGATCGCTGGGGTGCGGCGAGGCTCTCGGCGGCGCCGCGCGCGGAGGTCGTCGTCGCGCCGTCGCTCGCTGCGCGAGAGACCTTCGCGGCGGCGCATCGCCTCGGCCTGCACACGGTCCTCGCGCTCGACCTTCCGCTCCTCAAGGACCTGCACGCGGATCTCGATCGCGCGGCCACCGACGAGCCGCAGAGCGTCTTTCTGCGGAACTTCCGCGCGCCGCCGCGACACGTCGCGCGGCAGGAGGCCGAGCTCCGGCTCGCCGACACGATCGTCGTGCGGGGTCCCGCCGCGCTCGAGCGCCTCGCGCACCGTGGGCTCGCGGCGCGCGTGATCGTGCCTGCCCTCGGACCCCCGCAGCGCCTGCGACACGATCCGAGCGCCCCGCTCCTGCTCGCCGGGCCGGGCACGGCACGCGCGGGGATGACCCGCGCGATCGGCATTGCGCGGCGCGAGGGCTGCCCGCTCCTGGCGCGGCGAACCGAAGGCACGGAGGCACACCTCGAGGACCCGATCGTGCGCTGGGTCTCGAGCACCGAGGGCCTCGCCGTGCGGGGCGTGGTCTCGACGTCGATCTGCGAGGCGTATCCGTGGGAGAGCGTCGCCGCCGAAGCGGCAGGCATCCCGGTGATCACCCGCTGACGGGCCGCGAGGGTCACGAGGAGGATCGCTCGGAGGGGCACGTAGGAACGGGTGCAAGCCAGGCGTCGCCTCGCGATGTTAGAGTCCTTCCCCACCTCCGACGTGCTCCCCAATGCCCAAGAGCGTGTGATCGGCAAGTACCGCGTCGTCCGCGAGATCGGCCGCGGCGGTGTCGGAGTCGTGTACGAGGCGGAGAACACGTGGACGCATCGACGCGTCGCGCTGAAGGTGCTCTCGGGCAGCGCCGCGGCCGACGTGCCCTCGCGCGAGCGCTTCCTCCGCGAGGCACGCACGGCGGGGCGCCTCGTGCATCCGAACGTCGTCGCGATGATCGACGCGGACATGGAGAAGGACGGCTCCATCTACATCGTGCAAGAGCTCCTCGTCGGCGAGGATCTCGACACGAAGCTCGAGCGCGAGGGGCCGTTCACCCCGCGGGACATCGCCGCGATCCTCCTGCCGGTGATGGACGCGCTCGCGTCCGCGCACGCCGCCGGCATCGTGCACCGCGACGTGAAGCCCTCGAACGTCTTCCTCACGCAGGTGGGCAAGCGTGTCGAGCCCAAGCTCATCGACTTCGGGCTGAGCAAGCTCGTCGGCCACGACGTGCGCATCACCACCCAGGGCATGGTGATCGGCACGCCCGCGTACATGTCGCCCGAGCAATTCTTCGAGCCCGAGACCGTCGACCACCGCTCGGACGTGTGGGCGATGGCCGTGATGTGGTTCGAGTGTCTCACCGGCCAGCTGCCCTTCGACGGGCGCTCGCCCACCGACATCGCCGCGCGCGTCGTGGGTGGCAAGCGACCGTCGCTGCGCACGCTCGCGCCCGAGCTCCCGGCGGCGCTCGTCGAGGCCATCGAGCGTGGCCTCGCACACGATCGCGACGCGCGCTGGCAGAGCGCCTCCGACATGCGCACCGCGCTCGCGCGCGCGATCGGCGCGCCTTCACCGTCGGTGCCTCCTCCGCCCTCGGAGGCCGACATCGACATCGACATCGACATCGACGTCGAGCTCGATCGCAAGAGCGGACCCTCGCCCGCACCCGCCGCTGTGGCGCGCCCGCTGGCGAGCAAGCCCAAGGATCCCGGCCTCTCCACGGCGAACTACGGCGCCTCGCGCACGCTCCTCAAGCACGGCCTGCGCGCGATCCGCTTCGGCGTCGTCACGACCGCGATCGGCTTCGACGACCCCTCGATCGGCGAGGCCCTCGGCAAGCCCATGGGCGTGCCCGTCGTGGTGCTGCGCTTCGGGGGCTACGACGAGCTGCTCGAGGCGCTGCGGGAACGACGCATCGAGGCGGCGTGGACCTCGCCGGTCGCGTTCGTGCGCGCGAGCGCGGCCGGCCTCGCGCGCGGCACGCTCTCGGTGCTGCGGGGCGGACAGACCTCGTACGTCTCGGTGCTGCTGGGTCATCGCGAGCGGGCCCCGACGCTCGAGGCCAGGGCGCTGCGGGGCAAGCGCGCGGCGTGGGTCGATCGCTGGTCCGCGGGCGGCTACCTCATGCCGCGGCGCATCCTGCGAGAGCGCGGCCTCGACCCGAACACGTTGCTGCGCGCGCAGGCGAGCGTGATGAGCTACGACGCCGTGCTCGCCTGCCTCCGTGCGGGCACCGCGGACGTCGGCGGCATCTTCGGCTGGCGGAACCAAGACGGCAGCGTCTGGCACCTCGGCGCCAAGGATCCGAGCCTCACGGTGCTGGCGGTGAGCGATCCCATCCCGAGCGACGTGCTCGCGATGCGCGCAGACCTGCCCGAGGACGTCGGCGACGTGATCGCGGGTGCGTTTGCGCGTGCGCGCACCGACGATCCGGGCTCGCGCGCGCTGCTCGCGGCGCTCTCGGCCGACGGCTTCGCTCGCTTCGATCGCGAGCGCTACGCGTGGATCGCACAGGCCGTGCGCGAGGACGAGAACGCGGCGGACGGCCCGAAGGCGCACGCACCGATGAGCGCCGAGGTCTCCGATCTCGACTGGGAGTGAGCGGGGCGTGTCACCGCGAGCACACGACGCTGGACGACCCTGGGCTCGAGGTCTGTTGGCGCTCGCGCTCGCCGTGGCGACGGGGCTCGTCGGCAACGACGACGCGCTGTCGGCGCAAGAGACGACCCCGACACGCAGCCTCACGTACGCGACGCTCGCGCCGCCCGGCTCGGTGGTCGCGCGCGGCCTCGAGGCCTGGAGCCGCGAGCTGCGCCGGCGCACGGGCGGCACGCTGCAGCTGCGCGTCTACGCGGCCGGCGTGCAGGGAGACGAGCCCGAGGTCGTCCAGAAGATCCGCACGGGTCGCCTCGACGCGGGGAGCGTGACGGCGACCGGCCTCTCGCTCATCCATCGCCCCGCGCTCGTGCTCCAGCTGCCGGGCACCTTCTACCGTCGCGAGCAGCTCGATGCGGCGCGACGTGCGCTCGGCCCCGAGATCGAGGCGGGCATGCTGGAGCACGGCTTCCGCATGCTGGGCTGGGCCGACATCGGTCGCCCGCACATCTTCTCGCGTCGCCCGATCCGCGTGCCCGCGGACTTCGCGCAGGCCCACGTGTGGGTGCGTGCCGACGATCTCGTGCTGCCGGCGTTCTACGAGATCGTGCCTGCGCAGCCGGTCGTGCTCTCGGTGCCCGAGGTGCTCGGCGCGCTCACCTCGCGGCGCATCGACACCTTCCTCGCGCCGCCCGCGGTCGCGCTGGCCCTGCAGTGGTCGGCGCACGTGACGCACATGAACGACATGCCCCTCGGCTTCCTCATCGGTGGCAGCGTGATCTCGGAGCACACGTTCGCGTCGCTCACCGACGAGCAGCGCACCGTGCTGCTCGAGACGTCGCAGCAGTTCCACGGTCTCTCGCGTCGCGGCGCCGAGCGCGCCGAGCGCGAGTCCATCGAGGCGCTGCGAGGTCGAGGGATCACGATCGTCGAGGCCCGCGTCGCCGATCTCGAGCCGTGGATCGAGGTGGGCCGCCGGGTGCGTGCGCGCGTCGGTCCCCAGATCGCGAGCCCCGAGCTGCTGGCCCGCGCCGCGTCGTTCGCGCAGCTCTGATCTCGGCGCGCGCCGCGCGTCAGGCGGCGCCGCGGTGCGGGCAGCCGCGGCGCATCGTCGCGAGCGAGAGCGGGCGATAGAACGTGGGCTCGCGACCCGCCATCACGCCCTCGAGGATCGCGCGCCCCACGAGCGGCAGCGCGTCGCCGAAGGCCCCGTGGCCGAGGCGGCCGAGGAAGGTCGTGACGCGCGGCAAGAGCTCGGCGACGTCGCCGTGCCGCATCGCCTCGCGCATGCCGAGATCGTGCGCGCTGCCGTCGCCGAGGAAGTAACGGACGAGGCTCGGGGCGAGCACGCCGAGACCGCGCGCGGGCAGGTGTCGTTCGATGCCCGAGACGAGCACGCGTGCGAGCGCGCGGCGGTCGGCGCTCGGGCTCGACTGGCGCTCGCGCACGAAGCGCGCAAGCCGGCGCGCCGCGGCGAGGTCGCGCGGCAGCCAGGTCTCGCGAATGCCGAGCAAGGCGCCCACGACGCGCCAGAGGTGGAAGTAGTCCTCGGCCTCGTGGCGTGTGACCGCGATGCCCATCTTCGCGAGCGCGTCGAGCACCACCACGCTGAAGCAGAAGAGCGTGCCGAGGAGGTCTTCCTGGTTGATCGGGATCTCGCCGCCGTCGGGCGCATCGGGCGCGCGGTGCTCGCGCACGTGGTGACGCACGACGCCGTGCACGAGGCGCACGCACTGCGCGGAGCGGACGGCCCTGCCCGACGCGAAGCCGCCAGGCATGAGCACGTCGAACACGAAGCGACCCGTCTCGTTCACGCGCCGGTCGAGGTCGCTCTCGAGCGTGCCCGTCGCGCGCAGCACGGAGGCCCCCTTGGCGCCGGTGAACGCAGCGGGCAGCGCCGCGCAGAAGAGCGCGGTCGCGATGGCGATCGCGTTGCGCTCGGCGAAGCGCGCGGCGCTCTCGAGGCGCGCTGGCTCGGCCCAGGAGGGCAGCCCCTGCGTCTCGAGGTAGTGAACGAGGGCGGGTGGCAGCCCGTCGAGCGGCGCGAGCGGATCGCGGCAGACACGCGCGAGCGCGGCATCGCTGCTCGCCGCGTCGCTGCCGCGCAGCGTGCGCGCCACGAGGACGTCGACGAGCGGGTCGCCCACGCGTCGCGCACGATCGAGCCACTGCGGGGCGCGCGAGCGACGCTCCGGGCGGTCCGCGACGGCGGTGAGGCTCATCGCGCACCTCCACGCGCGCTGCGCGCGCTCCGTGTGGCTGCCTTGCTGCGCGTGGCCTCGCGGTATCTCCCCAGACCGAAGAGCGGGTAGTAGAGCCGGTGGTGGCCCCACGTGTAGAAGGTCGGGGGCACGATGGTGAAGAGGTAGCCCTCGTCGGACCACGCGCCGTCCTCCCGCTGCGTGCGCACGAGGTAGCTCGCGGCCCGATCCGCTGCGGCGCGAACCGCCGGTGTGCCTGCCCCGCGCGCGAGGAGCTCCGAGAGCGCGCGCAACGCGATGCCCGTGAGCGGCGGCATCGACGCGGTGCGAGCGATGCTCGACGGATCCGTGTACGAGCGAGGTGTCTCGCCGAAGCCGCCGTCGGCGTGCTGTGCGGAGAGGAGCCACGCGATGCCGCGTCGAACCCACGCCGCGTCGAGGTCGGCGCCCACGGTGGCGAGGCCGAGGAGCGCGAACGAGGTGCCGCTCACGTATGCGGGGTTCCACAGACCGAACCACGCACCGCTCGGCGCTTGCTCCTTCTCGAGGAAAGCGACGGCGCGGCGGACGATGTCGCTCTCGGGCGCGACGCCACACGCGCCGAGGCCCCAGAGCACGCGGCCACAGACGTCCGCCACCGCAGGGTCACCGAGCTCGACCGGCAGGCGTCCGAGGCTCTCCTGCCAGCGCTCCCACCTCGCGAACGACGTGGGCTCGACGAAGAGCGGCTGACCCGGCTTCTTGTCGGGCAGGCCGTGCACGTAGGAGCCCCAGCCTCCACAGGGGTTCTGCATGCCCGCGAGCCATGCGACGCCTCGCGCGACGGGCTCTGCGCCTCCCGCGTCGGGCCGGCAGCGACCGAGCGCCGCCAGGACCACGCCGCTGTCGTCACAGTCGGGCATCGTGTGGTTGCCGAGCTGGTAGGCCCATCCGCCGATGCGCGGAGCGCCGACGCTCGGCTGGTTGACCCGAGGCTGCGGCTCGCTGCACTGCGCTCGCTCGAGATAGGCGACGCCGCGAGCGATCGCCTCCGCGCCCCGCGGAACGCCACACGCTGCGAGCGCGTCCAGCGCGAATGCGGTCTCCCACACCTCGCCGTCGAAGACGGACACGAACACGCCCTTGCCCCGCCGCTGCTTGCGCGTCTCGAGCCAGTCGAGCGCGCGACGGACCATCGGATCGCCCGCGTCGAGGCCGACCCCACTCAGCGCGACCGCGCTGAAGACCGTCGAGAAGACCATGCGGTTCCACGAGCCGTCGTCGCACTGGAACTGTCCGATGAAGCTCGCGAGGCGTGTGCGCGCGAGGGCACGTGTGGGACCGCGCAGCATCGACGGAAGCACCGACATGGGCGCGAGACGGTCCCGCACCGCGGCGCACGCATAGATCACGACGGGTACGCCGGCGTGCACGCGGCCATCGAGCATGCGCTCGCTCCAAGGGAGCGCGGCCATGTCGGGGCTCAGCGGGGGCAGCGCATCGCCCGGCAGGAGACCGACCATCGCGCAGAACATCGCGGCGGGCTCGCCGTGCGAGAGCAGACGTGCGCGCACCGCCGAGTAGCCACCCATCGCGGCGATGCGCGTCTCCGCGCGACGCACCGCGCGGTGCTCGTCGCTCACGCCACACGCACGCAGCGCGGCGCGACACGTCGCCGTCGCGCCGAGCGAGCTCTCTTCGGCGTGAGGGTGGATCTCGAAGCCGCCGTCCTCGCGCTGGGCGCGCACGAGGCTCACGGCGAAGCGCTTGGCGTCGTCGGCGGCGAGGCGGCCGAACCAGTGCTCGACGAGCACCGTGAGCGCGAGCCCGATGGGGCCCATGTCGGGGTCGCTCTTCCACGCGCCGGTGCGGGACTGCGACGCGGTGAGCGCCTCGACGCCTCGCGTGAGACACGCGTCGAGCCGCGCTGCGGTGGGTGCCGAGGCCTCGGGGCGGGCGGAGGCGCGGCGGCTCGGTCGGGACGAACGCGTCGAACGGGTCGGTTGCAGCATGCGCCGGTACTTCGCAACGCGCGTACCGAGCGCGAAAGCGCCCCGAGGCCTTGGAAATCGAAAGAAATTCTCGATGCGATCGGGTGGTCGCCGGTGGTCGGCCGGTGGTCGACCACCCGATCAGGGGGCGAGGCCGGGTGCGAGCACGCGGACGAGCTCGCGCGGCATCGAGGTCTCCCCCACACGACCTCGCCGCACGGATCGCGCGACGCGTGCGTAGCCATCGAGCCCATGCGCCGCGAACCAGCGGGCCGCGTGGGACGCCAGCGCGTCCGCACGCTCCGGCCGGCCCGCGGATGCGGCCACGCCCGCGAGCTGGAGCATGGCCAAGGCCCTCGCATGCAGCGCCGGATCCGAGGCGAGCAGCAGTGACCACGCGGTCGCCGTCGCCAGCCGTTCGGGGCTCGGTCGCAGGGCGGCGCGTGCCACGTGGAGGCGGCCGAGCGTGTGGACGAAGTCGGCCCGCATGCCCTCGGCCAGCACGATGATCGGCTGCAGGACGTCGCGCGAGAGCGCGGCCGCGGTGGCCGCATCGAGCGCCTCCTCGTTCCCCTCCCAGAGCGCCATCAGCGTGTCCGAGACCACCGCGTAGTAGCGCTGCACGCTGGGCCCGACGCTCGCCCAGAACGCCGCGGCGTCACGGGCTCTGGCGCGTGCGAGATCGGGTCCGCCGCGCAGGAGCCACGCGAGCGTCGCGTGGTTCAGGCACACGTCGCTCTCTCGGTGTCGGTTGCCGCGCTGTCGCGCCTCGTCGTACTCGCTCTCGACGTGCGTGACGAGCTCGTCGAAGCGCCCCAGGTAGTAGAGCCCGTACGTGTAGAAGTGCCGCATCGACATGAGCTCGAAGCCCACGGTCTTGTGGTGTCGGGCGAGGGCCTCGATGGTCGGCATGAGGGCCGTGATGCCCGACGCGATCTCGCCGCGCTGGATCTGCACCACCGCTCGCGCGCCTCGGGCCACGGCGCGTGCGTGATCGTCGACGTGCACGGCGAGCGCGTCGGCCTCTTCGAGGAGCCGCTCCGTGTGGCCGCGTCCGAAGCGCCCGTACATGCCCTGGTACACGGCCTCTCCGGAGAGCGCTCGAACGAGTCGCTCGGGGTCGTCGGCGACGCGTGACCACGCGAGGAACCGCGACGCGATCGCGCTCGCGCGGGTGGGATCGACCAGCATGAAGCCGCCCGCGATCGTCCAGGCGAGGTCGATCCGCTCGAGGGGACGCGCGCCTCGGATCGAACGGACGAGCCTCCTCGCGAGGCGTGGTTCGAGCGCACGCGCCTTCAGACGCTGCACGACGAGGTCGAGGCCGGTGTGCCGGATGAGCTCCGCCTCTTCCAGCACGCCCTCGTCCGAGAGCGTGCGGAGGATCGACGCGCCGCGCTCGAGCTCGCCCGCAGCCAGCCACTGCTCGGCGGCCTGGCGGCGCGTCTCGACCGATGCGCGCGCGTCCTGCTCGGCCGCGAGCTGCTCGAGCTCGAGCGCGGAGTCGACGTGGCGCTCCACACGGCGCAGGAGCGAGGCCAGACGTCGTCGGACGCCTCTGCGCTCCTCGGGCTCCGGGGTGAGCGCGACGAGGCGACGCAGCCATGCGGCCGCCTGCTCGAGCGCCCGCACGGCCTCCGCGGCGTCGGCGGCGCGCGCCGCGAACGAACGTGCACGCGGATCCTCGAGCGCGAGCAGGTGGTGTGCGACGTCGCCGGGAGCGGCGTCGAGCGCGATCAGCGCCTCGGCGAGAGCCACGTGCGCGCTGCGTCGCTGCGCGCGATCGAGCGTCGTGAGCACGCGTTGCCGGATCGTGTCGTGATAGACGTCGATGCGCTCGATCGTGGTCGCGTCCTCGCGCTCGATCCGCGTGAGGCGTGCGGTCGCGAGGCCGCGGAGCGCCACCCGCTGCGGCTCGGCGATCACCTCCGCGAGGATCGCGGCGTCGAGCGGACCGCCGTGCACCGCGAGCAGCTCGAGGACGCGGCGCTCGAGCGGCGGCAGCGCCGAGACGCGCGCCTCGACGTGGGCTCGCGCCTCCTCGATGGAGCGACGCTCCGGGTGGGCGAGCGCCAGCGCCACCTCCTCGACGAGGAACGGGACGCCTCGCGTCATGGCGACGAGGCTCGCCACGTCCACGTCGCTCCCGATGGCGCGTCGTACGAGCAGCGCCGCGTCCTCGTCGGCGAGCGGCGCGAGCACGATGGACTCGATCGAGCGCCGTGCCTTCGCGAGCCGCGCCAGGAGGGCGTGCGTGCGCGGATCGTCCTCGCGCGCCGTCAGCACGATCGCCGTCTCCGGCGCGACCTCGGCCAGGTCGATGAGGAACGTCACCGAGTCGTCGTCGGCCCACTGCGCATCGTCGACGAGGACGATCGTCGCGCCGCGCGCCGCGAGCATCGCCGCGAGGCCTCTCGCTGCGCCGCGCACGATCTCCGCGACGGGCAGCACGTCGAGCGAGGTCGGCCGATCCTCGGTGCGGAGCGACGGGAAGAGCAGCGTGAGCGCCGCGCGATCGGGCGAGGATTCGATTGGGCCCTCCGCGTCGGCGAGCGCGTCCACGAGCGCGTCGATCGCGTTCCACCGGATCGTCTCGCTCGCATAGCAGCGCGATCGCACGACCGCGGCGGGTCGCTTGCGGGCGAGCTGCTCGACCAGCGTCGTCTTGCCCAGACCCGCAGCGCCGCGCACGACGACGAGCGGCGGGCTCGGCGCGTCGCACGCGTGCTCGAGGCGCTCGAGCTCGCGGCTCCTCCCCACGAAGCAGCTCGTGCCGTGCGCTCGCGCGGGCGACGCGCCTCGTTCTGCGACGCGGATCGTCGGTGCCGCGACGCGGAGCACCTCGCGCACCTGCGCGAGCGGCGGACGCGCAGCGGGATCCGGCAACATGAGCGCGGCGGCGAGCGCGCCGAGCGGCCCGGCGGCGGCGCGCGAAGGACCGTCGAGCTTCGCGAACATGATCTGCGCCGGCAGGCCGACGAAGGGCAGCTCGCCCGTCAGCGCCTCGTGCAGCAGCACGCCGAGCGCATAGCGATCGGTCGCCGGCGTCAGCATCCCGTCCGCCTCGAACTGCTCGGGCGCCATGTAGGCGGGCGTGCCCACCGGCCGCCCGCTCGTTCCACGCAGACGCGCGATGCCGAAGTCGAGCACCACGACGCGCCCGACCGAGCCCTCCGACGATCGTTCGACGAGCACGTTCGCCGGCTTGAGATCTCCGTGCACGACGTCGTGCGCCTCGAGGGCCTCGAGCGCATCGACGATCTGCGCGAACGAAGCCGCGACGCGCTCCTCCGGCACGAGCACGCCGACCCGTCGCGTGCCGCTCGAGGGCGGCTGCGCGTCGAACGAGGTGGTCGCCGTCACGGTGCCGCTCGGCAGCTCGAACGTCGCCCCGCCGCGAAGGCTCGTCAGGAGGTCCACTCCATCCACGTGCTCGAGCGCGATGCACTCGAGCTCGTCGGTCAGGACCAGTTCGAGCATCGCGACGAGGTTCGGGTGCACGACGTCCGAGAGGACGCGGAACTCGCGCTTGAGGTCGGCGCGCGAGCGCGAGTCGCGACGCTCGATGAACTTCAGCGCGACGTCCTCGCGCCGGAGTCGATCGTGCACGAGCTCGACGCGCCCGTAGCCGCCGCGACCGAGGGGGCCGAGGTGCTGGAAGCGGGCGGGCAGGCGAAGCGGCTCGTCCGACTGCCGGTGCGTTGCGAGGTCCAGTGCGCGCACGGACTCGCTAGGATACTCCCGCGCCGCCCGCAGCCATGGTCGATCTCACCCGCACCGCCCCGCTCGCCGATCCGAACGAGAGCCCGCCCGAGGTGGAGCCGCGGCCCGGCCTGCTCGCGGTCCACTCGGGGCGTGCGCTCTGCATCCCGTTCGTGGCGGGCGGCGCGCCGGTCGGCCGCGACGCCCTCGCCGAGCTCGGCGTGCTCGACGATCAGATGAGCCGCGCGCACGTGCAGATCACGCAACGCGGAGGCGCCCTGATCGTCCGCGACGCGGGCAGCCGCAACGGCACCTTCGTGCGCGGCGAGCGGCTCGAGGGCGAGGCGGCCGTCGAGGCCGACGACGTGATCCGATGCGGCCGCACGCTCTTCGTGGCCGTCGACGACGTGGCGCCGTTCGTGCGCTCTCCGGTGCGCGTGGTCGGCGAAGAGGTGCGCGGCCCCTCGAGCGAGCCCGCGCTCGCGAAGGCCCGCGCGATGTCGCCGCTCGGGCAGCTGCTGGTCCTCGGCGAGAGCGGCTCTGGCAAGGAGCACGTCGCGCGCGCTTTCCACGAAGGAGCCAAGGGGCCGTTCGTCGCGCTCAACTGCGCGACGATCCCACCGAACCTCGCCGAGCGACTGCTCTTCGGGGCGCGCCGAGGTGCGTACACGGGGGCCGACGTGGATGCCGAGGGACACGTGGGCGCGGCGGAGGGCGGCACGCTCTTCCTCGACGAGATCGCGGAGCTCGAGCCGCCCGTGCAGGCCAAGCTCCTGCGCTTCCTCGAGACGAAGGAGTACTTCCCCGTCGGGGAGACGAAGGCACGCCGCGCGAACGTTCGCGTGTGCTTCGCGACGCTGCGCGATCTCGCGGACGAGGTGGGCGCGCGGCGCTTCCGAGAGGATCTCTACCACCGCATCGCGACGCCCCTCGTGCAGCTCGCACCGCTGCGCGAGCGCCCCGAGGAGATCCCGCACCTCATCGAGCTCGAGGTCACGCGCGCTGCCTCGCGCGTCCGACCGAGCCTCGCGTTCGTCGAGGCGGCGGTGTGTGCTCGCTGGCCCGGCAACGTGCGACAGCTGCGCCGCACGGTGGAGGCGGCGCTGCTCGCGGCCTCGGCGGAGGGGCGGACCTCGCTCGTCGCGACCGATCTCCCGCGCGAGGCGCCGCGCGCCACGGACGAAGCGCCGCGCTCCGACCACTCGCCCGAGCCGAGCGACGAGGACGTGCGGCTCGCGCTCAGCTCGGCCGGTGGCAACGTCTCGGTGGCGGCCCGCGCGCTCGGCATCCATCGGAGCCGCCTCCGGCGCTGGCTCGCCAAGAACGGTCGCTGACTCGGTCGTGCCGCGCGTTCGGGCGCGGGGGAGCACTGTACGGCACGGCGCGACGGGCTCCCGTTCGCGTCGCGTGCCGGAGTACAGTCTCGTGGAGCGTCCGATCGACGCCGCGCGCTGCGCGTGGGTCGTGAATCGCCCCCTGATCTCTGGAGGAGCATGTCTCGAGCTGCCGTTCGTCTCGTCGCGCACGTCTCGTCGGAGGAGCCCTGGGAGGCGAGCCTCGCCCGCATCGACGGCCACGTGCTCGTGCTCGAGACGGAGGGCGCGCCTCCGGTCCTGGGCGCCGAGCTTGCGTTCGATCTCTACGAGGTGGAGACCGGCGTCGAGCCGATCGGCTCCGGCGTCTTGCGCCTGGTCACGCACGAGGAGGGCGTCGCGCGCGCGATCCTCGTCTCGCTCGGGATCGACGAAGAGCTCGTCGCGTCGCTCGCGCGCCGCCTCGGAGCGCCGCCGCCCCTGCCGACGCGGCCTCGCTCCGAAGTGCCGATGGCCGCCGACGATCTCGTCGAGGAGGCGGCGCAGACCGAGACCGAGCAGCTCTGCGTCCAGCGCGCGGGCGTCGTCATCGGCATCGATCTCGGCACGACGAACACCTGTGCGTCGTACGTCGTCGACGGCCAGCCGCGCGTCATCCCCGGCCGAACCGGCACGAGCACGATCCCGTCGATGATCACCTTCGATCGCGACGGCAGCTTCCACGTCGGCCAGCGGGCCGCCGATCGCCACGTGCTCAATCCCTCGCGCACCGTCTACGGCTCCAAGCGCCTCGTCGGACGCACGTTCCGCCCCGAGCTCGCGGCGGAGCTCCAGCGCCACTTCGCGTACGAGCTCGCCGAGGCCGAAGGACAGCGCTTCGGCGTGCGCATCGACGACCGGGTGATCGCGATGGACACCATCGCCGCGCGCGTGCTCGACGAGGTGCGCTCGACCGCCGAGGCGCACCTCAAGCAGCCCGTCGAGGCGGCCGTCATCACCGTGCCCGCGTACTTCAGCGAGGTGCAGCGCGAGGCCGTCCGTCGTGCGGCCGCGCAGGCCAAGCTCACCGTGCACCGCATCGTGAACGAGCCGACCGCCGCGGCGGTCGCCTACGGCCACAAGCAGGCCGGCAGCTCGCGCGTCGTCGTGTGGGACTTCGGCGGCGGCACCTTCGACATCTCCGTCGTCGATCTGTCGTCGGGCAAGCTCGAGGTGATCGCCACGGGCGGCGACAACTTCGTCGGTGGCTCGGACTTCGACGACCTCGTCGCCAACCACCTCCTCGCGGAATTCCAGCGCGTCGAGGGGCTCGCCCTCGAGCCGACGCCGCAGCAGGTCGCGCGCCTGCGCCAGGCGGCCGAGCAAGCCAAGCACACGCTCTCCGCCGAAGACGAGGCCAGCCTCGAGCTGCCCGACTTCGTCCCGGCGAGCGGCTCGACGCCGCGTCGCGATCTCCGCCTCACGCTGAGCCGCGACACCTTCGACGCGCTCACGCGCCCCCTGGTCGATCGCACGATCGCCATCGCGACGGAGGTCCTCGAGACGCGCGGCATCGCGCCCAAGGCCGTCGACGACGTGGTGCTCGTGGGCGGAACCACGCGCATCCCAGCCGTGCAGAAGGCCGTCGCCGAGCTCTTCGGGAGGCGCCCCAGCAAGCGCATCAACCCCGACGAGGCGGTGGCCCACGGCGCCGCGCTCCTGGCCGACGAGGTCGGCAAGACGCCCACGCTGCTCGACATCCTTCCGATGTCGGTGGGCCGCGGTGGGCCGCGCCGCCGCTTCGAGGCGATCGTGGAGCGCCACACGCGTCTACCCGCCCGCCGCGAGATCGTGCTCGACGCCGACGTGCTCGGCACCGTGCAGGTGCCCTTGTTCCAAGGGGAGTCGAGCGACGTCTCGCAGTGCGAGTATCTCTGCACGGTGCACGTGGAGGATCGTGCGCTCTGGGATCGCGGCCGCGTGAAGCTCGCGCTCGTCTTCGACGAGCACTGCCGCATGTCCGTCGAGGCGCGCGACGCGCGCAGCGGAGCGCCCCTGGTGGTGCGGCTCGATCGGTCGCGCCCCGTGGAGGAGGTCCTCCGAGATCTCGGCCTCTTCGACGGTCCGACGGTCGAAGCGTGGCAGCTGCCGCAGACGCCGCTCGGTCGAATCCTCGGTCGGCTCTCACGTTTCTTCGGCGGACGGCCGTGACTCCTGAACGAACGGGCCGCGAGCCGCAACGGTGCTGGAGCGGGCGCAGGAACGCTGCGTTGACACCCCCCACCCCCCCCGATACATTCGACTTCTTCTCGGAGCTGCCATGAGCCTTCGACTCCCCACATGGGTCCGCATCGGACTCGCCGCCGGATTCCTCTCGGGCGGCCTCGTGATGGGCGGCCTCGCGGTCGCCCAGCAGGCCGAGGACGATCAGGACGGCGAGGAAGAGGCGTCGATGCAGGTCCGCCGCGCGGCGGACATGACGCCCGCCGATCAGGTCACCGAGGCCCAGCGCCTGCTCTCGAACGGCCAGTCTCTCTCGATGCGCGTGCAGGGCATGCTGGACCAGTCGCGTCGCGAGGGCGACGTGCTTCGCGTGACCTGCCTCGACGACAAGCTGACGCAGGTCAACGCTCACGTCCGCACGCTGGGCGATCGCGTCGAGGCCCTCCAGGAGGCCGTGCGCCTCGCGGACGAGGCCCGTCGCAACCACGAGTACACGGTCATCGTCGTCCTCGGCCAGAACCTCGTCGTCCTCGACCGCGCGGCGAGCGAGTGCATCGGCCAGGACATCTACGAGATCGGAACGACGCGCGTCGTCACCACGATCGACCCGAACAACCCCGACATCGACCCCTCGCAGATGTCGGGCGTCGTCGTCGAAGGCGTGCCCTTCATCCCTGCGCCCGCCTCCAGCTCGATGTGAGCGCCTGCTCGGGTGCGACCCCGCCCCCGGGGTGATTCCGAGCGGTGGCTCCGAGCCGGTGACGAAAGGCTCTCGATGTGTGCGAACGGCCCGACACCCGTCGGGCCGTTCTTCGTCGTGCGCCCCGCCACTGGCGGGCGTCGGCTTCAGCGACCGGCGCGCAGCTGCACGTTGAGCACGACCACGCCCTGCTCGGCGACCGTGACGTGACGCGTCTGGGCGCGGTGACCCGGCGCCGAGACCTCGACGTCGTACTCACCGGGCGCGACCTCGACGGCGAAGCTGCCCTCCGCGTCGGCGGTGAGCTCGCGCCCGAGCGGCCGGATCACGATGCGGGCCGCGAGCGGCCGACCGTTGCTCGCCTGGATGACGCCGCGGATCTCGCCCTGCGGAAGCGGTCGCGCGAGCACGCTCGAGGTCTCGACCGGCGCACCCGCCGCCACGGTGAGGGTGCCTTCGGCCGGCTCGAGGCCCTCGGCCGTGATGCGGTAGCGCGCACCGCCGATCGGCACGTCGGCGACCTGCCAGCGTCCGTCCGCATCCGAGCGCACCGTCCGCGTCTGACCGTCGACGTCGCTCGTCAGCTCGATCTGTGCCCCGACGACGGCGGTGTCGCCGCTCGTCACGCGGCCCAACGCCGTTCCCACGGTCTCTGCGGGCGTCTCGTCGGGCTGCGTCGTGTCGTCTCCTTGCGTCTCGTCGGCGACGATCGCCTCGCCGGGCGGAGTCTCGGCGCCGATGCGGACGCCGAGGCTCAGCTGCACACCGAGCACGGGCTCGATCGGCGCGTTGGTGCCCGTCCCGGCGAGCGCCGCCGACTGCGGTGTGAGGCGCACGTCGGCGCCGACGCCGAGGAAGAGCACCTCGGGCACCGCCCAGATCCGCGCGCCGGCGCCGAGGCGCACGGGCGAGCTGCCGATCACGGAGCCGTCCGTGTAGATCCGCGAGGAGACCTCCGCATAGAGATCGAAGCCCTCGGTCACGTAGGCGCCGCCGAGCGACGCGACGAACGCGCCCGAGTCGCTCACTCCCAGGGACAGGCGGTCCTCGGCCGAGAGGTTGTCGGTCACGCCGCGCGGCGCGGCGGCGCGGCTGTTGTCGAGGAAGTAGCCGAGGTTCAGCGCGAGCACGAGGCGCGCGCCCCCGAGCTCGATCGCGTACGCGCCGAGCGCACGCAGGAGCACGGAGGTCGACGCCAGCTCGAACGAAGGCGCCTCGGCGCCCCACACCATGGCCTGCGCATCGAGGCCGATGGTGAAGCCGGCCGTGGGCTCTGCGGAGAGACGGAGCGCGAGCGCGGGGTAGCCGAGCAGGCCGTCGTCGGAGCGTGTGCCCGAGGTCACGACGTCGTAGCGCCCATGGAGGCGCAGACCGATGGCGAGCCACGGCACCACGTGCACGGCCCCCGCGAGCGAGCCTCCGACGCGGTGGTGCATCGTTCCGGGACCGATCGGGTCGATGTTCAGACCGTAGCCGCCCGCGCCCACGAAGCTCGCGCTCACCGCGCGCTGGAGCTGCGGCACGGCCGAGGTGCCGAGGCCCGGCAGCGCGTCGCTCGTGTCGGCGACGGTGCAGCGGACGCACGCCTCCTGTGCACGCGAGCCCGACGGGAGCGCGCCCACGGCGATCAGGCTGGCGAGCAGGACGAGCCAGGGGCGGAGCAGTCGCATCGTCTCGACGGTACCAACGAACACACCGCGTCATCCACCGAAACCACCTCGCCCGGACCACGGTGCCTCCGGAACGCGGGGATTCGCCGTGGCGTCGTCAGGCCGCGCTCGTCGAGATCGCGGCGATCGGGAGCAGACAGACGAGGTCGGCGACGTTGACCCCGGTCGGTCCCGTCCGGATCGCGGTGCCGAGCGTCTCGAAGAACGGCGCGGAGTCGTTGCGCGCGAGCGCCGCGCCTGCATCCAGGCCCAGCGCCTTCGCGCGCCGCCACTGCGCGGGCGTGAGGTAGGCGCCTGCGTGATCGCTCGCCCCGTCCACACCGTCGGTGCCGAGCGAGAGGACGAGGCCTGCTTCACCCTCGAGGTAGGCCCCGAGGTAAGCCCCGAGGTAGGCCCCGAGGTAGGCCCCGAGCACCAGCTCCTGGTTCCTTCCACCTCGTCCATCGCCCGTGACGGTGACGGTGGTCTCTCCGCCGACGATCATCCCGCGGCCGCGCCTCGCGAGCTCTCTCGCCAGGGCCGCTCCGGTCTCACGGGCCTCTCCTGTCAGCGTCGCGCCGAGGTCGTCCGCCTCGAGCCCGAGCGCGTGCAAGGCCGCGAGGGCACCGCGTCGCGCGTCGTCGTTGGTCACGATCGCTTCGATCTCGCCGGGGCGCCACGGCATCGGTGCTCGCGCGATTGCGCGCTCCATGGCGGCATCGAGCGTCACGCCGTACCGCGCGAGCACGTCGATCGCGCTGCCGCGCGGCGGCGCCATCGTGGGGCCCGAGGCGACCAGCTCCGGGTGCCCGGGCACGTCCTCGACGACGAGCGTCAGCACCTCTCTGGCGCGAGTCGCCGCCGCGAGTCGACCCCCCTTGATCGACGAGAGCGCGGCCCGCACGAGGTTGAGCTCCGCGATGGGCGCGCCGCGATGCATGAGCTGCCGCGCGACGTCGGCGATCGCGCCGATCGACACGCCGGGCGCGGGGACCTCGAGCAGCGCGGAGCCGCCGCCCGAGATCAGCACGAGCAGCGTTCCCGTCGCGCGGGCCGCGAGCGCGAGGGCCTCTTCACCGTGCCGCGGCGCGTCGGCCGAGGGCTCGGGGTGGCTGCCGACGTGGACCCGCACGCCGCACGCCACGAGGTCGGTGTGCTCGCCGGGCAGGGTCACCACGAGCGCCTCGTCCGGCGAGATCGCCTCGAGCGCTCCGCGCATCATGGGGGCCGCGCACTTGCCGAACGCGAGGATCGAGATCGGCCTACGGAGCGCGCGCCGCGCGAGGGCCCGCCGCGTCGCGACGCGCGGATCGCACGCGCCGAGCGCGCCCTCGACGATCCGCGCCACCCGCGGATCGTCGATGCGTGCGCCCGCGCTCGGCACCGATCACTCGGCGCTGGCGACGTTGGCCTTCTGGTCCTCGAGCAGGCTCATGCCGATCGCGAGCGCGCGTCGAGCACGCTCGAGGATCGCGTCGTCGCCCGCCATCTTCTCGCGTGCCTTCGCGAGCGTCGCGTCGAGCTCCGCGCCCTTCTTCTCGAGGTCGGCGACGCGGCCTTCGAGCTCTGCGATCTTCGTCTTGGCGGTGTCGAGCTCCGACGACGTCGTGCCCAGCGTGGCCTTGGTGCCTTCGAGATCCGTGCGCGTCGTCGCGAGCGTCTGGCCGAGCGAGCTCGCTTCGGTGCGCGCCGCCTCGAGGTCGGCCTGCGTCTGCTCGAGCCGCTCGCCCTGGACCATGAGGTTGTTCTCGGCCTCGGCGAGCTTTCGTCCGAGCGCCGCGAGCTCGCTCGCGTGCTTGCGCGAAGCGTCGTCCGCAGCGTTCTTGGCCGCCGTCTCGAGCTCGGTGCGCAGCGCCGCCAGCGCCTCCGCGTGTGCCGACGCGGCCTTGGCCAGCTCGCTCTCGCGGCGCGCCTCGGCCTCCGCGAGCTCGTTCGCGGAGCTCGTGCGAAGCGCCTCGAGCGCCGCATCGCGCGCGGCCTCGAGCTCGCTGCGCGTGGTGGCGAGCAGCGTCTCGTGCGCCGCCTGCTTCTCCGCGAGCGCGCTCGCGTGGCTGCTCTCGAGCTCCGCGACCTTGGCCTTGTGATCGGCCTCGTGCTTGGTGACCGCCTCGGCGTGCGCGCTCTCGAGCGCGCTGCGGGTGTTCTCGGCCTCGGCCGCCGCGGCCTCGTTGTCCGCCTTGTGCTTGGCCTCGAGCTCCGCGAGGGCGCGCGCGTGGTCCTCGCTGAGCCGCGCGCCGTCGGACGCGCGCAGCGCCTTCTCGCCGTCGAGATCCTCTTCGAGCTTCTTGCCGCGTGCCTCCGCACGCTCGAGCCGCGACTTGAGATCGTCGGCGCGCTTGGAGATCGTCTCCTTGTCCGACGCGAGCGCCTCACCCGCCTCGCGCAGCTCGACGAGCTGACGCTCGAGGTCGAGCTGGCGGTCGTTCGCGTCCGCCTGCGCGCGCTCGAGCTCGAGGTTCCGGTCACGCAGCTCGAGGAGCTGCTTCTCCTTCGCGCTGAGCTGATCCTTCAGATCCAGCGCTTCCTTGTCCTTGCGGTTGATCTGCGCCTGCAGATCGAGGATGTCGCGGCCCGAGCCGGCGGCCGGCTTCGCGGCGCCGCCCGCGGCGCGCTTGGCGTCGGCCAGCTCGCGCTCGAGGCGCGTCACGTCGGCGGCCTTCTGGCTCGCCTCGCGCTCCGCCTTCGCGACCGCGTCGGCCTTCTCGGTCGCCTCGCGCTCGAGGCGCGCGATGATCTCCGCCTTCTCGGCCGCCTCGCGCTCGAGGCGTGCGACCGTCTCGGAATCTCCGCTCCCGCTGCTCGCGCTCTCGTGGCTCGCGACGGCGCTCTCGCGCGCAGCCTCCGCCTTCTCGGCGGCCTCGCGGGCCTTCTCGGCGGCCTCGCGGGCCTTCTCGGCGGCCTCGGTCGCTTCCCGCGCGGAGCTCTCGGCCGACTCGGCGCGCGCTTCCGCAGCGGCCGCCCGCGCCTCGAGCGACTTCGTTCGCTCGCGCTCCGCGGCCAGCCCCTTCTCGGCCTCGTCGAGCGCAGCCTCGAGATCGCGCACGCGCTCGTGGAACGCCTCTTCGGCCACGCTCCGCGCCGGCGCGGGGGCCAGCGGCGGAGGCGGCGGCGCCTGCGTCGCGGCCTTGGGCGGCGGGCGCGGCGGCGGGGGGGCCGCTGCGGCGAGGATCGCCTTGGCAGCGGGGGGCAACACGCCGACGGTCGTCGCTTCCTCCTCGCCGACGACGAGCGCGTCGAACGCCGAGTCCGCGAAGGCCTCGATCTCCTGGTCGACGCCGTGCGCGGCCTCGACCTGCGCGGCCGAGTGCATGTCGGTCGACGGGCTGTCGAAGCCCACGTCTTCCTCGCGCGGCGGCGGCAGCGCCATGATCGCGTTCACGCGTCCGAGGAGCGCGTCCACCGTGATGGGCTTGTGGACGTAGTCCTCGGCGCGCGTGCGCAGGCGTCGGTGCTGCTCGAAGACCTCTTCGGTGGCCTCGCTCGAGAGGATCACCATCGGGATCGCCTGCGTCTCGGTGAGCTTGCGGAGCTTCTTGCAGACGAGGAAGCCGTTCACGCCCGGCAGCTCGATCGTCAGCAGGATGAGGTCCGGCTTCGTCTCGACGGCGCGGTCGACACCCGCGTTGCCGTCGTTCGTGAGCTCCACCTCCACGCCGCGTGCGACGAGCGCTGCGCGCACCTCCTGGGCGAAGCGTGCGTCGTTCTCGAAGAACAGAATCCGTTGGCCCATGGCGCTCCTTCGCGTGAGCGCGCGCCCGTCATCCGATCCGAACGCACGCTCACGAGCGCCGAGGAGGATAGGGGAGCGCGCGCGGCGATGTCAACGCCGAATGGCCCGAATCCATTGGAAAAACGGCCGGTTTGCGCGGTGCGCCGCCCGCGGCGCTTCGCTCGTGGCGATCAGTTCGCTGGTGCCGCCGTCGCGGCCAGCTGGATCATCGACTGCGAGTCGAGATCGCCCGTGAAGCCGTACATGAGGCCGTCGCGCTCGACGACGGGCACCGTGTAGCCGCGCACCTGTCGGTAGTAGACGTCTCGGTCTCCCACGTGCGCACGCTCGGCCCCGAGTTCGAGCTGGTGCACACCATCGCCCGAGTCACGCAGCTCCGGTGGCGCTTCGAACACCACCACCGTCACGCGGTGGCCGTCCACGTCGTAGTAGAACGCGGCGGCATCTTGCTCGCGCACGCTGGAGATGCGGGCACCCACGAGCTCCGCGTGCGTGCCGTCGAACACCACTGGCCTCGCCTGGAAGCCCAGCCGGCCGCGGAACCAGCGGCTCACCTCGCGCTCGGAGCCGCGCACCTCCGCCGGATGCTCGCTCGCATGGCGACGAGCGACCTCCTCGAAGAGCGGCATCGCGGCCGCCATCGCACGGTTCGAGCGCGGGCTCGCCTCTCCGTCGCCACGCTGTGTCGCGAACGCCGCGAACACGACCGCCGCCGCTGCGGCCGGCATCACGTACCGCGCCGCGACGACGTAGCCTCGCCTTCGCGCGGAGGGCGGCTCCGCGACCGGACGTGGTGCGGGTGTGCTCTCGCGCTTCGGCGTCGGCGCGCTCTCGCGCGGCGCCTCGCTCGTCGCCTGCGCGACCGACGGTCCCGGCGCGCTCTCCAGCGCCAAGAGGAGCTTCTTGCGCAGGGCATCGGGGGCTTTGCCTCCGGTGAGCGCGCGCTTGGTCTCCGACTTGATCGCCCGCGTCAGCGCTGCCTCCTCACGGCAGTGAGGGCAGCTTGCGAGGTGCGAGTCGAACTCCACCTGGGTGGTGGAGTCCAACTCGCCGTCGACGTGAGCGTCGACGTGCCTCGAGACGACGCGGCAGGAGATCATCCGGTGGCCTCCCTCTTCTTGCTCTCGCGAGTGCGGCGGTAGGCATCGAGATCAATCGGCCCCGACTTGTCCGCGCTGGCTTCCGTAGGCACGGCGGGCACGATCCCCAGCTCGACCGCGTGGTCGAGGAGGCGCACCTGCAGCTGCTTCCGGGCGCGGTGGAGACGCGACATGACGGTGCCGATCGGACAGCCGACGATGTCGGCGATCTCCTTGTACGAGAGCTCCTCGACGTCCGCGAGCAGGATCATCAGGCGGTGCTCGTCCGAGAGCTCGTCGAGCGCCGCCTGGATCTCGCGCGAGACGAGCGAGCGCAGCGCGTCGCCGTCCGGGTCGTGGAGCGCGCGCATCGCCGCGCGGCTCATCACGCCTTCGCCCACGGGCTCGGCGTCGTCACCCTCGAACACGCGCCGCTCGCGGTGGGTGCGGCGGTACTTGTTGATGAAGGTGTTGGTCAGCACGCGGAGCAGCCACGCGCGCATGTTCGTGCCCGGCTCGTAGCGATCGTAGAAGCGATACGCCTTGAGGAACGCGTCCTGGACGAGGTCCTCGGCGTCCGACTCACTTCGCGTCAGGCGCAGCGCGGTGCCGTACATCGAGTCGAGGTGCGTGAGCGCCTCGGCAGCGAACTGGTCGCGGAGCGTGTCGGAAGACTGGGTCACGGACGTGATCTCGAGGGGGGCCATCGCAGTCCTTCTGGAGCCGTCGCCGACTCCTCATGACTGGCGCTACGGACGAACCCGCAGCCCATTTCGCGCATTCCCGCTGAGACGGGGTTCGCGAATGGCCGCCACGTGTAACCAGGCGAACCGAGGTGGGAAGGGCCTACGAACGATCCGAGCCGCTGCTTCCGGTTTCCCGATGTGTCGGGCCCGATGCATCGTCCCCACCCTCGGTGCCGCCGCGGCGCTTCTGGACCTCGACGAGCTTCTGCTCGAGCTCCTCGATGCGCGCGTGCAGGCGCATGACCTCGCCCTGCAGTTGGTGCACCGACTGGATCGCCGTGCCGAGCACGACGCGCACGCGCTCGTCGGCCATGCGCTGGAGCTCGTCGATCGCTTCCTTCGGGTGGAGGAGGAGGTTCTTGCGCTCGCTCTTCTCCTCGGGCTTCTCCTCGGCGGGTTCGGGCTTGGCCTCGATCTTGGGCTCCGCCTTCGCCTCGACCTTCTCGGGCTCCGCGTCGCGGCGCGCGATGAGCTTGCCCATCGGGCCCTCGCGCAGCGTGCTGATGAGCCGCTCACTCTGGCTCTGGATGAGCTCCCCACCGTTCTGGATCAGCGAGCGCAGCGTGCCCATCGTCTTGGGGCCGGGCTTGTCGCCGCTGTTGCGCTCCGCCTCGTACACGATCTGCGCGAGCGTCGCGTTCGTGAGGTCTTCCTTGGTGGTGTTGTCGATGATCGTGACGTCTTCGCCGCTCTTCACGTACTCGGCGATCTGCTGCAGCGTCACGTACCGGCTGTCGCGCGTGTCGTAGAGCTTGCGGTTCGCGTAGCGCTTGATGACGCGCGGGCTCTTCCGCTCGCCGTTGTCGTTGGTGTTGGGGGTGGTCTCCATGCGCGCTCCGCCAGCTCTCGTCACGGTTCCAGAGGCGACGCGCTGCGTCAAGGCCCGCGGCCACCAGACTGCTCACGCGACGGGGGCGAGCAGCCAACGGGCTCGTTCTTGCTCATACTCGGAGGACTGTGGACGGCCTCGCGCAAGAGGTGCTCTCGGTCGCCTGTTCCATCCGGGACCCCTCGATGGCGTCCGGCTACGTGCGCTCGGTGCTGCGCACGGCGGCGGAGGACGACGTCTGCGACCTCGTCACGGTCGTGCACGCGGCCTCGATCGCGAGGGATCCGCGGGCGGGCGAGCTCTGGCTGCTCCTCGCGATCGTGCTCGCGAACGCGACGGAGAACGACCTCGCCGATCAGATCGCGCGCGGCCTGCGCCGCCGTGGGCACGTCGAGCTCGCTGAGGTGATGGAGAGCGTGCCTTCCACCGACGAGGTCCACGGCCGCATCCCGGACTTCGGCAAGGGCCGACCGCTCTCTCTCGGCGAGCGCAAGTCGGTCGCGCGCACGCGCGATCGGCAGCTGCTCGCTCGCGTGTTGCGCGACCCGCACCCGGACGTGATCCGCATCCTCCTCGGCAACCCGCACCTCACCGAGACCGACGTGGTGCGCCTCTGTGCGCAGCGCCCCATCCAGGCCGAGGTGCTCCGCGCCGTCTGCTCCTCGCCGCGCTGGGCGATCCGCCCCGGCGTGCGCGTCGCGCTCGTGAAGAACCCGCACCTGCCCCTGCCGCTCGCGCTCCGCTTCGTGCCGCAGCTCGGGGCCACCGAGCAGCGCGCGATCGTCGCCTCCCCCGAGCTCGACGCCCGCCTCCGCGAAGCCTGCGCCGCAGCCCTCGAGCCCCGCACGCTCCACTGATCGAAGCGCACGGCCTCGGAGGACGACGAGCGCGTCGACCTCGCCGTCGGCACGATCGACGTCTGATCTGCACGCGCGCTCGCTCTTGGGTCCTGGCATAGGATCGAGCACGAAGAGCGGAGGAGCGGTGCGTCAGACTCTGACACGAATGAAGTCGGGTGAGCTGGGACCACGATGCGAGTGCTTGGACGCGCTGGCGGACTTTTCCACGGGTACAGGGAGGCGAACCGTGCTGCTGCGCCGCTCCTCGCAGCTCTGGCGGCCCGAGTTCCTGGTCCGCCCGAGGCCGACGCCTTCACACGCGCCACGCTCAGATATGGCGATGGCAAGGAGTCGTATCGCCGACTTCTGGAGGAGCTCGAGCTGATGTTGCCCCCCGTCGTCGAACCCATCCCGGGTCCCGCCATGAGCTCGTTCGTCCTCGACGTCATGGCAGAGCTGATCTCGACTCGGCGAACAGGGCTGCTGTTCGCCTACCCAAGGGTCTCGCTGGCAGGGGACTATGTGGCCGGTGTGCTTGCGGGCATGAATGATGTCGATTCGAGTGCCTGCGTGGCGGCCGCGGCCAAGCTGCGTGGTTTCGAGGAGCACGTGCGCGCCGAGTATGGCGAACCGTGTGCCTCCTGGTCAGCGATCTTGGCCATCTACGAGGGGGACGACGAGAGGGGGCTGGATCGACTCCGGTCCTTGTGGGTCGAGCATCGAACGACGTTGGAGGAAGCGTGACCTGGGAAGCAGACGTGACTACCGACGAGAGCGTCGACTTCGAGTTGTTTCTGGAGCTGACCGAGGACGGCGTGGACCGCGCGCGTGTACAACGCCTCGACGGGCGCATGATGCTGGTCGTTCACGGTCCCACCTCGATTCCAGTCGACTGGTTGCTGAGGATCCTGCGGAACGTCGAGACCGATCTGCCGCCGTCGCCCAGCCGCTCGCGGAGTGGGGCATGAGCTACTTCGTCTTTGGAGTCGCAGAGCCGGCAGCCGAGTCCGACGCGGCTTCGTTCGCGGCTGCCGTTGCGGAAT
>JBILLJ010000339.1:0-2869 GCA_044376125.1 Sandaracinaceae bacterium
ACGAGCGCCGCGGTCTCACGCGCACGTGGTCCGGCTATCAGGCCATCACGACAGGCACCGACGCGACCGAGACGCAGTACCTCGTCGCCGGCGCCCGCATCGTGTGGGACTCGGCCGGCGACGGCCTGCTCCCGCCCATCGACCGCAACCGCCGCGCGACGATCAACGTCACCGACCTCCTCGGCACCACCGGCGCAGTGGTGGACCTCCTGAGCGGCGACCTCGTAGAGGTCAGCACCTACTACCCCAACGGCGCGAGAGAGAACCTCTGGACCAACGACGCCCTGGTCCCCCTCGAGCCCATGGGCTTCACCACCAAGGAAGCCGACGAGGAGATCGGCGTCACCTACTTCGGAGAGAGGTGGCTGATTCCGAGACTGGGGCGGTGGGCGACGCCGGATCCGCTGCACGTGCACGCGAGCGGGGGCGGGGAGGCGCTGAACTCGTACCACTACGTGAGCGGCAACATCCTTCAGGCGGTGGATCCGCTCGGACTACAGGAGGCCGAAGCAGGTCATTCGCAGTATGGAGCACTCGGTTTGCCGAGTCCGCGTGAGTCCCTGGGGGAGCGCTGGAGTCGCGGCTTCAGAGAAGTCGGCGAAGGGCTTAGTTGGTTGGCGCTGGAGGCGGCAGGTCTCTGGGATTCGGAAAGTACCGAAGGCCCCAATCCTCATCAGTCGGGCACGTCGGTGTGGCAGCCGCAGACCCGAGACCGGCTGACGCGACTTGGGTCAATCGCGCGCGAAGCACCGCCTGCGCAGGCCAGAGCTGTCGTCGATTCGGCCTCCGACATTGTTGACGGAACGGCCGACGCCGCCGACTACGTGACCGTTACGTTGACTGTCGTTGGCGTTGCCCTCTCGATGCGCTCAGGAAGGGTGCGGCCGGGCGCTCCTGCTGACACGGCTCTGGCGGAGGCGGGGGTGACGCGGGTTCGTCCGGGCTCAGGTGTGATTATTGGCCGCCACGGCAACATGACGACGTTCCTGCGGGGACAGGGCGCGCGCGGCGCGGTTCAATCGCACCACCTTCTGCAGGACGCCGCGTTCGGGGTGAACGGCGGAGTTCGCGTTCGCGGCGGAAGTGTCGTGCACATCGGTCGCAGCGACGGCTTGGCCATCGCGCTGACCGGTAACCCCAATGTTCGTGGTTCAGGGCATTGGGCAGTTCATGTTGAGCTGGAGATCATGTGGGACCAGGCGCGTAGAACGGGGCGAGGCACGACTCCGCCAACCGTGGCCCAGTACAATGCGGCTCTCAGGCGCGGGTTGTCTAGGCCGGAGACCGGGTTGGTTCCCAGTGAGGTGAACGAGGTCATGGCACGCGTGCTTGAAGAGCAACAGATTAGGGGGATTCGTCCTACCGACCGATTTCGGGAAATTCCGAATCCAACAAGGACCGCACATTGAAGGACGTTCGCGCACTTCTGGAGAAGCACGGCCGAGCTCGCGCCCGGGTTCGCGAGTTCCTGAACGCTCGTCGGATACTGGAGGGGATGGCTCAAGAGCGGAGCGGGGTTGGAACGGCACTGAACATCCCCCACTCGGAGGTCCGTGCTGAGGAATGCCGCGCACTGTTGCTTGTCGGCACGACGCAGGACCGGTTCCGCGCGCTCCGCAGCGAAAGCCGCAATGCCATTCTCGACGCTGTGGCCGCCGACCACGGTATAAACTACACTGAACTGCTGGCGGAGCTTGATGAAGAAGTGGACCAAGTGGTCGCACCGGTGGTTGAGGCACTGCTGTCCCCACTAGATCCATCGTGGATCCCGGGCGTCAGAGAGGCACTCCTGACCGCAGCTGTGTTTCCTCCTGATGCGATCATTGCAAGTGTCATGGGCGCGGTGCTCCCGGCCGCCGCCGCAACCGTCTGCGACGCCGCTTCGCAGGGCTTCATAGTCTGTGGGTTCGCATCTCAGGGTGTCCAGGTCTGCCGTTGGAGCCGACTCCGTGAGGTGACGCGAATCCCCGGGCTACGGCCGTCTTGAATGTACCCGTTCACTTGGCGCTCCGCTTGATGGGGTTGGGGTCGGCGCTCCGCTTGATGGGGTGGTGGTCGGCGCTCCGCTTGATGGGGTCACTCCCGGCCTTGCAAGTCACCGGAAACACTGGGCTGCTAGGCGTCTGTTGACGTGATGCCGTTTTGGCCCGGTTTCTCGCGGTTCTCCATGGCCGCCTGGAGCATGTGGGCGCTCCGCTTGATGGGGTTGGGCGCTTCGCGTGAGGGGGTCACTCCCGGCGTTGCAAGTCACCGAAAACACTGGGCTGCTGGGCGCCTGTTGACGTGATGCCGTTTTGGCCCGGTTTCGCGGGGTTCCCCGTGGCCGCCCGGAGGAGCTCGGGTCACGAGGGTGTGGCGCGAGGACCAGGGCGCGAACAAGCCGGCGAGGAAAACATCGAGCTTGCCAGTCTTGCGGAACGTGGCTGAGGCCACCTGGTTGACCTCGAGCATGTCCGAGTAGGACGTCCGATAGGCCTCCACGGCCTCCGGCGAGCCGTACGATGTGGTCGGACGAGGGCAGGCGGGGGACGAGCCCCCGCCCTACATCTCGGTGGGCGACGAGCGCGGCAACGCGATCTGGACTGCGCGACAGATGGCCGTCATCCCGAGCGCGAGTGGCCTCGCGACCGCGCCGGGCAGCGGGAACCACCCGGACGTCAGCGAGACGGCCCCGTTCTCGGCGGACGTGACCTACGACACCGCGCGGCTCTACGAGCAGTTCAGCGAGTACGACTACGCGAACCGCGTATCCGCTGCGTGAGCACCGTGGTGGCGTGGTGATCGGCCTCTGTCAGCGTCGAGGGCATGGCCGATCGGAAGACCTGGGTGAAGCGCGTCGCGGCGTGGCGTGCGAGCGGCATGACGTGCC
>JBILLJ010000340.1:0-2831 GCA_044376125.1 Sandaracinaceae bacterium
CACCGCGTTGGCGTCCTGCACGACGCACGTGAGCCCTTCGGGGATCGGGCGACCCGTGCACACGAGGCCCATGGGGTCGGGCGCCGCATCGGGCCAGGGGGTGTCCCTCGTGACGAAGACGTCTGTCGCGGCCGCGTCGACCACGGCGGCCGCGGCAACATCCATCCCCGCATCGCCCGCGGAGGCGTCGTCGGCAGCCTGGGTGCCAACGCAGCCGGCGAGGAAGACTGCGATCGCACGGAGTACACGGGTCATTGGTACCACCCCACGAAGACGGGGTCGTGCAGACCCGGGACTGGCGTGTCGTGGCTCACACCGCCCGCCAAGGCCCTCACATCGAAGGGCCCTGTTGGTCACACGTGATGTAGAGAAACACGTCTGCCGCCAGAGACATGGAATAGAGGATCGGCCAGTGGTCTGGGTAAGGGACTTCGGACGATAGCAACTGCGCCGGTGTCGGCGGAGCCCCGCTGAACGGCGCCCAGACCGCGCAATCCTCGGGGATCAACTCCCAGTTGCGTGTGTACATGACGAAGCACTCACGCGGAGCCTCGCCGCAGGATGACGGCATCACGCCGGGCCCGAGTGGATCGACGAACAAGGCATTGAGGTCGCAGTGGCCGGCGGCGGCGCAGGTGACGCCACACTCCTCCAGCGAGTCGAACGCGCCGCGGCCCTCGTCGGTGCACTCAGGCCCACGGGCGATGCGGCAGCGAGTCCCGTCGAAGGCGACACCGCCGCGCCCCTCGCAGGGCCCCACCGCGCTGGCGTCCTGCACGACGCACGTGAGCCCTTCGGGGATCGGGCGACCCGTGCACACGAGGCCCATGGGGTCGGGCGCCGCATCGGGCTCGGAGGCGTCTGTCGACGCGAAGGCATCGCTCCTGGCCGCATCGACCCTGATGGGGGCGGCGGCATCCTGCCCGGCATCGCGCGACGCGGCGTCCTCCCCCGCTGGCATGCCCACACAGCCGACCAGGAAGACCGCAATCGCACTTTGGAGTCGGCGCTTCATTGGTACCACCCCACAAACACCGGGTCGTAGATGCGTAGCCGCGGTACCGGTGTGGTGCAGTCGGCCGGGCAAGTCGCCGTCGACTCCCCCGCGTCGCAACTGCCGTCGCCACAAGCAAGTGCGAAGTTTCCCCAAACACGAATCCTCATTCGTACCGCGGGTTGACCGTCGAAGTCACCTACGTCGGCGACGATCGTGTGGTAGCCGGGTGGCGGGCTCGAGCGGTGGTTGTCCTCTTGCCCGATACGTCGAACGATGCGGCAGTTCCCGTAGTTGTTCCAACTACAACCCACGAACCCGTTGCTGCTGACTTCTACGTCGAAGAACACGTATCCTGGTGCGCTTTGGCCTGCGCCACGCCAATGGCTCAGGACCAAACGAGACTGGCTCATGTGCGTGAGGTCGCGCGGTGTGCTGTAGAGCAGCGTAGACGCGTCGATGACCTCTGCACGTGTGAGTGTCCAGTTGCATGTCGTGCTCGACCAGCTCCAAGCCGTCCCGGCTGCGAAGCGAGACGGATCGCACAGGTTCACGGTGGCCGCGGTGGTTGGGGCGTCGAGGGTGACGATGCCGCAGGTCTGCCCCGTGGCGCACACGAACGAACGCGTAGGCCAAGTCCAGCCCGACGTCGGCCGCCACGCATGAAGCCGGTAGTAGGCACCCTGACGGGTCGTCGTATCGGAGAAGTGCGCGCCTGCCACCGGAGCCACGTTCGTGATGGTCGTGCCCGAGACGTTGTTGCGCACGGCCACGCGTAGCGTCAGTGACTCCGCAGCCGGAGCTGTTCCCACGTTGCGCCGCTGCACGATGGGAAGCTCGAACGGGTTCGTCGTCCCGTCGACGAGGGCCTGCAAGTAGAGGAGTTGACGAATGGCGAGTTGCCGTAGGTCGCTCTCCTGCTGGTTCAACGTCGCTGCGGCGGTGCGATGCTCGCTGACCGTGTTGCCGCAAGGCGAGGCAAGCTCCACCGTCATCGCGAGGATGTTCGGGGTGCCCAACGGAAGGGCCCCATACTCCATCTGCTGGTCGAGGAGCCCGTTCGCCGTGTCGAGCACCCGCACCCCTTGATCGACCACGTAGGGCACACTGGTGGCGTTCGGGTGGCGAAGGATGGGTGAGCGCTCCGTTCCCGCCAGGCGGAAGAAGATCCCGAGGTCCGGGTTCGTGCAGTTCGATCCGTCGAGACAGGTGGAAGCGCCCCCGACTGATCCGGGGGAGAATCCGGCCGGGAGAAGGATGCTTCCAGCTCGCGAATGCATGTTCACCACGACGGCGGTTCGGTATCCCGCGGCTGACACGAGCGTGTTGAACATGCCAGTTTCGGAGGCTTGACCGGCGAACGCGCCTCGGTAGGTGCTCTGTCCGCAGTTCGGGCTCGAGCCGACGTCGTCGATGCCCCAGGTGAACTGGAAGTTGCGGTTCGTGTCGATCCATCCTTGGCTCGTCCCCGCCGTGCACCACTGCATGTTTCCGCGCCAGCCACGGACGGTGTCATGGGAGGTCTGGTAGCCATCGGGGTTGGCGGCAGGGATGATCAGGAGGGCCTGCTCATCGAGCAACTGGCGGATGAGCGCGTTGCCGGCTGCGTACTGCGAGGCGAAGTAGAAGATGAGGCGCCGCGCCATCTCGACCCCTTCCCATTCATGGCTCTCCGCGGGGTTTGGTGGGTGGCTGAGAGGGGCTGAAGAGCGCTCGCGGGCCTGAATCACAAGGGGTTGGTGCTGTTCGAGGCGTCGAGGTGACGCGATGCTTCGTGCGCACGGACCGCGGTACGGTTTGGTTCTCTACGCCAACCCTACCGAGGCCCGATGCGCGC
>JBILLJ010000341.1:0-2830 GCA_044376125.1 Sandaracinaceae bacterium
TCTCCCGCCCCGGCCGCGACCCCCGCTCGACCTCGATGAGCGCCTCCGAGACCATCGAACGGGTGGTTCATGGAGACGCCGACGTTCAGATCGGGCAACCGAGGCGCCGTTTATCCGGACTACGCTCGGGCTACTTCTACTACTCGGGCCGCGGCGACGACATCCTCAAGGTCCGCGGGATGTTCGTGTCGCCGCTGGAGATCGAGGACTGCCTCGCCTCGCACCCCGCGATCGCCGAGTGCGCGGTCGTCCCCGGCCTGGACGAGGAAGGCATGACCGTGCCGAAGGCCGTGGTGGTGCTGCGCGAGGGCCACGCTGCCGACGACGCGATGGTCGCGTCGATCCAGGAGCACGCGAAGTCGCGCCTGGCCCGCTACAAGTTCCCGCGCATCGTGCGCTTCGTGTCGTCCCTGCCCCGCAACGACCGCGGCAAGGTCCTCCGCCGCGAGCTGGAGAGCGTGTGACCCGCCGCCCCTGCATGCTCGCGGAGCTGAGCTTCGACGAGGCCCGCGCGATCCTCGAGGCGGGCGCGGTGGCGCTCCTGCCCACCGGCGCGACCGAGGCGCACGGTCCCCACCTGCCGCTCTCGACCGACGTCGTGATCTCCACGGAGGCGGCCCGACGGGCTGCGCGGCAGCTCGCGAGCGAGGGTGTCTCGGCGCTGGTGCTCCCACCCGTGGCCTACGCGGTGACCGAGTTCGCCGCGGGCTTCTCGGGGACGCTGTCGATCCCGATCGAGACCGCGCGCGCGCTCCTGCGCGACGTGATCCTCGCGGCCATGCGCACGGGCTTCCGCGCGGTCGTGGTGTGCAACGCGCACCTCGAGCCGGGGAACCTCCAGGCGATCCGCGAGGCCGTGGACGAGGCCGCCGCGCGCGGCGCCCGGGCCGCGTTCCCGGACGTGACCCGCAAGCCCCACGCGCTGCGCCTCGGCGACGAGTTCAAGAGCGGCGCGTGCCACGCGGGCCGCTACGAGACGAGCCTCGTGCTCGCCGCCGAGCCCTTCCTCGTCAAGAACGACCTCGCCGCCACGCTGCCGGACAATCCGTCCTCGCTCTCACAGGCGATCCGCGCAGGCAAGCGGTCCTTCCTCGAAGCGGGCGGCGAGCAGGCCTACTTCGGCTATCCGCGCGAAGCGACCGCGCTCGAGGGCGAGGCGCTCTACACCGAGCTCGCCGACATCTTCGCGACGGCCGCACGCGAGCTCGCTCCCGCACCGTGAGCGGTGCGCGGCGGAGGCCCGGACATCCCCACCCGCGGGTCTTGACGAGGCTGTCGGCGAGCGACAGAGGCGCGCGATGATCGACGCGCCGAGCCCCGACCTGCCGACCCCGTGGACCGTGTCCGTCTCCGCTGCGGAGAGGCACGACGAGACGCTCTCTCCGGCGAGCGCGGCGCGCGCGGCCGCGGCGCTCCGAGAGCACGGGTTCGTGATCCTCGAGAACGCGATCGAGCCCGCGCACCTCGACGTGCTGCGCGAGAAGATGACCGCGGACTCGCGGCTCTTGCTGCGCGGCGCGAGGGTGGCCCCGTCGCTCTTCTGGTCGGCGAACGGTCGCCGGCACGGACACCTCCAGCAGTCGGTGCCCCGCAGCGCGCAGTACGTGTTCCGCGACGTGCATGCCAACCCGCTCGCGGCCGAAGTGACACGCGCGGTGCTCGGGGAAGGCGCGTGGTCGAGCTTCCCTTCGTACTGCTGCAACGTGAACTGCCCTGGCTCTCAGGACCAGGACGTGCACTTCGACCCGGCGCCGCCGTCGACGCTGGTCGTGAACATCGCGCTCCGCGACGTGAGCGAAGAGGACGGTGCGATCGAGCTCTGGCCCGGCAGCCACCTCGAGCCCGGAATGGACAACCCGATCCCGCACGTGGACCTGGCACGTCGTCGCGACAACGGCGCGGGCCCGATCCGGGGCGCGACGAAGAAGGGCAGCCTGGTGATCCGGGATCTGCGTCTCTGGCACCGCGGACGTGCGAACCCTTCGAACGAGCTGCGTCACATGCTCACGCAGCTGCACTACGCGGCGTCGGCGGCCGAGCATCCGCATTGCTGGGCGAGGGACGCCACGGTCTTCGAGCGTGGCTGCGAGCCCGTGTTCCGTGATCTGCCGGTGCGCCCGCACGTGCGGTTCTCCGACCGGCCGACGCACCACCTGCTGGTGGGCCCGCGCGTCGAGGTGAAGTCGGCGCTCGAGAGCCACCCGTGGACCTTGCGCGCCCGACGCGTGGCCGAGCGCGCGAGGCGCCTCGCAGGCTGAGTCGCTCGCGCCTTCGGCGCGGCCGGGGTGAGCCGGCAGCTCCCCCCACTCCCCTGCTCATGCGCTCGTCGAGCTCGCTCCTTCGCTGCTCCAGGGGGAGCTTCGCACCCCCCGGCGATCGGACACCGCGCGCAGGCCTCGAGCGCGAGATCACCGGGGCCGAACGGCGGCGCGGATCTGGTCGATCGACCACACCGCCAGCACCTTGCGGCTCGGGACCCAGCCGCCCTCGTCGACGACCTCACGCAGCGGGGGCGGGAGATGGAAAGGGGCGATGCGCAGGTTGGTGATGCGGACCGAGCCGGTGAGGATGTCGGGGTTGAGCGGCACCAGCGGGAAGTCGGTGAAGGCGACGTACCGGAAGTCGGAGGCCGCGACGTTGCGGAAGGTCTTGGCGACGTCGGCGTGACTGAGGTGGATGAGGCAGTCGCGGCACACGAGCATGTCCGCCGCAGGCAGCGGATCCTCGGTGAGGTCGAGGTGCACGAAGCGGCGGGTGGCCGACGCATGCGAGGCCTCGAGGCCGTGGACGAGCTCGGGGACGATGTCGCCGCCGATGTAGCGCACGGAGC
>JBILLJ010000342.1:0-2828 GCA_044376125.1 Sandaracinaceae bacterium
GGTCATCTTTGGGTACCGCCGCGCGGCGGTGCGGGTGGCTCTCCGGAGCACCTTCCACGTTGCTCGCGGCACGCCGGGAGGCGTGAAGAAGCCTGGCTTCTCCGGCACACCCGTCAGCGCCTCCACCAGTGCGATCGCGAACGCGTACTGATCGCTCCTCGCAGTGGGTCGGCCCTTCTTCGCCTCGGGGGACATGTACGCGTCCGTGCCGGCGACCTCGAAGGGGAAGGCCCTCCCGTCGTCCTTGGAGGACGCAGCGGGAACGGCGAAGCCGAAGTCGATCACCTGCGCGATCCCGTCGGTGCGCACGAGGACGTTGTCGGGCTTGAAGTCGCGATGGACGATCTTCTCCGCGTGGGCGGCCGCGATCCCTCGGCCCGCCGCCAGGAAGACATCGATGATCTCGTCGGTCGACCGTTTCTCCTCGGCGAGCCAGGTCCGCACCGTCCGGCCCGAGACCCGCTGCATCGAGACCATCCAGAGCCTGAACGGTCTCCCGTCGAGCTTTGCCTCGACGATGTCGACGTCGTGCACACGCACGACGTTCGGGTGGTCGAGCCGGGCGAGCGCGCGGGCCTCGGCCAGCATCGTCGTGTCGATCCCGCTCGGTCGTAGCTTCAGCGCGACGGGCCGCCCGAGCCGGTCGTCGAGGGCGGCCACCACGAGACCCATCGCGCCACGTCCGAGCACCTTCTCGACCTGGTAGCGCCCGGCGATCCACGGCGGGAACCGCCGCAACATCGCGGCCCGGAGCAGATCCGCTCCGAGCGCGTTCTGGAGGTCCGAGACGGGGTCCACCAGGGCGTGAGCGTATCCCGTGCCGCCGGGTGCGGCGCTCGGGAGTCCCCGCCGGCCCGGATTCCCTGTGTTTTCGTTCGGTAGGGCCCATCTCTCGCGCTCGTGAGCCGTTTCGAAGCCGCCATCGGACCTGGGGGTACCGGAGGCACAGATGACGACCACGACCCACGAGCAGCTAGCGCACCTCACCCGAGCCGGAGCGACGGTGCTCCACATCGCATCTCCCGAGTGGGAGCGGGTGCAGGCGCTCGCGATCCAGCTCGGCCCCGCTGCGGGCGACCTCCCGCTGCGCATCTGGAGCAAGTCGGCGGGCATGGCCCGCTGCTCGAGTGACGGCGAGCTGACCTTCGAGGACGCCTCCGCGACGGATCCGATCGAGGTCCTCAAGGAGATCCACGCCAGCCCGCGCCCCGGAGTCTGGCTCCTCGAGGACTTTCACCCGTACCTCGACGGCCATGAGGCCCACGTCGTGATCCGGTGGGTGCGAGAGCTCGCGCGGATGCCCTTGGTCCCGCGGAAGGTCGTGCTGCTCTCCACGCCTCGCGTGACGCTGCCGCCCGACCTTCGAAAGGAGGTGCCCACGGTGGAGCTCCCGCTGCCTGGCCGCGAGCAGCTCGAGCAGGTGCTCAGCCAGGCGGCGCGGACGACGGGCGTGCGATGCGAAGCCGACGACGCGCTCATCGACGCGGCAAGGGGCCTGACCGTGATGGAGGCGCGCCTCGCGTTCGGTCGTGCCGCGGCCGAGCTCGACCGGCTCGACCACACCGCCGTGCCGAGCGTCGCCCGCGAGAAGGCTCGGATCATCCAGGAGAGCGCGGTGCTCGAGCACATCCCGTCCGACGCCCGCATGGACGAGGTCGGTGGCCTCGACACGCTGAAGTCCTGGCTCGACCGGCGAGGCCGTGCGTTCGGCAGCGGCGCACGCGAGTTCGGGCTGGACGCGCCCAAGGGCGTCCTCCTCCTCGGGGTGCAGGGCTGTGGAAAGAGCCTGTGCGCGAAGGCTGTCGCCGCTGCCTGGCAGTTCCCGCTCCTCCGCCTCGACGTCGGTCGGGTGTTCGGGGGCCTCGTCGGCGAGTCCGAAGGCAACATCCGCGAGGCGCTGCGGATCACGCAGGCGCTCGCACCATGCGTGCTCTGGATCGACGAGATCGAGAAGGGGATCGCGGGCATGGGGAGCTCCGACAGATCGGACGGCGGCACGACGGCGCGCGTGGTCGGGACGCTCCTCACCTGGATGCAGGAGAAGAGAGATCCCGTCTTCGTCGTCGCCACAGCCAACAGCGTCGATCTCCTCCCGCCCGAGCTCCTGCGGAAGGGCCGCTTCGACGAGATCTTCTTCGTCGATCTGCCGACCGAGCAGGTCCGCCGCGACATCCTCGGCATCCACCTGCGGAGAAAGAGGCGGGACCCGGCGCGCTTCGACCTCGACGCCCTCGCACGGGCTGCCGCGGGCTACTCAGGCGCGGAGCTCGAGGAGGCTGTGCGCGAGGGGCTCTTCAACGCCTTTGCGGAGGGGCGCGAGCTCGCGACGGAGCACGTCGCGATGGCGCTCGAGGCGACGTATCCACTGTCACGAACGATGCGCGAGAAGATCGAGGGGCTGCGTGCGTGGGCCCGCGTCCGCGCGCGCTTCGCGGCTTCCGAGGAGAGCGAGCCGCTCCCTGCGGATCGCGAGCACGACGCGCCCTCGTCACGCAACCCGTTCGTGCGCCGCACGGAGGTGTCCTCGTGAAGGCGCTGCACTTCTCGGCCACCGCCGACACGTCCTCCCCAAGCGTGGCCCGCGCGCTCGCCTCGCGCGCGGAGGACGCGCTTCGCCCCCTGGCGAGCTACCTCAGCACCTCGATCCGATCTGCCCAGCAGCGACAGTCGCGCAGCGAGCTGCGCTGGGAGCGCGCGCGAGAGATCGCCACGCTCGTCCTCGAGCCGCTCGACACCATCGTTCGCGTCACGAGGAGTCCGGCGCTCGTCCTCTTGGGCTGGCCTGCCGAGCGGGCCCCCGACCTCTCACAGCAGGCCTTCGTCACGGC
>JBILLJ010000101.1:0-34122 GCA_044376125.1 Sandaracinaceae bacterium
ACGTTTCTTGCCGGAGGGTCTGGCCGCAGCCCCTCCCTCTCGCCGAGTGAATCGGCGAGAGCCTCCCTCCCGCCGATTCGAGCCCGTGGCACTCGCATCGATCAATCCGAGTGCCGCGTGCTCTCAGTACGGGTTGTCGCTCACGAATCCGGCGCCCCTGCGGCCGGTCGACATGGAGGTCGACGACGAGCTGCTGCGCGAGCCGCTACGGATGGTGCTCGCGGGGCGCGGCGGTTCCGCGCTCGAGCTCGACGAGCTCGCGACGCGCTCCTGGCGCCCACTGCGCCGCGAGGAGCTGGACGCAGGCGCATGCGGCGGCGCCGCGATCGCGGTCTCGGCCGTGCGCGTGACGGCAGGCGCAACGGGCGCGGCCGGCGGAGAGACGGCCGGCACAGGAGCGGCCGGCACAGGGGCGGCCGGCGCAGGGACGGTCGCCGCAGGCGGCTGGGGGGCGACGGCGACCGCCGGCGCTTCGGGAGGCGCGATGGCAGGCGCGGGAGGCGGCACGATCTCGGGCGCCGCAGGCGCGATGGCGGGTGCGGGCGCGGCGGCGACGCTCGGCGGCGCGACCGCAGGCGCAGGCGGCGCGCTCGCAGGGACGGCGGCGGCGCTCGGTGTCGGACGAGGCGTGGCGGTGGCGCTCGTCTCGGGCGCGCTCGAGTCGCTCATGAGCCACGCGAGGCCACCCCCACCCACCACCAAGAGGATCGCCGCCGCGGCGATCCAGAACATCGGACCTCCCGCGCTCTTCATCGGCGGGGCCAGGTCCTCCACCGCATAGGCCGGCGTGGCGGGCTCGGGGAACGGGACGATGTTCAGCGGGGGCGACGCCTTCGCGGCGCGGACGGGCGCGGCAGCCTGCATCGGCGCGGCAGCCTGCATCGGCTGCACCGGGGCCGCCTGCACCGGGGCCGCCTGCACTGGAGCTGCCTGCACTGGAGCTGCCTGCGCTGGAGCTGCCTGCGCTGGAGCTGCCTGCACTGGAGCTGCCTGCACTGGAGCTGCCTGCACTGGCGCTGCCTGCACTGGAGCTGCCTGCGCTTGCACCGGCTGCGCTTGCACCGGCTGCGCTGGCGAGGCGGGCGACATCATGAGCGTCGCCTTCGAGAGAGGAGCGCTCGCCAGGGCAGCCTCCACGGCGGCGCGCGGCACTTCCTCGAGCGTTCGGTCGGCCGGGGCCGCCGCTTCTCGCGTGTCGACCGCCGCTTCTCGCGTGTCGACCGCCGCTTCTCGCGTGTCGACCGAGGCGGCGCGTGCGGCCTGCATGGCCTGCAGCGTCGGGGAGTCCACGGTGGTGGCGGACCAGCTCTCCTCCGCCTTCTCCGGCGCGGCGGTCGGCTCGGGGCTCGGTGCGGCGGGGGCGGCGGCTGGGTGCGCTTCCGCGTCTCCTGCCGCCGTGAGCTCCCACAGGGCGAAGACCTTCGAGGCCTCGTTGTCGAGACGATCGAAGTCGATCTCGGGCTGCGGATCGGACTCGGGCGCGCTCATCGGAACCTCGTGCGACGGAAGACGGAATCTACCACGCGAACGGACCTGCGGTGTGCGGCAGACCTTGGCTCCGCGCCCGGTCGGCCCCGGACGTGGCGTCAGCGATCGCTCGAGTAGATCTGCGCGAGGCGATCGTCCCACTCGTCGGCGACACTCGCCATCGTGTGGAGGAGGTCTTCGAACTCTTCGTAGTCGAGGCCCGAGAGGCGGCGCAGCGCGCGCAGGTAGACCGCGTCCTTGTCCTTGTCGATCGCGAAGGACGCGTCGCTCGTGACGAGGAAGTTGAGCTCGAGGAGGCGTCGATAGAGCGCCTCGCGGCCCTCGCGCGGCACGGCCATGATGCGCGAGAGGAAGAGCAGGATGCCGTGCTCGGACAGCACGTTGATTCCGACCGTCGCGGAGCCCCGTCGCACGTCGGTGTAGCCATCGCCGTCCAGGGGATCCAGCTCGACGGACACCGAGGCTCCGAAGCGCGAGATGTAGTCGTTGACCATCTCGATCGCGTCGCGATAGACCCGACCGCTCTGGCGGTCCTGATAGATCGGCTGCTCGCTCACTTTCGCTCCTGGGTAGGAAGACCTCGCGCCCGCCGACGTTGCGACGCGCGCCGACGTCGCGGCGAGAGTGCAACACACACCGGGCCGCGACCGACGTCGGGTGCCACGGTTCGCGCCTGCAGCGCGAGGAGGACCGGCGGATGGTAGGCGTCGGCGAGACGAAGGGTCAACGCGAACGCTGGGTCGCCGTCGTCACGTGGCTGGCGGCTTCACTGCTGGTGTCCGGCTGCGATGCGCTCGGCTGGGGCACGCCCGCTGGCGGCGCCGCTGAGCCGGTCGTCGAGGTCGAGCCGTGTCCCGACTCGCTCGAGCCGCGCGAGGCCCCGTTGCCGGAGCTCGCTCGCTGCGAAGACGAGCTCGCCGCGCGTGCACGCCGCCTCGAAGGCACGCCCGACGCGGTGGTGGCCGCGCGCCGCGCCGCCGAGCTCGCTCGCGCCCGTGCGGCACGAGAGCAAGACGACGCCGCGCTCGATCGCGCGCGGACGTATCTGGTGGAAGGAGCCCGCCGTCGCGCGACCGAGGGGGCCTGTGAAGCAGAGCTCGCGCTCGCGGAGCTCGAGGCGCGCGAACGGGTGGACCTCGAAGCTGCCTACCTCGAGGCGCACCGCATCGTTCGTCGCTTCGACGACGGCGCGCACGCCGCGTGCGTCGCGCGCGCTCGGCAGATGCTCGGCACGCTCGAGGCGTTCCGTCCGGCGGCGAGCGTGCTCGCGGCCATCGACGCCGATCCGGACGCCGACGACCCATCGGTCGGTCTCGGGGGCGGCCTCGGGGCCGCGGATCGAGCCGCCGAAGTGCCAGCGACCGCCGACGCGTTCGCCGCCTGGGCCGGCGCTCAGCCTGCGTCCACGTCGGCGTCGCTCGATCTCGTGAGCGTGTACGGCGGAGCTTCCGAAGGGCGTCGCGCGCGCGCGGGCTCGGTGCGCGTCGTGCTCGGCCTCTCCGAGCTCGTGCGCTTCGAGTCGTCCGAGATCGCGGCGGATGGCGAGCTTCCTCCGCGCTTCGTCATCCTCTTGCCCGCGACGGCGCTCGGTGCGGGCGTGTCCGAGACCACGACCGTCGGTGGCGGCGGGCTCGCGCGGGTGCGGGTCAGCGCGGAGGGGCCCGGCGCGCGTGTGACCCTCGACCTGGAGCCTGCGGCGCGCGCGACGCTCTTCGTCCTGCCGGAGCCGTTCCGCATCATCGTCGACGTGCGGATCGGCTCGGGCGGCGAGGAGGTGGTGCTCGCGGGCGCGGGCCCGCAGTCGCTCGATCTCCTCGTGCTCGATCCGGGTCACGGGGGAGACGACTTCGGTGCGCGCGCGTTCGGCCTCGAGGAGCAAGACATCACCCTCGATCTCGCGACGCGGGTGCGCGACATCCTCCGCGCGCGCCTCCCGAGCACACGCGTCGTGCTCACGCGCGAGGAGAACCGATTCGTCTCCCTCGAGCAGCGCACCGCGATGGCGAACGCGGTCGGCGCCGACGCGTTCGTCTCGATCCACCTCAACGCCGCGTGGGAGGACGTGCAGCACGGCGGGGTCACCACGTTCGTCCTCGACACGAACGACGACCGTCAGGCCGTGCGGCTCGCGGCGCGTGAGAACGGCACCTCGGAGCACGAGGTCGGGTCGCTCTCGCGCATCCTCGCGGGCCTCCATCGCGACGAGCAGGCCGCGGGATCGCGTGCGCTCGCCGAGCACATCCACGCCTCGACCCTCGCGGGCGGACGTCGCGTGCTGCCACGCCTCTACGACCGAGGCGTGAGGAGCGCGATGTTCTACGTGCTGGTCGGCGCGACGATGCCGGCGGTGCTCGTCGAGGCCTCGTTCATGACGCGACGAGACGAGGCCGATGCCCTGAGGACCGAGGGCTACCGCCAGTCGCTCGCCGAAGGGATCGCCGATGGCATCGTCGCGTACGCGCGCGGGGATGCGGCGCCGCAGGCAGAGGGAGCGCGGTGACCATGGCCAGCGACGCGTGGGCACACATCCGCCCTGGGCTCGAGCGCGCCGCGCGTGCGCACGTGGTCGCGCACCGCGCGCGACTCGTCGCTCGCCTCGAGGCCGAGCCGGGCTCGGGGCTGTCGGTGGCGCGTGCCCACGCCCGCGCGATGGAGGGCGTGCTCGCCGTCGCCTTCGACGCCTCGTGCGCCGCCGAAGGGGAGGCGCCGCGCGTCGCGCTCGTGGCGACCGGCGGCCTCGGCCGGCGCGAGCTCGGCCTCTTCAGCGACCTCGACGTCGTCGTGCTCGCCGACGATCCGCACGAGCCGCGCGTGCTCGCGATCGCAGAGCGCTTCTTCCACTTGCTGTGGGATCTGGGCCTGGACGTGGGACACGCGGTCCGCGCGGTCGCCGACACCGTCGCGCTCGCTGCGACCGACGTGCGCACGGCGACGATGCTGCTCGATCGTCGACGCATCGCCGGAGACCGCGGGCTCGTGTGGGCGCTCGACGCGGCGGCCACGGCGGCGCTCCCACGTCTGGCGGCCGCCACGGTCGCTCAGCTCGCGGAGGAGCGCGAGGGTCGACATCATCGCTACCTCGACTCGCCGTTCCTCCTCGAGCCGGAGGTCAAGCACGGCTGCGGCGGGCTGCGCGATCTCGACGTGGTGCGCTGGTCGATGGGGCTCGCCTCCGGCGTGCTCGATCTCGAAGGAGCGGTCGCGCGTGGTCTCCTGCTCGCCCACGAGGCCGACGACATCGCGTCCGCCCGCGCCTTCGTCTGGGACGTGCGGCAGCGCCTGCATGCGCGTGCCGGGCGGCGTCAGGATCGCCTCACGTTCGAGGATCAGGAGGAGATCGCTCGCTCCCTCGGCGAGGAGGACGCGCCCGACATGCTCGGCGTCGAGCGCTTCATGCAGCGCTACTACCGACACGCTCGCGTGGCGGAGCAGGCCTCGGAGCGAGCGCTCGCACGCACACGCGCCGCGACCGGTCCGACCGAGCCCGGCCTCGCGATCGACGCAGCACCGCACGTGCTCGATCACGAGCCCGACGTCGTCGTCGTCGACGGACGCTTGGCGCTGCGAGCGAGCAGCCTCGAGCGCCCCGAGGTCGCGCTGCGCTTCTACCGGGTCGTCACGACGCAGGCGATGACGCCGGACCCGGCGGCGCGCGAGGCGATCGCCCGAGCGCTGCGCAGCGCCGAGGGGCGTACACGCCTCCGCGAGAGCCCCGCCGCGGGGGAGGCCTTCCTCGAGATGCTCGCGTGGACCGGTGAGGTGCCGGTGCGCCGAGGCTCGATCCTCGCCGAGCTGCACGACGCCGGGGTGCTGCTCGCCATGATCCCCGAGTTCGAGCCGGTGACCGGCCGTGTCCAGCACGACGTCTATCACGTGTACACCGTCGACGTTCACAGCATCGCCGCCGTCGATCGCTTGCGAACGCTGCTCCGCGGCGAGCTCGCCGACGACCTCCCGGTCGCGACGCGTGTCGCCACCGAGGTGTCCGATCGCAAGCGGCTCGCGCTCGCCGTCCTGCTGCACGACGTGGGCAAGGGGCGAGGCCGCGATCACTCCATCGAGGGCGCGGCGCTGGCGCTCGACGTGTGCGCCCGGCTGGGTTTGTCGGCCGAGGACGCCGAGCACGTGCGCTGGCTCGTGCTCGAGCACTTGCACCTCTATCACTGGGCCACACGCCGAGACACGAGCGACCCCGACACGGTCGCGGAGATCGCGCGCGCCATCGGCTCGATGGATCGCCTCCGCGATCTCTACCTGCTCACGCTCGTCGACCTGGGCACGACCAACCCCAAGGCGCTGACGCCCTGGAAGGCACGCCTCTTCGACGATCTCTTCCTCGACCTCTCTCGCGTCCTCGAGGGCGACGCCGTGCCGCGCGAGACCACCGCGCTCACCGAGGAGCTCGAGGCGCGCGGTGCGGAGGCCGCCCTCGCGTTGCTCGCGACGCTGCCCGATCGCTACGCCGTGGGCCTCGATGCCGCGACGGTCGTCGCGCACGCCGACATCGTCGAGGCGCGTGGGGATCGCGCGGTGCACGTGGCCCTGCGGCCGGGCGACGTCGAGGAGCTCGCCGAGCTCGTGGTGGTCGCCGACGATCGTCCCGGTCTGCTCGCCGACATCGCGGCCGTGCTCGCCGCGCACCGGCTCACCATCACCACCGCCAACATCCACACACGGCTTCGGCCCGACGGTCGCGCGGAGGCCGTCGACGTCTTCGCCGTGCGAAGCAGCTCCCCGGCGGCCGAAGGTGCGCCCGTCGATCGCCACAAGCTCGCCGGGATCGCGCGCGATCTCGAGCGGGTCGTCTCGGGAGAGCTCGACGCGCATGCGCTCCTCGCCTCCCGTGTGAGGGCGCCGGCGTGGTCGCGTCGACGCAGCCCCGAGGTCCGCACCGAGATCGTCATCGACAACGCCGCTTCGCCCCACTTCACCGTGCTCGACGTCTTCACCCGCGACCGCGAGGGCCTCCTCCACGCGATCGCCCACGCGCTGCACGGCGCGGGCCTCTCCATCGTCCTCGCGAAGGTCTCGACGGAGGGCGAGCGCGTCAGCGACGCGTTCTACGTGTGCGAGGCGGACGGCTCGAAGTTCGATGGCGCCGCCCGCGTGGCCGAGGTGCGTGACACGGTGCGGGACGCGATCACCTCCCTCGCGCAGGCCTCCGGCGCCGCGGAGCTTCGACGTTGACGAGATCCGTCGTGCGGATGGAACGTCTCGACGTGATCGTGCCCCGCCGCGCCCCCCTCCTGGTCTTCGCCCTGGTCTCCCTCGCCGGTGCCGCCTGCGGCACCAACGCGAGACAAGGCTCCCTCGCCGGCAGCGGCGAGAGCGCCGAGTCCGGCAGCGGCGGAGACGAGCTCACGTTCCCCGACGAAGCCGAGGCGCGCGCTGCGCCACCGGCCAGCGAGGAGGTGCTCGCGGCCGAGCAGCTCCTGGCCGAAGGCCGTCCGCGCGAGGCCGAGCAGCGCCTCGAGGCCATCGTGCGCGCGAGCCCGACGGATCTGCGCGCCCACCTCGATCTCGGGCTCTCGCGAGAGATGCAGGAGGACCTCGAAGGCGCGGAGGAGGCCTACCGCGGAGCGCTCCGCGTCGACGCGACGTTCTCCGAGGCGCTCAACAACCTCGGCGCGCTCCTGCGCGACACCGATCGCGTCGAAGAGGGCATCGCGATGCTGCGCGAGGCCGTGCGCGTCCGCCCGGGCTTCGCCTCGGCGCAGCTCAACCTCGGCCTCGCGCTCGAGGACGCGGGCGACGACGAAGGCGCCGAGGCCGCGTACCGCTCGGTGATCCGCCTCTCGCCGCGTGAGCCGACGAGCCGGACGAGCCTGGGCCTCCTGCTCCTTCGCACGAACCGCCGCGACCAGGCGCTCATCGAGCTGCGACGCGCGGCGCCGCTGGCCGAGGGCCGCGCCGACCTCGCCGCGATCGGGGCAGGGCTTCGTCGCGCCGGCGACGCGGCCATGGCCGTGCGTGTGCTCGGCGAGGCGGTCTCCGCGGACGAAGAGCCGGCCCCGCCCGGGCTGCGCGCGGAGCTCGCGCTCGCGGAGTACGCCGCGGGCCAGCGCGAGCAGGCCGAGCAGCACCTGCGCGCGCTCATCGCGGACATGCCGTCGTACGCGTCGGCGCACTACCTGCTCGCGAACCTGCTCGCGGCGCGCGAAGCGTGGGCCGAGGCCGCGCGCGAGTACGACGCGTATCTCCGCGCCGAGCCGCGCGGCGCCGACGCGGCCGAGGCGCGAGGCCGTCTCGACTACGTGCGCTCGCGCTGACGCCGCCGAGGAAGCTCCAGCGCTGGGGGATCGCTTCCGGGTCAGGTCTTCTTGATGCGAGGCGGCCCAGCGGGAGGCGCGGGCTCGATCGGCGCGCTCGGCGCTTCGTCGCGCAGCGCCGCGCCGCCCTTTCGGCGGAGGCCCACGACGAAGGTCTCGTAGCTCTCCGCGCGGCTCGCGGGGGGCTTGATGATCTTCGTCTCCTCGAATGCGGCACGGACCGCGTCGCGCGCGAGCTCGAACTCCGCGCCCACGAAGATCTTGCCGACGAAGTGTCCCCCGGGCGCGAGCACGGCGCGCGCGATCTCGAGCGCCCGCATGAAGAGGCGGTGCGAGCGCGCCTGGTCGGTGAAGCGGTGACCGGTGGTGGCCGGCGCCATGTCACTGACGACGACGTCGAACGAGGCGGGCCCGAGCTCCTTCTCGAGCTCGAGCGAGAGCACGTCGCCGGCGCGGATCTCCGCGTGCGGGGGGAGGGTGCCCTTGAACTCCTGGAGGTCGAGCCCGAGCACGCGGCCCTTGGGGCCCACGCGCTGCGCGGCATAGGCCGTCCAGCTGCCGGGGTACGCGCCGAGATCGAGCACGCGTCCACCCACCTTGAGGATGTGCGTGCGCCGATCGATCTCCTCGAGCTTGTAGACCGAGCGGGCGGCGTAGCCTTCCTTGCGGGCCTTGTGGCCCCAGTGATCCTGCGGTCGATTGCTCATGATCGTCGGGTCTCGCTCGGGGCCGACCATGGAGCGGATTCGCTCCGCACGCGAGTCGAAGCGTGCGCGCGCTCCGAGAGCCGGCGCGGCGATGTGCTATCCCCGCGCGCCCATCGCCCACGAAGGAGAACGTACGTGATCGTCATGGAGAGCCGCCACGGTCGGCGATTCGTCGTGCGCATCGACCGCGGAGAGGACGTCGTCGCGTCGATCAAGAAGCTCGCGCAGAGCGAGCGCGTTCGCGCCGCGTGGGTGCGCGGCACGGGCCTGTGCGAGTGGGCCGAGGTCACCGACTGGGATCCGTCGCGCGAGGCGCTGCGTGCACCGCGCCACCTCGCGGGGCCGCTCGCGCTGCTCGCGTGCGAAGGCAACGTCTCGATGCGCCTGGGCGAGCCCTACGTGGAGCTGCGCGCGGCGATGTCGCGCGAAGGCGACACCGGCCTCGTCGTCCTCGGCGGCCAGCTCGTGCTCGCGGCCTCGCTCAACGTGGAGCTCGTGATCGACGTGTTCGAGGACGTTCGCCTCGATCGCGACGAGGAGCGCGAGACGGGGCTCTCCGTGTGGAAGGGCGAGCGCACGCAGGGCGTCGTCGCGCGCCCGCTCGAGCGCGGCACCAAGGCCGTGGCACCCGGGACCTCTTCGCCGTCGGCCCGTGAGGCGCCACGCGCCGTCGCGTCGCCGCCGCCCACCCGCGAGGCCGAGCCCGAGGAGGAGCCCGAGGCCGCTGCTGCGACGGCCGAGGGCGGTGCGCTCGGGTGGGCCGACGTCGCGCGCGCGTCCTCGATGGCCGAGGCGTCCAAGCCCTCGCGCCCGGCGGTGATCGAGCGCAAGAGCCCGAGCCCCCTCGTCGCGACCGTTCCCGTCTTCGACAAGCCCAAGGAGCGCTCGGACGCCGAGGGCGACGAGCCGATCCCGAAGAAGGGCGACTGGGTCGATCACCGTCAGTTCGGTCTCTGCCGCGTCGACGGCGAGAACGTCGACGGCGGCCTGCTCATCCGCCTGCCCTCCGGCATGCGCAAGGTCGTGCACCTCGAGACGCTCGAGGCCCTGCCGCCCCGCTACGAGGGCGACCGCCGCATCTACCCGCTCCGCCCGCGCAAGCGCTGACGGATCGCGTCCGCTCGCGGGCGCTCGTGCATCGATGCCCCGAGCGCGACGACGCGCCCTTTCCCGAGCCGCGGACCGTGCCGAGACAGTTCCCTGATCTGATCAGTCGCGCTCGCGCACGCGCGGGTCGATGCGCGCCACGACGAGCTCCGCGCCCAGGTTGCCGAGCTGCACGGTGACCGCTCCGACGAAGACGATGCCGAGCAGCATCGGCAGATCGAAGCTGTAGATCGACTCCATCGCGAGCCGCCCCATGCCGGGCCAGCCGAACACCGACTCGGTCACCACCGCGCCCGCGACGAGCCCAGGGAGCGAGAGCCCGATCATCGTCACGATGGGCGGCAGCGCGTTGCGGACGACGTGCGCGAAGAGGATGCGCGTGGGCGAGAGGCCCTTGGCGCGCGCGGTTCGCACGTGATCCTGCGCGCTCACCTCGAGCACCTCGCTCCGCAAGAGGCGCGCGTAGGTCGCGGCACCCAGGGACGCGAGCACGAGGGCGGGGAGGATCGCGTGCCAGACGTGATCGGGCCCATCCACGCCGTAGCCGCCCACGGGGAAGAGACCGAGGCGGAACGCGAGGAACTGGAGCGCCAGCACGCCGAGGAAGAAGCTCGGAGTGCTCACGCCGAGGAACGACGCGCCCATCGCCACGGTGTCGATCAGCGTCCCGCGACGTCTCGCGGCCAGGAGGCCGATGCCGAGCCCCAGCGCGAGCTCGAAGAGCGTCGCGAGCGACATGAGCACCAGCGTGCGGGGCAGGCGAATCGCGAGCACGTCGAGCACGCGTCGCTCGTCGCGCCAGCTCGTACCGAGATCCAGCGTCGCGAGCCCGAGCAGATAGTGCCCGTACTGCTCGTGGAGCGGTCGGTCGAGCCCGTGGCGCTCACGGAAGGTCTCGATCTGCTCCGGTCGCGCGCGGGGGCCGAGCGTGGCCACGGCCGGATCGCCGATGCCGTGCACCGCGAAGAACACGATCGACATCGCGAGCCACACGACGAAGACGCCGCGGAGGGCGCGCAGCGCGATGCGGCGCAGGAGCGCGGTGCGCGCGTCGCCCGTGCTCATCGCGACGCCTCGCTCGAGGGTTCGCCGAACATGCCTGCGCCGAGCCAGGAGACGCTCGCGTCCTCACCCGCGAAGTCCTCCGCGCTCGCGCGCCGCCGCGGCAGATCGAGCCACACGTCGCGGTAGAACGGACGCCACACGGGATGCACACGGTAGCCGCGCACGTAGGGCTGCCACACGTCGGTCACCGTGTTCGAGAACACGAACGCCCAGGGTGCGTCGTCGACGATCATGCGGCTCGCCTCGGCGTACATCGCCATCCGCTGCGTGCGGTCCGGCTCGACGCGCGCGCGGTCGAGCAGCGCGTCGAGCTCGGGGCGCTGGTAGAACGCGCGGTTCTGCGAGCCCGTCTCGCTGATCGAGCGCGAGTGGAAGAGCGTGTCGAAGAAGTTCGACGGATCCGGGAAGTCCGCGCTCCATCCCGTGAGGAACAGCGGCACCGTGCGCCGACGCGCCGTCTCCGCGAGGTACACGGGGAAGGCGACCTGGCGGATGCGGATGTCGAGGCCGATCTGCGCGAGGTCGTGCTGGATGAGCTCGCCGTACGCCTGCCCCGTCTCGCCCGCACCGACCCACACCTCGATCGGCGCCTCGAGCCCGCGCGCGATCCAGCGCTCACCCTCGCGCTCCACCGGATGGCCCGCGAGGCGCATCTCCTCTCGCGCACGCTCGAGGTCGAGGTGATGCTCGCCCGCGAGCCCCGGCACGTAGCCCGGCATGTTGGCGGGCAGCGGCTGACCGACGAGGCGCAAGCGGTTCCCGCGCGCACGCCGCCAGTGCTCGCCGTCGATCGCGAACGCGACCGCGCGCCGCACGTGCACGTCGTCGAAGGGCGCGAGCTCGCAGTTCATGCCCACGCCCCAGATGTCGAGGTTCGCGCTGTCGGTCTGGTACGGCTGCCACGCGGGGGCGCGGTGGAGGAAGTAGTTGTCGCTCGGCGTGAAGCGATGCATGTGGTCGATCTCGCCGGCCTGGAGGCGCAGGAACGCGGGGCCGCGGCTCAGATCGAGGTCGAGCACGATGCGATCGAGGTACGGCTGGCCCTCGAGGAAGAAGCCGTCGTGCCGCACGAACGTCGCGCGGAGTGCGGGCTCCCAGCTCTCGAACGCGAAGGCGCCTGTGCCGATCGGGTGGTGCGCGAAGTCGCTGCCGGGCGCCTCGACGACCTCGCGCGGCACGGGCGCCGCGAACGAGAGCGCCATCGCGTTGAGGAAGGTCTGGTCCGCGACGCTCAAGCGGAAGCGGATCGTGAGCGCGTCGAGCACCTCGATCCCGCGCACGTGCTCGGCACGACCGGCCTCGTACTCGTCGGCTCCGAGGAGGTTGCGGAAGTATGGCGCGCCCGGTGAGCCCGTGGCCGGCGCGAGCACGCGCTCGATCTCGTAGCGAACGTCCTCCGCGACGAGCGTGCGATCCGGAGCGAGGTGAGGGCTCGGGTGAAAGTGAACGCCTTCACGCAGGTGGAACGTGTATGTGCGTCCGCCGTCGGCGATCTCGGGCATCTCTCGCGCGAGGCGTGGCACGAACGAGAGCGCCTCGTCGTAGTCGAGCAGCGTCTCGAACACGAGCTTGAGCCCCATGCCCGAGATCTCGTCGTAGGCCACGGCCGGATCGAGCGAGCGCATGTCGTCCTCGTGGTGCACGACCAGCGTGCCGCCGCGCCGCGGCGTGTCGTTGCCCGCGCCCACGAACGACGGGTGCTGCGGCACCGGCGGCACGAACGCCACGAAGAGCGCGAGTCCTCCGATCAACACGCCGAGGCCGGCCAGCCCCATGACGTCGTCGCGGCTCCGTCGCCGCTTGCTCGCGCTCGAGCCCGCGACGAGGGCGCCGGTCGAGCGCGCGTCGACGGCGTCGCGCAGACCTTCGCCCAGCAGGTTGAAGCCGAACACGGTCATCACGATCAGCGCGCCCGGGAACAGCACGAGGCGCGGCGCGACCGAGAGCACGTCCTGTCCGTCGTGCAGCATCGTCCCCCACGTCGAGGCGGGCGGCTGCACGCCGACGCCGAGGAACGACATCGCGCTCTCGACGAGGATCATCTGCGCCACGAGCGTCGTGCCCAGCACGATCGCGGGGCCGAGCACGTTCGGCAGCACGTGCCGAAAGAGGATGCGCGCCTCGGAGAAGCCGAGCGCACGCGCGGCCTGCACGTAGTCGAGCTCTCGGATCTGCTGCGTCTTGGTGCGCGTCACGCGCGCGAGGGTCGTCCACGAGAGACAGCCGAGGAGGATCGCGAGCGACCAAGGCGAGGGCTCGCCGATCGCGCGCTCGATCGTGATCGCGACCAGGAGGAAGGGCAGCGACGAGAGCACGTCCGCCGTCTGCATCGCGACCGAGTCGATGGGCCCGCGACGCGAGCCGCTCACCACGCCGATGCACAGCCCCAGCGCGACCGCGATCGCCGTCGCGACGAGCGCGACGCCCAGCGACAGCGTGCCGCCGTGGAGCAACCGCGAGAGCTCGTCGCGCCCCATCGTGTCCGCGCCGAGCCAGAGCTCACCCGGCGGCGCCGGCGTACCGTCCTCGAGCAGTCCTTGCGGCAGGAGCGCGGCCGGATCGTGTGGCGCGACGAAGGGCCCCACGATCGCGACGAGCGCGACGAACACGACCAGCGCCGCTCCCACACGCGCGCCGCGGTGCGCGAGGAAGCGCGCGCGCGCCCGCGGGTCCAGGCCTCCCAGCGCCGCGAGCGCGAGGCCGCGGAGCGAGCGCAGCACGCGGGCGGGCTCCGACATCTCAGCGACCGAACGGAGTGGCCGCGCCGCGCGAGCAGACGACGACGTTGGCCTGCGTGACCCCGGTGCAGCTCCAGCCGTCGGGGCACTCGTCGTCCGAGCCGCAGCTCACCGTGCAGGCCGCGTTCTGACCCGCGACGCCCGCGACGCAGAGGCCGCGTGCGCAGTCGCGGTCCTGCGCGCACCGCTCGCCCGTTCGCGCGTCTCCGCGACCGCAGCCGAAGAGGGTCGCGAGGCTGAGAGCGAGGGCGGTGAGGCCGAACGGGCCGGTGCGCATCGGCGGCATCGTCGCCGACCTCCCCGAGACAGGGAAGCGCGATCGCTCAAACACACTCGAGATCGGCCGATGCACCCCGATCGCGAGGGCGGCCGGACGCGAGACTCGGGCCCTTTCGGCGTGGCACGAACGGCCCGGAAGCCTGAAAAATAGGGCGATCTACAGGATCGTACGAACGTTGCACAATTTGTTTGACGACGTTCTTTTCAGTGGAATATCTTCCGGCTCGCTTGAGGATATTGATCAGTTCAGACGAGTGAGAGTGCACGAATCGGCGTGCGAGGAACGAGGAGCGGTTCGTGTCGACAGGGGCCCGAGAGAGCGCTGGATCCGGCTGGAACGAGGAGCGATTCGTCGCCCTCGAGCGAGCCCATCCGGCCGGTCTCAAGGTCCAGGAGATCGTCGACGCGTTCGGGTCGAAGGGCGATCGACTCACCGAGGCCACGTTCCGCAAGTACGTCCAGCTCGGCCTCCTCCCGCGCAGCGTGCGGGTCGGAGCCAAGGGCAAGAACCGGGGCTCGCAGGGCCTCTATCCGGCGACCGTCGTGCGGCGCATCGAGACGATCCGCCGCCTGATGGGTCAGGGCTACACGATCGAGGAGATCCAGAAGGAGTTCTTCTTCATCCGCGGCGACATCGAGGAGCTCTCACGCAGCCTCACGCGGGTCTACGGAGCCATCGAACGCGCGCTTCTGCTTCGCGAAGGGGCGCTTCGCGAGGGCGCCTCGGCGTCGAGAGGTCTCCGGGACGGCCGTGTGGGCGAGGTCGGTCGCGGCTCGGACGAGCTCGCACGCAAGAAGTACGAGGAGGCGCGGCGGCTCGGGGACGAGCTGCTGCGCGCACTGGACGAGATCGAGCAGCGCGCTTCGCTCCAGGCGAGGCTGAAGCGCGCGCAGGTGTGAGGTCATCCGCGAGGTGACCCGAAGGTGTGGGAACGCGCGGGCGAGCGCGGACCCGACTCCGCGGGCTTCTCGGATCGCTGGGCGAGCGATCCGTGGGTCTGCGGGGGCAACGGCGAAAGAGTGTGGGAGGCGGTCATGGAGCAGTTCGAGGGCGAGGAGATGGAGCAGCTCGTGGGCGACGAGATGGCTCCGAAGAAGGGCAGCAGCGTCGGCAACATCGAGGCGCCGGCCATGCATGGATCGCTGGCGTTGCAGCTGGCGGAGACGTCGGACACCGAGTCGGACTCGGAGTCCGACTCGGAGGGGCGCAAGCGTCGCAACCGCGCGCGTGCGCACACGATCTCGATTCGCCGCCTCAGCAAGGCGGAGCTTCGTCGCGGTCGCGAGCTCTACCCGGAGACCGACTACTGGCGTCCCAAGACGCGTGCGGAGTGCGTCGACATGGAGCGGCCGTGCCCGTACGTGTCGTGCAAGTACCACCTCTACATCGACGTCCATCCGGTGCGTGGATCGATCAAGATCAACTTCACGGACATGGAGGTCTGGGAGATGACCGAGACCTGCGCGCTCGACATCGCGGACCGCGGCGGCATCACGCTGGAAGAGGTCGGCGAGATCATGAACCTCACGCGTGAGCGTGTGCGTCAGGTCGAGACCGCGGGCCTCGCGAAGCTCGCGGCGCTCAAGGACGTGCTCCGCCTCAAGGACTACGTGATCTGATCGCCTGCGCGACGGAACGACGAAGCCCGCCGAGGGGCGGGCTTCATCGGCGCTTCCGAGCGCTCGTTCCGATCGTTGGTCGGAGCGTTCAGATCACCTTCTCGAGCGCCGTGTACTCGACGTTGACGCCTTCGGCGACCGCTCGGTACGTGCACGCGCCGTCCCAGCAGTTCACGCCGAGCGCCAGGGCGCTCGAGCCCTTCACGGCCTTCTCGACGCCCAGGTTGGCGATCATCTCGGCGTAGCGGAGCGTCACGTTCGTCAGCGCGAACGTCGACGTCTGTGCGACGGCGCCAGGCATGTTCGGCACGCAGTAGTGCACGACGCCGTGGAGCTCGAACGTCGGGTGATCGTGATCGGTCGGGCGACACGTCGCGATGCAGCCGCCCTGATCGACCGCCACGTCCACGACGACCGAGCCGGGCGACATGCGCTTGACCAGATCCTCGTCGACGAGCTTCGGCGCCTTCGCGCCCGCGACGAGCACGGCGCCGATCACGAGATCCGCCTCGACGACCGCCTTCTCGATGTTCTTCGGGTTCGAGTAGAGCGTCTCGATCGAGGCCCCGAAGATGTCCTCGAGGTAGCTCATGCGCGCGTGATCGACGTCGAGCACGGTCACGTGCGCGCCCATGCCGACCGCGATGCGCGCCGCGTGCGAGCCGACCACACCGCCGCCAAGGATCGCCACCTTGCCTCGGCGCGTGCCGGGCACGCCGCCGAGCAGGACGCCCTTGCCGCCGTGCTCCTTCTGCAGACACGACGCGCCGACCTGCGTCGACATGCGGCCGGCGACCTCGCTCATCGGCCGCAGGAGCGGCAGCGAGCCGTCGGGGTTCTGCACGGTCTCGTAGGCGATCGCGCGGACCTTCTTGTTCATCAGCTCGCGCGTGAGCTCCGGCAGCGGCGCGAGGTGGAGGTACGTGTAGAGGATCTGGCCCGCGCGGAAGTAGCCGTACTCCGAGGGGAGCGGCTCCTTCACCTTCATGACCATGTCTGCGCCCCACGCGTCCTCGGCGGTCGGGACGATCTTCGCGCCGGCGGCGACCATCTCCGCGTCGCTGATGCCGGCGCCCAGGCCCGCGCCCTTCTGCACGAGCACCTGGTGCCCCGCGCGCGTGAGCGCGACGACGCCGCCGGGGTTGATGCCAACGCGGTACTCGCGAGTCTTGATCTCCGTGGGCACGCCGATGAGCACGAGGGCCTCCTTGAGGGCTCGCGGCGAGGCCGACCTCGGCCTACGGAGCGCGAGCGCGCGCGGACCCTACTCGGCGCGATGCACGTGATCCAGGCACGATCGACCGACGCGCTGCGTCAACGACGCCGCTCCCGAAGCCGCCTATCTTCGTCGCCATGCAGCGCGTGCTCTTCGGCCTGATCGTCACCCTCCTCGTCGCCGTCGCGGCGCCTCCTCGCGCCGTCGAGGCCTGCGCGGGCATCGGTCGCAGCGGCCCGGTCTTCGTGCGCGGAGAGGAGGCGCTCGTCGTGTGGGACGAGGCTCGCCACCTCGAGCACTTCGTTCGTCGCGCGTTCTTCGACGGCGTGCGGGAGGACTTCGGCTTCCTCGTCCCCACGCCCACGCGGCCCGAGCTCGCGGAGGTGAGCTCTCGCGTGTTCGCGGAGCTCTTCACGCTCTACCGCATGCCGCCGCGCCGCTCGAGTCGGAGCCGCGGCACGTCGGGGGCAGGGCGGCACGCGAGCGCGGCCGACGCGGTCGTGGTGCTCGAGGAGCGCACTGTCGCCGGCATGGACGCAGCGGTGCTCGCGGCGAGCGATCCGCACGCGCTCGAGGGGTGGCTGCGGAGCCACGGCTACCCGAGCGGCGCGGCGCTCACCTCGTACGTCGCGCCGTATGTGTCGGCAGGCTGGATCATCACCGCGTTTCGAATCGCCCCCGGCTCCCTCGCGGCGGCGCCATTCAGCTCTGCGTCGGTGCGGATGTCGTTCTCGACCGAGCGCCCGTTCTTTCCGTACTCGGAGCCGCAGCTCGACGCGGCGCCGCGCCGGTTCCGCGTGAGCGTCGCATCGCCCGGCCGGGTACGCGCGTACCTCGATCGACCCACGGGCGGCGCGCGCGCACCGTGGATCGAGCCGGCTTATGCGGGGCGTCCCTCGGCGCTGCGACGCGTGCTCTCGCCGGTGCTCGCCGAGGGGGTGAGCGCGGGGCCCTGGCTCACCACCTTCGACGAGCGGGCGAGCCGACGCGGCGAGCTCGACCTCTTCTTCGAGCCCGATCCCGAGCAGCGTGCCCGTGCCTCCCGCATCACGTCGCAGATCCGGCCGTGAGCGCGGAGGATCGCCCGGCCCTCCCTCTGATACGTGCTCTCAGAGCACGTCGTCGCGCTTGCCCTTGAGCGCATCGACGATCGCGCGCACGTCCTGGGCGCGCGCGCGCGGCATGACGAGCAGGGCATCGGGCGTGTCGACGACCACGAGATCCTCGACGCCGAGCAGGGCGACGACCTTGCCCTCGGGCGAGTGCACGTAGTTGTTCCGTGCGTCGACGAGCACCGCCGCGCCCGCGTTGCCCGCAGCGTCGCGCTGCGCGAGCTCCCACGCGGTCGTCCAGCTCCCGACGTCGTTCCACCCGAAGTCGCCCGGGATCACGCGGACCTTGGCGGCCTTCTCCATGATGCCGTGATCGATCGACACGCTCCTGGCGCTCGCGTACGCCGCCGAGACGATGCGGGCCTCGTCCTCGGGCGTCGCCGTGCGCACCGGCACCATCGCCTTCGCGAGCTCCGGCATGTGCTCCTCGAAGGCGCGAACGATCGCGTCGGCACGGAAGAAGAACTGTCCGCTGTTCCAGAGGAAGCGACCGCTCTGGACGAACTCGAGCGCGCGCGCGTGATCGGGCTTCTCCACGAAGCGGAGCACCGTGTGCGAGAAGCCGGGGCCGACCTCACCGCCCACCTCGAGGTAGCCGTAGCCCGTCTCGGGGCGCGACGGCTTGATGCCGCAGGTGACGAGCGAGCCATCCGCGGCGGCTTCGAGCGCACGCTTGATCACCTCGAGGTACGCGCGCTGGTCGACGACGAAGTGGTCGGCAGCGAGCACGGCGAGCACCGCGTCCGGATCGCGGGCGAGCGCGTGGTAGGCAGCCCACGCGACGCACGGCGCGGTGTTCTTGGCGATCGGCTCGGCCAGCACGTTCGCTGCGGGCAGCGCAGGCACGGCGGCGCGGGTGGCGGCCGCCAGGTGCTCTCCCGTGACGACGAGCACGCGCTCGGGCGGCACGAGCGGCGCGACGCGGTCGATCGTCGAGGCCAGGAGCGTTCGATCGGGCTCCGCGAGGGCGAGCAGCTGCTTGGGCTTGAGCCGGCGCGAGAGAGGCCAGAAGCGGGTGCCGGAGCCACCGGCCATGACGACGGCGAAGAGGTGATTGCTCATGCTCGGACCTGGAGGCGGGCAGAATGGGTCGAGGCCGCTCACTGGACGTGCGCGGCGACCTCGAGCGGAGCCTGCCACGACACGACGCGGCCGCTGCGCGGCGGTGTGAGATTCGCGCTCAACGCGCGCGCGACGCAGGGCTCGAACCCGTCTTCGGCGACCGTGGTCTTCTCGACGAGGAGCTCGGGCTCGAACGCGTCGTACGTGCCCATGTCGCGCATGCGGGTCGAGTACCGCACCACGAGCGAGCCACGCGCCGCGCGCTCGTGGTGGACCTCCCAGTCCTGGATGAAGCACTCCGCGATCGCGCGGTGGGCGGCCTCCGCGTCGATCTGCGTGCGCACGTCCACGATGCCCGCTTGCTCGTCGCCCGTGAGCGTCGCCTCGACGACGATCGCGTCGACGGTCGGCGGTGACTGGGCCTGCGTGAAGAAGCGTGCGGCGGGCGTCTCCTGATCGAACAGCGTGACGTCCAGGCCCTGGAAACGGAGCCGTGCGACGGCGCGCCGCGTCTCTTCACGCGGTGCGAAGCCGGGCAGCGAAGCCCGGAAGCAGGCGTCGGCGCGCGCGGCGCCCGCCTCGCGCGCCTCGGGCGTGGTCGCCGTGCTGAGCATGAGCGTCGCCTGGTCGCAGGTGAGCTCGGCGGGCACGGGGGCGTGCGCGGCTTCGTAGGCTTGCGTAGCGTCCGCGTACGCTTCGATCGCGCCTTCCCAGTCGCCGGCCTCCGCCAGCGCTCGCGCCGAGCTCGCCAGGATCTCTCCGGCGACGCTCGTGTCTCGGTGTCGACAGCGGCTCTCCACGCACACTTGGTCGCTCGGGCAGTCGTCGCGACCTCCGCACGTCGTGCCGGTGGGCGGCCGTCGCGTCGCGTCACTGTCCGGCGGGGTCTGCGCTTCTGCCTCGCTCGTTCCGCCGAGCATCGAGCCCTCGCGCTCGGGCCGCTGGCAAGTGCTCGCCGTGGTGGCGAGCGCTGCGCAGACGAGCGCGGCGCGCGTCCAGCGCCCCACCGAGCGCGCCGATCCCGTCGACGGGGCACGCATCAGATCTCGGCCTCCAGCGCGAGTGTCACGATCACGGCGTCCCGGTTGGGCACGCTCGCGGTGCCGTAGCGGAACTGGCCGAAATCGCTGTGCAGCCAGTCGGCCTTGGCGATCAGGCTCAAGCGCGACAGGAAGCCGAGCACCGGGCCGTCCGCGCCGGTCGTGAGCGTGTAGGTGATCGCGCCGCCGACGAGGATGGACGACATCGCCGAGAGCTCTCGGTCACCCGTGAAGTACTGCCCGCGCGGAGCGAGGGCGTAGTCGTCGGAGAAGAACGCTGCCGCGCTCTGAGCGTAGTAGCGGCCTCGCACGCGGAGCCGCAGCGCGCCCTCGATGACCTCTTCGACCGCGAGCTCGGCGCTCAGCGATTGAACGCCCCAGTTGTCACGGTACGCGCGCCCCGAGGCCTGGATCGCGCCCGAGATCGGCTCGATCCAGAGGCGGGCCGCGAGCGAGGCGGCGTAGCGGAAGCGGTGATCGGGGTGGTGCTCCTGCGCCGAGGAGCGACCGAGCCAGACCGCGCGGTACGGGTTGCTCTGGAAGCCGTCGACGAGCTGCGCCGACAACGCGAGCTGGGTGACGAAGATGGGGGCCCATGCCTGCGTCCAGGTGCCCTGGAAAGAGTTCAGCGCGACGTCGCGCGTGGTGAGATCGGTGTTCGCGCCGAAGCAGCCGGTCGATGCGGGCAGGCGCCGACGTTCCACCGGATCCTGCATGCGCGGCTGCGCCACGTCGCAGACCGAGTCCCAGCCGTGCGCGTAGGAGAGGTCGAAGGTGGTGTTGCGCTCGAACAGCTCCGCGCGCGCGCCCAGCGTGAGCGCGTGCGAGGTGTAGTCGCTCTCGAAGCCGTAGGCGTAGCCAGCGCGGAGCGACCCGAAGTCGCTCCGCAGCTCGAGGCCGCCGTTGAAGACGTTGCGCATGTCGTCGAGCTGCGTCGCCGTCGTGATCGCGTCGGGCCGTGTGCCGGGCGCATCGACGACGGCCACGCTCGCGCCCGTCACGATGTCGGCATCCCAGCCCAGGCGGATCGTGACCTCGTCGGCAGGATCGATGCGGCCTCGGACCGACGGGGTGATGACCGTCATGTTCAGCGGACCGCCGCCCTCATGGAAGAGCGTGGCGCCGATGTCGACCTCGCCGCCGTCGGCGCGCGCACCGACGGCCGCCGCGAGCGCCGCGAGCACGAGCAACGCCCCCCTCGGAGCCTTGCGCAGTGGGCTCAGTTGCAGCCGCATCCACCACCCGAGCTCGCACCGCCGCCGATGCTTCCTTCACGGTTCGAGAGCACGTGATCCTCGTGCGCGGCGGCGTCGCCGCCTGCACCGAACGTCATCGCGGGATCCGCGAGGATCTCGCGCTCCTCCGGGCGAACGGTCACGCAGCCACCGAGCGCGCCGGCGACCGCCATGCAGAACAGCACGCCGAGGCACACGCGGCGCCGCGACGACGCGCTGAGCTCAGAAGAACACCGTGAGCCCACCGCTCACCTCCTCTTGCTCGGTCCACTCGTTCTCGTCGAAGAGCACCCACGCGCGCGCCTCGAGGCGCAGCGTGATGCGGTAGCGGAAGGCGATGCGCAGCCCGCCACCGGCGTACATCGCGCCACGCCAGCCCGCGCGGAGCAGGAAGGCGTCGGCGTTCGGATCGCTGCGGAGGAAGCCGCCACCGAGCGCGAGGAACGGGACCACGGGTGACGTGGGGAAGACGTTCACCAGACCACCGAGCGCACCGATGAAGAGACGGCCACCCTCGCCGACGGCGGCCGCCGCGGTCGCCTCGATGGCGAGCTCGGGCGAGAGGTTGATCGCGGGCCGGATCGCCATGAGGCCGCTGCCGATGCCCTGCTCGGAGATGCCGAGCACGCCGAACGAGAATGCGATCTCTCCGACCGCGTGCGGCAGCGCCGGCGGCGCGAAGAGCTCGGGGAGAAAGCGCCCCTGGCTCGCCTGCTCGGCGCTGAGCTCGTGCGCGTACACGGCGTCGCCGGGGACGTACGCCTGCGTCCCGTCGGGCAGCTCGACGCGGAACCAGTACGCGTGCGTGCCGCGCTCGGTGATCGGGAACACGTCGCCGCGCGAGCCGACCCACACGCGACGGAACGTCGAGCCAGGGCCGCTGCGCAGATCCACGCGATCCACGATGACGCGCGCGTAGACGCCGCTCGGGGCCTGCTCGGTCGCCGCCGGCGCCGCATCCTGCGCGGAGGCGCGGCTCGCGAGCGTCGCGCCCAGACAGAGCGTCGCGAGCGCGCAGAGCGTCACGAGGCGAGGTGCGAACGCTCGCGTCACAGGGCTCCGCTCTCGATCCAGTCCGCGATCAGCTCGGACTCGGGCGACATCTGGGAGAAGACCGCGCAGGGGTGCGAGTCGGCCCGCACCGGGCGTCGCCAGAACGGCGAGGAGGCCGAGTCGGAGCCGAGGAAGAGCGTGACCGCGCGGTAGTCGTCCTGGAGCGCGGGATCGACGGGATCGATCGGCATGCCGCCCTCACAGCGCGGGAGCGTCGACATCCGGCTGAGGCGGAAGGACGAGGTCGACGCGTGGCAGCTCATGCCCGAGCACTCCGCGGTCCCACCCGTCGCGCACGAGTGCGCCTGGAGGATCTGCGGGGCGATCTCGCAGTAGAAACGGTCTTCGTCGACCCGCACGTTGGGCGGAACGATGTTGTCGCCGAGATCGATCACGCCGCAACCACCGAGGGCGGAGCCCGCGACGAGCGCACCGAGCACCCAGGACACGCGGGCTCGCCTGGCCGCAGGGGTGCGGGCGGAGCGAAGCGCGGGGCGCGAGGCCGACATGCGACGCGAGCGTGCCAAACCGCGCGTCGTGGGGTCAACGCGAAAGGCGAGCGTGCACGTGTGCGTGCCTCGGATCGACCGCGTCGGTTCCAGTCCCTCGGTGGACCGTCCGTCCCGGACGAACGGCACGCGGCGAGCACACACGGCCATGCGGGACCGAACTTTCTCCGCCGACCCGCGGAGCGACGCACGATCGTCGCGCGCGGAGGATCCCATGTCTCGGTGATCCTGTTTAGGCTCTCGCTGATGCGCGAGGCCGCCATCGTCCAGGAACGCGATCTCCCTCGACCCGATCTCGCGCGACGCGCGGGAGTGTCGGAGGAGGCCGTCGCGCTCTTGCGGAGCGCGGTCGTCGTGGACCTCCACCTCGAGACCTTCATCCCGCCGCGGCTCTGGGGCTACGACCTCCATCGCTCGCACGCGGGCCTTCCTCCCTGGGGTCGATTCTTCGGGCATCTCGATCTCCCGCGCGTGCACTCGAGCGGTCTGGGTGTCGCGATGTGGTCGATCGCCACGAACATCCTCCGAGGCGCCTCGGGGCGTGCGGAGGTCCTCCAGGCCAACGTCGAGGCGCTGCGCGCGAGCTTGCTCCGCGACCCACGGGTCGCGATCGTGACCACGCGCGGCGAGCTCGAGGACGCGCGTGCGCGCGGTCTCCACGCCGCGCTCCTCGCGGTCCAAGGCGGCAACGCGTTCGAGCACCGCGTCGAGGGCGGCCGTGTCGCGTGCACGTTCGTCGATCCGTCGCGCGCGATCACGCGCGTGACCGTGGTGCACCTGTCGAGCTCGAGCCTCGGCGGCACCTCGAGCCCGCTGCGCGTCGGTGCTCCGACGGGGCTCAGCGACGCGGGCCGAGCGATGGTGCGCGCGCTCGACGAGGCGCGCGTCTTCGTCGATCTCGCTCACGTGTCCGAGCCGGGCTTCTGGGACGCGATGGGTGTGCACGATCCGCAGTTGCCCGCGCTCGTCACCCACACCGGCATGCGCTCGGTGCACGACGTGTGGCGCAACATCGACGACCGACAGGCGCGTGCGATCGCGGACACAGGCGGCTGCATCGGGATCATCTTCCACGCGGCGTTCCTGGGCCCGAGCTGGGGGCCGCGCCGCGCGCGTGACGGTCGCGCCGTGATCGCGCACCTCGAGGCCGCGATCCGCGCGGGCGGCGAGCACGCCGCGGCACTCGGCAGCGACTACGACGGCTTCATCCTCCCTCCGGCCGAGCTGCGAGACGGCGAGCTCGCGTATGCGCGCCTCGTGCAGCACATGCTCGAGGCACGCTGGTCCGAGGAGCGAATCCGCAACGTGCTCGGGCTGAATTTCCTGCGTTCGTTCGAGCGCCTGAGGCCGTGAGCCGCGTGGGGGGATCGAGGAACGTCCGGCGCACACGCAACGAGCGCCCGCTCGTGCCGACAAGAGCGTCATGACCGACGGCATTCGTCTCCCCATCGCCCCTTCCACCCCGCCCACCGCAGCCGGACGTCCCGCCACCGAAGCGACGCCGACGCGAGGGAGCTTCCGCGACGCGCTGCGCGACGCCGCCGAGGAGATGGCCTCGCACGAGGCCACGCTCGATCGCGTGCTCGCGCGTCGAGGCGCACCGCTCGGCCCCGAGCAGCTCCTGGCGCTGCAGGCGACGGTGCATCGCTACAGCCAGGAGGTGGAGCTGGCCGCGAAGCTGACCGACAAGCTCACCGGCGCCGTGCGCCAGGTGCTCACGTCGCAGCAGTGACGGCGCGCGCCGAGCTCATTCGGCCGACAGCGAGCCCTTCATGAGGGCGAGGGCCTTCGTGTGGATTCGGCTCGCCCACGACTTGGAGACCCCGAGCTCCTTGGCGACGTCGTCGAGCAGCCGACCTTCGAAGTAGAGCCCGCGCACGACCTTCGCTTCGCGCTCGGGCAGCTTCGCGACGGCCTCTCGAACGCGCACGCTCTCGTCGGCGCGGATGAGCTGCTCGTCGGCCGGCTCGGGCGACGCGCTGTCGTCCTGGCCGACGGACGCGATCACGAACGCCGCGGTGAGCTTGCCGAGGACGTCGTCGATCGCCTGCACGGTCTGCTGCACGTCGGCCCTCGCTTCGGGGCTCGCGGCCCGCGTCGCCGCCTCGTGCTCGAGGAGATCGTCGGCCGCCTCGGCGACCTTGCGGGCGATGTGCGCGCGCCGCGAGAGGTAGGCCATCTTCCGCACGCCATCGATGACGGCGCCGCGGACGCGGTAGTGCGCGAAGGTGCCGAACTGGACGCCGCGGCTCGAGTCGAAGCGCGCTCGCGCCTCGATGAGGCCCTGGAATCCCCACGCGACGAGGTCGTCGAGCTCGCAGTGGAGGTCGAGCTCCTTGCGCACGCGCCCCGCGATGTTGCGCACGAAGCCCTCGTGCTCCTTCACGAACGCGTCGTCGACGGCACGCGTGCTCGCGGCGTCGTTCGTGCTCGGCTCGTCCGTGCTGGACATGTCGAGCGCACTACACACGGCGCTCCGGCCGTGCGTCAAGCGGTGCGCGTGCGTCGCTCGCGCCAGCCCCGATCAGCGGCCGACCGCGCAGAACCCTTCGTAGTCGATGTACTCGCGGATCGTCGGCGACTCGCCGCACACGGGGCAGGTCTTGTCGCGCCGCAGCTTGAGCGTCCGGAACGACATCTTGAGCGAGTCGTAGGTCAGGAGGCGGCCCACGAGTGGCTCGCCCTGACCGAGCAGGATCTTGATGGCCTCGGTCGCCTGGATGGTGCCGACCACGCCCGGCAGGATGCCGAGGACGCCGGCCTCGGCGCAGCTCGGGGCGAGGTGAGGGGGCGGCGGCTCCGGGTAGAGGCAGCGGTAGCAGGGGCCCTTGTGTGGCCAGAACGTCGTGACCTGACCGTCGAAGCGGAAGATGGAGCCGTGCACCACGGGGATCTTCTTGAACACCGACGCGTCGTTCACGAGGTAGCGCGTGGGGAAGTTGTCGAGGCCGTCGACGATGACGTCCCAGCCCTGATCGAAGATGCAGTCGACGTTGGCGCTGTTGAGCCGCTCGTCGAAGGTCACGACCTTCACGTCGGGGTTGAGGTTCTCGAGCGTCTTGCGGGCGCTCTCCACCTTCGAGACGCCGACACGGTCGGTGCCGTGGAGGATCTGGCGCTGGAGATTCGACGCGTCGACGGCGTCGTTGTCGACGATGCCCAGCGTGCCGATGCCAGCCGCCGCGAGGTAGAGCGCTGCCGGCGAGCCGAGGCCCCCGGCGCCGAGCAGGAGCACGCGAGACTTGAGGAGCTTCTCCTGACCCTTCTCGCCGACCTCGGGCAAGAGCAAGTGCCGCGAGTAGCGCTCGAGCTGATCCTTCGTGAGATCCGCGGGCTTCTCGACCGGGAAGCCGAGATCCTTCCAGCGCACGAAGCCTGGGTTGGCGCTCTCGACGTGCGTGTAGCCGAGCTCGGCCAGCGACTTGGCCGCGAAGGCGCTGCGGATGCCGCCGGCGCAGTAGACGACGATGCGCGCCTTCTTGTCGGGCAGCTTCTGCTCCGCCTGCATCTCGAGGAAGCCGCGGGGCAGGTGGATGGAGCCGGGCACGAAGCCGCCGCGCCACTCGTCCTTCTCGCGCACGTCGACGATCGTGTAACCCTCGCGTTCGCGCAGCCGCCGCTCGAGCTCCTCCAGCGAGACCTGCTTCACCGCGTGTCGGACGTCCTGGAGGAGATCGGAGTAGGACTTGCTCATGCCATCCGCGTACCGCCGTGCGACAATGTTGTCAATGTTTGTCGGGGAAGCGGCGTGATTCTGCGCATTCTCCCGTGTGATGGTGTGAAATGTGGAAAGGGGCGGTCCGCTCGGGGGGACGAACCGCTATCCTTGCCGGATGTCGATCTCGTCGCGGGCCCGCGGGCTCGCCTCCTTGGCTTCGCTCGCGCTCCTGGGTTGTCAGCCGCTCGCCACGACGGACGGCGGTGGGGTCGACGCGGGGGTGTCGCCCGACGCGCCCGCCGACGACGCCATGGTGCTCGACGCGGGCAACGACGCCGCCACGGACGTCGGCCCGCCGACGGCGGTGTTCGTCGCGCCGCACGAAGGGGACGACCCCTCGGTCTTCTTCGATCTCCCGTGGCCGAACGAGGCGCGCCTCACGCCCGCGGGCACGCCGGATTTCACGTCGTTCCCGGCGCCCACGCGCGGCCTCGTGCGCGACTACCTCGATGCGATCACCGTCTCGCAAGACGGCTGGTCCACGATGGGCTCGGTCTACTTCCGCTTCTCGCACGCGGTGGATCCGGCCTCGCTGCCGAGCTCGCTCGAGGGCTCGGTCGCCCTGGACGCGACCGTGTTCCTCGTGCCGCTCGTGGAGGGCGTGACGAGTCTCGAGCGTCACCCGGCGGTCGTGCGCTTCGAGCCGCGCGTCACCGAGTACTGGCCGGGCAACACGCTCGCCATTCGTCCCGCCGACGGCTTCCCGCTCCTGCCCGACACGCTCTACGCAGCCGTCGTCACCGACGGCGTTCGCACCACCGGTGGCGAGCGCTTCGGGCGCGACGTGGACTTCGAGGCCGTGATGGCGAGCGACGCGAGTGTCGAGGAGCTGGTGTCGATCTACGAGCCCGCGCTCGCGTCGCTCGATGCGATGGGGCTCGATCGTGCGTCGATCGTCTCGCTCGCGATCTTCCGCACGCAGGACCCCACGGCGCTGCTGGCGACGGCGGCAGACTGGGTGCACGACGAGATGACACCCCCCACGCTCGTGGCCGACGCGTGGAGCACGCGCGAGAGCACCATGGCGTACACGGTCCTGCATGGCCGCTACGCGGGTGCACCGACCTTCCAGGAGGGCGAGAACCCGTATCGCAGCGAGGGTGGCGGCATTCGCCTCGATGCCGATGGGCGTCCGTTCGTCATGGGCACGTTCGAGGCGCGCTTCGCCCTCGCCGTGCCGAGCTCGCCCATGCCGGAGGCTGGCTACCCGATCGTGCTCTACGGCCACGGCACGGGTGGCAACTTCCGCTCGTTCCTCGAGGATCAGACGGCGGCGTTGCTCGCGGAGCAGGGCATCGCCTCGATGGGGATCGACGCGCCCATCCACGGTGAGCGCAACCCCACGACGGACGACACGCTCTTCTTCAACATCCTCAACCCCGACGCGGTGCGCTGCAACCCGATCCAGGGCGCGCTCGACCACGCGGTTCAGTCGGTCGTCGCCGAGTCGCTCGTCGTGCCGCGGGCGTCGCTCGAGCGCGACGGACGGGAGATCCACTTCGACCCGAGCCGCCTCTACTACGTCGGGCACTCGCAGGGCGCGCTCGTCGGGCCGCTCTTCTTCGGCGTCGACGACACGCCGCGCGCTGCGCTCTTCAGCGCCGGCGGCTCGCTCATCGGGCACACGCTGCGCGAGAAGACGCTGCCAGTGGACATCCCTGCGCTCGTGCGCTCGTTGCTCGGCTTCTCGGGCGCCACCACGGCGGAAGCCTTCGAGCGCGAGGGCTTCACGCTCGAGCATCCGATCGTCACCGTGCTCCAGGGCTGGGTCGACGTGTCGGATCCCGGCAACTACGGGCCGCTCGCCGTGGTTCGCCCGAGGCCGGGCTTTGTGCCTCGGTCCGTCATCCTCACGGAAGGGCTTCGCGACGAGTACGTCGCGCCGATCGGGATCGAAGCGCTGGCCACCTCGTTCCGTGTCCCGGTCGCGGCGCCCGTGGCGCGCGACATCGTGGGCCTCCAGTTCCTCGGGGTCACGAACGAGCTCGGGGAGATCCACGGCAACCTCCCGGGCGGTCGCACGGGCGCGCTCTTCCAGTTCCCGGAGGAGGGCCACTTCGCGTTCTTCCGAGACATGCGCGGCCGCGAGCGGATCGCAGCGTTCTTCGGCTCGCTCCTCACCGAGGACAACGTCGGGACGATCCCGGCGCCGTGAGCTCGGTGTCCCGAGCTCGGTCAGGCCGCCTCGAGGCTCGGCTCCGACGCGGTCTGCTGCGCCACCTCGGTCGACACGTAGCCGTGCGTCACCGCGTAGGCGGCGAGCTCGCGCTGCATCGCCTTCCGCGCGCGGTGCAGCCGAGACATCACGGTGCCGATCGGGCACCCCATCGCGATGGCTGCATCGCGGTAGCTTCGGTCTTCGAGATCGACGAGCACGATCACGCGGCGGAACTCCTCCGGCAGCCGCCAGAGCGCTGCGTGCACCTCGTCCGAGAGGGTCTCGCCGGGCGTGCGCGCGACGAGCTCCACGCTGCGGCGCGCGTGCGTCTCGACGGCGTGCACCTGGGTGAGGACCTCGCGCTCGCGACGACGCTTGCGGTAGCCGTTGATGAACGTGTTGAGGAGGATGCGGTGCATCCACGCGCGGCCGTTGGTGCCGGGCTCGAAGCGGTGCCAGAAGACCCACGCACGCATCACGGCTTCCTGAACGAGGTCGTCCGCTTCGGCGCGCGAGCCCGTGAGACGAATCGCCGCCGAGATGAGCTCGGGACGGTGGCGCAGGACCTCGCGGTCGTAGCTGGCGCGGTCGGCGCTCGCCGCGAGGCCGCGCAGGTCGTGTACGCCCGACACCTCGTCGCGCGCTTCGCCCGACACCTCGTCGTGCGCTTCTTCGGCGACATCCTCCAGTGCTGCGTCGTCGTCGACGTGGCTGTGCGAGGGGGGAGCGGAGAGGGGCTGGGCGCGTCGCATCGTGACCTCCGCGCCCTCTTCAGCAGGCTGCGTGCCACGCACGCTGCCCTCGAATTGCCACGAGAATTCACGGTGCATCGGGGCCCGCCACGCATTCGCCATGTCACGATGACGAGGCGGTGACCGAGCCTCGTGTCACCGTGTCAGCGGGGCTGTGTCAGCGCCGCCGCGAGCACGAACGAGACACTCTCGGCGACCTCGCTCGCGAACAGACCTCGGTCCCGACCCTGGGCGGCACGCTCTCCGGCGAGCGCATGCGCCACGACGCCGCGCCATGCGGCGAGGTACGCGGCCACCGCGTCCGTCGCGCGCGTGTCTGCGAGCAAGGCGCCGATCACGCCCGCGAGCACGTCGCCCGTGCCGGCCACACCGAGCGCAGGAGTGCCGCGATCGCACACCACGACCTGCCCTTGCATCGCCACCAGGGTGCGCGCGCCCTTGAGCACGACGATCTGTCGCGTCACCGAGGCGAGGCGCTCTGCGGCCGCGAAGCGATCGGCCTGGACGTCCTCCGTGCTCACGCCGAGGAGCGCCGCGGCCTCGGCCGGATGCGGCGTGAGCACCCGTGGCGCGAGGGCCTTCGAGAGGGACGCGAGCGTCGACTCGTCGAGCGCGCGGAGCGCGTCCGCGTCGAGGACGGTGGGGATCGGGAGCTCGATCACGAGGCGACGCACGAATGCGCGCGCCCCGTCGTCGAGGCCGAGGCCCGGACCCAGCACCGCACCCGCCGCACGCGAGGCGTCGGACAGCACTGCGCCCACACCTGCCTCGAGCGCCTCTGGCACCTCGCGCGTCATGAGCTCGACGACCTTCGCGTCGAGCGCTGCACGTGCGGCACCGCGCGCGGCGAGCGTCACGAGCCCCGCGCCCGCGCGGATCGCGCCGAGGCCACAGAGCAGCGCGGCGCCGGTTCGTCCGGGCGATCCCGCGATCACGAGCACGTGGCCGCCGGTGCCCTTGTGCGCGTCGAGGGCGCGCGGCGTGGTGCACAGCGCGAGCTCCTGCGCGCCGACGAGGCGAGCGCCCGCGCTCGATGGCGGAGGCGCGCCGATGTCGGCGACGACCACCTCGCCCGCGAGTCGGACGCCCGGCGCGTGGTGGAGCCCGCGCTTGGGCGCGTGGAACGTGACCGTCAGATCCGCACGCAGCGCCGCGCCGAGGACTCGCCCGGTGTCCGCGCAGACGCCGCTCGGGAGATCGAGCGCGACGCGCGGCGCGGTCCATCCGTCGAGCCGAAGGATCACCTCGCGGACGAGACCCTCGATCGGCCGATCGAGGCCCGTGCCGATGAGCCCGTCGACGAGGAGGCTCGCGCGCTCGCGCAGGGCATCGAGCACCTCGAGCTCGTCGTCGTGGCTCACTGCGGTCGGTGTGATGCCGACTGCCCTCAGCGCCGCGAGCGCGAGCGCTGCGTCACCGGCCACGCGCGTCGCGTCGCCCACGAGGAGCACGTGGGGGCGATGGCCTCTCGTGAGGAGCTGACGCGCGACCACCCAGGCGTCGCCGCCGTTCTGGCCGACGCCGCCCACGACGACGACGTGATGGAGGGCCGAAGGAAACGTGCGCGCGAGCGCGTCGGTGGCCGCTCGCCCCGCGTTCTCCATGAGGACGATGCCGCCGAGGCCCGCGTCGATGAGCGAGCGATCCGCCGCCTTCGCTTCGGTACGCGAGAGGAGCGGGCGCCCGATCACGAGCGCTCCATCGCGTGGAGGAAGCGACGCACCGCGGCGTCCATGCCCACGATCACCGCGTCCGACACGATCGCGTGGCCCACGTTGAGCTCCACGATCTCCGGCACCGCCGTGAGCAGGGCGCCGACGTTGCCGATCGCGAGGCCGTGCCCGGCTGCGAGGTGGAGCGGTCCGGCCGACGTCGCGTTGTGGCGTGCGGCCCGTGCGAGCCGATCCAGCTCGTGTCGCGCGGCCGCGCCCGTCGCGTTGGCGTAGTCGCCCGTGTGGAGCTCGATGTGATCGGCGCCCACCGCGATCGACGCGTCGATCTGCGAGCCGTCGGGATCGATGAACATCGAGACCGCGATGCCGGCGTCGTGCAGGCGCGCGGTGATGCGCGCGAGCGCGTCTCGCTGGCCCGCGACGTCGAGCCCACCCTCGGTCGTCCGCTCTTCGCGCTTCTCCGGCACGAGCGTGACGAAGTCCGGACGCACGCGCACGGCCAGTGCCACCATCGCGTCCGTCGCAGCCATCTCGAGGTTGAGCACCGTCTGCACGCGCGCGCGCAGGCGCTCGACGTCGTCGGGCTGGATGTGCCGACGATCCTCGCGCTGGTGGACGGTGATCCCGTGCGCGCCCGCGGCCTCGCAGACGAGGGCTGCCTCGACCGGGTCGGGATACGGGGTGCCTCGCGCCTGGCGCAGGGTCGCGACGTGGTCGACGTTGACGTGCAGCTTGACGGCCATCGCGACCACGATCGCACGCGCCTCGGGGACCTGCGAGGTCCAATCGCGTACGAAACGGGGCGCCGTGTGCGGTCTCGATCAGACGTAGTCGCCGGACACGCGGACGAGGGTCTGCTTCTCGACGCCAGGGCGCATGACGACCAGCTCCACGGTCTCCGTCGGACACTGCGCGTGCCACACGAGGAGCCGGGCGACGAGGCGCACGAGGTCGGAGGTGTCCGCCTGCGGCAGTCGATCGAAGAGGCGTACGCCCCACGGGTCGCCGGCGGTGAACACCTCGGCTTGCGCCACGGCCACGCCGTCCGGCGTCACCACGTCCCAGAACTGCTCGGCCTTGGCGCTCACGCGGTCGCGCCGCAGCGGAGCGACGCGCTTGAAGCCGAGGCGATCGAGCTCGAGCGGTGTGCTCATCCTGCGTACCTCCGTGCGAGGAACTCGGCGAGCACGTCGCGCACGCCGCGCGTCGGGTAGCCGAAGCGTGTGGTCAACGTCTCGAGCGTCGTTCGTGCGCGACGCTGGCGATCCGCGTCGGGCACCGGCTGCGACGCGACGAGGCGCAGGACGTCCTCCACGATCTCGGCGAGCTGCTTCTTGCGCGAGGCCCAGCTCGCTTCTCGCAGCTGCTGGATGTAGCGGGGGAACACGCGCGCGTAGACGACCTTCTCGCCGGGGTGATCGATCGCGTAGGCCGCGACGCCGCTGATCAGATCCTTGCGGAACGAGTCGTGGCCACGAACGACGCCGAGCATCTGCTCGACGCCCTCCATGAACCGCGTGTCCGGCTCTTCGTCCTTGCCGGTGTGCGGGTTCGGGACCTTCTCCTTCTTCAGCCAGTACGAGACGCTCGTCACGTATCGGTCGAAGAGCTCGAGGTACTGCGACTCCTCGACGAGGCCCGTCGCCTGGCGGAGCTCGTCGTCCACGCGGTCGAGCCAGCGCTGACGCACGACCTCGATGAAGCCGCGGTGATCGTGGAAGCCGCCATCCACCGCTTCGTGGAGGAAGTCGTAGTCGGCCGTCTCGCACAGGTCCTTGATGCGCGCGAGCACCGCGAGCGGCGAGAGGCCTTCGTGCTGGGGGTCCTGCGCCGCGTCGAGCATGAGCGTGCGGATCTCGCGGGGCGAGGCCCCCGAGCTCCCTTCGCAGCTCGCCCAGCCGTCGGTCTCGTGTCGCACGTCCTCGACGTGTGCTCGCAGCTCCGCGGCCTCCTCGTTCGAGAAGCGATCGGGCACCGTGCCGTCGGCATAGAGCTCCGCCTTCTCGATCGGCGTGAGCGTGGCCGCGACCGCGCCGAGCTTCTTGCCGAACGTGGGCGCGTCGTAGCTCTCCGCCAGCGGCTTGCGCAGGCGCGTGAGCACGGCCCAGAGCGCAGCCACGTAGGTGGCGTGCGGCGTTCGCTGCCCCCGGAGCTGCGGGACGATCTGCGCGTCGTAGATGCTCTGCTCGGCGCGATAGTCCACGAGGTACGGCACGCGGATCAGCGAGAGGCGCCCGCGGAACGATCGGTACTCGTGGTGCTCGCGGAAGGCCTTGAGGTGGATGTCGTTCGAGGTGCCGACGAAGACCAGGTTGAGGGGCAGCACCGAGGCCTGGAGCGCGACCTCGCCTTCCTCCACGGCGAGCAGCAGGTAGCGCCACGCGTCGAGCGGACGCTTGAGGAGGTCGGAGAACTCGAGGATCCCGTTGGTCGCCTCGACGAGCTCGCCGTGGGTCTCGTAGAGCGCCACCGACGAGAGCGACGCGGGGAGCGCGGCGAGCGAGCGATCCATCGTGATCTGTCGCTCGGTCGCGTCGACGGCCATCTGCGGACCAATCGTGACGGCACCGCGTCGGTAGCGCTGCGAGAAGGTCAGTCGCTCGACGCGCACGTGCGCGAGCACGCGTGTGAGGTCGCCGCGGTAGGCGGTCATCAGCGCGTCGAAGATCTTTCGGTTCTTGGCGCCGAGCTCGCCGTCGAGGATCCCGCGCGGCGGGCGCTCGCCGCTCTCCTGCGCCGCGGTGTACGCGGCCTCGAGGAAGCCCCGTCGCTCCTCGGTCGGCAGGAGCAAGAGAGGACTCTCGCGGAGCTCGCTGTCGAGACGAAGGTCGATCGCCGCGTCCGGCAGGTGCGCGTACGTGTCGATCGACCTGTACGTCGTGTCGTCCGAGGAGCCGAAGCCGAGCGCACGACCATCCTTGCCGCGCGGGAAGATCCACGAGAAGTAGTAGAGTGCTCCCGGATCGGTGCTCGAGTAGTGCTCGAGCCCACGCATCATGCAGTTGACGAACGTCGACTTCGCCGAGCCGTTGGGGCCGTGCAGGAGGACGAGTCGGTTGATGCGCCCCTCACGGACGAAGTTCGAGATCGCCCGGTAGAACGCCCCCTGGATCTCCTCCTGGCCGACGAGCGCATCGCGCGCCCGCCCCTCTTCGACGAAGGGGAGATCGAAGAGTCGGTGCCGCTGGATCTCTCGTCCGCCGCCGCGGCGCACCATCGTGGTGCCGTAGTGATCGAAGCAGTCACGCAGGTAGCGCGACGCATCGCGCGTGTGCTGGTACGGCGCCGCGCGGACGACCTCGAGGTACTCGGCGAAGGAGA
>JBILLJ010000343.1:0-2812 GCA_044376125.1 Sandaracinaceae bacterium
CGAGTCGAATCGACTACGCGATGCGCTGGCCCGGCCACCGCCTCGATGCGACCTTGGGCCTCTTCTACAACCGGTTCCGCGACTACGACCCCACGCTCGCCCGCTACCTCCAGACCGACCCCATCGGCCAGCGCGGCGGCATCAACGTCTACGCCTACTGCAACAACCCCCTCAACGAAGTCGACCTCCTCGGCCTCAACAGACCCTGTACCCAGAACCCGCCCGCATCCGCCGACACCGCCAGCCCCAGCGCCCACCCCCTCACCGAGGCTCCTCCTGAAGTTCCGCCGCCGCGGGCGCGCCGACGCGACGCGACGGGACGCTTCGCAGAAGAACCCTTTGATCCCTCCAGGCCGCGTCAACCAACCCACCTGGCAACCTCCGAGCCGGTGACCGACACCCAGGGTGCCGTCCTTTCACGGCGGCGACGCGACGTTCGCGAGGCGGCGGATGGCCGTGCAGAGGCGCGAGGGCGACGAGACCGTGCGAGGAGCGAAGCAGGCCGGCAGGCCGCGCAAACTGACATGGAGGGTCACTCTGCGCGATTGGGGGACCTGGCGGCCGACGAGTACGTCGGCCGCGCCTATCCGCACGCCGACGAGATCGAGCAGGACCGCGGCGGGCCAGGTCGCCTCGATCGCGTCTACGAGAATCCCCCGAGCGCGCGCCCACCCCAGTTCGTCGTTGCGGAGGCGAAGGGTGGCGGCGCACGCAACTCCGCGAGCCGCGAGGGCGGTCCGGGCGAACGGTATCAACAGGGAACGCCCGAGTATCTCAGATCGGTCGGCGCCGAGATGGCAAGGTCGGACGACCCCGAGACAGCTCGAGTCGGACGATCGCTGACTACCATGACCCCGGACGAGATGCGTGAGCACGTCCACTACATCGAGGTCTCGCAGCCAGTCGCTGATGATGGCTCGCTTGAGCCCATGCGCGTTCGCAGATACGGTGACAGTCGCCGCCGAGAGGAGTAGTGGTGAGACAACTTGAGAGACATGAGACCAAGCATCAGTCCTACGAGGGCGATTACGCGTGGTTTCGAGAGTCCAGGGCTCGGTTCATGAGCAACGCACAACGCAAGTGGACTGACTGCGAAGGCGTGGTCGACAACTACCAACTAGACGCCAGACGTTTCGCGGTCAGTGGCGACGGGGTGATGACGAAAGAGGCACTGACCGCTTCACTCGACATCGCGGTTGCCGGGTTCCTCGGCTTCGGTGGCGGCGAACTGCGCGAACTGCGCGTACTCGGACAGGTGCTCACGCGCGCCACCTCTGCGCCCGATGGGGGCCAGTCTCCCGGCTCCTGGTTGCTGGCGCACGCGACCGCTGTCGCGTTGCGGCGTACGGACGCCGTCGCGTCGCTCCTCTCATGCCCCGAAGGTGCTTTCGATCCGCGCTACCTGCGTCGCGGTGACCCGAACTACGACGTCGTCCAGGCGATCCAGTCGGCTCATCGCGGCGAGGTGAACTGGCTCGAGCACCTCCGCCGCGCCGAGACGAAGTTCGATCCCACAACCTACGGCACACCCGCCCTGGTGCGACTGGAGCGCGCGGTCGTCCGCCTTCTCGAGGTATCGCACGGCGGAGATCAGGAGTCGTTCTCCGAAGGGCTCTTCGAAGCCGTGAAGCAACACAAGGCATATTGGTCGGTTGGCGCGAACAGAACCAGTGCGGAAGGCCTACTCAACATCCGCATCGCTGGATACGCCGCGATGGGCATCGAGCGCGGGCTTCGTCTCGAGGTCGAGTCCGGATACATTCCAGCGTGGCTGGTACTAGGAACGGAACCACCGCCGCGAAGGGGCCCGATTCCGAAGAATCCCCCCAAGAAACCCTCCACCAAGAAGCGAGGGGGTTGAATGTCAGGGATCGAGGTGTACTCGACCGATGTCGACCGCGTGCGCTCGATGCTGACGAGCGCCACGTTCGAGTCGACGCGCTTGTGGCTGAACGAGCGCGACATGGCGGCGGACGAGGTCGAGGTACTCCATCGGTTCGTGCGCGGCGAGACGCCGACTAGGGAGTACGAGGCCTTGCAGATGGCGCTTGCTACGCTGTTCGTCCTCGTCGGACGAAACCTGCCCAACGCGGCTGTCACGCCCTACCGACTCGCCGACGTGGCCGCGACGGACGCGTACCTCCATCGTGCGAAGATTCCCGTCCGACTCGCCGACCTCGTGTGCCGAACGAGCCCGGTCGGCGCTCCCATGCCTTCCGACGGTGTGCAGGTGGGATACTGGCCGCGCGAGCAGATCGAGAGAGCGTGGCTCTCGGTAGACTGGGAGGGCTTGCCGCCCATCGAGGACGCTGTCGTCGAGATCACCGTTTACGCGATCCGCGACTGGCTGGAAGTTGCTCACCTTCGCAAAGAATCACTCGTCGGCTACTACTTTCCCTGAGGTGTCGTTGCACCCCTGTATCGACGACCTCCCGAACAGAATGTATCGACGCCCCGAGGACGTGGAGGCCTGGCAAGAGTCGGGCTTCCCAGCTCCGTGCGAAGACCTGCCTGTGCTCCGGCGTTGCATTTGCGCGCCCCTCGCGAATGCCCAGCTCCGTGCAGAGACCTGCCTGTGCTCCGGCGTTGCATTTGCGCGCCCCTCGAGAATGCCGACGAGATCGAGGGGCGCAGTGTGTCATGGCTCCACTCGTTCGCGGGGAGGTTCGTCGCAGACACCGCAGCTCGTTCGGCGGTTGGCTTCGAGTCGCCGGGCGCGGGCTTCGCGACAAGCGTCTTCCAGTGCGGGGGCGGGTCGGCCCTCGTAGGCCTCGGTCGGAGTGCGGCCGCCGAGCTCGACTCTCGGGATGAG
>JBILLJ010000223.1:0-10628 GCA_044376125.1 Sandaracinaceae bacterium
GCTCGGCGGGCAGCGCCCGCACGAGCGCGCGTCGCGCGAAGCGCAGATCGTCCGACACGCGCGCGAGCGCCTCGGTCTCGACGGCGACGCGCACGGCCTCTTGGCGTGCCTCGACCGCGCCGTGGGCACCGAGCATCGCCACGTGCGCGCGGCTCACCTCGAGGAGCGCGAGCAGCGCGGGGTCCTCCACGCCCGCGAGGCGTCGCGTCGCCACCGCGAGATCGTTGTGGGGCGCGCCGTCTTCTCCGAGGGCGGCACCGGCGACGGCGCGGGCCGCGCGCGCGATCCCTTCCATGCGGGCATCGCCCACCTCGGCGAGTGTGTCGATCGCGCTCGAGTACGCGTCGCGCGCCTCGGCGGGGCTGCCTCGCTCGAACTGCGTCAGGCCCGCGTACACGAGCAGATGCGCCTCGAACGTCCGATCTCCGATGCGACGCAGGCACTCGAGCGCGCGCCGGAACGATGCCGTCGCGACCTCGAGCTCGCCCTCTTCGAGCGCGATGATCCCGAGGTTGCCGCGCACGATGCCCTCGAGGCGCAGATCGTCGTGCGGCGTGCGCGCGAGCGCTTCGGCGTAGTGCGCGCGTGCACGCGCGAAGAGGCCGCGCTGGAGGAGCAGGCTCCCGAGGTCGCGGTGCGCCATCGCCTCGAGCGCGGGCGCTGCGAGACGCGAGGCGAGATCGAGCGCCTGCTCGTAGAAGGACTGTGCGTCGTCGAGGCGACCGCGCGCGTGGAGCGCGAGCCCGAGGCGCGCCGCGGCCTTCTGCTCGCCGATCAGCGAGCCCGTGCGCCGCGCCTCCTCGAGCGCCTCGCGCAGCGTCGCCTCCGCCTCTTCGATGGCGCCTCGCGCCAGGCGCGCCTCGCCGAGCTCGGCGCGCACGCTCGCACGCTCGCGCTCGTCGGCCACCACCATGGCGCGCGCGAGCTCGGCCTCGCCCGCCTCCATCGCCCCCGCATCGCGGTGGATGCGCGCACGCGCGACGCGCAGGGGAACCTCGAGCGCGGGAGACACGCCCGCCGCGAGCACGCGATCGAGACGCGACGCATGCATCGAGCTCGGGCCCACGCGCTGGAGGATCGCGTCGATGCCCAGGAGCAGCCACGCTGCGTCGTCGACCACCTCCCGACGCAGCCCCTCACGGCGATCGAGCTGCCCCGAGCTCGCGAGCCCGTCGTGCACGCCGAGGAGGTTGTCGAGCTCCGCGTGCAGCCACCCGAGCGCGCTGCGAGCGCCGTGCGTGCCGACCTCGGCGAGCGCGCGGCGTGCGCGGGCGGCGAAGTGCGCGGCGATGCGGATCTCCGTGCCCGGATCGCGCGGCTGTTCCGAAGCGTGCTCGCGGATCGACTCGAGGAAGCCCAGGCGCTGATCGGGCCGGCGCGCGACGAGCGACTTGTCGCAGAGGGCCTGCAGCACGTCGAGCGCACGCGGCTCCGACATCGCCGCGGGGCGCGCGGCGACCGCGTCCTCGGGCGAGAACGCGCCACGAAAGGCCGAGAGCGCCGCGAAGAGCGCGCGCTCGTCGTCCGAGAGCAGCGCGTACGACCACGCGATCGCGCCGCGCAGCGTGGACTGTCGCTCGCTCGCGTCGCGTCGACCGTACGTGAGCAGATCGAGCGTCTCCTTCGGGCTGCCGACGGTGAGACGCGTCGCGACGTCGTCGAGCCCCAGCAGCGCGACGCGGCTCGCCGCGAGCTCGAGCGCGAGCGGGATCCCGTCGAGGCGTCGCACGAGCGCGGCCAGACGGGGCGCATCCCCTTCGCTCGGCGTGAGACCCGCGCGGCTCGCGACCAGGCGCACGGCCTCGCTCTCGAGCACCTCGCGCGCGCTCGCCCCCTCGGCCGGCAACGCGAGCGGCGGCACGGGCAGCACCGTCTCGCCCTCGATGCGCAGCGACTCTCGTGACGTGACGACGAGACGCGCGCGCGCGACGGTGCCCCAGCGCCCGACGAGCCACGCGACGTCATCGATGCATTGCTCGGCGTTGTCGAGCACCACGAGCGTGCGCGACGACGCCAGGGCGCGTGCATCGAGCAACCGATCGAGCACGGGCCCGAGCGCGGCGCGATCGGGGGCCTCTGCGGCCTCTCGCGCGAGCGGCACGCGCAGACACGTCGCGAGCGCCCGCAGGCACTCGAGCGCGCTCCGTGCCGCCGAGAGATCGACGAAGAGCCCGCTCTGACCGCGAGGCCGCGTCGCGAGCAGCGCTCGGGCGAGCGTGGTCTTGCCGGCCCCCGGTGCGCCGACGAGCGTCACCACGTGGCTCGCGTCCACCGCCTCCCGCAGCGCCGCGAGCTCGCGCGTGCGCCCCACGAGCCCGGGAGGCAGCCCCTCCACGGGCGGTGCGTTGGCCGTCGATCGTCGCGCGCGTGCGGTCACGGCCGCGAGCGTACCCCGATGCGGCCGCGCGGACCGCGACGCCTCACGGCAGCGGGCGGTCGTGCGCGCGATCGGTCAGGCGACCGTAGATGACCGAGAGATAGTTGCGGATCGTCTCGTGCGACGAGCTCACCGCGTTCAGGTGGTACTGGTACTCGACCACCGTGATGCTCGGGTCCGCGTCGAGCGGGTGCGCGACGAGCGAGCCCTCCATCACCGAGAGCGCGCTCGAGCCCCAGACCTTCTGCCAGCGCGTCGCGGTGAGCGTCGGCGCGTCGTCGGTGCCCTCCGCGACCTCCATGCGCCAGCAGAGGCGGAAGTCCACGGTGAACGGCGAGGGACCCGCGTTGATCTGCGACTGGTAGAGGCCGTCGCACTCTTCGGGCATCGGCGGGTCGATCACCATGAACGTGTTCACGCTCGTGTGATCCTTGCCGACCTGCGGGTCCTGGATCGCCTCCCACACCACGTCCATGGGCTGGTGGATGCAGCCCGCCGCGTGCACCGCGTTCGCGCGGTACGTGCGGCCGTCGGGGTGCGTGCCCATGAACGTGTAGTCGTCGCCGAAGGAGAGCACCTCGGGACACGGATCGTCGGCCGTCGCGGTCGGCAGCGGCGCGGTGTTCTGCTCCCAGGGCTCGAGGCCGGGCGGGAACGACGACGAGTCGTTGCCGTAGCAGCCCGCCGCGAGCGCGGGCGCGAGCACCGACAGGCCCAGCGCCGCCACCATCGCGCGGGTCATACCGACGCCCCGAAGTCCTCGCGGACGATGGTCTCGATGCAGCGCTCCGCGTTCGCGCTCACCGTCCAGAACGGGTTCGAGAGCGGGGTGACGCCCGGGAGCAGCGAGCCATCGACGACGTAGAGGTTGGGGTGTCCGTTCACGCGGCCGAACATGTCGACGCCCTGCCCGTGCACGCAGCCGCCCAGCGGGTGGAAGGTGATCGACACGTCGAGGCCGAGGCTCGCAGGCTCGCCACCGTTCACCTCGTTGAGGCGCGCGATGATGTTCGTCGCCGCCTCGGCGGCCTGCGCGTCGTAGCTCGCCTCCCAGTCCACCGTGACCTTGCCCGTCGCCGCGTCCCAGCGGAAGCGGCCGCGGCCCGAAGGAATGCCCTGCCCGGTGCCGATGAGGGTCGCGCCGGCGATGGGAGCGGGGCCGTTCTCCATCGCGATGCGGTTGTCGGGATCGAAGAGCATCGCGCACGCGGGGCCGGCCTGCGTGGAGCCGAAGCCCGCAGCGGCCGCGTCGGGCACCACGCCCGTGCGCGCCTTGATGTGCTGGCCGTTGTTGCCGAAGCCGCTGCCGATCTCCTCGGGCAGATCGGGCAGACCGTTCTCGGCCTGGCTGCGCAGGAGGATGCCGTTCGTGTTCGCGGTGCCGCACGACACGAAGAGGCGGCGCGCGATGATCTCCTTCTCCGCGAGCACGTTGCCCATCTCGTCGATCTGATGGACGACGACCGAGTAGCCCTCCGCGTGCTGGCGGATCACCTGCGCCCAGTGGAGCGGGCGCACCTCGCAGAGGCCCGTCATCTCGGCCATGCCGAGGTAGCTCTTGTCGAGCGTCGCCTTCGCGCCGGAGTTGAGGCCGAAGATGTAGCTGCCGAGCGCGAGCATCTGCGGGATCGCGTCCATCTCGGCGACCTCGCGCGCTGCTGCCTCGAAGTCGAACGCGCAGAGCAGGCGCCGCGCCTCGTAGCCCGCGTTCTGCGCCTGCTCGAGGAACAGACGCGTCGCGGTCCACTCGGGACGATTGATGAGCTCGTCGGGGAGCATCCCCGGGTTCATCATGGCGCGAACCATGGGGTACCAGCGCGTGTCCATGTCGTCGTAGGAGATCTCGTCGGGGAAGACCTCTTCGAAGAAGTCGCGCGGCGGCTGCACCATCATGCCGCTGTAGACGAGCGAGCCACCGCCGACGCCCGCGGCGCAGACGATGTCGATGCCGTTGCCGTAGATCTTCTCGAGCACGCCCGTGTAGAGCGGCATGCGACGCGTCGACGGGATGCCCGGCAGCGGCTGCTGCTCGGCGAGCCACGTCGAGCGCATGTCGATGTCGCCCGGACGCATGCTCGAGAACACGTCCTCGCCGGGCGTGTGGATCGTCCAGCGGCGACCGCGCTCGAGCACGACCGAGCGGTGCCCCGCCTGCGCGAGCCGCAGGGCCGTGATCGAGCCACCGAAGCCCGAGCCGAGGATGAGCGTGTCGACGCGCTCGGAGGCCGGGCCGCCATTGCAGCCCGAGAGGCCGAGGGTGCCCACCGCAGCGGCGCCGACGGCCGCCGTGCGAACGAACATGCGACGAGAGATCGGAAGATAGGCGCGCGGGTACATCGCGGGCATCGTGGGCGAGCGATGCATGCGTCGTCAACGGCCTCCGGCCCTGTTTCCCCAACGATCACGGCATGTTAGCGACCACAAACACTGCACGAGAAATCATTTCGTGTGCAACGAAATGACGCGCGCCGGTGGCGGTCGACCCAAGGGGGCGAACTGCAAGGAGAACGGCGCCTGACGCAGCGCAACGCGAGCCGCGGGCCTGCCGCGCAGGAAGGCGTTCGCTTGCGTTCGCACGGATCGTGGCGTCACGCCGGCTCGGGGATCGCGACGCGCTCGCACGTGCTCTCGTGGAGCTTCCCACCGATCGTCAGGTAGAGCGCACCGCCTGCGACGCTGAGCTCCCACCGGTTGTTGCGATCGAGCGTGGCCGAGACGCGATCGAGGAAGCCCGCGTCGAGCGCGCGGAGCTCGAGCGCGTCGCGGCGGTGGACCTTCGCCTCCGCGATCTGCTTCGCGAGCTCGTTGGGTCGCTGGTAGGCGTACACGACGAGGCGCGCGCCGAGCTTGCTCGCGCGGTGGAGGCGGTCTGTCGAGGGCGAGCCCACCTCGATCCACGCCTCGAGCCGATCGGTCAGATCGCGCTGCCAGAGGGCTGGCTCGTCGTCGGCCGCGAGGCCCTTGGTGAACACCAGCCCCTCGGCGTGCTCGAGGCAGCGCGCGAGCACACGCGCCACGAGGTAGCGATCGGTCTCCGACGGATGCTGCGCGACACGGAGGTCGAGCGTCTCGTAGACGCCACGGTCGCTGTCGGCGAGCTCGATCTCGAAGCGGCGCACGGTCGAGGGCTGTGCCATCGAGGCGAGCGAATCACGAACCGCTCGCGAGCGCCACGACGGGCGTGAGTTCCTCGATGCGGAGCGCCCGCACCATCTCGGCGAGCTCCGCTCGCGTCTCGATCTCGCGCGTGGAGAGCGTCGCGAGCTGCTCGGTGATCTGCGTGGTGCGTTCGCTCGCCTCTCGCACCTGTGTCTCGAGGCTCCGACGCAGATCGGGGCTGCGAACGACGCGCAGGTCGGCGCGCAGCTCCGCCGCGCGCGTGGCCACGTCCGAGAGCTGCTCCCGCAGCGCGGCGCGTTGCTCCTGGGTCTCGGCGAGGCGGGCGCGCCGTTCGACGATCGCGCGCACGCGATCCGCCAGCGCTGCGGAGAGCCCCGAGGCCTCGAGGTACGGCGTCAGTGAGACGCCGAGATCGGCCGTCAGCGTGATGCTCCGGCGCGTCGGGGAGACCTCCTCGAGGACGAGCGTGCTCCGCGCGCCAGCGGCGATCGGCAGCTCGATCACGATGCGATCCTCACGAACGTCGGCGCCAGGCGGCAGATCGCGCGGCGTGGTGCCGGCGGCGCGCACGTGCTCGATCACGATGCGTCGCGGTGCGTGCGGGCCCGCGTCCAGCACGTACGTGGTGCGCTGCACACGCCGGTCCTCGACGGTGAGCACGCCGCGCGTCGCCGCGAGGATGCGCGCCGGCTCCGCGCCGGGCGCGCGGCTCACCTGTACGTCGGTCGTCTCGTCGAGCGCATACGGCAGGAGCGCGGTCTCTCCCTCGTGGAGGTGCTCGACGACGCCCTGGCCCGCGAAGGTGTCGCCCGCGTAGACGGCGACGGGACCGGGGATCAGCGTCGCGTGCTCGGGCGTGGTGATGCGCGCCGCGCGATACGGGTGCTGATCGCTGCGCGGCGCGCCGGGGTCGGGGCGGTAGAGCAGGACGGGCTGTCCGGAGACCTGCTGGCTCAGCACCGTGACCATCGAGCTCGAGCGCGCCGCGATCGAGACGCGCGCGCCGACGCGGTACTCGGTCGCGCCGTCGGACTCTCGCGTGCGCGGCGGCAGCGGTCCTGCCGCGGGCGTCGTTCCGCTCGTGCTCGTTCGGTCGGGGCCCTCGGCGGTCTCCTGGATGCGGAACGCGACGCGCCGGTTCTGCTCGTGCGCTGCGGCGACCGTGCGGGGATCGAGCGGCTGCGTCGCCCCGTAGGGGACGGCCGTGAGACGCGCCGGCTCGACGCCACGCTCGATCAGGGCGGCGCGCACGGTGCCAGCGCGATCGATCGCCAGCTCCCACGGCTGCCGCTCGTTCGCCGCCGCGTGGCCCTCGACATCGATGCGGTCGATCTGCGGATTGCCGCGCAGGGTGGCCGCGACCGCATCGAGGATCGGCAGCGACGCCTCGGACACGAGGGCGCTCGAGTCCTCGAAGTGCACACGCTCGAGGATCACGATCGCGCTGTCGGACACGATGACCGAGCCGCGGTCCGGACAGCCGTCCTCGTCCTCGGTGCCGTTGTACGTCTCGGGCTCGAGCGGGCATCGGTCCCACGCCTCGGCGATCCGATCGCCGTCGCGATCGGCGCCGGGCGCGATCTGTCCTCCACCCGCGCGGCCGCCGACGGTCGTGGCGAACGTGGGGCGCTCGAGGTCGTGCTCGCGTCCACGCGTCTCGCTCGCGACGATCACGCCGGTCGGACCTTGGCTGCCATGGAGCGCCGCGACGGTCGGGCGCTCGACGAACGCCGGCGTGCGGAGGTCGTACTCGAAGCTGAACGGCGCGGTCGTCGCGAGCGTGAGCTCCACGTCGCGCCAGTCTTCCGCCGACTCGTTCTGCACGAGGGCCCAGATCTGGAAGAGCGCCTGCCCTTCGTCGTGGCCCTCCGGCAGCACCACGCGGTAGGCCGCCCGCCACGCGGGCGCGGGCAACGCATAGGTCAGCTCGAGCTCGCGAGGACGCGCATCGGGCAGCGCGAGCTCGACCGTCACCGAGTCACCGCTCGACTCGTCGTCGCGTCGCGCCGGGACCGAGGCCGAGACGACCGTGCGTTCGGCCGCGCCCGCTTCCTGCACCGTGAGCGTGCCGAGCACGTCGTCGATCTCGCGCGATGCGAAGTGCAGCTCCATCCGATCGTGCGTGATCGTGCCGCTGCGCTCGAAGTAGCCGAGGCCGTTGCGGTAGAGCACGACGCGTCGGAGCGACAGCTCGTCGCTCGGCCCGATCGCACCACCGCAGCCGCCGAGGAGGAGGGGCACGAGCGCCGAGACACCGAGGCACCACCTCGCCGCTCGCCTGCGAGGATCTCGATCTCGTCCGCGGTCGTCGTCGTGGAGGCTCGACCGGGACGGGGCGCCGTGCTGCATGACCCCGATCGTACGCGCTCGCGCACGCGCTCTTCCCCTTCGATCGTCCGACACCTCACGGCGCTCCCACACGCAGCGCCCGGGAATGCCCGGCACCGTGCTCCGCGGTTGTCGCCTGCGTCAAACGCATCCATCCTCGCGCCATGTCCGAGCACCCTCTTCGCCTCGCGTCGCACCGTGTCTCGCTCCACCAGAGCACCCGCTCGCTGCTCGCGCTCGCGCTCGTCCTCGGGCTCGTCGCCTGCGGCCCCTCACCGACCCACGAGACCGACGAGTCCGGTGGCGGCGGCAGCAGCACGTCGGGCGGCGGATCGAGCGGCGGCGAGACCACGACCAGCGGCGGCACCAGCACGCAGGCGAGCACGGACACCGACGTCGGAACACTCCTCGTCGACGTGATCACGCCGCGCCTCTGCGAGTCGCTGCGCGGCTCGTTCATCGGTCTGCCCGGCGAAGGGGGTCACAGCGGCCCGCAGTCGGGCCTCGATCCCACCGCGGGGCGCTGGTGGATCCGCGAGTGCACGGCCACCGAGCACGACGGCATGCTCGATCTCGCGATCAGCGGCACGGGCTGGACCTGGGTCGATCGCGAGTCGATGGGCTTCCAGGTGCGGCAGTACCTGCGCTTCGACGCGAACGCGCGCTTCACCGCGTCGATGGAGATGGCCTACGACCGCCCCAACCGGATCGTGACGATCTGGATGCGTCCGCAGGGAAGCGTCGAGGCCAACGTCTCGCCGCGCGGCATGGTCGAGGCGCGCGCGACCGGTGTGCTCTCCGGCATGCTCGGCGGTCTGCTCGAGATCGGCGGCAGCTCACCCAACGATCAAGCTCGCCAGCAGGTCGCGGCCGAGGGCGGCCAGCGCCTCCGCGATCGCTTCGGCGCGGGCTTCACCGTCACGTACGCGATGGCGCAGGAGCAGATGGACTTCATGGTCGGCGCGCTCGAGCGCGGTCAGCTGCCCGAGCGTCCGTACCCGACCGAGGCCGGCGTCGTGTGGAGCGTGAACCAGCGCCTCGCGGTGTGGCCCGGCGGTCTCGACGTCATCGGTCCGATCGATGGCAATCGCGGCGCGCACACGCTCGACTTCCAGCTCGAAGAGGGTCAGGCCGCGACGATCGACGCCGTGTGCGCGGCGGACTTCGAGGTCTTCTACGATCACGTGCTCCAGGGCGTGCAGGCCACGCCGCCGAGCGGCACGCGCGTGCTCGAGATCACGCGCCTCGGTGAGCAGCAGCGCGTCACGTTGCCGGCGATGAGCTGCCCCACCCTCCTGCTCGTGAACACGCCGCCGACCGCGACGATGGCGCTGCGGGCGCGCGCGCGGATCTTCGACGGTGCGCATGGCACCGCCGTGGCGGCAAGCACCGGCGCAGGCACGGGCACGACCGGCGGCGGCACGGCGGTGAGCGCAGGCGGGCCGCGACCGATGCGCGTGCGCCTGGCCGGAATGACGGTCGCGACCGCGTCCGCCACGGGGAGCCGCTGGGACATGATCGGCAGCGAGCCGGATCCGTACGTCATCGTGGTGAGCGTGCCGGGCGCGCGCGAGATCGAGCGCACCGCGGTCGTGGCAGATCAGCACGAGATCAACCTCGATCACTGGCTGCCGGGCGCCTACCACCTCCAGGACATGCCGCTTCGTTTCAGCGTCTACGATGACGACGTCGGCGCCGACGAGCTGATCGGCGTGGCCGAGCTCTCGCGCGAGCAGGCGATGGCGGCGGGCGGCGCCGAGCAGCGCCTCGAGATCCGCACCCCGGGCGACGTGCCGCAGGTGCTCGGTATTTTGCGCGTGACGGTGCAGCCCGTCCCCTGATCGAATCGCCGTGATCAGGGGAAACTCCGGACGCGCGGCGACGTCCGGTTCGGTACGCTGAGGGAGATGTCTTCACGCGTCGTCCTCGTCGCCTTCGCCTTCACGCTCGCCTCCGCTCTCGGCTGCGACTGCGGCGCACCTCCCCCCGTCGGCGGCATCGGCTCCCCCTGCACGACCACCGCCTCGTGCGACCGCGGGCTCACCTGCCGCGACGGCACGTGTCAGACGAGCACGGGCGTCGACGCCGGACCGGTGGACGCACCGAGCCCTCCGATGCCGGACGCCGCGAGCTGCCCTGCCGCCCAGGTCTGCGCGGGTGGCCGCACGTGCTGCGCGAGCGGCGAAGAGTGCGTCGACGACTTCGCCTGCGCGCCCGTGTGCACGAACGAACGCTGCGGTGACAACCGCCTCACGTGCTGCGACGCAGGCGAGCAGTGTCTGGACGGCGTCGTCTGCGCCGCCCGCTGCGATGCGGGTCGCGCGCTCTGCGGCGCCTCGCTCGACGTGTGCTGCGCCGACGGCGAGGTGTGCGTCGAGGACGCGTGCGTCGCGCCAGGCGACACCTGCATGGACGACTTCGACTGCCTCACCGAGGGCACGTATTGCGAGCACACGATCGGCGCGTGCCTGCCGAACCCGCGCCCTCCGCTCTGCGAAGTGCGCCCCGAGTTCGATCGCATCGCGCTCGAGGTCGAGTGGCACTGGGCGGGCGTGGACGTCGGAGGCACGCGCTACTCGAACGTCGTGATCTCGCCGACGGTCGGCGACGTCTCGGGCGATGGGATCCCCGACGTCGTCGTCTCGGCCTACGCGGGCTCGAGCCTCGACACCTCGATCCTGGTGGCCATCCACGGCCGCACGGGCGAGACCCTCTGGACCGTCTCGGGCACCGAAGGATGCACGTCGCAGACGGCCGTCGCCGTGGCGGATCTCGATGCCTCCGATCCCGCGCTCGAGGTCGT
>JBILLJ010000344.1:0-2806 GCA_044376125.1 Sandaracinaceae bacterium
GGCGCGCACCGCCCGCGTCGAGGGTCGCTTCGCCGAGGCCGACGCGTTCTCCGCGCGTGCGCGTGAGCTCGATCCGCGGCTCGCAGCGGCACCGGCCGAGCCGCTCGCGCGGCCCGCGAGCGACGTCGTCGCGCAGTCGCTGCGCGCGAACGGCCTCGGCGTGTTGCTCGATGCGAGCGCGACGGAGGTCCAGCGCAACCGCGCCCTCCGACGCGCGTCTTCGGCACGCCTGCTCGAGGCCGTGCGTGCGACGGCGCGCGCGGGCATGCAGACCGAGGCCACGCTGCTGACCGAGGAGGCCGCGCGGCGCGCGCAGCTGCCCTGCGGCGTGCGCTTCGAGATCGCGGTGGTGGCCTCGGGCGCTGCGTCCGACGAGTCGATCGCTGCGCTCGCGACGCGCTGCGAAGCCGACGCCGCGTATGGTGTGCGCGCCCGCTACCTCCACGCGCGCGCGCTCGAGCGGCTCGGTCGCCGCGACGAGGCCGTGGCGGCGTACCGCGAGGTGATCGCGGCCGATCGCTCCGACACGGGCTTCTACGCGCTCTGGTCGCGACAGCGCCTCGCGTCGATCGCTCCCGAGGTGCTCTCGGCGATCACCAGCGCTGCGCCATCTTCGAACGACGAGCCTGCGGCGGAGGCCGAGACGTTCGACGTCGCGGCGACGCTCGCGGCCCTGCGCGCGACGCACGGCGAGGCCTATCCGTGGCTCGCCCGGGCCCACGAGCTCGTGCTCCTCGGTGATCGCGGCGCGGCACGCGAGGAGCTGCACGAGCTCTACCTCGCGTGGCTCGATGCACGTGGGCGCGGGCCGATCCGCGCGGGCGTCGAGGCCGTCTACCGCGGCGCGACGCGCCAGCGGGTGGTGGTGCCCGCGACGCTGCGACGCCTGCGCCGCAACCTCCAAGGGGAGGACGCCGTCGCGCTCGCTCGGGTCGCCGAGTCTCTCGGTGACGTCGGTCTCGCCATCCGATTCGGTGGCACCGGTCGCTTCTCCGCGCGACCGCGCGCCTTCGAGGACCTCGTCGTGGCCGCCGCCGCGCGCCACGAGCTCGACCCGAACCTGCTCCTCGCCGTCATGCGCGTGGAGAGCGTCTACGACCCGGAGATCGTCTCGTACGCGGGCGCCATCGGCCTCTTGCAGATCATGCCGCGCACCGGCCGCCTCATCGCGCATCGGCTCGGGCTGACGGAGTTCCGCACGGACGACCTCCTCGATCCCGCGACCAACATCGAGCTCGCGGCCTGGTACCTGCGCTCGCTGCTCGATCGCTTCGAGGGCCGTCTGCCGCTCGCCATCGCCGCGTACAACGGCGGGCCGCACAACGTGCGACGCTGGATGGAGGAGCACGGCCCCGAGCTCCCGCTCGACGCGTTCCTCGAGCGCATCCCGTTCGACCAGACCTTCCGCTACGTGCGCCGCGTGCTCTCGCACTACGCGGCGTACCGCGCCCAGGAAGGCCTCCCGCTGCCCGAGCTGCACACGACGCTGCCGCCGCGCGCCGCCGACACCGTCGCCTTCTGACTCGACGCTGGCGGAGGGCCGGACTACACGGCGAGCGCTTTGGGTCGCATCCGCTTCGGCTGGGCACAGATCGTCTTGGGCCTCGCGCTCGTGTCGAGCGCGGCGTGGCTCGGTGGGCCCGCCTGGATCGTCGCCTGGCCGGCGGTGTCGGTGATGATCGTCGGCGTCGGCTACCTGGGCGCAGGGCCGGGCGTGTTCGGCAAGCGGAGCGACGGCTCGCTCCACCCCGCGACGAGCGTCGTGCTCCTGCCGTATCACGTCGTGGCCTACCTGCGGATGCACTGGGACGCCGTGCGCCACCACGAGGCGCCGTGGCATCGCGTGGCGGACGGCGTCTACCTCGGCCGTCGCACGCCGCGCGCCGCGATGCCGCCCGACGCGCGTGTCGTCGTGGACCTCACTGCCGAGCTCCCGCGCATCGCCGGGATGCCCGCGGACGTGCGCTACCACGTCATCCCGACGCTCGACGCGACCGCGCCGGCCTACGAGCCGTTCGCTGCGCTCGCGACGCGCCTGGCCGACGAGCCGGGGCCCATCTTCGTGCACTGCGCGGCGGGTCACGGTCGCTCGGCCGCGTTCGCGGCGGCGCTGCTCGTCGCACGCGGGCGCGCGCGCGATGCGCGGAGCGCCGAGGCCTGCCTCAAGGAGGCGCGGCCGCTCGTGCACCTCCACCGCGAGCAGCGCGAGCTCGTCGATCGCTTCGCGCGCTCGCTGCGCGACGGCTCGACCGGACACTGAGAGAGCGAGAAAGAATCATCCTGGGGCGCCCTGCCGGGTTCTCCCCGTGCTCGGCCTGTGGCCTGTGCGCGGTGTCCGATCACCGGGGGTTGCGAAGCAACCCCTGGAGCAGCGAGGGAGCGAGTTCGACGAGCGTACGAGCAGGGGGGGATTGGGGGGAGTTGCTCCCCCTGCCGCGCCGAAGGCGCGAGAAGCGGCGCGTGGCGCGCCGTGCCAGAGTCGCGGCGCCATGACGCTCCGCAAGATCGCCCAGATCGGTCACCCCGTGCTCCGCACGCGTGCTCGCGAGGTGAGCCGCGAAGAGCTCTCCTCGGCCGCGATGCAGCAGTTCATCGACGACCTCGTCGAGACCATGCGCGACGCGAACGGCGCTGGCCTCGCGGCCATCCAGATCCACGAGCCGATCCGGATCGTCGCGATCGAGGTGTCGGGGAACAACCCTCGCTACCCGTACAAGCCGAAGATCCCGCTCACGATCCTCGTGAACCCGGTGATCGAGGTGATCGGCGACGAGACCTTCGACAACTACGAGGGCTGCCTCTCGGT
>JBILLJ010000103.1:0-33821 GCA_044376125.1 Sandaracinaceae bacterium
AGCACCGGTCACGGTGCCCTGGCCCGCGCCGTTCGAGGCACCGAGCCTCTCGCCCGCGGCGCTCGAGGCCGACGCTTACGTGCACGCGCTCACGCACCCCGAGGTCAACGACGAGGACGGCCGCCGCCTCACCGCGCTGCTCGTCGCCAAGCTCCGCTTCGAGCGCATCCAGCGCGGCAGCGATCTCGCGATGCGGTGGTTCGACGCCGAGCCGCAGGCGTTCTCCGACGTGTTCCGCCGCTACCACGCGGCCGAGCCCTCCACCGACGTGTTCCCCGCCCCCGAGGCCGATCGCTTCTTCGCGTTCTGCGAGCGCGAGGGCCTGCTCGAGCGCCGCTGAGCCCTGCGAGATGACTCGAGCTCCCGCCGAGCGCAGCGCGAGGCGCCAAAGCGGGGCTGGGGCCGCGCGCGGAGTCACACGCTCGAGGACCGAGAACCAATCGACTCGAGATGTGAAGGGACGTGGGGGTGGGGGGGCCAGGGCGAGTTCCGCAGGCCGAAGGCCGAGGATGTCTGAGAATCGGACCCCCCGGCCCGATTCGAAGACGGAGATTCCTTCTCCATCTCTCAGTCCATGACGTCTTCGGACGGCGGCGGCGGGGCCTCTGCCTCGGGCGGCGCCGAGGGCGTCGCGACGGACTCGATCTCGATGTCCTCGAGCAGCCCGCGCAGCCGCGCGACCTCCTGGCGGAAGCGGCCCTGCGAGCCCTGCGGCAGCATGCGACCGGGGCCGTTCAGCTCGCGCGCGGGATCGACGAAGCGACCGCGCCGCTCGAGACCGAAGTGGAGGTGCGGGCCCGTCGATCGACCCGTCGAGCCGACGTAGCCGATCACCTGCCGCTGCCGCACGTGCTGGCCGCGCGCGATGCCCGCGGCGAAGCGCGAGAGGTGCGCGTAGTGGCTCTCGTAGCCGCCCTCGTGGGAGAGCGAGATCAGGTTGCCGTTGGGGCCGCGCTCGCCCGCCCACGTCACCTCGCCGTCGGCCGCCGCCCACACCGGCGTGCCCGTGGCCGCGGAGTAGTCGATGCCGTTGTGCGGCATGATGCGCCGCAGGACGGGGTGCATGCGCCGCGGATCGAACGGCGAGCTGATGTGATCGTAGTGGAGCGGCGTGCGCAGCCAGCCGCCGTGCACCGCGCGACCGGTCTCGTCGTAGAAGTCGTCGAGATCCTCGCGGGGCGCGAAGTGGAAGGCCTGGAGCACGCCGCGGCGCTGGCTGCGATACTCGAGCGCGTGCACCGTGCCGTAGCGCAGGAGCTCGCCCTCGATGCGCTCCTCGGTGACGATGAGGCGGAAGGTGTCGCCCGGACGCGTGTCGGTGTTGAAGTTGATCCGCCCCTCGAAGACCTCGACGAACGTGCCCACGAGCGTGCGGCCCAGGCCCACGCCCTCGAGCGCATCGCCGAGCGACGTGACGACCGTGCCGCCGCGCGCGAGATCGGTGCGCTCGATCGGCACCTCGACCTGCGATCCGTGGAACGCGCCCTCGGGGCCGCGGCGCGCCTCGTAGATCTGCGTGATCGTCGCGCGGTACTCGAAGCGCTGGAGCACGCCGGCGCCGTCGCGCTCGAGCACGAGCTCGTGATCGGGCCGGCAGCGGCGGAAGTCCATCACGCCCGTGAGCGCCGCGATGATCGCGTCCGCGTCGGCCCCCGCGACACCCGCCGCGACGAGCGCCGGCCGGAAGCCCGCGCTCTGCCCGAAGTGGTGCACCGTGCGAGAGCCCGCCGGCAGCTCCTCGGTCGCGACCGGCAACGACGGAGTGAACGCATCGGGCGGCGGCACGGCCGCGTCGATCGGCGGCGTGTAGCCGACGTGCGTCGGCACGGTGGCCTGCTCGCCAGGCGTCTCGTCCGACTCGGGCCCCGTGCCGACGAGCTGCGTGATCGCGAGGCCGACCCCGAGCACCGTGAGCGTGCCCACCACGCCGCCAGCGATCCAGAAGCGCCGCCGCCGCTCCCGCTCGATCTCCTCGCGCAGGAGCGGCACACCCAGCGAGGGCAGCGGGCGCAGCGTGGGCACCGAGGGCGGGGTCTCGTCGGTGGCCATGGCGCGGCGGAGGTTACGGGCGCCCAGGACCACACGCAAACCCGGCCTCCCGGCCCTCGCAGCGCCGTGTCGCCTGCGACGGCCCATGCCTCGTGAGCCACCTCGGCGACCACTCGTGCTCTTCCTCGAGATCGAGCCGAGCACGAGTCGCGCGTCGAGAAACGATTGTTTCTCGCTCTCTCAGGGACCGAGAAACCATCGACTCGAGACGTGAAGGGACGTGGGGGTGGGGGGTCCAGGGCGAGTTCCGCAGGCCGAAGGCCGAGGATGTCTGAGCATCGGACCCCCCTCCCCCGCGGCCCGACTCGAAGACGGAGATTCTCTCTCCATCTCTCAGTTTCAGTGCCCCCGCGCGCTCGAGACGAGCGCATCGGCCTGCGCGTGGCGCAGCGCCGCGAGACCTTCGTCGCCGCGCGCGGCGAGCAGCTCGGCGTCGGCGCGGAGCACGGCGATCGCGGCCGCGTGGTGCTGCGGCGAGACCATCGCCGCGAGGCTCTGCGGGTGCAGGCGCCGCGTCGCGCTCGCGTCCAGGCCGAAGAGCGTGCGGTGCAGCTCGCCGAGCGCGCCTTCGGCCTCCTCTTCGGCCTCCTGCGTGCGCAGACCCACGGCGCGCGCGACGACCTCGGCGAGGCGACGGATCTCCCGGACGATGCGGTCCTCGTCGAAGTACATGGCGCCACCGAACCCGCGGCCCGCGACGCGCATTCCGAGCGGTGTAGATCGTCCTCGGATCTCGAGCGTCGGAGGCCGCATGCACCGCTCGACGCTCTTCCGTGTCTTCCTCGCCCTCGCCCTCGCGATCCTCGCTCTGCCGGGCTGCGGCGCCTCGATGCGCTCGGCCTCCCACCGAGACCCCGAGGTCGTCTCGCTCGAGGGCGCCCTCGCCAACCGCTTCGTCTCCGCCGGCGAAGAGACCGTGCTCGTGTCGCGTCTGCGCGTCCTGGCCGGCACCGCCCCCAACGCGCGTCGACCGCGCATCAACCTCGCGCTCGTCGTGGACACCTCGGGCTCCATGGAGGGCGAGGCCATCGCGCAGGCACGTGAGGCCTCGCGCGCGCTCCTCGACGAGCTGCGCCCCGGCGATCGCCTCGCCGTCGTGACGTTCGACTCGCGCACCGAGGTGCTCCTGCCCTCGACCGAGATCGACTCGAGCCGGCTCGACGAGCTGCGCGAGCGCATGAACGGCATGCAGGCGCGCGGCACGACCGATCTCGCCGGCGGCCTGCGCCTGGGCCTCGAAGAGGTCGTGCGGCACTACGACGCGACGGGCATCAACCGCGTCGTCTTGCTCTCGGATGGCGTGCCCAACGACGCATCCACCGTCGCCGCGCTCGCGCAGGCCGCCGGCGAGCGACGCATCGCCATCACGGCGCTCGGCCTCGGCCTCGAGTACGACGAGACGCTCCTGGCCTCGATCGCGCAGACGAGCGGTGGACGCTTCCACTTCATCGAGGAGCCGAGCGCCGTCGCCTCGGTCTTCCGCGACGAGGTGCTCCGCCTCGAGCGCATGGTCGCGCGCTCCGCGGTGGTCGAGATCACGCCGGGCCCGGGCGTCACGCTCGACGGCGTCGTCGCAGGCCAGTGGTCGGGCTCGGGCAGCGCCATCCGCGTCGCGATCGGCGACATCGCCGAGGGCGAGGCGCGTGACATCCTCGTGCGCCTGCGCGTGAGCCCCCGCCGCGACGGCAGCACCGTCGAGGCGATCGACGCGACGCTCTCCTTCGACGACGCGCTCGAGGAGGCCGGTCGCCTCGAGCGTCGCCTCTACCTCGGCGCGCACGCGACTGACGACGCAGCCGAGCTCGCCGCGGGCCGCGACGGGACGGTGGAGCGCGACGCCGCGCGCATGATGGCCGCCGCGCAGACCGTGCAGGCGATCGAGATCGCGCGCGCCGGCGAGATCGAGCGAGCCCGCGCCCTCCTCGCCCAGGCGGAGCGCGAGGCCGCGACGTACGCCGCCACCACGGGTGACACGCGTCTGGCTCACCAGGCCGAGCAGATGCGTGTGCTCGACAGTGCCCTGCCCGCCACCGCCGCCTCGCCTGCGGCGGCGCCTCCGGGCTACTCGTACCAGGACGACGACGCGCGCACGGTCCGCGCCGCGCACAGCGAGGCGATGGAGATGATCCAGGCCACGGCGAGCGATTGACGGCGAAGCGCGGGCTCACGCGCACGCGATCATGGGCTCACGAGATCAAGCGGGCCGGGAGGATGGAGCGCCATCCTTGCCGGCCCGTCTCGCGTCGATGCGCGGGCCCACCCAGAGGACCACGATCGCGCCCACGAGGAGCGCGGCGCCCGCGAGCTCGGGCCACGAAGGCGCGTCGTCTCCGAACAGCGTGAGCACGAGCCCCGCGCCCACGCCGGCGAGCACCGACGACGCGCGGTTGAGCGGCACGCAGAACGAGCTCTCGCGCGCATCGAGCAACACGAGGCCCCCGAAGACGCCCGTGCCCTGCGAGAGCACACCGACGAGCACGAGCGCCCAGAGATCCGGCGAGTCCCACACCGCGGTGAAGCCCTGCGCGATCGCGCTCCCCGCCGACCCCGTGGACACCAGCGCGAGCGCGGCGAGCGCGAGCAGCGCGGCCGGCGCCGCGACCATCTGCTCCTCCACGAAGTAGCGGCGGCCCGTGGCGACGTCGTCGCTCTTGGCGAGGCGGCTCATCAGCTGGAGGCGCACGAAGTAGCTCGCGAGGTAGACCGCGATGTCGACGCCGCACCAGAACGGGATGTCGCTCGCGCCCGCGGCCGCGAACGCGACAACCAGCGCGAGCGCGCTCACGCCGAGCGCCGCGTACGAGAACCAGCGCACCTTGCGCGCCGTGAGCCGATCGACGACGGGCGCGAGCACGAGCACGCCGCCGCGCATGAGGAGCATCACGAGCGGGATGCTCACCGACTCGAAGGTGTAGGCGAGCGTCGTGGTGACGAGGATCGCCGCCGTCGTGAGGCCGGAGAGCGTCGTGAAGAGCCCCGGACGAGGCAGGCTGCGTCCCGCGATCTCGACGCGCGTCGCGTAGCGCCACCAGCCCAGGAGCGAGATCACCACGAACATCGAGAGGCTCGACGCGAGCGTGGCGAGCGGCAGGAGCTCGAGCCCGTCGTGCGGCTCGCCGAGGCGCCCCGAGGTCAGCGCCTTCGTGAGCGCGCTGTAGGGCACGTAACAGGCGAAGTAGCCGAACGCGAAGAGGTAGACGTGGCTCGCGCCCGCGGACGGTCGCGACGTGCGCGTCATGCGCCGAGGCCTCGGCGCAGACGTGCGCTCGTCGCCGACCTCGTCATCGTCCCGAGGTCTTGCCCGCGGTCGCCGGCTGCCCCGCCGGAGCTTGGGGCGCCGGGTCCGCCTCGCGCGCGCGAGCGGCGCGCGCCGCCGCGAGGTCGAGGCCGAAGAGGCGTGGCGCGTCGTCGAGGAGGTGCGTGCGCCCGTCGTCGGCGGCCTTCTTGATCTCCGCGAGCGTCGGGTGGAGGAGCTTGTTCGTCGCCGCGTCGATCGCGCGATCGAGCGCTTCCTTGTTCTGCGCGGGGTCGCCGCCGAGCTTGGGCAGCGTGCGCTCCATCTCTGCGGCGATCACGGCGCGCACGTGCGCGCGCAGCCCCACGATGAGCGGCTTGAGGTTCTGCTGGCGCCGCCACGTCTCGAAGTCCGCGACCTCGCGCTCGACGATGCGCTCGGCGAGATCGGCCTCCTTGCGGCGCAGCGCGAGGTTCTCCTCCGCGACCTTCTGGAGATCGTCGACGTCGTAGAGGAAGACGTTCTCCATCTGACCGACGCGCGGATCCACGTCGCGCGGTACCGCGATGTCGATGAGGAAGAGCGTGCGGTACTTCCTCGCGCGCGCGACCTCCTTCATGAGCTCCGTCGTGATGACGAAGCGCTCACTCGACGTCGAGCAGATGGCGATGTCCGCCATGGCGAGCTCGGAGGCCAGCTCGTTCACGCCGCGCGGCTCACCGCCGCACGCGGCCGCCAGCTCCACCGCGCGCTCGCGGCTTCGGTTGAGCACGAAGAGCTTGGCGCCCTGCTTGGCGAGGTGCTTGGCCGCGCTCTCGCCCATCTTGCCCGCGCCGACGAGCAGCACGCGCTTGCCCCGCAGCTCCTCGAAGATGCGCGCCGCGAGATCACACGCGATCGAGCTCACCGAGACCGAGCCGGCGGCGATGCCCGTCTCGCTGCGGACCTTCTTGGCCACGGCGAACGCCTTCGTGAAGCAGCGATCGAGCACGGAGCCGAGCACGCCTGCGCTCGAGGCCTTCGCGTACGCCTCCTTCACCTGGCCGAGGATCTGCGGCTCTCCCACGACCATCGAGTCGAGGCTCGAGGCCACGCGGAAGGCGTGACGCACGGCGCTCGAGCCCTCCTGCACGTAGAGGTGCGTCGCCACCTCGCCGGGCTCGGCGCGCGACTCGAGCCACGCGCGCGCCTTCTTGGCAGCCTGCGCGTCGCTCGCGACGCCATAGAGCTCCACGCGGTTGCACGTCGAGACGAGCAGGGCCTCCTCGAGGCCCGCGTTCTCGGAGAGCTCGCGCAGGCGCGATTCCATCTCGCCCGAGGGCACGGCGAGCTTCTCCCGCAACGCCACGGGCGAGGTGCGGTGAGAGATGCCGAGGAGGAAGACGTCGCTCATGGCTTCATCCCCTCAGCACGTAGCCGAACAGCACGGCGCAAGCGACGAGGAACCCGAGCATCGTGCCGAGGGCCGCGCGGCGACCGCGCCAGCCCGCGACGGCGCGCAGGAGCAGCACGGCCGCGAACAGCGCCCACTCGACGAGGCCCATCGTCTGCGTCGCGCCGATCGGGGGCGCGTCCGGATCGAGGCGCACGGCCCAGAGCGTCCCGGTGACCACGCCCAGCGTGAGCAGCGGAAAGCCCACGATGACCATGCGGAAGCCGAGGGTGTCGAGCGTGTCGAGGGAGGGCAGCCGCTGGAATAGGCCCCCGAGCTTCTTCTGCCGCAGCTGCCGCTCCTGCACGACGTAGGCGATCGAGACGCCGAACGCGAGCGCGAAGGCCGCGATGCCCAGCACGTTCACGCCGATGTGGATGGGCAGCATCACCGAGCGCACCTCGTCCGACACCTGCACGCCGCGGCGGAAGCCGGCGCCGAGGAAGAAGAGGAGCGTGATGGGCGTGACGAACGCGCCCAGGACCTGCAACTTGCTCTTGCTCGAGATGCGCGCGCCGCCGAAGTACACGGTGCCGAGGTACGCGAGCGCGACGAGCAGCGAGCCGACGCCGAGCGCCTGGTGGATGTCGCCGAAGAAGCCGCGGGTGCTCGTGGCGAAGTCCATCGCGAGGAAGGCGATGTGCGCGAGGACGGCCGCCGTGAGCGTGTTGCTCGCGTTCTTGCCGAGGCTCTCCACGCCGCGCGCGAGGAACGCCAGGTAGAGCGCGCCCGAGAGCGAGTAGAGCACCGCGACGAGCGCGAAGAGTGCGGTCAACGACCCGCTCACGAGGACACCTCCATGGACACGGCCTGCATCGCTCAGCGCTTCTCGAGGAAGAAGCGGGCGAGCAGATCGAGCTCGTTCTCCTTGGCCACGGGACCGCCGGACGCCGAGCCGATCGCGGCCGCGAGATCACCCGGCGCCGTCGAGCCGGCCGACGAGGTGGCCCCGGGCGAGGTCGCGCCGGGCGAGGTGGCACCGACCGCGCTCGGCGCCGTCATGCCCACGGCCGTCGCGAGATCCGGGTCGGTGGTGCGGCCCGTGCTCGGCGGTGGCGGCGTGAGCGAGGCGAGCGCGGGAAGGAGATCACCCTGCACGGCGATGCCCGCGAAGCCGTCGGTCACCTCGTACGCCTCGTCGCCCACGATGACCGTGCCGGCGCTGTAGTCGCCTCCGAGCTCCGCGATCTGATCGAGATCCTTCACCTTGCCCAGCAGCGTGTGCTTGTCGCCCGACTCGGTGACCTCCTTCTCGAAGAGGACCGCCGTCTTGAGATCGAACTTGTGGTCCGCCGCCAGGATCGTGAGCGTGTCGCCGGTCACGTCGGCCGTGCCCTCGGAGAGCCAACGGTCGAGCAGCGACTGGGAGAGGAAGAGCCGCGTGGGCATCGTGGGCAGCGAGCCTACCATCGCAGAGGGGCGCTCGCTCGAAAGGACCCACCCCGTCCGACGGGCCCGGCCTTGCCGACGACGCTCGGCGGCCCGATCCCTCGGGCCATGGAATCTCGGGCTGGCCTCACGACGCTCCGTGCCCCGCTCGCCGCGCTCAACGTCGTGGGCGGGCTGGCCGTGCTCGCGAGCTACGCGCTCGCGTTCCGGCAGCCTCCCGAGGTCCGAGACGCGCTCTGGGGTGGCGTGCCGACCGCGCTCCAGCCCGTCTACACCGCGAGCATGCTCACGGCTGCGCTCGGCTACTTCCCGATGACCTGGCTCTTCGTCTTCGGTCAGCCGGCGTATGCAGATGCGCGCCGCCCCCATCACGATCGCGCGATGCTCGCGGCCTACGGGTTGATCCTCGGGCCCTCGGCGCTCTGGTTGCCGATGACGGTCGAGCTCATCCTCGCCCCGAACGTGCTGCTCTACTGGCTCGTGCGCGCGATCCTCTTCGGCGTGGCGATCGGCTCCTCGATCGTGCTCGCGCGCACCGCCCAGCACGCGCGCGCCGCCGCGGGAGCCACGCGCTGGCTCCCGCTCGCGGGCGCGCTGGCCTTCTGCCTCCAGACCGTGGTGCTCGACGCCCTCGTCTGGCCCGCGTTCTACCCGCTCTGATCGCGACGCGCGCCGGCCGCTCGTCGCGCGCCGAGGACCGCTCGTCGCAGACGCGACGCGGCGCGTGAGGGCTGCGGTCACACCCCAGCATGCCCTCGCGCTCGCTCTCCTCGGTCGTCCTCGCTGGCCTCGCCGTGGCCGCCACCGTGCTCGCGTCCCTGCCCCCCGCAGCCGCGCAACGCAGCTCCGGCTTCGATGCCGACGAGCGCGCCGCGCTCCTCGCCGGAGAGCTCGTGCGCCGCGATCAATCCCATCGCGAGGCCGGTCGCATGATCTACGGCGGCGCGAGCTGGCAGCGCCTCGACGAGCCGCCCGAGCGCGTGTGGGCGCGCGTCACGGAGCTGCGCGCGCTCACCGAGCTCATCCCCTCGGTCGACGACGCACGCGTCGTGCACGAGAGTGGGAACGAGCGTCTCGTCTGGATCCACCACAGCTACGGCATCGCCGAGACCGCGTACCACGTGCACATGCGGCTCGATCACGCGCGTCGCACGCTCTCGTTCGAGCTCGATCCCAGCCGACCCCACGACATCGACGCGGGCCGCGGCCACCTCGAGCTCACGCCCTACCGCGGAGGCACGATCGTCGCGTGGGGCATGCTCGTCGATCCGGGCCCCGGCCTCGTCATGGACCTCTTCGGTCCGATGCTGAGCGAGTGGCTGCTCCTGCCGCCTCGCTGTCTGCGCGACGACCTCCGGGGAGCGCCCACGTGCTGAGCGAGACGGCGCAGAGACGCATCGTCATCACCGGGGCGACGAGCGGCGTCGGTGAGGCGCTCGCGCGGTCGCTCGCCTCCGCGGGCGCGCACGTCGTGCTCGCTGCGCGGGACGTGGAGGCCGCCGGAGCGCTGGCCCGCGCGCTCCAGCGGGAAGGTGGTCGCGCCAGCGTCGTCGCGCTCGACCTCGCCGACCTCGCCTCCGTGCGAGGTGCCGCCGAGCACCTCGGCACCTTCGAGCTCGACACGCTCGTGAACAACGCCGCGGTGGCCGGCGCGCGCGGCACGACGCGAGACGGCTTCGAGCTCGCGTTCGGGACGAACCACCTCGGCCACTTCGCGCTCACCTGCCTTCTCCTTCCGCGGATCGCGCGACGCATCGTGCACGTGGGCTCGGGGGCCCACGCCAGTGTCGACGCGATCGACTGGGGCGCGTGCACGGAGCGCACACGATCGCTCACGGGCATCCGCGAGTACGCCGTGTCCAAGCTCGCGGTCGCGCTGTTCCACCACGAGCTCTCGCGCCGCCTCGCGCCCGCCGGGCCCCTCAGCGTGCTGGCCGATCCTGGCAACGTCGCGAGCCGCGCGTATCGACACGTGCCCGCGCCGTTTCGTCAGCTGTGGACGTGCGGGATGCCGAGCGCGGCGGAGGGCGCGCGCACACCGCTCCAGTGCGTGCTGGGCGAGGTCGAGGCGGGGGCGTCGTACGCCGGAGGTCGGCGGTTCACGCCGAGCCGCGCGAGCCTCTGCCCCACGAAGGCGCGCGAGCTCTGGGAGCGCAGCGTGCGCTGGGCAGGCCTCGAAGGGACGGGCCTCCCGAGCGACGGAGTCTCGTCGTGACCCGAGGGGGCGAGGCGCGGCGGCTCGCGACGCTCGTGCTCGCGCTCGTCGGCGGAGCGATCCTCGCGCACGTGATCACGAGCATCGGGTGCTCGCGCCTCGCGGGCACCCTCTCCGGCGCAGCCCCGATCGTCGCAGCGCTCGTGCTCTTGGAGCTGCTCGCGCTGCTCGCGGACACGGCCGGTGCCCGCACGCTCCAGGGAGGCACGCGCGCGAGCAGCCTGCGCGAGGGGGCGATCGCGTACCTCGTCGCACAGCTCGCCCCCGGCGCGCACGGAAGCGGCGAGGTCGCGCGCGCACTCCAGGCCGCGCCGCGACTCGGGCCCGCGCGCGCCGGAAGGACCGCGCTCGCGCTCCACGGCGCGCACCTCGTGGGCGTGACGGTGGCGGCGCTCTCGGCGCTCGCGTGTCTCGAAGGCGGCGGCACGCTGGCCGTGGCGCTCGTCGGCGTGGCGTCGTGGAGCGCCGCGCTCGCGCTGCTCGTGCTCGTCGGGCTCGTCGTCTCACCTCGCGCGCTCGCGTGGCTCTCGGACCGTGTGGGGCTGCCACGCTCGGACGAAGCGGGCCTCTCGCGGGCCACTGCCGACGGCGCGGCGCCCGACGCGCGCGCGCACGCCATCGCGTTCGGCTGGGTGCTCGCTGCGCGGCTCGTGCACGTCGCGCAGGCGTGGCTCGCGCTCGCCCTCGTCACGGGGGCCCCGAGCCTCTCGCGCGCCGCCGCGGTGGAGGCGCTCCAGCTCGTGGCCGGCGCGGCTGGCGACGCCGTGCCGGCACAGGTCGGTGTGGTCGAGGCCACCTTCGAGTCCTTCGCGCAGCACGTGTCCGCCGACGTGACGCTCGCGGTGGGCGTCGCGCTGTGTCTGCGTCTGGCGCGTGTGCTCACGGTGACGACGCTCGCGCTCGCGGTCGCGGCGCACGGACGCGCGAAGGCGCACGCGAGCGTCCCTGCCCTCCTCGTCCTCCTCGCGCTCGTGCCCGCGCGGGCGCGGGCCGACGAGGTCGGCTCGCCCCCGACTCACCAGCGCATCGATGTCGTGCTGCGCCAGCGCGCGGTCGTCGCGCTCGCACCGCTCGGCCTCGAGCACCTGCTCAGCGTCGGCGTGCGCCTCCGCTGGGACGACGGCCGCGACCCATGGCTCGCGGGGACGCACCTCGAGCTCGGCGCGATCGCACAGAGCTCGCCGGTCGACGCGATCGTCGGCGCGTACACGTCGTTCTCGCCGTGGGCCTTCCTCACGCTGCGCGCGGAGGTCACCTCGATCTCGGCCTGGGCGATCGGCGAGCTCGGCGAGGGCTTCATCCCGCTCGAGACGCAGGGCTCGCCCGTGGACGGCCGCGGCGACGGCGCGACGGGCCTCCGCGTCCGCGGCGAAGCGACGCTCGCGTTCGCGATCGACCTCGGGCCCGTACGACCGATCCTCCACGCACAGCTCGGGGCCGAGCTGGAGGATCTCGGAGCGCAGCCCTTCCACTGGAGCGCGCGTCACGACCGCGTGCTCGCGCGGCGCGCGTGGATGTTCACGAGCCTCGTGCATCTCCTGGCCGAGGTGCACCTGGCGCCTCGCCTCGAGCTCCGCCTCGGCGCGTTCGACGACGTCCGCGCCGCGCCGGGCGGCCCCACCTCGCACGTGCTCGGGCCCGCGGCGATGGTCGTCATCGGCCTCGACGACCCGGTGATCGACGAGGTCGCGGTCCTCGCGCGCGCGGGCGTGCACCTCGACGACACCACCCGGAACGAAGAGTGGACGTCGCTCCTCGCGCTCTTCGCCACGTACACGCCATGACGCTCTCCGCCGCGGCGCCTCGCGCGCCTCGCGCACGCCCGGACCTCGCGACCGTGAACGGCGCGCACCGACGCTATGCTCCGAGCGCGATGTCGCAGACGCCCGAAGAGCGCACCCCGATCCCGCGCCTGCTCGCGTGGTCCGGCCTCGTGCTCGCGCCGGTCATCCTCGTCGCGTTCGAGCCCGATGGCTTGCGGCACCCCTGGCTGCACCAGCTGCGGAGCCTCGTGGCGGTGTGGCTCTACGTGATCGGGGTCGTGCTCGTGATCCACGCGAGCACCGAGCTCGTCGCGCACCTCGTGCAGCGCACCGGGCGCGACGGCCTCGCGATCCGCTGGGAGGCGCTCGGCGTCGCGGTCTCGGTGCTCGTCGTGACGGCGCTGTCGATCGTCGTGGCGCCGGCGCTCGCGAGCGTCTGCCCGGGCATCGCGGGGCACGAGGACGCGCTCGTCCTTCGTGGCGCGTTGCTCGGGGGTGTGTACGCCGTGGTCGGCCTCGCGTCGGGCAACGCCCTCCGCGCACGGCTCGGCGCGCGCCTCGCGAAGGAACGTGCCGAGCGCGCCGCGATCGAGGCCCGGCTCGATGCGCTCACGGCGCGCACGCAGCCGCACTTCGTCGCCAACGCGCTCAACACGATCGCCCAGACGCTGCGCGACGACCCCGACGCCGCCGAGCGCCTCGTCGAACAGCTCGGGCAGGTCTTCGCGCACGCGCTCTCGGGCTCGGCCACGGGGTCGGTCTCGCTCGCGGACGAGATCGACGCAGCGCGGAGCTATCTCGGCGTGCAGTCCGCGCGCTTCGGGCCTCGGCTCGAGGTGGTGCTCTCGGGCGACGCGCTCGAGGTCGACGCGGCCGTGCCTGCGCTCTGCGTGCTGCCGCTCGTCGAGAACGCGGTGCTCCACGGCCTCTCCACCGCGACCACGCGCGTGCGCGTCGAGCTCGACGCGCGCCGCGCCGAGCGCGGCTTCCTCATCGAGGTCCGCGACGACGGCGGCGGTCCCGAGGCGAGTCGCCACGTCGGCCACGGCACGGGCCTGCGCGAGCTCGCGCAGCGCCTCGCGCTCGCGTACCCCGGCGGCGGAGCCCGCCTCGAGCTCGCGCGCCGCGAGCGCTGGACGGTCGCGACCCTCTCGCTGCCGGACGTCACGCCGGCGCTCGGGCGGAGCGTCGCGTGAGGCTCCTCGTCGTCGACGACGAGCCCCCCGCCCGGGCGCGCCTCCTGCGCCTGCTCGCGGATCTCGGGCACGCTGACGTGCGCGAGGCCCACGACGCGGCGGCGGCCTCGAGCGTGCTCCATGCGCAGCCGATCGACGTGGTGCTCCTCGACGTGACGATGCCGGGGATGGATGGCCTCTCGTTCGCGGCCCACGAGCGGCTGCCCGTCGTGATCTTCGTGACGGGCGACGCCGCGCACGCGGCCCGCGCGTTCGACGTCGAGGCCGCCGACTTCCTCGTCAAGCCCGTGACGCGGGAGCGCCTCTCGCGAGCCCTCGATCGCGCGAAGCGCAGGGCCGCGCTCGATCGCGGGGCCGCGGAGGCGGGCGTGCGCTTGCGCGTGCTCGACGCGGATCGCGAGCGCTTCGTCGACGCGCGCCGCATCGATCACCTCCGCGCCGACGCGAAGTACGTCGCGTTCGACGACGCGGGCCGCGAGGCGCTCGTGCGAGAGAGCCTCGACACGCTCGAGCCACGCCTGCCCGATCACGTGCGCGTGCACCGCGCCCACCTCGTGCGGCTCGCGGCGATCGTGGAGCTCCGCGGCGAAGGCGACGGCACCTTCGCCGTGCTCTCGACGGGCGTGCACGTCCCCGTCTCGCGCCGCTCGGTGGCCGCGCTGCGCGCGCGACTGCGCCGCTGATCCACGACGTCCGAGAATCATCGCGCGGCGCGAAGACTCGGCAGTTCGGCTGCGGGCTTCGGCCGCGCTGGGATCACGGGAGCGCGCCGTTCACACTCGCGCCGCGCCGGGCGTCGAAGGCGCCAGGACGCGGCTCACGGATCGACGGGCACGCGCGGCGCCTCGCCGCTCAGGCGCGCCTCGGTCTCGACGTGCAGCATCACCGCGAGCACGACGTCCTCGCGGAAGGGGCGACCCACGATCTGCACACCGATCGGCAGGCCCGCCGAGCCGCGCTGGATGCTCATCGCGCGCTTGTCGAGGCGATCGCTGCGCTCGGGGCGCTCGGTCTCGTGGGGTCGCACCGTCGTCACGCTCACCACGCCGGCCGGCAGGTTGAGCACGTTGTAGCGGGTCGTGTACGCGGCCGCGGGCGTGAAGTCCGCGGTCGAGCCGTGCGGCGCCGCGGGCGTCGCCGTCGCGGGGCAGAGCACGCAGTCGAGCGACAGCTCGTTCCACCGATCGAGCTCGCCGCGCTGCATCGACATGCGGTCGTAGGCCAGGCGCCAGTACGACGCGACGTTCCGCTCGCCGACCGCCGCGAGCGTCTTCGAGATCCGACGCTCACCCACGAGGCCCAGCGCCTTGCCGAGCGCGCGGCGCACCTTCGGCGGCGTGTGCGCGAGCCGGCGGTTGAGCGCGACCGGCGCGATCACGCGGTCGTCGCCGAGCCAGCCATCGAGCGTCTCGAGACCGTCCGAGGTCACCGCGCACGCGAGCACGAGGTAGTGCTCGTCGGCGCGCGGCGGCGCGAAGGGGACGAGGATCGCGCCCGCGCGCTCGAGGGCCTCGGCCGCCTGACGCACCGCGCGCTTGGACGACGCGCACGGCGTGAAGAAGCCGTCGTCCTCGTAGACGCCCACGCGCAGGCCCGCGAGCGAGACCGAGGCGGGATCGCCGATGGGCATCGGCGCGACCTCGGGGTCGCGCTGCGCGTGCAGCGGCGTGTCGAGCGCGCGGAGGAAGAACGCCACGTCCGCCGCGTCGCGCGCCATCGGTCCGATCTGCGAGCGCACGATCTCCTGCCCGAGGAGCAGGCCCACCGAGCCGCGGTTGGACCAGCGGTGGAGCGAGGGCTTGATCGTCGCGAGGCCCGTGAAGGCCGCGGGGATGCGGAGCGAGCCACCGATGTCGGTGCCGATGCCGAGCACGCTCGCGCCCGACGCGATGGCGGCGGCCTCTCCGCCGCTCGATCCACCCGGCGTGCGATCGAGCGCCCACGGGTTGTTCGTCGTGCCGAAGAGGAAGTTCGTCGTCTCCATCGCGAGGAGCGTCTGGGGCACGTTGGTCTTGCCGATCACGATCGCGCCCTGGCGCTTGGCGAGCTCCACGGTGACCGCGTCGCTCGTGGCGACCGCGTCGCGCCGCTTCTCCACGCCGAGCGTCGAGGCCGTGCCCGCGATCTCGACGTTCTCCTTCACCGTGATCGGCAGGCCGTGCAGCGGCGGCAGCGCGTCGAGCGTCCCGGCCTTCTCGGCCTCGCGTCGCTCGGCGTCGCAGCGCGCCGCGGTCTCGCGCGCGCTCGCCGAGAGATCGACGACGAAGGCGTGGACCTTCCCGTCGACCGCGCGGCGCCGCGCGAGGAGCGCCTCGACGATGTCCACGGAGGTGAGGGACTTCTCCCGGAGCGCCCGCTTCAGCTCGAGCGCGCTCATCGCATGGATCTTCACGCGCCCCTTATAGCAGCCGCCTCAGCTCGGGCGCGCGCCGAGGGTCAACGACAGCGTCTCGATCCGGCCGTCGCGCCAGATCTTCACCGGCACCGAGCGTCCGACGCGATCGGCGCGGAGATAGCGCCACACGTCGTCGACCGTGCGGACCGTGTCGTCGCCGAGGTGCAGCACCGTGTCGCCGTAGCGCAGACCGCTCTCTGCCGCGGGACCGGTCGCGTCCACGTCGAGCACGAAGAGGCCCACCGCCTCGCCGGTCGCGTCGATCACGCTCCGCGGCAGGCGCGTCGGCCGCAGGACGAGGCCGAGGTAGCTCTCGCGCACGCGGCCGTGCTGCGAGAGCTGACCGATCACGCGCTCGAGCGTGGCCAGCGGCACCTGCACGCTGTGACCCGGCACGAGCGCCGTGGTGGTCATGCCGAGCAACGCTCCCTCGACCGAGACGAGCGCGCCGCCGGAGAAGCCGGGGCGGTGCACCGCGTCCGACTCGAGGTAGCGATCGATCTCGCCGCCGCCCTGCGAGGTGTACGGCTCGTCGCCGAGCGCGCTGACGAGCCCGAGGCTCGCCTGCACCGTGCGCCCCGGTCGCGCGAGCCGCACCGCGAGCTGACCAACGGCGAGCGCGCCGCTCGCGCGCGTGATCGGCTTGGCGCCGAGGCTCGCGAGATCCCCCTCCACCTCGAGGAGCGCGAGATCCGTCGAGGGATCCCTGCCCTTCACCTTCGCGCCGATCACGTCCTTGCCCACGCCGAGCTGCACACGCTCGCCGCGCACCGCGCGCGCGATGGTGATCACGTGTCGCTCGTCCCACACGACACCGCTGGCGGGCCGCCCTCGCCCACCCTCCACCCGCACCACGCTCGCGCCCACACGCGCGACGAGCTCCGACACACCCACCGAGATCGCTTCGATCGACATCACTGCCCTCGCTGACGCGCCGACGATTCGACGCAGCCCCACGCTAGGCGGACGCGCGAGCGCGGGCTTCGCCCGAACGGTCAGGCGAGGCCCGCACGAAAGGAGACCACGCGCGCGATCACGATTCCGAGAAACACGCGACTCGAGGCGCCGACAACAGGGGCCTCAGGAGTTCCCCCATGTCGTCGTTCCACTTTCCTCGTCCCAAGAAGGCACCGATCGGATCACGCGAGCTCGCCACGCTCTCGCGCGAGCTCGCCAGCAAGATCAACCAAGAGCGTGACCTCGCCGCCGTCAACGACTTCTTCCTCGAGATCGCCGAGGATCCCCGCGTCGTGCGTTCGAACGAGGCTGCGCTCGCCCCGGATCTCCAGGCGCTGATCGAGCTGGCGCTGACGCGCATGGCGGGCGCCGAGATCGCCGCGCAGGTCCACTTCACCCCGATGTGGTGCGAGGAGATGAAGCTCGCGCACGGACCGTTCGTGGCGGGCATCTGGTACGGCGTCGCGTTCTGCGTCGCGGGGTCCTCCACCGCTTGCATCACCCTGCACCGCGTCGGCAGCACGCGAACCGAGTACCTCCGCGCCTCGGTCGTGCCGGGCGGGCACGGTGGCGCGCGCGCCGCCGCGAACGACGGCCGCGCGCGACCCTCGTAGTCGATCAGCCTTCGCCGAGGCTCTGCAGGAACTGCTCGGCCTCGGTGAGCTCGGGGTCCTCGATGCGCGCGCGACGCGCCCAGAGAACGGCCTTCTGGTGATCGCCCTGACGGGCCGCGATCTGCGCCTGCCTGAGGAACGCGAGCGCCTTGCTCATCGGGCCCGGCGTCTTCTGCAGCGTGACGACCTTGAGCGCGTTCATCGCCGTCGCGTCGTCGCCCACCGCGATCGCGAGCTCGGCGAGCTCGGCCGCGATGACGTTGTTGCCCTTGTCGGTGTCGAGCGCGACCTTGAGCCACTCCATCTGCGTCGCGGCGTCGCCCGAGAGGCCCGCGATGCGCGCCATGCGCAGCTGCATGCCGGCGAGCGCGGGCGAGCGCTTGCGGCCCTTCTGGTTGATCGCCTCGTTGAGCAGCTCGACGGCCTCGGCGAGCGCGTCGGCGCCCATGTACGCGTCCGAGAGAAGCACGATGGTGTCGCCGTCCTCGGGGTGCAGCGCGAGCGCCTCGCGGATCGGCTCCACCGCGCTCGCGCAGTCGCCCACGCGGTGCACGAGGATCTCGCCCACGCGCTTGAGGATGTCGAAGCGCGCGTCGCCGGTCTCGGCCTGCGCGTCCGCCAGGAGCAGGCCCGCGAGCTCGGCCCAGCTCTCGGTGCTCTCGTACATGGCGCGCAGCGCATCGCGGATCGATTTCTGCGCGGGCTGATCGGCGAACACGCGCTCGAGCCCGGCGCGGGCCGCGCCCGGATCACCCGCCTGCTGCGCGATCTCGTTGAGGCGCAGCGCCGCATCCACCTGCGCGTCCTCGGTCTCGATCTCCACGAGGCGCGAGGCCGCCCAGAGCGCGTCCAGAGGCCGCTGGGCCATCACGTCGATGTCGCGCAGCGTGCGCAGCGCGACGACGTCGTCGGGATCTCGCGAGGTCCAGTGCGCGAGCACCTCGCGCGCGCGCGCCGCGTTGCCAGCGCTCGTGAGCACCGCGACGAGGCGCAGCGTGACGCGCCGCTCTTCGTCGCGATCCCCTGCGTTCTCGACCGCCTCGCGGTGCGCCTCGAGCGCGGCGATGAGCGCGACGAGGTGCTCACGGGGCGAGAGCTGGAAGGCCTCTTCGAGATCGTTGACGGCGACGTGGCTCTGCCCGGCCGTGAGCGCGAGCCGCGCGCGCAGGGCGAGCAGCTGGCCCCGCTCGGCGCCGGTCCGCCCCTCGAGGCTCTGCGTGGCGAGCGCGATGCCGTCCTCGGAGCGGCCCGAGGCCTCGAGCGCCGTCGCGTACTCCGCGAAGAGGCCGAGGTCGTCGGGGCTCGCGGTGACCGCGTCGCCGAGGATCTCCGCCGCACGCTCGGGGCGACCGACCGCGACGAAGAGACCGGCCGCCTCGCGGAAGCGCGCCTTGCGCTGTCCCGCGTCGGCGCGATGCGCCGCGTCGTACGCGACGATCTCGGCGAGGCCGTCGCGATCCTCGCGGGCCTCGAGCCACGCCGTGAGGCGCGTCAGCAGCGTCGCATCCTGCGGCGCGCGCCGGAAGCCGACGTCGAGCACGCGGCCGACTGCATCCTCGTCTTCGGCCGCCTGGTACGCGTCCGCGAGCTGCGCGGCCAGGGGCGCCGCCTGTGCGGCCTCGGAGACCGCGAGCAGGCGCTCTCCGAGCGCCGCGCGATCGAGCTGGTCGTCGTCGGGCCCGTAGAGGCGGAAGAGCGCGCCGAGCACGCGGACGTCCTCGGGTGCCCAGTCGAGCGCGGAGCGGTAGACGTCCATCGCGTCCTCGCGACGCGTGCCCTCGAGCAGGCCGCCGCGGCGCAGGCTGAGCGAGGTGATCGCCTCGACGTCGCCCCGATCACGCGCGCGATCCAGCTGGCGCTCGAGGAGCTCGGCGAGCTGCTCGTTCTCGCCGTTCTTCTGGAAGATGTCGAGCAACCGCTCGGAGGCCGGCAGGCTGTCCGGATCCTCGTCGAGCGCCTCCTTGAGGACCGCGACGCCATCCGCCTCGGACCCGTAGGTCCCGATCAGCTGATCGGCGAGCGCGACGCGGAGGTCGTTGCGATCCGCACGATCGGAGAGCCCGTCGAGCGCGAGGCGCACGGCGATCTCGTAGCCCTCGCGATCGCGCAGCGTCGCGTAGACCTCGGCGAGCGGGGCCCAGAGCGTGCGATCGCTCGGGGTCTTCTCGACGATCTTCGAGAACGCGCTCGCCGCGAGCTTGGGGTCGATGCCCTTGGCGAGCTGCGCCACCTCCCGCAGGAGCTCGAGCGCACGATCCGCGTCACCCGCGGCTTCGGCCGCGTCCGCAGCCTTCTGCGTCCAGGTGATCGCGCCGCGCACGTCGCCCGCGGCGCTGCGCCGCTCGGCGAGCGTCGTCGGGATCCAGAGCGCGCCCGCGAGACCCCCGAGCGCGGTCTCCGCGATCTCGGCGCCCTTGAGGAGCATCGGCTCGATCGCGTCGTCCTCGCCGAGCGCCGTCGCGATCGTGACGCCTTCCTGGACTTCCTCGAGGCTCGCGCTGCCGCCCACGCCACCGCTCTTGGCGATGCGATGACGCAGGTACGAGAGCAGCAGCCCCGAGTCACCCGCATCGCGCGCCGTACGCTCCCAGAAGAGCGCGAGGCCCTCGTGCTCGGGCATGGCCTTGGCGGCCTCTGCGGCGATGCGCGCGGCCCGCGCGTGATCGGAGTCGCGGCGCACGGCGTCGCGCAGCGTGTCGAGACCGGACTCGAGCGTCTCGTCGGTGCGGAGCTCGACCTCGGCGATGCGGTAGAGCGCGTCGGTGCGCTGCGACTCGTCGAGGTCGCCGTCGCCCTCGAGCCCACCGGTGTCCACGCCCGCCGCGACGAGGCGGCGGAGCACGCGGATCTCCTCGACACGGTCGCCGCGCTTGCGGGCGACGCGACCGAGCGCGCGCCACGCATCCACGCTGCGCGCACCGAGCGCCTCGACGCGCTGGTAGAGCTCGGCCGCGCGCACGAGCGAGAGCGCATCCATGACCTGCGAGCGCGGGCCGTCCTCGCCATCGGCGCCGGGGCTGCTCCCGCGCGCGGGGCCCACCTCGATGTCCTCCTCCATCGCGAGGCCCGCGCGGAAGAGGAGATCGGAGCCGAGCAGCGCGTCCTCCTTGCGACGCAGCTTGTCCGCCATCTGCTCGAGGGCGTTCGCGAAGCGAGTCGTCTCGCCCGCACGCTTGGCGAGCTCGCGCGTCGCGTCGAGCTCGCGCGGGGACTCGGGCAGGATCTCGAGCGCCGCGAGGCGCGCGGCGAGCGCGGCCTTCGGCTCGTTCTTGCCCTTGTCGAGCAGCGTGGCCTGATCGAAGAGCGCCCGCGCGCGGCCCGGCCCCGCGGCCTCCTGTGCGAGGCGCGCGGTGATGACCTCCTCGGCCAGCGCCACGTCGTTGCGCGCCAGGAGCACGCGCGTGAAGCGCGCCGCCTCGGCGAGGTGCTGCTTGGCCGTCTCGCGTGCGCTCTCGAGGAGCTCGTCGGCCTGCGAGGCGTGGCCGCGGTCGCGCGCGAGGCGCGACAGCTCGTAGAGCACCTCGCTCGCGCCGACCTCGAGCCCCTCGGCATCGACGGGCTGGCGACGCACGACGAGGAGCAGCGCGCGGAACGCGCGCTCGGAGCGATCGAGCTGACCCGCCTCCCGCGCGAGCTGGCCCTGCATGCGCAGGATGCCCGCGTGGCCCATGTCCATGCTCGAGGCCTTGTCGAGCTGATCGAGCGCGTCCTTGAAGTCGTTCGCGTCGCGCGCGACCTGGGCGAGCTGGTAGTGCACGAGCGCGCGCTCGGGCGAGCGGCGGCGGCCGAAGTCCGCAACGATGCCCTCGAGGATCTGCTTGGCGTCGGGCAGGCGGCCCGCCGCGCGGTACGCGTCGGCGAGGCACGCGCGCGTCTCCTGATCGAGCGTGCCGATGGTGAGCGCGTGCTCGAGCACGGGGATCGCGCGATCCACGTGACCGACCTCGTCGCGGTAGAGGAGCGCGGCCTCCTTCGCGTACGCGACCGTGCGCTCGGGGTCGCTCGCGCCCGCGCGCATCGCGCCGTCCGCGAGCAGCTTGGCGAGGGGCTCGAAGGCCTTCTGCTCGCGGTAGAGCGTCGCGAGGCGCTCGCGCACCTCCGCCGCATCGGGCGCCTCCGCGAGCGCGCGCTCGAGGGCGAGGGTGGCGCGATCGCTCTTGCCCGCGGCCAGACGTGCCTCGGCGAGCTTGACGTGGAGCGCGACGCGCGCGCTGCCGGTCGTGGTCTCGAGCAGGCGCTCGAGCCACTCCGCGGCCTGGCCCGCCTCGCCGCGCGCGAGGTGCAGGCGTGCGAGCGCTTCGTACGCCGCGGGGCTCGGCGCGAGCGTCACCACGCGCCGATGCGCCGCGAGCGCGCGCTCCTGATCCGACAGGCGCTCCTCGGCCACCTTCGCCGCAAGGCCCCAGAGGCGCGCCGCACGCGCGGGCTCGCCCTCCTCGAGGCGCTTGGCCTGCGAGGAGAGGAGCTCGTGGAGCTCCGCGTTCTTGCCCTTGGACTCGAGGACCGACGAGAGCTCCTGGATGGACGCCTCGTGGCCCGGCAGCTCCGAGAGGTTCGCGCGGAGCACGTCGAGCCGACCGCCCTTGTCCTCGAGCACGCCGAGCAGGCGCGCGACCTCGAGGCGGACCTGGAGCTTGCGCTCGGGCGCGAGCGGCAGCTCGAGCTCGCGACGGCGCAGCGCGAGCAGCTCGGGCACACGCGCGCGCGCCTCGTAGATCGTCGCGACGCGATCGACCGCGTCGCCGTCCTCGAGCGAGTCGTCGATCACCTGCTGGTAGAGGCGAAGCGCGCGCGTCTCGTCGTTGAGCTTCTCACGTGCGATGTCGGCCGCGCGGCGGAGCATCGCGCGCGACTCGTTCGCGGGGATCGGCAGGCGCGAGCCCTCGACGAGCCACTCGATCGCGCGCTCGTAGCGCGACGCGGTGATCTCGAGCTCGACGATCTGCTTGTGCGCGTCCATCGCGGTGCGCTCGGCCGGGTGCTCTCCGCGCGCGCGCTCGCCACGGCGCCAGAGGCGCGTCGCCTCGCGGAAGAGGCGCTCGAGCACCTCGCGCGCGAGCACGAGATCGCCCACCGGATCGACCGCGATGCGGGCGGCGTCGTAGAGCGCGTCGAGATCACCGACGAGGCGCTCCGAGAGCGCGAGCAGCGTGTCGACGAGCGGGCGTCCAGGCGCGCGCCACTGGAGGCGCGCGAGCTCGCGGAGCGTGTCGGCGTGGCCGGCGTCGTGCTCGAGCGCGCGCGAGAGCGCGGCCATGGACTTCGTCTCGTCTCCGCGTCGGTCGCGGTGGTACGCGGCGACGCGGTTCTCGAGATCGCGGCCGAGCTCGGCGAGCCCGATGCTGCGGAGGTGCGGAGCGCCCGCGCCTTCGAGCGCCTTCTTCACGGCGAGAGCGGTGGCCGCCTCGAGCGCCGTGGTCAGGGCGTCCCAGCCGATCGCCTCACCGTTCGACTCGAGCACCTCGGTGACGCCCGCGTCGATCGCGCGCATCGCGAACGCGTGCGAGACCCACGCCTCGGCGGCCGCGGCCGCGTCTCCGCCGGACACACGACCCGAGAGGCCGAGCGCGCCGAGCACGGTCTCGCGATCGCGCGGCACCAGGCGCACCGCCGCCATCGCGTCCGACAGCGCACCGGCCGCGTCACCGGCCTCGGCGCGCACACGGCAGGCGGTGCGGAACAGCTCGGCCGAGCGACCCGGCTCTTCCACGGCCGCCGCCGCGCGCGAGAGCGCGACGCCCGCCTCGCCGCTCCTCGACGTGGCCGCGGCCAGACGAAGCAGCTCGCGCTCGAGGCTCTCCTCCGAGGGCGCGAGCGCGAGCGCGCTCGCGATCGAGTCGAACGCGCCCGAGGTGTCCGAGAGCTCCTTCTCCTGGAGCTCGGCCGCCTCGCGCAGGAGCTTCACCTTCACGCGCGTGCTCTCGGCGGCCGCGAGGCGAACGGGCAAGAGGCGCAGGAGCTCCGCGTGATCGCGCGTGACCATCGCCGCATCGGCGAGGCCCTCGGCCGCGAGGCCGCGCATCGAGGCGTCCTCGAGCAGCGCCATCAGGCCCGCGCGCGCGGGGGCGTTCGCGGGATCGAGGCGCAGGGCGCGGAGCAGCTCACGCGCCGCATCGGCCGCCGCACCACCGTTGGCGCGCTTGGCATCGGCGAGGCGGACGAGCATGTCCACCGCGCGCCCCGCGTCGTTCTGCGACGCACGACCGAGCAGGGCCTCGAGCTCCGCGCCCTTGCCCGTCGCACCGTAGAGGCGCGAGAGCGCATCGACGATGCCCGGCTCTTCACCGAGCTCGGTCGCCGCCGCGAGGTACGCGGTGATGGCCTCGCCTCGATCCCCGATCTGCTGCTCGAGCACCTGCGCGACGTCGAGGAGCAGGCCGCGGCGCACCGCCGGGCTCGTGGTGCACGCGAGGCGCGCCTGGAGCGCATCGACGAGCTCGTCCCAGCGCTGCGTCTGCCGGAAGATCGCGATGCGCGCATCGAGCGCGTCGACGTCGGCGGCGTCCGCGGTGAGGCGCTCGGCCCACGCACCGAGCGCGCGATCGTAGGCCGCGAGCTCGGTCGCGAGCTGCGCGACGAGGCCGAGCACGCGGCGCTTCTCGCTCGGATCGCGCTCGATCGCGGCCTGCGCCTCGAGCGCGGCCAGGCGGTCCTCGCGACGCTCGGGTCGATCGAGCAGCGCGCTCAGCTTGCGCGCGACCTCGAGCCGCACGGACTGGCCCGCCTCGCTCATCGCGAGCACGCGTCGGTACGCCGCCTCGCCACCGGCGGCGTCACCCGAGCTCGCGCGCACGTCGGCCGCATCGAGCAGGAGCGAGACGCGGCGCGATCCGGTCGCACCTTCGGCCGCGGCCTCGAGGGCCTCTGCGTGCGCCGCGTGATCCCCCGAGCTCTGCGCGAGCTCGGCGAGCTTGTCGGTCGCGACGCTGTCGCCCGGGTCGAGCAGGAGCAGCTTGGCGACGTGCGAGAACGCGCCGGCCGCGTCGCCGCGCGCCGCCATGCGCTCGGCCAGCTCGCGGTGGAGCTCGATCGCGCCTTCACGCGTCTCGCGATCGAGCGCGAGCGCGAGCACGCGCTCGACGTCCGCGCCACGCCCCGCGCGCTCGTAGGCTTCCTTCAGCGCCGCGAGCGCCTCACGACGCACCTCGAGCGAGGCGCTCGCGTGCACGAGCACGCGCTCGGTGATCGCCGACGCGCGCGCGTCGCCGGCCTCGGCGAGCAGCTGCGCCTCGGCCAGCGCCGCGGCCGGATCGGACAGCTTGTCGAGGTAGGTGTCTGCGATGCGCGCGCGCACGTCGGCCGCGCCCGTCTCGTCCTCGAGCTTGCGGCGCCAGAGCGCGACGAGCTCCGCGTGCTTGTTCTCGCGCTCGAGCAGGCGCTCGAGGGAGGTGAAGAGCTGCGCGTCGTGGGGGCGCAGATCGAGCAGCTGAGAGAGGTAGCCGACCGCGCGACCCGGCTGACCGGCGAAGTCCTTCGCGAGCTGCGCGGCCTCCTCGAGCAGGCTCGTGCGGCGGAACGTGTCGTCACCCGCCGCCTCGATCGCGCGATCGAAGTGCGCCAGGAGGTCGGTCCAGCCCTCCTTGACCGTGAGCACGACGGTGATGCGCTGCAGCGCCCACGACAGGCCCGCGTCGAGCTTGAGGATGCGCTCGAGCACGTCGACGAGGTGCGGCGAGGCCTCGCCGAACCACTCCTCGTGGAAGCCCAGGGCTCGCTGTCCGACACGCTCGACGAGCTCGGGCGCGAGGCCGGGCGCGAGCACCTTGCGGTAGGCCGCGCCGATCTCGTCCGGCCGTTGGAGCTTGGCCGCGAGGTCCTCGAGCTCGTCCCAGCTCTCTTCGTCAGCGGGCGTCGATTCGACGGCAGCGATCAGCTCGGCGACACGCGGGTCCAGCTCGCTCATCGGGGTCCCTTTCGTCAGGGAGGTGACGGTCGGCGCGCGCACGCGGGGGGCGCGCGGGAGGGAGACCATAACAGGGTGCTCGTCCCGATCTCCATCGTGTTTTCGGGCACCTCGCGCGTGCTCGGCGGGAAGAACCGCGACACTGAAAATCCGGCGAGCGGCCTCGGGCGAAGGGGCTAGAACCTCGGCCATGGCCGAGCCGGAGATGCTGCGTCGAGAGGAACAGCACGTGGTCGTGCTGGGCGGTGGGTTCGCGGGCCTCGCAGCCGCGCGCATCCTCGGTCGCAAGGGCCACCGCAAGGTCCGCGTGACGGTGGTCGATCGCCACAACCACCACCTCTTCCAGCCGCTGCTCTACCAGGTGGCCACCGCGGCCCTCGCGGCGCCCGACATCGCCGCCCCGATCCGCAAGCTCCTGCGGCACTGCCCCAACACGACCGTGCTGATGGGCGAGGTCACGCGCATCGACCGCGCAGGCAAGAAGGTGGTGCTCGACGACGCGGCGGGCGGTCAGAGCGAGCTCGCCTACGACCACCTCCTGATCGCGACGGGCATGCGCAACTCGTACTTCGGTCACCCGGAGTGGGAGGAGCACGCGCCGGGCCTCAAGACGCTCGGAGAGGCCCTCGAGATCCGCAACCGCATCCTGCGCGCGTTCGAGGCGGCCGAGCGCGAGACGGACGCGGACAAGCGCCGCGAGCTCACCACCTTCGTGGTCGTCGGCGCGGGCCCCACGGGGGTGGAGCTCGCGGGCGCCATCGCCGAGATCGCAGGGCGCACGCTCGCGCGCGACTTCCGCCGCTTCGATCCCACGACCGCGCGCGTGATCCTCCTCGAGGGCGGCGACCGCATCCTTCCGAGCTTCACGCCCGACCTCTCCGAGAAGGCGCTCGTGAGCATGAAGCGCCTCGGTGTCGATGTGCGCCTCGGCGCCCGCGTGACCGACGTGAAGGCCGACGCCGTGCACGTCGGCGACGACGTCATCCGCACGCGCACGATCCTCTGGGCAGCGGGCCTCTCGGCCTCCGGCCTCACGAACGATCTCGGTGTCGAGCTCGATCGCATGGGCCGCGTGAAGGTCGAGAAGGATCTCTCCATCCCCGGAGACGCGCGCGTCTTCGTCGTGGGCGACCTGATCAGCCTCGACCAAGACGGAAAGCCCCTGCCCGGCGTCGCGCAGGTCGCGATGCAGAGCGGGCGCCTCGCGGCGGAGAACGTGCTGGCGACGATCGACGGCCGCGCGCGAAGGCCCTTCCGCTACGTCGACAAGGGCTCGATGGCCACGATCGGCCGCGCCAAGGCCGTGGCCGACGTGAACGGCCGCCGCTTCGCTGGCTTCTTCGCGTGGCTGCTCTGGCTCTTCATCCACGTCCTCTTCCTCGTGGACTTCCGCAACCGCCTCGCCGTGCTCTTCGAGTGGGCGTGGGCCTACCTCACCTGGCAGCGCAGCTCGCGCGTGATCCTCGAGGCCCCCGACGCCAAGCGTTGATCCGCTCTCCTCAAGCTCTGGGCAGCGCGTCCGATGCAAGGAGGTGATGCGCTCGACCGCACTCGTGCTGCCTCTGGCCCTCGGCCTGCCCCTCGCCCTGGGTCCAGTTGCGTGTGCCCCGCCCGACGCCCCGGACGGTGAGCCCCCCGCGACGGATCCACAGCGCGAGCTCGCGCGCATCGCCAACGATCGCCTCGACCCTGCGCTCGTCACCGCGCTCGTGCGCGGCGAAGCGCCCGAGGCCCTGGTCGTCTTCGACACCGAGCCCGTGTCGGAGGCGCGCGCCCACGTCGAGGCCAGCTGCATCGCGCGCCTGGCGCGGCGCGGGGATCTCCTCTTCGACGGCGCACGCCTGCCCGTGGTCGCGGTGCGTCTGCGCGACGCGAACGACCTCGCGCGCGTCGCCGACGATCCGCGCGTCGTGCGCATCGAGGCCGTGCGCTGGCTCGAGCGAACGGATGTTCCGTCGCTCGCACAGATCGGTCAGCCCGCCGCCATCGCGCGGGGCGCGACCGGCGCGGGCGCCACCGTCGCGGTCGTCGACACGGGCGCGGATCCGAGCACGCCTGATCTCGGCGCGTGCGAGGTCGGCCCCGACTGCGGCGTGATCGCGGCCGCCGATCTCGCGCCCGACGACGGCGTGGCCGACGACACCGTGCGACACGGGACCAACGTCGCGTCGATCGTGCGCCTCGTCGCGCCCGGCGCGCGCATCGCCGCGCTCGACGTGTTCAACGGCGATCTCGCGAGCTCCGTGGACATCGCGGAGGCCGCCGACTGGATCCTCGCGCACCAGAGCGAGCTCCACATCGTCGCCGCCAACTTCAGCCTCGGCGCAGGCACGTTCACCGCGCCCTGCCCCGAGCAAGGGCTCGCGCGCATCATGCAGCGCCTGCGCGATGCGGGCGTCGCACCGATCGTCTCGGCCGGCAACGACGGCGCCTCCGACGCGATCAGCACGCCCGCCTGTAGCCCCGCCGCGATCAGCGTCGGCGCAGTCGAGTCGACCGACACGCTGGCCTCGTTCTCGAACGTGTCCTCGTTCACGACGATCGTGGCCCCGGGCGTCGGCATCCGCGCCGGTGGCGTGTGGATGAGCGGCACCTCGCAGGCCGCACCGCACGTGAGCGGCGCGTGGGCCGTGCTCACGCAACAGCGCCCCGCCGACGGCCTCGACGCGCTCGAGGCGCGCTTCGTCGAGCGCTCGGTGCTCGTGCACGACACGCGCAGCGGCCTCGATCTCCATCGCCTCGCCCTCGACCTCGCCACCGAGCCCGATCCCGCGCCCGATCCGGGCCCCGAGCCCGTGCCCGACCCGGATCCCGCGCCTGATCCCGATCCTCCGCCCCCACCGGCCGACACCTACCCGCCCGTCGGTGTCCTCGAGCTCGCCGGCGGCGCCGTGCGGACCTCGGAGCGCACCATCCCCGTGGGCATCCGCGCCTTCGATCTGTCCGGCCTGGATTCGATGTGTCTCTCGACGAACAGCTCCTGCGCGAGCTGGACGCGCTTCTCGACGACCACGACCCTCACCGCGCCCGGCGCAGGCGTCGTCGTCGTGCGCCTCTGGCTCCGCGATCGCGTCGGCAACACAACGCCGACCCCGTACACCGCCACCATCGCCGTCCTGCGCTGACGCGCTCGCGTGCGTGGGGGCGCGGTCGGTGTACGGTCGCGGGCGATGGCCAAGCTCTACTTCCGCCACGGGACCATGGGGAGCGCCAAGACGCTCAACCTCCTCGCGGTCGCGCACAACTACCGCTCGCAGCACAAGCGCGTGCTCATCCTCAAGCCGCGCATCGACACGCGCTACGGCGTCGGCACGGTCGAGTCGCGCGCGGGTCTGCGCGCGGACGCGGACCTCGTGGTCGATCGCGACACCGTGCTCGACCCGAAGGAGTTCGAGGGCGTCGACTGCGTGCTCGTGGACGAGGCGCAGTTCCTCTCGGCCAAGGTCGTCGATCAGCTCTGGTCGCTCACGCTCGCGCCGGGCCTGCCGGTGATCTGCTACGGCCTGCGCACCGACTTCCAGACGCACCTCTTCGAGGGAAGCCGCCGCCTGCTCGAGCTCGCGGACTCGATCGAAGAGGTCAAGGTCACCTGCCAGTACTGCAACAAGAAGGCGGTGTTCAACATGCGCCTCGTGGGCGGAAAGCCCGTGCGCGAGGGCGAGCAGATCCAGATCGGCGGGGACGAGTCGTACGTGCCCGTCTGCCACGGCTGCTACGTGCGCTCGGTGGACGCGTGAGGGCCCCGCGCGCATGACTGCGCGGAGCCCCTGACGATCAGCCGCCGGCCGGGCCACCCATCATGCCGCCCGAGCCCATCGCGCTGCAGACGCCGTTCGCGAGCGCGCTGCGGATCACGATGGTCTTCCACGCGAGCATCGCGCCGTCGGTCATGCGCGCGGTCTCGAGCACGTACTCGTCCACCGTGTCGGCGGGGAACACGTTGTCGCTCGTCGTCGCGGTGTCGGGCTGCCCGTGGTCGGCGTAGTCGGGGTGCGTGCCGCAGATCTCCGTGATGAGCGCGGTGTCGAAGGTGATCTGCGAGGTGAGGTACTCGTCGCCCTCGCGCGTCGAGCGGCGCACCGTGAGGTGGATGTGGATCGCGCGGCCCGAGTACCAGCCGGGGAAACACGTGTTGAACCACGCGACGCCGTTCGCGTCGGTCTGCTGGTGACCGCGGAACCAGCGCGCCGCGAGGGCCTCGGCGTCGGCGCCCGTGCAGAACGGCGGGTTGTCCGCGGTCTCGCTCGAGTAGACGCCGTCGACGTCGCAGTGCCAGAGGTCCACGTTCGCGTCCGTCACCGGCGTGCACGACTCGTCGACGATGCGAAGGCCCAGGCGCATCGGCAGGCCCGGCTGCCCCTCGCTGATGTCCTCGCGCTCGGGCGCCATGTCGTCGTGGCACGGACCGAGCGTCATCGCGCAGGTCGGAGTGCACGACAGATCCGTGATCGCCTCGAAGGGATCGGGGTACGTCGCGAGATCGGTCATCGCCGCGGTGCCACCCGAGGCCCAGCCGCCAGTGCTCGCCGCGTCGGTGGCCGCGCTGGCCGCGTCGGTCGCGAGCCCAGCGTCGTCGAGCGACGCGAACGCGTCCGGATCGATCGTGCTCGCGGCGTCGGCACCGGCGAACGTCACGCCCTCGCAGCCGAGCAGCGATCCGAGCGGCGCCGCCGCCGCGCTCGCGCCGACCCAGCGCAGGGCCTCTCGTCGCGTCATCCACATCGCGTGTTTTCTCTCTCGCATCGCGTCTCCTCGTCGGTGGCCCGCCTCCTCGTGTGATGCGCGACGCTTCGTGCGTGATCGTGGCGCGGAGATTTCGGAGTGTTGCGGCCCCTCGCCTTGCCGCCGCGTCCCTCGCGCGCCCATCATCGCGGCCACATGAGTCGCGTCTTCGTCACCGGCATGGGCGTCGTCAGCTCCCTCGGCATGGGCAAGAAGCCCTACTGGGAGGCCCTCGTCGCGGGCCGCTCCGGCGTCTCGGAGGTCTCGCTCTTCGAGACCCAGCAGATCGGCCGCAGCATGGCCGGCGAGGTGAAGGGCTTCCGCGCGCGCGACTTCCTCAGCGCCGCCGAGGCGCGACGCACCGGGCGCGCGTCGGCGTTCGCCGTGGCCGCCGCCCGCATGGCCGTGGAGGACGCGGGGCTCGCGAGCAAGCACGTGCAGGGCGAGCGCACGAGCGTCGTCGTCGGCACCACGATGGGCGAGGCCAACGTGCTCGGCGAGCTCCAGAAGGCGTGGATCCACAGCGGCGAGGACGCGGTGCCCACGCCCAAGCTCCCGCGCTACGGCACCACGCTCCTGCCCATCCACGTCGCGCGCTCGCTCGGCGCGCGCGGCATGGTGCAGACGCTGCCGGCCGCGTGCGCCGCGGGCAACTACGCCATCGGCTTCGCGGCCGATCAGATCCGCGCGGGCCGCGCCGACATCGTCATCACCGGCGCCGTCGAGATCATCGAGAAGCTCGAGTACGCGGGCTTCGCGCGCCTGGGCGCGATGAGCCCCGACGTCTGCAAGCCCTTCGACAAGAACCGCCGGGGCCTCATCCTCGGCGAGGGCAGCTCGATGCTCGTGCTCGAGTCGGAAGCGAGCGCGGTGCGGCGCGGGGCCACGGTCCTCGCCGAGGTCGGCGGCTACGGCCTCGCGTGCGACGCGCACCACATCACGCGCCCGCATCCCGAGGGCGCCGGCTCCATCGCGGCGATGCGCCAGGCGATCGTGTCGAGCGGCCTGACCCCGAACGACGTCGATCACATCAACGCACACGGCACCGCGACGCCGAACAACGACAGCGTCGAGGCGCTCGTCATCAACAAGATCTTCGGCGAGCGCCGCGTCCCGGTGACGAGCATCAAGAGCATGATCGGCCACTGCATGGGCGCCTCGAGCGCGATGGAGGCCATCGCCTGCGTGATGACGATCCAGACCGGGATCATCCCGCCCACGACGAACTACGAGACGCCCGATCCCGAGTGCGATCTCGCGATCGTCGCCAACGAGGCGCGCCACGGTCAGACGATCGACGTGGTCCTCAACAACGCCCTCGCCTTCGGCGGCTACGACGCGGTCGTGTGCTTCGCCCGGCCGGGACACCTGCCTCGCGGCGCAGGCGAGGCGTGACGAGGCGATGATGCGCGGGCGGGGGGCCATCGCGCTCGCGTGTCTCGTGCTCGCTGCGTGCGGCGCTGCTTCCCCGACGACGCCCGTGCCGATGGCGCCCGACACCGACGGCGATGGCCTCGTCGATGCAGACGACCGCTGCCACGAGCTCGCCGAGGACGTCGATGGACGCACCGACGAGGACGGCTGCCCGGATCTCGACGACGACGCGGACGGCCTCGTCGACCTCGCCGATCGATGTCCATGCGACGTCGAGGATCTCGACGGCTTCGAGGACGAGGACGGCTGCCCGGAGCCCGACGACGACGGCGACACGATCCCCGATCGCTGCGACCGCTGCCCGCGTGATCCCGAGGATCGCGACGGCGACTGCGACGCGGACGGCTGCCCCGATGCGCCGACCATCTGCCTCGAGCAGGCGCCCATCCGCATCCTCGAGCGCGTGGACTTCGGCGCACGCTCCGCGACGCCCGCGGCGCCGAGCGAGCCCGTGCTCGAGATGCTGTCGAACCTGCTGGCCGGAAACCCGCAGATCGAGCGCGTGGAGATCGTCGGTCACGCCACGCGCAGCGAGCCGGGCGCGGCAGCCCTCGCGCGTCGACGCGCGGTCGCGGTGCGAGGCGCCCTCGTCTCGCGCGGGGTCGATCCGCTGCGCCTCGTGATCGGCGCCCCCGTCGTCGAGGCCACGGGCGAGGAGACACACCGCCACGTCGCCTTCGTGATCCTGCGCGCGAGCGGCGAGGACTGGCCCGGCGGCGAGCCTCCCGAGAGCCAGCGCTGCGACCCGCGCCCCGCGCCGTGTGCCGACGTGCCGGCGTGCGCGCCGCAAGAGGAGAACACGACGCGATGCTGAGAGATGGAGAGAGAATCTCCGCCTTCGAATCGGGCCGCGGGGCAGGGGGGTCCGATGCTCAGACATCCTCGGCCTTCGGCCTGCGGAACTCGCCCTGGCCCCCCCACCCCCGCGTCCCTTCGCGTCTCGAGTCGATCGTCTCTCGGTCCCTGAGAACACCGTCGCCCTGCGCCCTCGCCGCGAGCCTGCTGCTGCTCTCGGGCGCCGTGCCGGCGTGCGGCGCGAGCCAGCCCACCGCCCGCGTCGAGGAGACGCCTGCCGACGCCGACCTCGACTCCGTCGCCGATGCGCGCGACGCGTGTCCCGAATCGCCCGAGGATCGCGATGAGTTCGAGGACGACGACGGCTGCCCGGATCCCGACAACGACGCCGATCGGATCGCAGACATCGACGACCTCTGCCCGTGCAACGTCGAGGACGCCGACGGCTTCGAGGACGCCGATGGGTGCCCCGATCCCGACGACGATCAGGACCGCATCCTCGACGTCTGCGACCGATGCCCGCGCGAGGCGGAGGTCTACAACGGCCACTGCGACGAGGACGGCTGCCCCGACCGCGGCATGGTCCTGCTCGTCGAGGAGGGGATCCAGGTCCTCGACCGCGTGGGCTTCGCGAGGAGCTCGGCGCGTCTGGGCGACGACGCCGCGCCGCTGCTCGACGCCGTCGCCACGACGATCGTCCACAACCCGCAGATCGAGGTCATCGCGGTCATCGGGCACGCCGCGCGGGGCGAGCGCGAGAGAGAAGCGCTCGCGCGAGCACGGGCCGAGGCGGTGCAGGCGGCGCTCCTTCTGCGCGGTCTCGACCCCGAGCGCGTCGTCGTCGAGATCTCGCTCGATCCCGAGGCGCCGGGCGACGCGCTCCGCGGTCGCGCCGTCGGCTTCGAGGTCCGCCGCATGGACGGGCGCGCGTACCGCGACGGCCGCCCCATCGACGACGGGCCCGCGGTGGGTCCCGCCCAGTGCGACCCCGTGCCCGACTGTCCCTCGACCGCGCCGGGGCTCGCGTCCTCGTGCTGAGCGATGGAGAAAGAATCTCCGTCTTCGAGTCGGGCCGCGGGGGAGGGAGGTCCGATGCTCAGACATCCTCGGCCTTCGGCCTGCGGAACTCGCCCTGGACCCCCCACCCCCGCGTCCCTTCACGTCTCGAGTCGATTGTTCCTCGGTCCCTGAGCGCGCGCGGCCTCGCGGCGGCTGCGGCGCTCGTGCTCGCAGCCTGCGGTGCGACGCGGGTGCCCGAGCCCGCCGAGCTCGACGGCGATCGCGACGGCGTCCTTCTGGCGAGCGACGCGTGCCCGGACGCGCCCGAGGATCTCGACGAGGTGGCGGATCTCGACGGGTGCCCCGATCCCGACGACGACGCGGACGGGATCGCCGACGTCGACGATCTCTGCTCCTGTCTCGCCGAGGACCTCGATGGCTTCGAGGACACCGACGGCTGCCCCGACCCGGACGACGACCGCGACCGCATCGCCGACGCGTGTGATCGCTGTCCTCGCGAGCCCGAGCACTACAACGGCACGTGCGACGACGACGGCTGCCCCGACCGCGGTCGGCTCGTGTGCATCGAGCAAGCACAGCTGCGCATCCTCGAGCGGATCGAGTTCCCGAGACGCAGCGCGCGCCTCCCGCGCGAGCGCGCCGCGCTGCTCGACGCGCTCGCCGCAACCTTCCTCGCGAACCCGGAGATCGAGCTCACCGCGC
>JBILLJ010000345.1:0-2788 GCA_044376125.1 Sandaracinaceae bacterium
CTCCCGCCCCGGCCGCGACCCCCGCTCGACCTCGATGAGCGCCTCCGAGACCATCGAACGGGTGGTTCATGGAGACGCCGACGTTCAGATCGGGCAACCGAGGCGCCGTTTATCCGGACTACGCTCTTCCCGAGAACAGGCTCGTGGGCACTTCGATGGGCCTCGTGAACGAAGACGCGCACTTCTACGAGCAACCCGAGGCCTACCATCCCGATCGCTATCGGAACGTGCGTACCGACGATTTTCAGAGCCCATCCGTCAAGGACCGCCGCTTCGGTGCCTTCGGCTTGGGGCGCCACCTCTGCCCGGGGCGCGGCCTGGCCTATGTGATGGTGGGGACCGCCATCGCCCTCCTCCTGCGCGACTACCGAGTTCGCTTGGTACGCCGCCCCCGGCGTTGGTTCGGACTGATGACCGCCGGCCTCGCTCGACCCGTCGGCGCCTTTCGAGTTGCGGTCGTGCCCCACAGCCTCGGCTGATCGCGGAGCAGAGGGCCGCGAATCGCGCGCTCTCGTTCAACCACCCAGGACCGCGAGCGATCATCCGCGTCGAGGCGATTCGGTTTCCCTACACTCGGCGTCGAAGGGCGAGCATCAGCAGCGCGAGCAACGCGAGCGGAGCGAGCGAGCTCGACGCGCGCTCCGTGCGACATCCGCATCCGGGTGACGGCGACGGTGCGCTCCGATGCGCCGCCCCACGGTCGGAAGCGAGCCAGTGTTCACGGTCTCGTCACGAACCCCTCTCCTTGGACATTCCCGAAGTCGCGGCGAGCCCGTTACCCTCTCTCTCCCCACAGGAGGTTCCATGGCTCGCACGGCATTGGCGCGATGGTTCATGCGGCTGGCTCACGACCTTCATCTGTCGCGACGGTCGGGGCGGCCGCTCGAGTCGCTCCGCGACGACCACGATCGAGCGCGAGAATCGGATCGAGCGAATGGCACGCTCTCACGCCGTCGCGTGCTCGCGGGCGCGGGCGCCGCGGCCACGGTGGGAGCGCTCTCGGGACGCGCGTCGATCGCGCGTGCCACGACGGGACGCACCGTCGCGATCGTCGGCGGCGGAATCGCGGGCCTCGCATGCGCGCTCGATCTCGCCGATCGCGGCATCGCGTCGACCGTGTACGAAGCCTCGGGACGCGTGGGTGGCCGCATGTTCTCGAACACGACCACCTTTCCTGGCCTCGTCTCGGAGTGGGGCGGTGAGCTGATCGACTCCGGACACACCACGGTTCAGGATCTCGCCACTCGCTTCGGTCTGGAGCTCGACGATCTGCTGGCAGCCGAGCCGACCGGCTCGAACGACACCTACTTCTTCTTCGGTTGGTACTACTCGAAGGCCGACGCCGTGCGCGACTTCCGCGCGATCTTCCCCGCGGTCGAGGCCGACCTCGACGCCGCCGGGTACCCCACGACCTACGACGCGTTCACCGCCGCCGGTGCCTCGCTCTCCGCCATGACCGTGCGGCAGTGGATCGAGAGCCGTGTGCCCGGCGGCATCGGCTCTCCGCTCGGAGCGCTCCTCGATGTGGCCTATGCCGAAGAGTACGCGGCCGATACGACCGACCAGTCCGCGCTGAACTTGCTCTACCTGCTCGCCTTCCAGCCCACGCGGCGCGGCTTTTCGATCTATGGCGAGTCCGACGAGGCCTTCCACATCCGGGGTGGAAATCAGCTCTTGCCGCGCGCCATCGCCGACGCGCTCGGCCCCGCAGTGCGCACCGGCCATCGCCTGCTCGACATTCGCCGAACCTCCGGCGGCCGGGTGCAGCTCGCCTTCGAGCGCGGTTCCAGCGTGGTCGACGTGATCGCCGATCACGCGGTGCTCGCGCTTCCGTTCGCGGTGCTCCGCGACTTCGATCTTCGACGCGCAGGCTTCGACGCGCTCAAGCTCGAGGCGATCAACGATCTCGGCCGCGGCGTCAGCTCGAAGATTCAGCTCCAGTTCGCTCGACGTCTCTGGAACGAGCGAGGTCCGTGGCCGCGCTCGAACGGCGCCTCGTACACCGACGTGGGCAGCTACCAGGGAAGCTGGGACGCGAGCCGCGCACAGCCGGGAACCCGTGGACTGGGCGTCTTCTTCGCGGGCGGCACGCTCGCGGCGACCAAGCGCACACGAACGGCCTTTGCCACCGTCAGCGCTTCCGGCGCGCGCCGCGACGTCCGCGACACCCTCGAGGCCGCCGAGCAGGTCTTCCCGGGCTTGAGCGCGCTCTACGAAGACCGAGCCACTCTCTCGCTCTGGCACTACAGCGATCTCGCCAAGCTCTCGTACGCGTACTATCGACCCGGTCAATACACGCGCTTTGGTGGCTACGAGGCCGCCCGACAGGGCAACGTCTACTTCGCGGGCGAGCACACCTCGATCGACTTCCAGGGTTACATGGAAGGCGGCGCGAGCACCGGTCAGCGCGCAGCCAACCAGGTCGCGCGACGGCTCTGAAGGACGTCGACGAGCTGCGCTGGGGCAGGCGCTCCCTCCTCACGCTCCTCGTTGTCGGCTGTGGCGATGGGGGCACCAGCGACGACGCCGCGGTCACGCCTGACGCGTCCTCGGACGATGCGGGCGCGCAAGACGCGACGCTCGACGCGGGACCGCCACCGGTCGTGCCTGTTCGACCCCGAGAGCGTGGCCGAAGTTCTCAGCGCGCGGTCTCGTCGTCGGTCCTGGAGGTCCACATCGATGTCGAGCCCCATCTGGATGAGCATCGAGCCGCGCGGTCCCGAGACGCGGCTGATGCTGAGCCTGCCCGGACAGAGGCTCCGGGCGAGAGGAGAGACCGAGGCGTGTG
>JBILLJ010000013.1:0-98022 GCA_044376125.1 Sandaracinaceae bacterium
ACGGGCTCGAATCGGCGGGAGGGAGGCTCTCGCCGATTCACTCGGCGAGAGGGAGGGGCTGCGGCCAGACCCTCCGGCAAGAAACGTCAGAGCATGAGTCAATGCAAGTGACTCATGCTCTGAGAGGCCGACGAAGAACCGACCGCGGGCGCCCTCGACGGAGCCCAGGCTCCCGGGGCGCGAATTTGACCACACGTCGCGCACTCGATATGCGCCCTGCATGGCCGATCCGCAGCCTGCCGAGCCCGCCAAGCCCCGACGCCGCTGGGCGCTCCTCGCCGTGAAGGCGACCGTCACGCTCGGCCTCCTCGGCTGGCTCCTGCGACAGATGCTCTTGCGCGACGGCGTCGACACGCTGCTCGACCGCGCGACGCACCTCGTGCCGCTCTGGGTGCTCGCGGCGATCGGCCTGCACTTCGCGTCGGTCACGACGGGTGTGCTCCGCTGGCGTGTGCTGCTCGGCGCGCGTGGGATCGTGCAGCCGCTCGAGGTGCTCTTCCGATCGTTTCTGGTCGGTCGCTTCCTCGGCGCCTTCACGCCGTCCACGACGGGCCTCGATGGCTACCGGCTCTGGGACATGGGCCGTCGCACCGGCGACTACACGACCAGCGGCGCGGTGATCCTCGTCGAGAAGCTCGTGGGCCTCGTGGGCATGGCGACCGTGTGCCTCGTCCTGCTTCCGTTCGGGCTCCTCGAGCGGCTCGGCCTGGTCGGCGTGCTCGTCGCGCTCGGCATGGCGGGCGCCGCGCTCGCGGGCCTCTTCGTGCTCGCGAGCCCGGCACGCGCCGCATCGCTCGCGCGCCTCGCCCCCGGACCGATCCGCGCACGCGCGACCAAGCTCGCCGAAGCGCTCGCAGGCGGGCTCTCCTTCGGCGGCCTCACGACGGCGCTCGGGCTCGGCATCCTCTCGCACGCGTTCCTCTCCGCGACGTTCGCGGCCAGCGGCATGGCGCTCGGCATCGCCCTCTCGCCGCTCACGCTCCTGGCCGTCGGCAACGCGATCGTGATCTCGGTGCTCCTGCCCGTCTCGATCGGAGGTGTCGGCGTGCGCGAGGGTGTGGCGGTCGCGCTCCTCGTCTCCGCAGGCGACGGAACGGTCACGACCACCGACGCGATGCTGCTCGCGCTCGTGGGCTACCTCACGGGTCAGGCACCGGCCCTCGTCGGCGGCCTTCTCCTCGCGATCTCCCGCGACTCCGCGCGCCCGACGCCGACCGCGTTAGCGCGTCCCGTCGCGGCCCCGAGTGCGATAGCCTCTGCCTGATCATGGCGACCACGAGACGCCGGCCGAAGTCGGTCGAGCCTGCCGAAGCCCCGACGCCCGCGCCCGCAAAGCGATCGCAGCGGCCCAAGCGAAAGCCAGACGCGTTCGATCGGAAGATCGCGTCCAAGAGCACCTCGGAGCTCACCGTGCGTCGCATGCACCGCCGCGACATCAACCGCGTGTGGGAGTTCCTCAAGCTCTCGTTCCGCGACGTGAACCGCGAGACGGTCGAGTACCAGCGTCCACGCAGCAAGGAGCGCTTCGAGGAGACCTACGACGACGAGGGCGTGGAGCAGCTCGTCTTCGAGGTCGGCGACGAGGTCGTCGGCTACGCCGAGTGCGCGTACGAGGTCACGGGCTCGGACAACTGGATCAACCCGCGCTACTTCGAGTCGCGCGACATGCGCCCGCTCTTCGTCGAGGAGCTCGCGACGCACCCGGACTATCAGGGGCGTGGCGTCGGCTCGTTCATGATGCAGCAGCTCGAGCACCTCGCGCGCATGCACGGCTGCACGCACCTCGTGCTCGAGGTCGCGGAGAACAACGAGAACGCGCTGGCCTTCTATCGGCGCAGGAGCTTCACCAAGCTCGACGCCGCGATCTTCATGGCCAAGAGGCTCGAGCGCGAGCCCGATCTGCTGCCTCCCCGCAAGCTCAAGCCCGCGCGCGCCGGCGACACGAGCTGACGCGCGCGCCATGCGCACGCGCACGCGCGGCCGGCTCGTCGGGAGTAGGATGCGAGGCGATGGCACGAAAGATCGGGATCCTCACGGGCGGCGGCGACTGCCCTGGCTTGAACGCGGTGATCCGCGCCGCCGTGAAGGTGGGCGTCGACAAGCACGGCCTCGAGGTGCTCGGCATCGAGGACGCGCTGAGCGGCCTCGTGGATCTCGAGTACCGCGAGCCCAACGGCAATCGATGGCTGCGGGCACGCGACGTCAGCCAGATCCTCACGCGCGGCGGCACGATCCTCGGCACCTCCAACCGCAGCGATCCCTTTCGCTTCGTGGTGAAGGATGCAGGCGGCGTCGCACACGAGACCGACGTGTCGGACCGCGTGCTCGCGAACGCGCGCACGCTCGGCCTCGAAGGCGTGATCTCGATCGGCGGCGACGGCTCGATGCGGATCGCCCAGCGCTTCCTCGAGAAGGGCCTGCCGATGATCGGCGTGCCCAAGACGATCGACAACGACCTCGGCTCGACCGATCAGACCTTCGGCTTCGACACGGCCGTCGGCATCGCGACGGAGGCGATCGATCGCCTGCGAGACACGGCCGAGAGCCACGACCGCGTGATGCTCGTGGAGGTGATGGGCCGCGATGCGGGCTGGATCGCGCTGCACGCCGGCATGGCGAGCGGCGCCGACGCGATCCTCCTGCCCGAGATCCCCTATCGCCTCGAGCCCATCGCGAGAACGATCGAGAAGCGTCGCTCCGAGGGTCAGAAGTACTCGATCCTCGTGGTGAGCGAGGGCTCGCGACCCGCGGGCGGCGAGGCCAGCGTCATCGAGCGCAAGGCGGGCGCCATGCCGCGGCTCGCAGGCGCCGCGCAGCGCGTGGCCGAGGGCCTCTCGCAGCTGATCGACGCGGACATGCGCGTGACCGTGCTCGGGCACGTGCAGCGCGGCGGCAGCCCGTCCTCGTTCGATCGCATCCTCGCGACGCGCTTCGGTCACGCTGCGGCGGAGCTCGCGGCCCGCGGCGACTGGGGAAAGATGGTCGCGCTCCGCGGAGACGCGATCGTGTCGGGCCCGATCTCCGACGCGATCCGCAAGCCCAAGCTGGTCGACCCGGGCTGCCAGCTCGTCGAGACCGCCCGTGCGCTCGGCGTCGCATTCGGCGACGAGTGAGCGCGACGGTGGCTGCGCACCCCTGAACTTTTTTGCGGGCTGGCCTCCACACGGCGCCGCGCGACAGGGGCGTTTCCGTGGGATGCGCGCGTGGCTCGACGATTGCTGATCGCGCGGGCTCGAGGCAGCGTGGGCGCGGGGCCCGGCCACCTCTCTTCGAGGCTTGCGACGACGACTGCGACGGAAACATCGACGAGGCCATCGTGCGACCGTGCGGCACGGACGTGGGCGAGTGCATCGTGGGCTACGAGACCTGCAGCGAGGGCGCGTTCGGCGCGTGCGACGGAGAGGTGCCGCCGGCGGCGGACGACGCCTGCAACGGCCTCGACGACGACTGCGACGAGCAGATCGACGAAGGCTGCACGTGCGTCGACGGGGATACGCAGAGCTGTGGCTCCGACGTCGGCGAGTGTCGCGCGGGCACGCAGACGTGCGCGAGCGGCACGTGGGGCGCGTGTGTCGGCGAGACCGGCGCGATCGCCGAGCTCTGCAACACGCTCGACGACGACTGCGACGGCACGAGCGACGAGGCCTTCGCGCTGGGCACGACGTGCGACGGCGCGGACGCGGATCTCTGCTCCGAGGGCACCACGGCGTGTGATCCCGCGGGCTCGGGCACCCTGGTCTGCACCGACGCGACGGGCGACACGATCGAGCTCTGCAACATGCTCGACGACGACTGCGACACGATGGTCGACGACGGCTTCGTGCTCGGCGTGGCGTGCGACGGTCCCGACGCGGATCTCTGCGACGAGGGCAGCTCGATGTGCGACGCCTCCGGTGGCGTGGCGTGCAGCGACAGCACGGGCGACAGCGTCGAGACCTGCAACGGCACCGACGACGACTGCGACGGAAACATCGACGAGGGCAACCCCGGCGGCGGCGTGGCCTGTGCGGGCGCGACCGACGTGGGCGGCTGCATCAGCCGCACGGCGTGCGTCAGCGGCAGCCTGATCTGTCGCGGCACCTTCGTCGCGACCTCGGGCGCGGCGGGCAACCCCGGCACGCCGACGCAGCCCCTGCCCTCGATCGCGAGCGCGATCGCGAACGCGATGATCCTCGGCGGTGGCGCCGACGTGTGCGTCTGTGACGCGGCCTCGGCCGGCGCGAGCACCTTCACCGAGGACGTGACGATGGTCGAGGGCACCGACGTGCTCGGTGGCTACGACTGCACGAGCTGGACGGTGACCGCGGGTCGCGTCACGGCGATCCAGGACGTCGACGACGACGGCGTCTCCTTCCCCGCGGGCCTCACGAGCGCGACGGCGATGCGCCGCATGACGGTCGACGGATTCGATCGCGCCGGTGCGGGCGCGAGCACCTCGGCGATCACGATCACCGACGCGTCTGCCACGCTCGAGTCGGTGATCGCGCGCGGCGGTGACGCGGCGACCTCGATCGCCCTGCGCGTCTTCGAGTCGGCGGGAGCGACCGCCGCGCCGGCGATCTCGAACGGCACCTTCCAGTCGAGCGGCATCGCGACGGGCACCGCGATCGGCGTGAGCATCGAGGCCGCCGCGCCTCGCTTCACGAACACCACCATCGGCGGTGCGATCGCGGCGGGCATCGCGGGCCCGGCCACCACGTCGTACGGCGTGCGCTGCATCGACTGCGCAGGCACGACCTTCTCGGGGGGCAGCGTGCGTGGCAGCGGCGCGACCACGGCAGGCTTCGGCTTCCACGGCATCGGCGACCTCACGGGCTTCACCGCGACGACGACGAGCTTCGGCGGCGGCAGCACCACGACGAACGCGAGCGCCAGCACCGGCGTGCGCCTCGAGGGCTGCGGCGGCGCGCCCACGTTCACCAACACGAACAGCGACGGCGGCTTCGATCTCGCGAGCTCGCCCCTCACCGGAACCACGCGCACGGCGTTCCAGTCCTCGGGTGCGCGTTGCGCGCCGATCATCGACGGAGGTCGTCACATCGGCTGCGAGCGCGGCAGCACCTGCCTCGGCGTGGTCTGCGACACGGCCTCGGCGTGTGTCGTGCGCAACGCTGGCTTGGTCACCGGCTCGGTCGGCTCCGGCGACACCGCCGTGCACGGCATGCGCTGCCTCGGAGGAGGCTGCGCCTCGATCACGACGAGCACGATCCAGTCGGGCGGCCTCCGCGGCGGCGCCGCGCTCGCCTCCGGTCTCGATCTCGATGGCGCCTCGCCGAGCGTCGACGACTGCACGATCACGGGCCCCACGGGCTCGACCACCGCGGGCACGACGGGTCGCTTCGACGCGATCTTCGTGCGCGACACCACCTCGACGATCTCCAACTGCATCGTGCGCGACATGCCGATCGTCGTGGGTGGCTCGGCGACGTTCAACGGCGTGACGACCGTCGTCCGCTACGACCAGAGCGTGAGCAGCGGGCCCGCCGCGCTGCAGCCGACGATCGTCAACGACACGATCGAGTACTCGACCTGCGGCACGTGCGGCGCGCGCATCGGCCTCGTGGTGAACGGCGCCACGGGGGCGCTCGCAGGACCGCTCGGCATCGTCCGCAACGACATCATCCGGAACCTGCTCGCGACGGGCACGGGCAACCCGGTGATCGAGCGCGGGACGGCCGCGGACCTCGCGTTCTTCCAGAACAACGCGCTCTGGGATCCGACCGCCCTCGTGAGCGGCCTCTACGTGGACGAGGGGACGCTCCCGCTCTCCACCGCGACGCAGCTCAACACGATGATGATGGGCGGCACCTCGGGCGCGAACCTCGTCGCCGACTGCGCGCTGACGGGCGCGTGGCGTCTGCCCGCGGGCTCGATGTGCCGCAACGCGGGCACCTCGATGAGCTGTCCACGCCAGGACTTCGATGCGCAGGCACGACCCAACGAGATGGCCTGCGACATCGGCGCGGACGAGTTCTATCCGTGAGCTCGGCCTGCTGACGCGAGACACCTCCGCGACACCGTGCCGTCGCGGAGGTGTAACCTCGCGCCATGCAGCACCGTGCCGTCGCTTGGCTCGTCGCCGGTTCGATCGCCGCCCTCCCCGCGTCCCTCATCACCGGCTGTCCCGGGCCGAGCGACACGCCGGACGCGAGCACCGCCGACGCGGCCGAGCGCGCCGACGCGCCCACGCCGCTCGACGCCTTCTCGCACGACGCCGAGATGCACGAGGGTCTTCGCTTGCCTCGCTGCGAGGAGACCGATCCCATGCCCGCGACGGCGCTGCCGCACTTCGCGAGCACGCTCGAGGGCACTTACGTGCCGGGCGTCGATCGGCTCGCGATGGCCGGGCCCCTCAACCCCGCCGAGGAAGACGGCGAGCTCATGTACCGCGCCCTCGGCTACCACGAGGTCGAGGCCGGCCCCGGCCGCGCGCACGTCACGCGCACCGATCTCGGTGCGAGCTCCACCGCGACCACGGGACGCCGCTCGCTCGCATGGCTCGCGCATCTCTCGGACTTCCAGCTCGTCGACGACGAGTCGCCCTCGCGCCTCGCCTCGCTCGACAACCCGGACATCCCGTCGGGCCTGCGCGCGCAGGAGGCCTACCTTCCGCGCGCCGTCTCCGCGATGAGCCGCACCTTCGAGCGCATCACCGCGAGCGGGCGAGCGCTCGACTTCGCGATCGTCACCGGTGACTGCGCCGACAGCGCACAGGCCAACGAGCTCGACTGGGTGATCGCGCTCATGAACGGCACGGCCGATCTCCACACCGACTCGGGCGACGACGACGATCCGGTGCCCGGCGCGGACAACGACCCGAAGGATCCGTTCGACCCGACGCCCTTCCCCGCGCCGTGGCTCTACGTGCCGGGCAACCACGACGTCGAGATCGTCGGCATCAACGCGCCGAGCGACCGCGGGCGCGAGCAGGCGATCGGCACGAGCCCCATCTCCGGCACGCGCGACTACCGCCAGTGGTACGCGCCCGTGACGCGTCGCCCGATCCCCGCCGATCCCGATCGCGCGATCGTCGATCGCGACGACATCGTGGCCGCGGTGCGCGCCGCGAGCGCGGAGGGGCCCCACGGTCCGCTCGGCCACGGCTATCCGGCCACGGGCGAGATCGACACGTCGATGGGCGCGAACTGGACGCTCGACGTCATCCCGAACCTGCTCCGCATCGTCGCGATCGACACGAGCGATCCCTCGGGCGGCTCGGAGGGCATGCTCCTCCAGAGCTTCGTCGATGGCTGGTTGATCCCCGAGCTCGATCGCGCCGCGTCCGACGGCGTGCTCGTCGTGCTCGCCTCGCACCACGCGACGCGCTCCATCGACGTCTTCCCCGGACAGCTCGGGACAGAGCCGATGCCGGGCGCGCTGAGCGGGCCCGAGATCGAGGCGATCGTCGCGGGCCGCGCGGAGGTGATCGCGTGGCTCGTCGGACACACGCACGACAACCAGATCCACGCCGTGCGCGGCCCCGACGCCGCACACCCGGGGTACTGGGAGATCATGACGAGCGCGATCGCCGACTTCCCCTCGCAGGCGCGCGCGATCGAGCTCGTCGACAACGGCGACGGCACGCTCTCGATCTTCGCGACGCTCGTGGATCACGACACCGACGACTGCTTCGAGCGCCGCTTCCGCGCGCTCACGCAGATGGAGTGGATCAGCGGCTGGGTCGGCGACGTCACGCGCGATCCGATGCAGCTCAACGTCGAGCTCGTCCGCACGATCCCCGACAGCGCGAGCGAGGCCGTGTCGATGGCCAGCGGCGCGGCGCCCGGCCGCCTCGAGAGCCTCACCACGCTGCGCGGCGAGTGAACGCCGCTCCTTCGGGCGCGCGCGCCACTACCACCTCGCCGCCGCGGCCGTCAGGATGAGGGCATGCGCTCTCGTGTGACAGCGGCGCTCGTCGCGGCGGCGGTCGTCCAGTGCGTGGCGCTCGCCGTGGTCGCGCGCGGTCAGGAAGGCGCGGGCATCACGCTCGAGCGTCGCGTGCTGCCGCGTGCGTCGGAGGTCGGCGTCGGGGATCGCGTCGCGACGATCGTTCGCTTCGATCTGCGTCGATACCGGCTGACGATCCTCACCGCGTCCGACGGCCCTGCGCGCACGCTGCGCGCGTGGGTGCGCGACTTCCACCTCGCGGGCGGGATCAACGCAGGCATGTTCCTGCCGAGCGGGCGCCCCGTGGGCTTCGTCCAGCTCGCGGGCAGGGTCCTCAGCGCTCGTCGTGCGGGCAATCACCGCGGCCTCCTCGCCTTCGATCCGCTCGGAGGAGACACACCCGTCGCCGTGGGTGGGCACGAGTGCGGGACGCTCGAGGGCCTGAGCCAGCGCTACGGCTCGCTCCTCCAGGGTCGCGAGCTCCTCGTCGACTGCCACGGTCGCGCCGTGGACTGGCGAACACGTCGCTACTCCGCGGCGGCGCTCGGCACCGACGACGCCGGCCGCGCCGTGCTCGTGCACGTGCGAACGCCGTATCGCATGCAGCAGCTCGCACGCATGCTCGCGGGCCTCGACCTCGGCCTCCGCGGCCTCGTCTACATGGAGGGCGGCCCCGAGGCGAGCATCGTCGTCCACGCAGAGGGCCAGCACGCAGAGGAAATGGGCAGCTGGGAAGATGGCTTCCACGAGGCCGACGACCTCCACGAGCAGTGGGATCTCCCCAACGTCGTGGGCCTCGCCCCGCGATGAGATCGCTCCTCGCCCTCGCGCTCGTCCTGCTCGCGATGGTGGCTTCCCACGAGCGGGCCTCCGCGCAGCGAGCCCGCGAGATCACGAGCGCTCCCGAGGGTTGGCTCGCGACGCTGAGCGCACGCCTCGCCGAGTCCGACCACCGTGTGGTCCGGCTCGGCTTCTGGGGTGCCTCGCACACGGCCGAGGATCAGTACACGGGCGCGCTGCGGAGGCGCCTCCAAGCGCGCTTCGGCGACGGCGGCGCGGGGACGTTCGCGCTCACCGCGCCGTACGCGCTCTATCGGCGGGCCGAGGTCTCGCACCTCCAGGCGACGGGCCTGCGCGGCGTCACGACGCGCGGCACGCACGGACCACTCGAGGTCGGCGGTCACGGCATGGCCGCGATCGCGCGACGCGGCCGGGCGCGCCTCGCGTTCCGTGCGGCCGAACGAGGCCACGTCTGGGCATGGGCCGAGGGCGCGCGCGGGAGGCTCGTCTCACGCACACCGGGAGCGGAGGCCGTGAGCACCGAGCTCACGAGCGAGCTGGTCGAGGTGCCGTTCGCGGCGACGGCAGGCCGGCTGGACCTGGAGGTCGAGAACGCGCGCGTCGTTGGCGTCCGTGTCGAGCGCGCGAGGGGCGTGACGGTCGACTCCGCAGGGGTCCCGGGAGCACGTGCGATCGACACGGCGCGCTGGGGGAGCTCGTTCGAGCTACACCTCGCGCGACTCGACTACGACCTCGTCGCCTTCGCCTACGGAACGAACGAGTCGCTCGGCGGCGGCGCGATCGACGAGCACGGAGCGGCGCTCGCGCAGCTGATCTCGAGGGCGCGTGCGGTCAGTCCCGACGCGCTCTGCGTGGTCATCGGGCCCTCCGCGACGCGTCGGTACCGCGCGGGACAGTGGCGGCCCAACCCGCGCACGTCGGCCGTGCGCGACGCCTTCCGCGACACCGCGCTCGCCGGAGGGTGTGCCTTCGTCGACCTCGCCGCGTTCCAGGGAGGAGACCCAGGTCTCGACGCGTGGCTCACCCGCGGCTGGCTCTTCTCCGACCGCGTGCACTTCGCCGATCCCGCGCACGAGGCGCTCGCAGACCGGCTGCTGCGCGAGTGGCTCGGCCGCTGATCGAGTGCCGCGGCCCCGCGAGCCTCACACGCCCGCCTTGGCGAGGATGACGACGGAGACGCCGCGCGCGGGCTTCTTGGCGCTCGCGTTGCGATAGCTGTGCGGGACGTTGCCGGGGAAGGCGAGCACGTCGCCCGCCTCGAGCACGTGCTCGTCTCCCGCGACGACGATCACGACCTCGCCGTCGAGCATCGTGAAGTACTCGCGCGTGCCCGGCAGGTGCGGTGTCCCGCCCATCACCGCGGCGGGCGCGAAGTCCATCGTCGCGAGCAGCTCCTCGGGCACCGGCTCGGGCACGAGCGGCGTCATCGTCACGCCGCGGCCGCGCTTCTGCGCCCCGAGCTCCGCGTTCTTCCAGCGCCGCACCTTCGCGCGGGGTGAGCCGAGCAGCTCGTCGATCGGCGCGCCGAGCGCGCGGCTCACCTTCACGAGCACCGCGAGCGAGGGATTGCCGCTGCCCGACTCGAGGTTCGCGACCGTCGAGCGCGGCACGCCCGCCGACGCGGCCAGCTCGTGCTGCGTGAGGCCGCGCGCGTGACGCAGGCCGAGGAGGTTGCGCGCGAGGTGCTCGGCCACGCGCGACGGATCGTCGAGGTCGCTCATCGCGGCGACGTTCTGCCAATCCGTTGGACAAGGCAAGCGCCCGAGGCGCGCGGCGCGTCCACGCTCGACCCATCGAACCAAGGAGATCCGGTCATGACGAGCACGGCAGTCGATGGATTGGACAACGGAGGCACCCTCGAGGCGCTCGCGGGCCTTCGGGCGGTCGTCACGGGCGGCACGTCGGGCTTGGGCCTCGCGCTCGTGCGAGCGCTCCGAGCCGCGGGCGCGCAGGTGGCGTTCGTCGCGCGCTCGAGCGGACGAGTGGCGGAGGTCGCCCACGAGACGGGCGCCACGGGCATCGTCGGAGACGTCGCGAACAAGGAGGACATCCACCGCATCGCGCTCCAGGTCGGCGCGAGCGTGGGCGCAGGCGGCGCGATCGATCTCCTCGTCAACAACGCCTCGAGCCTCGGACCGGTGCCGCTTCGCCCGCTCGGCGACACCGACTGCGAGGACCTCGAGGCCGCGCTCGCCGCGAACCTCGTCGGTCCCTTCCGCCTGACGAAGGCGCTCCTCGGCCCGCTCGTGTCGAGCGCGCGCGAGGGCCAGCCGAGCGTGGTGCTCAACGTCTCGAGCGACGCGGCGAAGAACGCATACGCCACCTGGGGCGCCTACGGCGCGAGCAAGGCGGCGCTCGCGCACCTCTCGGCGGTGTGGGGCGAGGAGCTCGCGCGCGAGCACGTGCGTGTGCTCTCGATCGACCCCGGCGACATGGACACGCCGCTCCACGAGCTCGCGCTGCCGGGCTCCGACCGCGCGAGCCTGCGTCGTCCCGAGGACGCCGCGCGCGAGCTGCTCGACGCCGTGATCGCGGCGCGCAGCGAGGTGCGGTCGTGAGCCCGCGCGCGCTCGCAGCGACGCTCGAGCCCACGGCGCGCTCGACGGCGCGCCTCGTGCCCGCGAGCACACCGTCGCAGAGGCCGCTCGATGCACGTCTCCTCACCGTGAGCCGCTCGGGTGCCGTCGAGATCCTGCCGCGGCGTGACTGGGCGGCGCTCGTGCGCGCCGGAGATCTCGTCGTCGCCAACGACGCAGCGACGATGCCCGCGAGCCTCGTCGCGCGCCACGCACCGACCGGTGCGCGCGTCGAGATCCGGCTCGCGGGTCGTCGCTCGCTCGAGCCGAGCGACCTCGCGTTCGACGCGATCCTCTTCGGAGAGGGTGATCATCGGACGCGGACCGAGGATCGCGCCGCACCGCCGGCCGTTCGGCCCGGCGACGCGCTCGCGATCGAGGGCTCGTCGCTCGTCGCCACGATCGTGACGTCGCTCGATCACGCGCGCTTCGTGCGTCTCTCGTTCGCCGCTCCACCGGCGACGTTCTGGTCCGAGCTCGCGCGCGTCGGTCGCCCCGTGCAGTACGCACACGTGCCGGACGCGCTCGCGCTCTGGGACGTGTGGACGGTGATCGCCGGCCCTCCCGTCGCGTTCGAGCCACCCTCGGCCGGCTTCCTGCTCGACTGGACTGGCCTCTCCGCGATCCGCGCGCGGGGCGCGTCGTTCGCCACCCTCACGCACGCGGCGGGCCTGTCTTCGACGGGCGATCCCGCGCTCGATGCGCGCCTGCCGCTCGCCGAGCCGTACCGGATCCCCGCGCGGACCGCAGCGCTCGTGCGACAGACGCGGGCGCGCGGTGGACGCGTGATCGCGATCGGCACGACGGTGGTGCGCGCGCTCGAGCACGCGGCCACGCGAGGCCTGCTCGAGGGACCGCACCCGATCGAGTCGATCGCCGATCAGCGCCTCGGCTCGGGCACCGCGCTCCAGGTCGTCGACGTGCTCGTGAGCGGCACGCACGAGCCGGGCACGAGCCACCACGAGCTGCTCCGCGCGTTCGTCCCCGACGAGCGCCTCGCGCACACCGATCGCGCGCTCGCCGCGGCGCGCTTCCGCACCCACGAGTTCGGCGACTCCGTGTGGCTCGAGCGCGTCGCGCGTCAGCCCAGCGAGTAGCCCGCGCAGATCACTCGGCGTAGAGCGTGATGTTCCTCGCGGCCTCGAAGCACATCTCCTTCGCGGTGTCCCAGTCCGGATGGCGGCACATGAGGTGGCCATCCGAGAGCAGCGTCTGCTTCCAGTCGCGACGCGGCGTGCCGGGGCGCAGGAGCTTGTCCTCGACGATCCAGTTGCCCCAGCGCTGCTTCCAGGCCTGGAGGCCCACGATCTGCGAGATGCGCCCGTGGCCCTTGGCGCGCTTGAAGATGATGCCCGCGTTGTACTTGCGGGTCGCGTCGGCCTCGAACGAGTGCCAGCACACGACGCGCGCCCACTCACGGAAGAGATCGACGTCGCTCGTGTAGTTCATCTGGTCGACGATGTGCGCGCCGCCGGGGCGGCAGCCGATCTCGCCGAACACGGCCTCGCCCTTCTTCGTGAAGAACCACTCCATGTGGGTGAAGCCATCGCCCATGCCGAGGGCGCGCAGCACGTTGCGCCCGAGCTCGACGCCCTTGCGCACGAAGGGCTGCTGCATGTCCTTGATGGTGATGACGACGGGGCTGATCCACTCGTGGCTGCGCGCCTCGAGCGGCTTGGGCAGGTACTGCGTGCAGTTCTCGTAGATCGGCCGCCCGCCCACGCAGATCGTGTCGTAGGTGAACTCGTCGCCCTCGATGTACTCCTCGCAGCTGACCTCCACGACGTGCGCCGTGAGCGCGAGGACCTTCTCGAGCTCCACGTCGGAGTCGACGCGGTAGGTGTCCGCCGAGCCCGCGCCCGCGATCGGCTTGATGATCATCGGGTAGCCGATCTCCTCGCGCGCCGCCCAGACCTCGCTCTTCGAGGTGGCGCGCTGCGACTTCGGCGTGCGCAGGCCCGCCGCGCGCACGCGCTCCTTCATGAGCTGCTTGTCGCGGAAGCCGCGCACGACGTCGACGCTCATGCCGGGCACGCCCCAGCGCTCGCGGAGCTTCGCAGCGAGGATGACGAGCGGCTCCCAGTTCGCGAGCACGCGATCGATCTCGACGCCGCGGAGCCACTCGCTCGTGCGCTGGACGACGTCTTCTTCGTCCATGATGCGCGGCACCTGCAGGTAGCCGGTGAGCGCCTTCTTCACCATCGGCGAGAGCGAGTCGGGGTGGCTGTCGCCGACCCCGTAGACCTTCACGCCGACCTCGGCGAGGCCTCGCGTGTACTGCTGCATCTCGGGGGGATAGTTCGGCTGGAGGAAGACGACGCGCATGGTGCGGCGACGGTACCAAGAACGGTCACGCCCCTTCCATCGCGATCGCCCCGAGCGGCTCACCGTGCCTCAGACGGCGTAGGGCTCTGCGGCCAGACGAGGGAGATCGTCCGGGTAGGCCCAGAAGGCGCGGTCGAGCTCTCCCATGCGCGCGTGCTCCTCCGCGGTCATCGCGCCGTAGAGATCCCAGAGCTGCGTGATGCGCGGGTCGTCCTCGAGGCGATCGAGGATGCCTCGCATCTCCCGCACGATCGCATGCATGCGTGAGGCCCCCAGCGCCTCGAGCACGCGGAGCGAGCGCTGCACGGTGTCGTCGCCCCAATTGCAGAGAAACTGCATGAACCCGCCGTTGTTCACGTCGGCCTCGAGCCGGAAGAGCACGACCACGTCGCGATCGTCGTCCTCGAGCTTCGAGAGGTCGTGACCGACCGCAGCGAGCCGCGCGAGCGCGTCGTTCATGCGCTCTTCCCAGAGCAACCCGTGCATGGGTCGGTTGTGTATTCTCGACGCCATGATCCGCAACGTCGTCTTCGCCGCGCCCTTCCCCCTCGAGACCACGATGCGCTTCGCGCGCGCGGCCGCACGCCTGCCGAACGTGCGCTTGCTGGGCGTGATGCAGGAGAGCCCCAAGGGCGACGACGCGCGCCTCTTCTCCGATCTCGTGCGCGTCTCGGACGGCCTCTCGGCGCAGGACCTCGTCGATGCGTGCCGCGTGCTCGGCAAGCGACACGGCCCGATCCATCGCCTCACCGGCATCCTCGAGCCGCTCCAGGTGCAGCTCGCGGAGGCGCGCGCGGTGCTCGGCATCCCCGGCACCGATCCCCGCACCGCCGATCTCTTCCGCGACAAGGCGCGCATGAAGGAGGCGCTGCGATCGTCCGGCCTGCCGACGGCGCGGCACAAGCTCGTGTGCTCGTGGAAGGACGCCGAGGAGTTCGTGAACGAGGTGGGCTTCCCGATCGTGATGAAGCCGCCGGCAGGCATGGGCGCGAAGGCCACCTTCCGCGTGAGCGACGTCGGCTCGCTGCGCGGCGCGCTCGAGGCGATCCAGCCGAGCGCCGATCGACCCGTGCTCGCCGAGGAGTTCCTCAAGGGCCGCGAGTTCTCCTTCGAGACGATCACCATCGAAGGCAAGCCGCTCTTCCACTCGATCTCGCACTACCTGCCCGCGTGCCTCGAGGTCCTCGAGAACCCGTGGATCCAGTGGATGTGCCTCCTGCCGCGCGACATCTCCGGCCCCGAGTACGACGCGCCCAAGAAGATGGGCCTGGCCGCCGTGCAGGCCCTCGGCCTCGACAGCGGCTTCACGCACATGGAGTGGTTCCAGCGCGCCGACGAGTCGCTCGCGATCGGCGAGATCGCGCAGCGCCCGCCGGGCGCGAACATCACGCGCATGACGGGCCTCGCGCACGACTTCGATCCCTACCGCGCGTGGGCGCGCGCGGTGATCGATCAGGCCTTCGACGGCCCCTACGAGCGCAAGTACGCCGTGGGCTGCGCGTACCTCCGCGGCATGGGCCGCGGCCGCGTCGCGCGCGTGACCGGCGTCGAGGCCGCGCAGCAGAAGGTCGCGGGGCTCGTGGAGGAGTTCAAGCTCCCGACGGTCGGCGCGCCCAAGAGCGACAGCTACGAGGGCGACGGCTTCGTCATCGTGCGCCACCGCGACACCGACGTCGTCCGCGCCGCGCTCAAGGCCATCGTCGAGACGATCCGCGTCGAGTACGTCTGACCCGGTCTCGTCGCGCCTTCGGCGTGCCGACGCAGGCTCGCCCGAGCACGAGGGTCGTGTGACGAGCGAGCGAGGCGATCAGCCCTTGCGTACGACGTGGACGTTGAAGTCCTCGGTGCCGAGCGCGCCCCAGAGGCGGATCCAGAGCGGGAGGAAGGACTCGGTGCCGCGGGCCGTCGTGATGTCGCCGAGATCGATCACGTGCTTCCAGCCGAACCAGCCGCGGAGGATCTCGATCACGCGGCCCTTGGCCTCACGGTCGTCGCCGCTGACGAAGACGTCGTGATCGCCCGGCACCCGCGACGGATCGACCATCAACCGGCAGTTCACGGTGTTGAGCGTCTTGACCACCTTGGTCTCCGGGTACGCGGCCTGGATGCGCTCGCCGAGCGAGCTCGTGTTGCCCGCGAAGAGCGTCGGCGGCATGCCGCGGCTGAAGTCCAGCGGGTTGGTCACGTCGATCAGCACCTTGCCCGCGAGGCGCCCCGTGCCGGCGGCAGCGAGCGCCTCGAGCACACCGGCGCCGGAGGTGCACAAGAAGAGGAGCTCACCGTGCGCCGCGGCATCGGCGAACGAGCCCTCGGAGGCCTTCGGCCCGGCGGCCTTCGCCCACGCGAGCGCCTTCTCGTTGCCGACGGAGCGCGAGCCCATCTTCACCTCGTGGCCGAGCGTCACCAGCTTGTCGCCGATCGTGCAGCCCACCATGCCGGTGCCGAGAACGCCGATCTTCATGAGGCCTCCGTCGGATCATCGTGAGCAACGGCTGTCGCGCGCGGAAGAGCGATGGCGCTGACGCTGCGTTTCCTCCAGGGATACGATCGCGGCGATGAGCGCCACGAACGACCTCTTCGACGGCATCCTCCCCTTCGTCCACGTCGCCGAGGAGCGCTCCTTCCGGCGCGCGGCGGCGCGCCTCGGCGTGACCACGGCCGCCGTGAGCAAGGCGATCCAGCGCCTCGAGGCCGACGTCGGAGTCGCGCTGCTCCTGCGCACCTCGCGCTCGGTCGCGATCACCCCCGAAGGCGAGGCCTTCCTCCTGCACTGCCGCGACGCGGTGCGAGCGGTGGGTGCGGCGCGCGAGCTCGCCAAGGACGCGCGTCAGCGCCCGCGCGGCGAGGTGCACCTCACCATGTCGCCGGTGCTGGCCACGCCCGTCGTGCGCGAGCTGCCGCGCCTCTCGGAGCGGCACCCGGCGCTGCGCTTCCGCATCACCATCAGCGATCGCCTCCTCCGCGTGGTGGACGAGGGCGTCGACGTCGCGGTGCGCCTCGGCGCCCCCGAGGACTCGGGCCTCGTCGGCCGACTCCTCCGCCAGCCGCGCTGGGTCACGGTCGCGGCGCCGCGCTACCTCGCGCGCGCCGGCACACCCACGACCGCCGCCGAGCTCGCGCGCCACGCGTGCCTCCGCTTCGTGGGGCCCAACGGCAAGCCTCGCGGCTTCTGGTTCGTGGATCCGGCGACGGGCAGCGCCGTCGCGCACACGGTGGACGGCCCGCTCCTCGTCGATCAGGGCGAGCGTCTGCTCGACGCCGCGATCGCCGGCATGGGGATCTGCCAGGTGCTCGATCTCATGGTCGAGGAGCACCTGCGCGCAGGGCGACTCGTCGAGGTGCTCGGACGGTTCGGGGCGCCGGGACCCCAGATCCACGCGCTCTATGCGCGCGAGCGCGGCCGCTCACCCAACGTGCGCGTGACAGTCGCGTTCCTCGCCGAGGTCCTGGGCGCCACGGGCGAGCGCCGGTCCGAGCCGGAGCGTCGCCCGTAGCGGGTCGTGCCCGTCGTGGATCGTTGCCCTCGGGTTGACGATGCGTGTCGCTGCGCACCCGATGCGCAGGGCACCGGTCCCGGCAGGGCCCGGACTTCGACTCCGAGAACGTGGGCGGCCAGAAGTACGACGACCCGATGGTCTTCTATCGGAACTGGAAGCTCGCGAACGTGTGGTTCACGTACGCGACGGCGCGGCGACTCGAGGGCTTCCAGGCGTCCGAGGCGTGGGTGTCGCGAGGCCTCGGCGCCGCACGCGCACGCGCCGCGGCCTGAAACGTCAGAGCGTGAGTCAATGCAAGTGACGCACGCTCTGAGGCGGGCTCACCGGCAGCGCTGCACGCGCGGCGCGACGTCGGCGCTGCAGAGCAGTGGGCCGATGCCACGGCAGGTGGCGAAGGAGCCCGACTCGCCACAGCCAGGCGCGCTTCCCTGCCAGCCGCGCGTCGTGTTGCACTCGAACATGAGGACCGCGTTGCAGCTCACGGACTCGCGGAACTCGTCTTCTTCCTCGCCGCTGCAGTCGTAGTCGAAGCTCGTGCTGCCGGTGCCGTCGACGTAAGGCGCAGCGAAGAACGCGAGCTGCGCCGGATTCACGAGGCGGGCGGTGGCCCCGAGCGGCCCTTCCGCATCGAAGCAGTCGGAGCAGTCGGCGACGAAGCCGGCGGGCTGCGCGCAGGAATCCGCGGTGAGCCCGCGATCGCCGAAGCCATCACCATCGGCGTCGCGACACCACGTGCGCAAGGCCATCACCTCGTCCGGGAGGCCGTCGCAGTCGTCGTCGAGGCCGTTGCAGATCTCGGGAGAGCCAGGGTTGCGGAGAGGATTCATGTCGTCGCAGTCGCCGCCACAGCCGGCGCCGGCACCGAATCCATCGCCGTCGCCGTCGATCAGCCGCTCCTCGCAGCTCGCCGAGCCGTCGACCGAGACGCACTCCGAGACGCGGCAGAGATCGGAGGTCGTGCAGGTCGGCCCCTCAGTCGGCCGACACCATCGACCCACGATCGCACCCCCATCGAAGACTTCGGCGCACGCCTCGGTTCCATTGCAGCCGTCCCCGTCGTCGCACTCGGAGTGCTCGTAGCACGTGAAGCGGCAAGCGACGCAACCCGGCACGCCCGCGCGCGCATCACAATCCTCGCCCGGCTCCACGACGCCGTTGCCGCAGGTCGCGAGGAGACATCCCCCGCCGCGGCACGTGCCGCCCCGGCCGGCCGCGTCGGTGCAGGGGACTGCGCGCTCCTCGTAGACGCAGGCGTGCGCGACGCAGGATCCGACCAGACACGGCGTGCCCGTCTCGCACTGCAGCGCGTCGTTGCACTGCCACTGGCAGGTGAAGGCGTTGCAGGCCGGGTCGGCGCTCGGCTCGCAGGCCTCGTCGCCCTCGACGAAGCCGTCGCCGCATTCCGCGATCACGCAACGCCCGCCCACGCAGATCCGGCGGGGCGCGTCACCGCATGCCTCGCCGTCCGCGGCCGCCGCGCAGGGGTCGGCCAGGCCGGCATCGAGCCTGCCCCCATCGGACGGATCGGTGCCGGTGTCGAGGGTGGGCGGTTCGAAGACGTCGAGCGCAGCGTCGACCCCGGGCTCCACGTACACGTCCGGACGCGGCTCGCTCGCCGCATCCATCGAGCGCGCGTCCAGGCCCGCATCGCGTGCGGGCGGAGACGCCTCGAGCACGAGGCCGCAGCCACCGAGGACCAAGAGCACGGAAGAGAAGCACGCGTGACGCATGCGCTCAGGGTACCCCGAGCCGCGGCGTCGATCGCGTCCTCGGCTCGGGATCCAGCTCACTCGGGGCGCTGGAGGAAGTGCTCGCGAGGGCGGATCGTCGTCCAGCGGTGGAGGATGTCGAGGGTCGCGGCGTCGGCCGTCGCGAGCGTCTCGAAGAGGTAGTCCTGGATGCCCTTGTGCACGGCGCACACGTGGCTCTCGCGCATGCGACCGAAGATCGTGCCGAGCGTCTTGTGGTTGTGCGCCGTCTGCGTGCCGCAATACGGGTTGTAGGCGCAGTCCACGCAGTCCGGCTGGCCGTCGAGGTTCGAGGCGAGCACCGACGCGCGCACGGTCGGGTGGCCGACGACGTCGCGATAGCGGGCAGTGCGCACGTCCGGCGCGAGGACGAACGCGTCGTCGCCGCGCTCGTGGAGCATGCGGCCCTCGTCCGAGCTGAAGACCTTGCCGTCGTAGTTGTAGGCGAGCGCGCCGAGGCCCGCGCCCTCCGGGCTGCGGATGTCGAGGAAGTTCGGGTCCTCGCCGCGGAGGATCTTCGTGAGGAAGATCGCCGCGTAGCGCTCGAGCAGCTGGGTGCCGCCGCGGTTGAGCTCGAGGATGTAGTCGGTCGCGCGTCGGTAGTACGCGAGGTAGTCGGCGCGCGGGTACTCGACGACCTTCGCGGTCTTCTCGGCGAAGCCGAAGGGATCGATGGGACGGAGGAAGATCGACTTCACGCCCAGGGCCGCGAACGTGTCGACGACCTCCTTCCACCGCTCGAGCGAGGCGCGCGTCGTCGTGAGCAACGCCTCCACGTGATAGAGGTGCGGGTCGAGGCCCGCGGCCACGTAGGCCTCGTTGATGCGGCGGATCCAGTGCGCGGCGACGCGGTGGGCCGAGCCGTCGTTCCGAGCGCCGCGGCCCTCGGCGGGCGCGAGCGGGAGCTTGCGCTGCTTGTCGTGGAGCTCCTCGGGGCCGTCGATCGAGGTGCAGATCTGCACCTTGTTGGCGAGGAGGAACGCGAGCTTGTCCTCGTCCATCAGCGAGAGGTTCGTGACCATCGTGAGCTCGACGGTCTTGCCCGTCTCGCGCGCCTTCTGCTGCGCGCGCAGGACGATTCGCTGCACGATCGGGAAGTTCACGAGCGGCTCGCCGCCCTGGAACTCGATCGTGAGCGAGGGGCTCGTCGTCTGGAACGCGAGGTCGACCGACGCGTCGGCCACCTCGGGGGTCATGTCCGTGTGCACCGCGTCCATCTCGGCGCGCGAGGCGTGGCAGTACACGCACGTCTCGTTGCAGCGGAGCGTCACGATCATCATGTGGAGGATCGGGCCGCGATCGAGGTGCATGCGCCGGTTCTCGAGGCGCGCGCGCGCGGCCGCCAGATCGTGGTGTGCACGAAGGAAGTTCCGCTCGCGCAGCGTCGCGTACGTGCTCGAGGTGGGCGAGAGCGAGCCCGAGACGAACGCGCGGAAGTCGTCCGGCGAGAGCACCGCCCAGTTGCCCTCGAGGTTCGTCACGACCACACGATCGCTTCCTGGCAGCTTGCGGAAGCGGAAGAACGCGGGCTGTGCGAGATCGGGGGTGAGGCCGCGCAGGAGCGCGCCGTCGTCGTGCGTGGGGAGGGACGTCACGGCAACACGCTACCAAAAGCGGCCGGCGCGAGCGCCCTCCGAATAGAGGCGGTCGGCACCGGGTTCGATAGGCTCTGGAGCGGAGGCCTGATGTCCACCCTGTCGACCGAGTCGGAGCGCCCTGCGAGGTTCTATCTCACGGGCGCGCTCGTGTTCCTGTTCCTCCTGTGCGGCAGCTGCGTGTTCTACTCGTCGTGCACGCGCGTGGACGTGGGCCACGTGGGCATCCGCGTGAGGCTCGCGGGCTCCGAGCGCGGCGTCGAGGACGCGCCGATCGTCACGGGCTGGGTGCTCTACAACCCGGCGACCGAGGACATCATCGAGTTCCCGACGAACGTGCAGAACGTCGTCTGGACGCGGGACGTGAACGAGGGCTCGCCGGTGGACGAGTCCATCACGTTCGCCTCGCGCGAGGGCGTGAGCGTCAACGCGGACGTGGGCCTGGCCTTCCACATCGAGGCCGAGATGGCGCCGCGCCTCTACGCGCGCTTCCGCGAGCGGGACATCCAGGTGCTGGCCCACGGCTACGTGCGCAACGTCGTGCGCGAGGCGATCTCGGAGGCCGCGTCACAGATGGAGGTCCAGGACATCTACGGCGTGCGCAAGACCGAGCTCCTGCACACGGCGCAGGCGGCGATCGAGGAGCGCCTCGGCAGCGACGGCTTCGTCGTCGATCAGCTGACGTTCGTGTCCGCGCTGAGGCTTCCCGACAACGTCGTGGCCTCCATCAACGACGCGATGGCCGCCACGCAGAACGCGATCCAGGCCGAGAACCGCGTGCGCCAGGTGCGCGCCGAGGCCGAGCAGACGATCGCGCAGGCGCGCGGTGATGCCGAGGCCGCGCGACAGCGCGCCCAAGGCGAGGCCGACGCGATCCTCATCCGCGCCCGCGCCGAGGCCCAGGCCAACGAGATCATCCGCCTCTCGACGTCGCCCGAGGTCATCGCGTATCGACAGACGCAGCGCTGGGACGGTCAGCTGCCCGTGGTCGTCGGGAGCGGCAACCTGCCGATGCTCACGCTCGAGTCGAGCCAGTTCCTGCGCCTGCCCGAGGCCGAGCGCAGCGCGCGCCTGCGCGAGCTGCTCGGCAGCGCGCCGGCCTTCACGACGAGCACCGACGATCCGCCCGTCGTCGACGCGCCCGCGACGCCGTGAGCCTCCGACGCCGCGAGCCGCGAGGCCGAGGTCCACGAGGCCTGTGCGGCGCTGGGACGAAACGTGTTACGCGTAGCGCATGAGCGAAGCGGTACCGTCCCTGCCTCCGGAGATCGCCGCGATCGATCTCGCAGACGCCAGCGTCGCGCTCTCGATCGACGCCTCGAGCTACGGCCTCGAGGCCCTCTACGCGGCGAGCTATGCGTTCATCGATCGCGCGTACGTGCTGCTCGATCGACCGAGCCCCGAGCGCTACCGCGTCACGCTCGCCCCGAAGAAGGCGGACGGCGAGGCTCGCGTGCAGCTCACGCGGCTCGCGGGTGAGTTCGCCAACGAGCTGCTCGCCGCCGCGTACCGGCAGCGCCTGCACGCGGAGAACCGCGCGCTCATCGAGAGCGTGACCATGCGCGCGGTCGCGGGCGCGATGGGCCCCCCGGGCACGCAGGCCACGCCGTCCCTCGAGGACCTCGAGGCCTTCGACTTCTCGGCCGAGGCCTTCGAGGATCCGCTCGGCATCGCGATGAGCTGGGAAGAGAAGTACGGCAAGAAGACGCCGCCCAAGGCCGGCGAGGATCCGCCGCCGCCCGCGTCGAGCGACCGCAAGAACGAGGACGCGGGCTGATGCGCGAGCTGCGCTTTCACCGCGAGCTCTACCGGGGCGAGGCCGTCGACGCGGCGGCCAAGCTCTACGCGCCGTATGCGCGCATCGAGCTCGCCGAGGAGCCGACGCACTGGATCGTGCGCGTGTCCGCGAGCACGTCTTCGCGCGAGACACGCGTGGCGCGCGAGCTCGCGAACCACGCGCTCGGTACGACGATCCGAGATCGCAGCGCGGGCTGAGCTGAGATCACCCGAGGCGCGCGCGGCCGACCAGGCCGGTGCTCACGACCCAGGGCAGCTCGAGCCGGCGGTCGACGAGGGCGGTCGTGTCGAAGCCGGCGCGCTCGAGCGAGGTGCGCGCGTCGGTGAGCGGATCGCAGCCACCGAGGAGGGCCTTCCACGCGGGCCGCACCACGCGCTGCGTCGTGCGCTTCACGCCCGCGGGTGCCGCGACGTGCTCGGCGATCACGAGCTGGCCGCCATGCGCGAGGACGCGCCTGGCCTCGGCGAGCATCGCGCCCGGGTGACGCACCGAGCAGAGGACGAACGTGATGACCACGACGTCGAACGACGCATCGGGCAAGGGCAGCGGGCGCGTGCCCGAGACGACCTCGAGGCGCCCCGTCACGCCCGTGCGCGACGACCACGCCTCGAGCCGCTCCTTCGCGAGCTCCGCGAGGCCCTCGGCCGGCTCGATCGCGACGAGCTCGGTCATACCGGCGGTACGACCGCGGTAGTACGGGAGGTTCGCGCCCGTGCCGAAGCCGATCTCGAGCACGCGGCCGCCGACGTCGCCGAGGAGCTCGTCGCGCAGCGGCTCGACGCCGCGCATGCCGTCGTCGAGCAGGCGCGAGAGGACGTGCTTCTGGAACGATCGCTGGAGCTGTCGTCTCGCGCCTTCGGCGCGGCTCGGGGGCTCGGGGGCGCGCCCCGACTCGCCCATGGATGTCAGCTCCCGCTGCCCACGAGCTCGGCGACGCCGCTCGCGATCGTCTGCTGCTCGGCCGGCGCGAAGCCCTCGCGCTCCCACGTGATGCGGCCCTCGCGGTTCACCCACACGCTGAAGGGCGCGGAGCGGCGCGGGTTGAGCTGCGTCGTGACGCGCGTGTCGAGATCGGTCACGACGTCGAACGTGATGCCGAGGCGCCGCGCGGCGGGGCCGACGCGCGAGACCGTCGTGGCGTTGTCCATCGAGATGCCCACGACGCGGAGGCCCGCGGCGCGGTGACGCTGGTAGAGCGTCTCGTAGAACGGAAGCTCCTGCTGACACGGCACACACCACGTCGCCCAGAAGAGGATGACGACGGGGTTGTGGCCGATGAGCTCGCTCATGCGGAACTGTCCGCTCGAGGGCCCACCCACGGCGGCCGGCAGCGTGAACGGAGGCGGCTGACCACCGACACGTGCGCGCGCCGAGGACACTGGAGAGAGCGCGTCGAGGAGCGGTCCGAGCTCGGCCCGCGCCTGGTCGGACACGACGTCGCGCGGGCTCGGCGCGAGGGCGAGGCCGCCCGCGAGGGCGAAGGCGAGGCCGACGAGGGCGAGGGCACGGGTCGCTGTCTCTGAACGCATGGCGGGCTCCGACGGTTGGAGAGAGCCTGCATTCAAGGCTCGGCGAGGGCCCGAGTCAACGCCCCGTGCGTCGCGCTCGGCGGATCACGCGCCGCCAGCAGCGCGACGGCGACGACGTGCACGCAGCGTGAGGAGACCGATCGCCAGGCCGATCGGGCCGAACCCGCTCACCGGGGCGCTCGCCGCCGCGCAGAAGAGGCCGCCCCCGTAGTCGCTGCGCGAGACGCTGCAGAAGGGCTGGCTGCCCTCGTGCTCGGGCGTGCGGAACCATGCCTCCGGGATCGGGGGCATGCCGTCCGCGCGTGCGTACGAGCGCTCGTAGGTGAACGTGCGTGAGGGCGCGGAGTGCGAGGCCACGCCGCCGCCCTCGCAGCACGCGAGCGGGATGCGGACGCGCGTCGTGCGCTCGACGTCGTGCATGGGCGGAGGGCTCGCGACGCCGACGATCGGGACGATGCGCGAGTCCTCGAGCGTGTGCTGCTGCTGGCGCGCGAGGCGCAACCGCGTGACGACGCCGCTCGCGAGCCCGAAGCTCGAGAGCGCGCTCGCCGAGAGATCGGCGTGGCCGGCCGAGATCGTGAGCGCGCTCTGGTCCTCCGCATCGACGCGCGAGGTCGCGAGCACGAACGCATCCGTCACGACCGTGCCTCCGTCGGGATCGAACTGGAGGCGGTTCTGGATGGGGATCTCGCTGCCGGGCCAGCTCACGACGAGCGGCGCGAGGCCCGTCACACCGAGCTCGGTGGAGGCCGGGTCTTCGGGCGGATGCACGTCGAGCGCGACGAACCAGCGGCCATCGCCGACATAGGCCGAGAACGCTTCGTCGTCCGTCTCGTCGTGCGCGAAGCCGTTGTCGTCCATCCAGCGCACGAGCGCCTCGAGCGACGAGGCCGAGAGCGCAGTGACCGAGTACGCGTCGGACACGGGGATCGTCTCGACGGAGACCGAGCCGTCGTCGCCATAGTCGATCTCCCGCGTGTCACGGCTGCCGGTGCCGGGCCGGTAGTACGGCGAGCCATCGGCGGAGGCGCCGCAGCCATAGACCGCGAGGGGCGCGGCGACCGCGAGCGCGAGCGCGTCCTCCACGAGGCCGGGCGCAGGAGAGGCCTCGCTCGTGTAGTGCGGATCGGTGCACTGGAAGCCGAGGCTCGCGTCCTCGGTGACGATCACGGTCTCGTGCACGCGCTCGGTGTGCGTGACCGACATCGCGGCGAGCTCTCCGAAGGCGTCGCTCGGGCCGAGCGCCACGTCCGGCCGCGCGGCGACGGGCATGACGAGCCCCGCGTGACCGCCGCCCGCGAGGATGCGGGGCTGGATCACGAGGCTCACGAGCGGGCTGTGCACAGCCTCGGCCTCGCGGCCATCGCGACAGAGGCGCACGAAGTGGCCCGCGTCGGGCGCGCCCGCGTCGATGCCCACGTACGACGGCGCCGCACGACCGATGGGCGCGAACGAAGGCAGCGAGCTCACCGGCACGACACGATCGACGACGTCGCCGAGCTGCGAGCGCGCGCGGTCCGAGAGCTGCCGCACGGCGTCTGCGTCCTCGGGGCACGTGTAGTCGATGACGACGTCGTCCACGACGACGAAGAACGCGCTCGTCGTCGCATCGAAGGCGACGGGCGCGTCCTCCTCCGACTCGACCACGCGACAGATCGCGCGCGCGGGTGTGCTGGTGAACGTTCCGCCGAGCACCGCCGCGGCAGACGCGAGGCAAAGAGCTCCCCGGACGGCGCGTGGCGCGCCGCCGAACCAAGCAAGCGATGTCATGAAGCGATCCTCCCGAAAGCGAACGTGATGAGTCCGCCGCGCCCGACACGCGGCGACCGTCTCGTTTTCAAGAAGCGAGCCGCGTGGATCGCCGAGGATCACCGAGTTCGCGCTGTGCCACGTGGCACAGCCGCGGCCTCGATCCGCGAGGGGCCCGACGCGGATGTCTCGCTGGACGCGCGAGGGACGCGCGGGACGCGCTCACATCCAGCGCCGGCGACGCAGCTCGAGCGCGCAGACGAACGACAGCGCCACCGAGAGCGCGATGAGCGCCGCGAACGACCACGGACGATCGGCCCAGGGCAGCGGCACGTTCATGCCCCAGTACCCGGCGATCGCGAGGGGCGGCGTGAGGATGACGGTCACCGCCGCGAGCAGCTTCATGACGTCGTTGAGGTTGTTGGAGATGATCGAGGCGAACGCGTCCATCGTCGCGCCGAGCGTCTCGCGCTCGAGGTTGCAGGTCTCGAGGGCCTGCCGCAGCTCGATGAGGGTGTCCTCGAGGGCGCCGCGATCCTCCTCCGGCACCTCGAGCCACGGGGTGTGCTTGAGTCGCTCGACGACCACCTCGACGGAACGGAGCGCGGCGGTGAAGTGCACGAGTGACTTCATGAGGCGCACGAGCGCGAACACCTCGCGGTTGCCCATGGAGCGACCGAGGTTCGCCTCCTCGGCGTCGATCGCCCGCTCGATCTGCGCGGTCGCGTCGAGGAAGGCATCGGCGGTCGCCCGCAGGTGCGCGATGACGACGCGGTGCGTGGCGCACGCGCCTTCGGAGGCGGCCACGACGCGGGCACGAGAGAGCATGTCCGTCTCGCGCGGCGCGATCGTCACGACGTCACGCGCCGTGAGCGCGAGGCTGATCGGCGTCGTCGACCACGGGACGTCGCTCCCTTCGGGCATGCGGATCGGCGTCCGCAGCACGACGAGCGTGACCCCTTCTTCGAGCGCGACGCGCGGCCGCTCCTTCTCGTCGAGCGCGTGCGCGACGACGTGCTCGGGCACGCCGTACTCGCTGGCCAGCTTGGCGCGCTCGGTCGCGTCGGGGCCGATCGCGGCGATCCAGCGCCGCGTCTCGTCGATCGTGTCGAGGATCTCGAGCATCGGGGTCAGCCGAAGAGCGACGCGCCGCCCGTGATCCAGGCGAAGCGGGCCACGGGGTAGATCGCGAAGAGGATCGCGGCGAGCCACGCCAGCGCCGAGGTCGTCGCGAACCGATGCCAGAGCGGCAGCACGAGGCCGGGCTCGGGCACGCGCCGCGCGACGAGGGCCGACGTGCCGAGGGCGAGGCTCGAGCCGAGCGCGAGCGCGAGCGCGGCGTAGAGCGGCCAGCCGATGCCGCCGCTCTCCTCCACACGGAGCAGACAGAACGGGCACTGGTGCACGGGCGTCTCGTACGCGTGGGGCGCGACGTAGCCGACGATGGCGGGCACCGCGGCGACGGCGGCCGCGAGCGCGGAGAGGCTCGCGCCGCCCGCGAGGAGCGCCGCGGTCCGCTCGCGTCGCAGGCGCGTGGACGCCCACGCGAGCGCGGCCGAGAGCAGGCCGAGTCCGACGAGCGCGATCATCGCGACGAGCTCGGCATCTCCTTCGCGACCGAGGATCGACGCCGCGCGGGGGCCGAAGCCCGTCGAGCAGCACGAGGCGACGACGCGGAAGTCGAGGTCGAGCGCGAAGCGAGACGACGCGAAGAAGCTCCCGACCACGAGCGGACCGACGAAGAACGCGCCCACGAGCTTCGAGCGCGTGAGCACGCCCTCGCGCTGGGTCAGATCCGCCGCGTGCAGCGCGCGCCACGCAGAGGCCGCGAGCGCCGAGAGCACCGCGAGCAGGAGCGCGCGAAAGCCCCACGCGCTCGAGGCGAGCACGCCGTACGCGCACATCGCGCCTCGCAGCGAGCCCGCGAGACGATCCGCGCCCGCCACGGCGAGCAGCAGATCGAGCCACGCGAACGCCCCCGCGAGGGAGAAGAGCGTGGAGACGAGCTCGATGCGCTTGTCGAGCTCGAGGCGCGCGGCCGAGCTGGCCTTCGCGTCGTCGCGTGCGAGCGCACGTGCGGCCGTCACCATCGCGACGATCGCGAGCACCGACGCGCTCAGGCCCACGATCACGCGCGCGAGCAACCACGGGCGGAAGAGGTTCTCGATCACGGCGCCGCCACCTGGCCGAGGGTGTCGGTCCTCGACGCGATGCGGCCACCCTCCATCGGGACGATCCGGTCGACGCCGGGGTGCTCGATCACCCGCGGATCGTGGGTCGCGACGACGATCGTGCGCTGGCCACCCGTGTGCGTCGTCTCCGTGCGCAGCTCGTCGAGCCACGCGAGCAGCTCGGACGTGCTCGTGGCGTCGAGGTGGGCGGTGGGCTCGTCGAGCAAGAGGATGGGCGGATCGAGCACGAGCGCGCGGAGGATCGCGACGCGCTGCCGCTCTCCCCCCGAGAGACGCTTCGCGACGGTGCGGCGGTGCTTGGCGAGACCGATGCGATCGAGACGCTTGGTGAGCCGTGCCTCGTCCTCGGCGCTCGGCCCGCCGATCGGCACGAGCGGGAGGTAGAGGTTCTCGTCGACGGTCATCTCCGGCACGAGGGCGAGCTCCTGGAAGACGAAGCCGACCTCGTCGCGCCGCAGGGCCGCGCGGTGGCGATCACGGAGGTGCACGATCGAGCGACCGAGCACGCGGATCTCGCCCGCGCTCGGCGCGATCATGCCGCCGAGCAGCGAGAGCAACGTCGTCTTGCCGCAGCCGCTCGGGCCGCGGAGCAGCGTGAGCGAGCCGGCCTCGACGCGGAGCGTGACGCCTCGCACCGCGTGGATCTCGCGCGCGCCATCGGGGTAGCGCTTGGCGACGTCGATGCACTCGAGAGCGGGCTCGGCCACGCGCGGACCTTAGGACCGTGCCGAGCCCGCGTCGATGCGCTCGGCCCGGCTACGCGCACGGGCCCGGTCCGTGCGATGGTCCCGCCATGTACGGACTCCGCACCCTCAAGCTCGAAGCGCAGGATCTCGCGGCCGCCAAGCGCTTCTACACGGGCGCGCTCGGCAAGGACCCGTACTTCGATCAGCCCTTCTACGTGGGCTTCGAGATCGAGGGCTACGAGCTCGGCATCACGCCGGCCGAGAGCGCCACGGCCGGGCCCGGGCAGACGAGCACCTACCTCGCCGTGAACGACGTGGACGCGGAGATGGGGCGCTGGCTGGGCCTCGGCTGCACCGAGCACGAGGCCGCGACCGACGTCGGCGACGGCATCCGCGTGGGCGCGGTGCGCGACCCCTTCGGCAACGCGGTGGGCTTCATCCGCAACCTCCACTTCGCGCCGAGGCTCACGAGCGCCGAGGCGAGCGACGTCTCGAGCCGCGAGATCGTGAAGGAGATCGTGGTCCCGCGAGCGCGCGCGGAGGTCTGGTCGCTCTGGTCGAGCGCACAGGGCCTCACGCAGTGGCTCGTGAAGAACGCGCGCGTGGAGCTGCGACCGGGCGGCGCGTACGAGATCCTGTTCATGGACGACGCTCCCGAGGGCTCACGGGGCAGCGAGGGCTGTCGCGTGCTGTCGTTCGTGCGCGGCCGGATGCTCTCGTTCACGTGGAACGCGCCGCCGCACCTCGGCAAGACGCGCTGGGAGCACACCTGGGTCGTGGTCGAGCTGCTCGACGAGGGCGAGGGCACCCGCGTGCGCGTCACACACACCGGCTGGCCCGCGAGCGGGCTCGTTCACGAGCCGCAGTGGGAGCAGACCTTCGTCTACTTCGAGCGTGCGTGGGATGGCGTGCTGCGCGTCCTCGACGAGCACGTGCGCACGGGGAAGAAGCCGGAGTGAGGCGCGAGCTCCATCGCGGTCGCCTCTCGCAGATCCCCTCGATCCTCGACGGCGCCGAGCAGCTCGTGCTCCGCGAGGGCTCGGTCGATCTCCTCGTGCTCGAGGAGGGCACGTTGCGCGTCGCGGCGCACGGCGGCTGGCCGGGCGGGACGTGTCGGCTCGAGGCGGGCGCGCGATCGGCCGGCCCACTCGTGGTGCTCGTCACGCTCCTCGATCTCCTCGAGCACCCGCGCGATGCGCGCCCTGGTCCGCCCGCAGCGCGTCCGCCGGCGCGCCTCGATGCCAGCGCTGCGCCCGCGAGCGCCACCCGGGATCCATGACACGCGCGCCCCGCTGGCGAGCCCTGCTCGATCGCCCCGACGCCGAGCTCGCTCGGCTGCTCGCCGACACCACGCTCGCCACGAGATCACGCCGCGCCGAGCTCGCGCGCTGGTGCGCGCTCTCGGCGCTGCCGGACGGCGAGGTCCTCGCGTCTCCGTTCGGCGCGCGCATGGTCGCGATGGGCCTCGAGACGGGCGCGTGCAGCGTTCACCACGAGCTGCGACCGCTCGTTCCGTGGCACCGGAGCCTCCGCCCCGAAGGCGCCGTGACCGATCCCAAGCACGGTCTCTGGGTGCGCGGCGCGTTGAGGACCGGCAAGTACGAGGAGTTCTGCGCCGAGGAGCCGTTCACGAGCTACCACCCCGAGCACTCCGCCAAGTGGGCACCGCACGAGATGCTCCATCGCGCGGTCGGGTTCTTCGCGCGCGCCGACGCGAGCGGCTTCTCTCGCTACCTCGGCGCTCGCCTCAACGAGCTCCTGCCCGTCGCGACGTGGTACGGCCTCGAGCACGCGCTGCGCCTCGATCGCGAGGGTCCCTTCGATCGGGAGCGCGAGGGCCGTGAGATCGCTGCGCCGCTCGAGCTCGCGCTCTGGCTCTCGCAGAGCGAGCGTGCGATCCGCGCGCGCGCCCGTGAGGCCGCGCCGCTCCTGCGCTGGACGCTCGAGCGCACGGCACGCGAGCTCGCCGCCATCGACGAGGAGATCGCGACCGGCACCATCGTCACGTCGCCGGACGTGCACCTCGAGTCCTTTCCCGACGTGCGCCTCGATGCCTCCGCCGACGCCCTCGCCTACGTGCACGCGCACACGCGGCGCCTCGAGAGCCCCGCCCTCGCGCAGATCCTCGACGCGCTCGCGCCCCAGCGCGTGCCCACGATCACGGCGCTGCGCGCGCGGGTCGATCGGGTCCTCGACCGCCTGCTCTTCGGGCCGATCACGCTCGACCCGGCGCGCGTCGAGGCACGCGTGCGCACGAACGTGGTGCTCGACGCCTTGCTCCGCGCCGCGATCACGCAGCCGTCCCTCGATGCACGCGCGCTCGTGGCGCGCGCCCGGCGCCTCGTCGCACGCGGTCCCTCGCTCTCCGCGCTCGCCCGCTTCGTGGACGACGTGCGCGCAGCGCTCACGCAGACGCTGAGCAGCCGGCGCGCGCGCGAGGCGGTCACGCTCGGCCTCGTGTCGCTGCCGGAGCTCGGGTCGATCGACACACGCGCGCTCGCGCGCGGTCTCGCGGAGGTCGTGCCGTGCACGGCCCGCGCGCTCGGTCCGCGGGGTCGCGAGGCGATCGTCGCGAGCCTCGTCGAGCAGAGCCGACGTGGTCACCTCGCGCTGCGCGTCCGCGAGGCGATCGGCGCGCTCGCGCGCTCGGAGGGCGCAGATCCCGAGGTGGTGCTCGCCCTCTCCGAGCTCGCTCGCCTCGAGCACCTGCTCGACGCGCCCGCGGTGCACGAGCCGCGCGACGCGTGGCGCATCCCGCTGCACGAGGCCGGTGACGACGCGCTCGTGTCGTTGCGCAGAGGGGTCCGCCTGGAGCGCTTCGAGCACGACGTGATCGCCCTGCACCGCGGCGAGGCCCCCGCGCCGCGCACGGTGCACGTCGCGATCGGGCACGTCGGCGACGACGTGATCCTCTGCGAGCTGCCGCAAACCGTGGCGCTGGCGCTCGCGAGGGCGCCCAGCGGCACGCTCGCGCGCGTCACCCGCGCGCTCGGCCGCACGACGGTCGAAGACCTCGAGGCGATCGGCGTCCTGCTCGTGCTCCCGCCGGCCTGAGCGCTTCGTCAGCCGAAGTGGATCGCCGAGAGGCGCAGGCCCATGAGCGTTCCGTCGAACGCGACGTCGGCGTGATCGTCGCCTGCGGCGCCCGCGACGACCATGAGCGGGATGAGGTGCTCTTCGCGCGGATGCGCGGCGCGTGCAGCCGGCGCGCTGGCCCATGCGCCGAGGCGCGCCTCACGCTCGGCGCGCGGCGCGACGCAGGCCTGACGCATCCACGCGTCGAAGGCCTCCGAGATCGGGGCCGCCCGCGGACCGAAGGCCCGGAGGTTGTGGTAGCTCATGCCGCTGCCGACGATCAGCACGCCTTCGTCGCGCAGCGGCGCGAGCGCGCGTCCGATCGCCAGATGCGCGCGCGGATCGAGGCCCTGCACGAGCGAGAGCTGCACCGTCGGCACGTCGGCCGCGGGGAACGCGAGCTTGAGCGGCACGAAGGTGCCGTGGTCGAAGCCGCGACGCGCATCCTCCGCGGACTCGATCCCCGCGCTCGAGAGGAGCGCGCGCACGCGCTGCGCGAGCGCGGGATCGCCCGGAGCGGGCCACGTGATCTGGTAGGACGCGGGCGGGAACCCGTAGTAGTCGTAGAGCATCGGCGGCGCCGGGCTGGTCATGACCGTCGGCACGCGCTCTTCCCAGTGCGCCGAGATCACGAGGAGCGCGCGAGGCCGGCTCGGCGTGATCGCCGAGACCGATCGGAGGTAGCTCGCCAGCGCGTCGAGCTCGCCACGATCGCCGAAGCCGACGTCGACGAAGGGCCACGGCCCGCCGCCGTGCGGCAGGTACACGACCGGCAAGCGCTCGCCGTGCGCCCGGTGCCCGCGGCCGCTCGACTGCGCGCTCGCGTCGTCGCGCCCGCCCGCGAGGACCGCCGCGGACGCGGCGACGCCGGCGAGGATGGCCTGTCGGCGGGTCAGAGAGGGTGCGCTCGGATCGATCGGCTCGGACATGAAGCGGAGCGTGCGGCGCCCCGAACCCCTTGGAAAGAGGGCCTCCCCGCACAGCATCGGTGCGCGGTCGCAACCGAAGCGCACATCGCCGCTGAACCCGGCTCCCCGCGCATGGCACCATCCGGCGGTGAGCCTCGAGGACAAACCGGCGATCCTTCGTGTGCCGCCGGATGCCGACGTCGTGCGCGAGCTCGAGATCCTGGCGCGGGCGAGGCATCCCCTCATCCACGTGGACTCGCACGAAGAGGAGCGCGTGGGCGTGCTCCTCGATCACCTGGCCGAGCGGCTCGGTGCGCAGCGCTTCGACTGGACCGCGCACCGGGGCCTCGTCGATCTGCGCGGCGGCGACCCGGTGAAGGACTCGACGGACCCGTCGGTCGCGCTCAAGTGGGTGAGCAAGGTCGCCTCCCACTACGTGGTCCACTTCCGCGGCTTCGGGCATCACCTCTCGGAGAAGGTCGTCGCCGCGCAGCTCCGCGAGCTGCACCACGAGCTCCTCAACTCGCGCAACGTGCTCGTGTTCACCGACGAGGTCGAGATCCCGAAGTCGCTCACGGGGCTCGTGACCCACTTCGCGCTCGCGCCGCTCACGCAGGCCGAGTACCACCGACTCGTCTCGGCGATCATCCGCGACCTGCGCCAGCGCGGGAACGTCGACGTCGTGCTGAGCCCGGAGGAGGTGCACGACCTGCTCGAGGATCTGAAGGGCCTGACGCTCTTCGAGGTGCAGAAGGTCGTGACGGAGGCGGTCGTCGAGGATCGCCGGCTCGACGCCAAGGATCTGCCGCGCATCCGCGAGGCCAAGATGCGCATCGTGCAGCGCTCGGGCGTGCTCGAGTACACGCCGAGCGCGCACACACTCACCGACGTCGCGGGCCTGGGCCGCCTCAAGGAGTGGATCCAGAAGCGCGGCGCGGCGCTCAAGGATCCGGTCGCCGCCAAGAAGTTCGGTGTCGAGCCCCCGCGCGGCCTCTTGCTCCTCGGCGTGCAGGGCTGCGGCAAGAGCCTCAGCGCGAAGGCCGTGGCGAGCGAGCTCGGCATGCCGCTCCTGCGCCTCGATCCCTCGAGCCTGTACAACAAGTACTTCGGCGAGAGCGAGAAGAACCTCCGCCGCGCGATCAAGCTCGCGGAGGCCATGGCGCCCGTGGTGCTCTGGATCGACGAGCTCGAGAAGGCCTTCGCCTCCGTCAGCGACGGCGGCAACGACGGGGGCGTCTCGCACCGCCTCTTCGGCACGTTCCTCACGTGGCTCTCCGACAAGAAGGAGACGGTGTTCGTCGTGGCGACGGCCAACGACGTCTCGCGCCTGCCGCCCGAGCTCGTGCGCAAGGGCCGCTTCGACGAGATCTTCTTCGTCGATCTGCCCGGCCCCGACGCGCGACGCGGCGTGCTGGCCCTGCACCTCACCCGCCGCGGTCACGACCCGAAGTCGATCGACCTCGATCCGCTCGTGGCCGCGAGCGAGGGCTTCAGCGGCGCGGAGCTCGAGCAGGCCGTGGTCGCTGCGCTCTACACGGCGTTCCACGCCAAGAAGCCGCTCGACGCCGAGACCATCCTCGCCGAGATGAAGGCCACGATCCCTCTGTCGCGCACGATGTCCGAGAAGATCGAGAGCCTGCGCGCGTGGGCCAAGGATCGCGCCGTGCCGGCGGACGGCTGAGCGCGCAGGTCGTTCGTGGCTCGGACGATCACGCGACGCTATCCTGCGCGCATGACGAACCGAACTTCGCTCCTCACCGCCTCGCTGTCTGCCCTGTGCCTCGCGATGTTGCTCGGCACGAGCGCGACCGCCGAGGCGCAGACGCGCCGCTCGGGACCGCTCTTCGTGAGCGCGGGCATCGGCCCCTTCGTCCTCTTCGACGTCGACACCAGCTTCCGCCTCGAGGGCCAGTTCGGCTGGCACCCCGGCGGCCACGACGAGGGCTTCTTCCTCGGCGCGGACTTCGCGTTCGCGATCGAGCGCTACTACGCGCAGGTCTACGGCGGCTTCCGCCTCGGCGGCGACATCGAGGTCTTCGCGAACAACGACGTCGCGGTGCTGCTCACGCCGCAGGGCATGGCGGGCTTCGGCTGGATGGACTTCGGTCGCGGGGCCGGCAGCTACGGCTTCCTCATCCTGCAGCCGAGCTTCCAGGTGGACGTGGCCCTCCTCGAGCGCGTGCTCTGGGTCTGGGCGCGCCCGGTGGGCTTCGACTTCCTGATGTTCCCCGACACCTTCCGCCGCGACGACGGCAGGCGCGGCTTCGACTGGTACTGGGGCTACCAGTTCATGGCCGGCGCGCGCTTCAACTTCGGCTGATCGGCGCCCAGCGCGGACGGCGAGCCCGGACCGCGTTTCCACGAGCGCGCGGGAAGCGGTACGTTCGGGCCATGAACGAGCGCAAGAGCATCGTCGCGATCGAGCGCTGGGTCGGCCTCTTGGCCGCAGGCGGCGTCATCGAGGGCAAGGGCATGGCCGTCTCCGGACGCGCCCCGATCTCGAAGGAGAAGATCGAGGAGCTCGAGGCGTGGCTGGCTGCGCAGCCGCGCGAGGTCCGCGTGCGCGAGCGACGCGCCGCGATCGAGGTCTGCATCTGGATGGCCAACGCGGACCGCAACCTCGAGGCCGACGAGGCAGGGCTGCTCAAGACCCTCATCGACAAGAGCGGCCTCGACGACGACACGAAGGACCTCCTCGTGTCCGAGGTCCACGATCCGCCCTCGCTCGCCGACCTCGAGGAGCGCCTCACGCACCCGGTGCTGCGCGAGCTGCTCCTCTTCCTCGCGTGGGAGCTCGCGAACGCCGACGGCACCGTCGCGCGCGCGGAGGCGGCCTTCTTCACGGGGCTCGCCAAGCGCCTCGGTGTGAGCGACGCGCGCGCCGCGGAGATCCAGGCCGCGGTCTGAGCCGTGCGGCGTCGGTCACAGCCGCGGACGATGGCCGGCACGCTCGCGATCCTCGCGTCGATCGCCGCGTGCGACGCCTCGAGGGAGGCGGATGCGTCGAGCCCGTCCGACGCGAGCACCCTCGACGCGAGCGCATTCGATGCGGGTGCCCTCGATGCGGGCACCCTCGATGCGGGCACCGTCGATGCGGGCACGATGGACTCGCCGTGGCGCTCGGGCCCCGCGCTGCCGGTGCGCCTCCAGGAGATCAGCGCGGTCACGATCGACGACCGCATCTGGGTCGTCGGTGGCTTCGAGCCCGGCGGCGAGGTGAGCACCGTGCGCGTGCTCGATCCGCGCGAAGGCACGTGGTCGCTCGGGCCGCCGCTGCCCGTCGCGAGACACCACGTGCAGCTCGCCACGCTCGAGGGCGATCTCTACGTCCTGGGCGGGATGGAGACGATCCGCTTCACGAACGTCGACGAGGCGTGGGTGCTGCGCCGCGGCGCGAGCGCCTGGGCACCCATCGCGCCGCTCCCCGAAGATCGCGGGGCCGGCGTCGCGTGCGCGATCGAGGGTCGGATCTACCTCGCGGGCGGTCAGGGCCGCGGCGGCCTCTCTCCCCGCACGCTCGTCTACGATCCCGCGAGCGATCTCTGGAGCGTCGCCGCCGCGATCCCCACGCCGCGCGAGCACCTCGCGGGCTTCGCCTACGGCGGTGAGCTCTGGGCGATCGGCGGCCGCGCGCTGAGCCTCGCGACCGCGATGGACGTCGTCGAGATCTACGATCCACGCACCGACACGTGGCGCGAGGGGCCACGGCTCGGGCACACCCACGGAGGCTTCGCGGCGGCGGTGCTCGAGGACGACGTCGCTGGTGACCTCGCGATCGCCGTCGGGGGAGAGCAGCCCGATCGTGCGCTCGACGTCGTCGAGGTGCTCGCGCTGCCGGACGGTCGCTGGGAGACGATCGAGCCCGTGCCCACGCCCCGCCACGGCCACGCCATGGCGGCGGCCGCCGGGCGCGCCTGGGTGATCGGCGGCGCGGACGCGCCGATCTTCGCGGCCGTCGACGCCGTGGAGTCGTGGGCGCCGCGCCGCTGACGTCGGAGGTGGTCCCGGCTTCGAGGTGGTAGGGTCGCCGGCGGAGGCGATTCCGATGGATGCACGAGCCGAGCTGAAGGCGCTGGCGGAGCAGGTCGAGTACCACGAGCGCGCGTACCGCGCGGGCAAGCCCGAGATCAGCGACGGTGCGTTCGACGAGCTCTGGGACCGCTACGTCTCGCTCGCGGACGAGCTCGGCGTGCCCGACACCGAGCGCCTCGATCACAAGCCCGGCGCCGATCACACCGACGGCTTCGTGCAGGTCGAGCACCGCGTGGCGATGCTCTCGCTCGAGAAGCTCACGCCCAACCGCCGCGACAGCAAGGGTCAGGCGATGCCGCTCGGCGAGCAGCTCTCGCTGTGGTGGCAGCGCCGCCGCGAAGACCTCGAGCTCGGCGCGGGCGCCACGCTGCCGGTCTACATCGAGCCCAAGATCGACGGCATCAGCGTGAGCCTGCTCTACGAGAAGGGCGCGCTCGTGCGCGCCGTCACGCGTGGCGACGGCAAGCGCGGCGACGACATCACCAAGCAGGTGCTCACCGCGCGCGCGGTCCCGGCAGCGCTCGGCAAGCACGGCAGCTTCGAGGTGCGCGGCGAGCTCTACTGGCCGCGCGCGGCGTTCGAGAAGCACAACACGCTTCTCAGGCGCAACGGCGAGGAGGAGATCGCCAACCCGCGCAACGGCACCGCCGGCATGATGAAGCGCAAGGATCCCGCCGGCCTCGAGCTCGTCGGGATCACCTCGTTCCTCTACCAGATCCCGTGGTTCGAGGGCGTCACGCTGCCGGGCCGCCAGAGCGAGGTGCTCGCGTGGCTCGGCGAGCACGGCGCGAGCGTCTATCTCGATCAGACGCACGTCTGCGACTCGCCCGAGGCCGCGCTCGCGTACTGCGAGGGCTATGGCGCGCAGCGCGGCAAGCTGCCCTACGACATCGACGGCATGGTGCTGAAGATCGACGAGCTCAGGCACTACGAGAAGCTCGGCGGCACGGGACACCACCCGCACTGGGGCATCGCGTACAAGTTCCCACCGGAGCGCAAGGTCACGCGCGTGGTGAGCATCGAGGTCTCCGTGGGCAAGAGCGGCAAGCTCACGCCCGTCGCGAACCTCGAGCCCGTACAGCTCGCAGGCACGACGGTCGTGCGCGCGAGCCTCCACAACTTCGTCGAGCTCGAGCGCAAGGACGTGCGCCTGGGCGATCAGGTCGAGGTCGAGAAGGCCGGCGACATCATCCCGCAGGTGATCAAGGTCGTCTCGCACGAGCTCGGCAGCGTGCCGTTCTCGCGGCCCACGAGCTGCCCCGCCTGCGGGACCGGCGTCGTCACCGAGGAGATCTTCGTCTTCTGCCCGAACCCGGCGTGCATCGCGCAGCGCCGCGAGCGCCTCATCCACTTCGCGTCCCGGCGCGCGATGGAGATCGACGGCATGGGCGAGTCGCTCGTCGGTCAGGTCGTCGACAAGCTCGGCGTCGAGAGCCCGCACCAGCTCTTCGAGCTCACCTCCGCGAAGCTCGCGGGGCTCGAGCGCATGGGCAAGAAGAGCGCGGACAACGTGGTGAAGGCGCTCGAGGCGGCCAAGTCCCGCGGCCTGGCGCGCGTGCTCTACGCCCTCGCGATCCACCACGTCGGCGAGACGATGAGCGAGGATCTCGCATCGTACTTCGGCAGCGCCGAGAAGCTCCTCGCGTTCGCGGAGCGCTACGTCGCGGGCGACGACAAGACGATCGCCGTCGTCGCGCCCGAGAGCGGCAGCGGCGCGATCGAGGGCCTCGCGCGCAAGACAGCCGACAGCATCTTCGGCGAGCTCGCCTCGCCGGCGATCCGCAAGGTGATCGAGGGGCTCGCTGCTGCGGGCGTCTCGCTCGAGGCCAAGACCGCCGCGCGCGTGGAGGTGGAGGGCGTCGCGGGCAAGACCTTCGTGCTCACGGGCACGCTGCCGACGCTCAAGCGCGACGAGGCCGGCGATCTCATCAAGGCCGCCGGCGGCAAGGTCTCGGGCAGCGTTTCGAAGAAGACGGACTTCGTCGTCGCGGGCGAAGAGGCCGGCAGCAAGCTCGAGAAGGCCAAGGAGCTCGGCGTGCCCGTCATCGACGAGGCAGCCCTCCTGAAGATGCTCGGCCGATGACCCTGCGCGGCGAGGCACCGTTGAGCGAGACTCGCAGACACCGCAGACAGCCCGAGCACGGGGCGCCCTGCGGCGGGGCACGACCATGAGCGAGTCTCGCAGACAGCCCGAGCACGGGGCGCCCTGCGGCGGGGTTGCGCAGCAACCCCTGGAGCAGCGAGGGAGCGAGTTCGACGAGCGCACGAGCAGGGGGGAGTGGGGGGGAGCTGCCGGCTCCCCCCGGCCGCGCCGAAGGCGCGAGCAACAGACCTTCGCGAACTGGGCCGGCACCGAGCGATCGGGGGAGGTCGCCTGGGAGTCGCCGCGGAGCGAGGCCGAGGTGGCCGACGTGCTCGCGCGCGCGCGACGACAGGGAAAGCGCGTGCGACCGATCGGCTCGGGACACTCGTGGTCGCCCATCGCCGTGCCCGAGGCGATCGCGCTCGATCTGCGGCACCTGGCCGCACCGCTCGAGATCGACGCAGCCGCCCGCACGGTGCGCGTGCAGGCGGGCATCCAGCTCCGGACGCTCACGGAGACACTCGACCGCGTCGGCCTCGCGATGCCGATCCTCGGCTCGGTGAGCGAGCAGACCGTCGCCGGCGCGACGTCCACCGGCACGCACGGCTCGAGCCTCACGTTCGGCAACCTCGCGAGCCTGATCGAGGAGCTCGTGATCGTGACGCCCTCGGGCGAGCGACACGCGCTCCGCCGTGGCGAGGCGCACTTCGACGCCGCATGCGTCGGGCTCGGAGCGCTCGGCGTGGTCACCGAGATGGTGCTGCGCGTGACGACCGCGTTCGCGCTGATCGGCGAGGTCGAGACGCGGCCCATCCTCCAGATCGCGCGTGACCTGAACACCATCGCGCGGAGCTCGGACTACGTGAAGGTCTGGTGGCTGCCGGGCTCGGACGGCGCGCAGATCTTCCGCTACCACCGCACGCCGCTGCCGCCCGCCGACGTGCGCCTCGAGCGCTGGCTCGACACACACGTGACCAACCGCGTGCTCTTCCCCGCGGCGCTGGCCGTGAGCACTCGATTTCCCGACCTCACGCGCTCGATCAACCGCGCCGTCGCCGCGAGCTACCTCGAGCGTCCGGCCGTGCCGATGCGCAGTGATCTCGCGTTCAACGTCGCGATGCCACCCATCCACCGAGAGGCCGAGTACGCGTTCTCGATGGACGAAGCCCCCGAGGCCCTCGCGCGGATCGTGCGCCTCGTGGAAGGCGAGCAGCTCGCGGTGAACTTCCCCGTCGAGGTGCGCTTCGTCCGCGAGGACGGCGCGTGGATGAGCCCGGCCTCGGGCCGACCGACCTGCCAGATCGGCGGCTACATGGGCGACTCCGCGGATCTGAGCCGCTTCTTCCAGGCCTTCCACGCGCTGTCGCGCGAGCTCGGAGCGCGGCCGCACTGGGGCAAGGAGACCGACGTCGACGCGGACTACGTGCGGCGTGTGTATCCGAGGCGCGACGACTTCGTCGCCCTCGCGGGGCGCTGGGATCCCGAAGGCACGCTCCGGAATGCCTTCCTCGATCGCGTGTTGGGCAGGAGGTGAGCGTGACGGTATCGAGCCCAGGGTCGCGCATGCGTGAGGTGCTGTCGGTGCCGCGCCGCGGCGTCGTCGGCTACTTCCGAGGCCTCGGCTTCGCGTTCCGCGGCGCCAAGCGCGTGTACGTCGAGGAGCCTGCGCTGGCGAAGTACTGGATCGTCCCGATCCTCGTGACCTCGGTCTCGCTCCTGGGCTCGATGGCGCTCGTCTACCTCTACGGCGGAGAGCTCGTGAGCGCGATCTGGTCTGCGCCCTCGGGCGACGACTGGCTCTCGCTCCTCGCGCGCGGCGCGCACGGGCTGCTCACGGGCCTCGTCTATCTCCTGCTCGCGCTCGCGGCGCTCGTCGTCACGATGCTCGTGGGCTCGATCGTCGCGGCGCCGTTCAACGCGCGCCTCGGCGAGGTGCTCGACGAGCGCGTGACCGGACACCCGACGCCGGCCTTCGCGATCTCGCGCGTGCTCGGAGACGTCGTGCGCACGATGGTGATCGAGACGGTGTTCTTCGTCGTGAACACCGTGCTCTTCTTCGCCTCGCTCGCGTTCCCGCCCGCGACACCGGTCCTGGGCATCCTCGGCCTCGTGTTCACGGGCTTCTACTTCGCGATCGCGTACCTCGAGATCCCGCTCGTCGCGCGCGACGCGACCCTCGGCGATCGCTTCCGTTTCTGGGGCACCCACGCGATGGCCGTGCTCGGCTACGGCACCGGCGTGGGCCTGTTCCTGTTCATCCCCATCGTGAACGTGCTCTTCATGCCTGCCGCGGTTGCGGGCGGCATCCTCCTCTTCGCCGAGCTGAGCGGAGAGAAGAGGGCAGAGCCGAACGCAGAGAAGGCCCTGCCTCCCGGCGGCGTGCCCGCGGATTAGTCTCTTGCGCCTTCGGCGCGGCCGGAGCTTTCTACGCCGTCCACGCCTCGCAGCGCCTTCGCAGCTCGTCCTGGAGGGCGACGTCGTGCGCGAGCGGGTTGGGGTCGGTCGCCTTCTCCTTGGCGTAGTAGAGGCCCGACTCACGGGCGAGCGCCGGATCCGTCGCGCAGCGAAGCTGCGTGCGCGCGCCCACCTCGTTCGTGACCAGGAAAGGTCGCATCAAGACGCCGACGATCCCGAAGAGGCGACGGCCCCAGATGTCGGAGGCCACGCGGCCTGGGTGGAGCGAGTACGTCGTGACCTTCGTGTGTGCGAGGCGCCGCGCCAGCTCCTTCGCGTGGAGCACGTTGCAGAGCTTGCTCACTGCATACTCGGGCAACGCCGTGAGGTTCGTCGTCGGGCTCCGGAGCACGTCCCAGTCGATGCCTCGCGCGCGAGCGCTGGCTTCGCTCGAGACGTTCACGATTCGACCCTGGAGCGCACGCGTGACGAGCGGCAGGAGCTTCTCGGTGAAGAGCCACGGCCCGAGGTGGTTCGTCCCGAACGTGATCTGGAAGCCGTCTCTCGTGAGGCCCTGGATGCCCGCGATGCCCGCGTTGTTCACGAGCACGTCGATCGCGAGGTCCTTCGAGAGGATCTCGTCGGCCGCGCGCCGCACCGACGCGAGATCGCCGAGGTCGAGGGCCACGAACTGCACGTCGGTCTTCGGCGAGCGAGCCACGAGCGCGTCGAGCACCGGCTGCGTCTTGTCGCGGCTCCGCGACGCCACGATGATGCGCCGGGCGCCGCGGGCCGCGAGCGCCTCGACCGTGGCCTTGCCCAGGCCGGTGTTCGCACCCGTCACCACGAACGTCTTGTCCGACAGCTCCATGCACGCCTCCGAAGAGCGTGAGGCGTGCGTCATGCGGAGCGCGTCTTCAACCGACGTCACGATTGTTCACGCAGCTCAGCGCCGGAGCGCGGAGACGACGACCGGGGACTCCGCGGTTCCATCGAAGATCCAGCGGCTCTTCTGCCCGCGGTAGTCGCCGCTCTCGAGGGCCTCGATGCGACGCGCCGGACCGCGCACCTCGACCTCGTCGCCGTCGCGCACGCAGTAGGTGAACGGCCCGAGGTGAAGCCGGTCGTCGTCGACGATCGCCTCGCCGCCCTCGCCTTCCACGACGAAGCGTCCAGCATGCACGTCGGCACCTCGTCCCTCCGCCGCCGTCGCGTCGTCGACGCGGAAGCCGAGCACCGCGCGCACTCGACCTCTGAGCGCCACCTCCGCGGCGCCCTGTGGCGCACTGCCCAGGTCGGTGAGGCGACGCGCGAAGAGGGCCTGAATCGCGCGAGCACATGGACGCCACGCGAGCAGGACGAGAAGGCCGACCACGACGACGAGAAGGGTTGGTACGACGAGCGCGCCGCGCAGCCCTCCCGTCTGGAGGCGGTAGAAGCTCCACGCGAGCCCGAGGCCAGCGACGAGCAGCGGGCGTGTCAGCGAACGAGCGCGGGGCACGATGCCCGGCAGCGGCTCACCGCATCCCTCGCACCGGATGCGTCCGCGCACGTCGGCATGGCAGATCGGGCACTGTTCGAGTCGTCGGCGCAGCATGGTCAGATCCCCAGGTCCCGAGAGAGCGCGCGACGCGCGGCCGTCGAACCGGGCACCTCGTCCGGTCCCCAGGTCTGACCCTGGAGGCGATCGCGGTACTCCGGAGGAGCCGCTCCCGAAGTCGAAGCAGCGGCGGTGGGGGCATCCATCGCAAACGAGCGGGTTGCACTCGAGACGGCAGGAAGGGTCATGGTCACCTCGCGACCCTTATCGGCACCTCCGGCCGCGAGTTTCCTCGAGGACCACCTTTTCTCCGCCCGTGCGAGATCGGGCGGGCAGACGGTACGATGGCGGCATGTCGCTGCCGTCCCTCGTCGAGTCCATGGGCCTCACGCCGCCGCGGGAGCGTCTTCGGCAAGCGCTGATCGCGATCCGCGGAGACGAGGACGTGCCGCCGTCGAAGTTCGGCGTCTCGAGCCTCCGCCTGCTCGATCCGAAGCTCTCGGTGCCGCTCTGGCGCGGGCGCTACGCGGTGCACCGCAAGGTCGTGCTCTCGAACCTCTTCAACCACCGGCAGACGCCGATCGAGCTCGGCTGGTCGGTGGAGAAGACGCAGGTCGAGGACTTCCGCGGCGGCGCCTCCACCTACGACAGCCACAACGGCACCGACTTCTGCATCCCGCGCGGCACGCCGATGCTCGCGCCCGCGAGCGGACGCGTCGTGCGGGTCGTCTCGGAGTTCCACCGTGGCGGGCTCAAGCTCGCGATCGATCACGGCGATGGCCTCATCACCTCGAGCGCGCACCTCGCGCGCGTGCTCGTGCAGGAGGGCGACCTCGTCGGACGCGGGCAGCCCGTCGCGATCACGGGCTACAGCGGCCTCGACTCGCTGGTGAGCTTTCCGTGGGGCATCCCCCACATCCACTTCAACGTCTGGCTCGATGGTCAGCCCGTCGATCCGTTCGCGCGCGCCTCGCACCCGGAGGAGTCGAGCCTCTTCGTGAACGGCTGGCCCACGCCGCTCCCCGAAGACGTCGACTCCGAGGAGCCGCGCGACTCCGAGTACGATCCCGAGAAGGTCGCCGCGCGCATCGAAGGCTGCATCACCGAGAGCACGCGAGCGCGCCTCGCGAAGGTGGAGCCTCTCTCGCGCCGCGGCAGTCAGCTCGTCTTCGAGACCAACTACTACCCCACGCGCTTCCGGGACCGCACGAGCCCGCTCCGCGACGTTCACCCGCGCCGCGAGCGGCTGCATCTGCCCTTCTCGGCCTCGGTCTTCGATGGAGTCGTGTTCCGTGATGCGCTCTGATCCGCCGCTGCCCCGCGGACGCGCGCGTGCCCGGCGGCTCGCGCAGGCGTGCTGTCTCGCCGTCTCCGTGGCTGGCTGCGACGGCGGGGAGGCCCCCGCAGACGCGCACCTCGCCGAGCGACGCGACACGGGGCCGAGCGCCGATGCCACGAGCGACACGCCGCCCGACGCACGCTCCGCCGGATGTGGCCTCGCGCCCTCGGACCCGCTGGGTGGCGCGCAGCGCACGTTCTCGTTCAGCGCGGCCGCGGGCGGCGAGCGCTCGTACTACCTGGTCGTCCCGAGCGACTACGACCCTTCGATCCCGCACCGGGTGATCATGGGATTCGCCGGCACGAGCTGGACCGGAGAGATGATCCGCCCGTATCTGGATCTCGAGCAACCGGGCAGTCGCACGCTCTACGTCTATCCCGATCCCCTCTTCCGCGACTTCGAGGGCTGGGGCAACCTCGGCGGCTGGCTGCTCGGCCCGCACGCCGCGCCGGCCGATGGCATGGAGGATCTGGCCTTCGTCTCCGAGCTGCTCGACGAGCTCGAGGCACGGTATTGCGTGGATCGAGACCGGGTGTTCGCCACGGGTCACTCGTGGGGCGGAGACATGGCCGCCGTGGTGGGCTGTTTCCTCGGTGACCGCTTCCGCGCCGTCGCGCCGGTGGCGGCCAATCGCCCCTATTGGTTCGAGCCGGCCGGCGGCGGCGAGCCCGGCTGCGTGGGCGAGGTCGCCGTGTGGACCTTCTTCGGACAGGCCGACGATCACTTCACCTCGCAGCCGAGCGTCGGTGCTTATGGCATCGAGCAAGACGACTTCTGGCGCACGCGAAACGACTGCGGCGCGGCCACCACCGACCTCGGCTTCGGCCTCGACGGGGAGTGCGTCGAGCACGCGCTCTGCCGCGAGGTCACGCGCTTCTGCCTCTACGGCCCCGAGACCGGCCACCAGCGCCCCGGCTACTACCCCACTGCAGTCCGCACCTGGTTCGGGAGTTTCTGAGAGATGGAGAAAGAATCTCCGCCTTCGAATCGGGCCGCGGGGGAGGGGGGTCCGATGCTCAGACATCCTCGGCCTTCGGCCTGCGGAACTCGCCCTGGACCCCCCACCCCCGCGTCCCTTCACGTCTCGAGTCGATTGTTTCTCGGTCCCTGAGTTGCTGGGTCGAGTGACTCTCGGTCTCGTGCTTGCGGGGCTCAGCCACGTCGTGGCGGAGTCGGGTGAAGGACGCCAGAGGGTCTCTTCCTTCGGCCAGGTCGGCCAGGACGCGGCCGACCCAGGGGCCCGTCTTGAAGCCGTGTCCGCTGCAGGCGCTCGCGTAGAAGACTCCGTCGCTCACGCGGCCGATGCGGAAGTCTTCTCCTGGCAAGGTCGTGTAGAGACAGCGCCCGACGTCGGTCACGAAGGGGCGGTCGATGCCGAAGCGTCGTTGTGCGACCCAGAGGATCTCGTTCTGGTGCGCCGGTGTGCCTCGTCGCTCCGTGTCGTCGGCGTCGATGGCGGGGCCCGGCGCGTGGACACCGATCTTGGGTGGGTGTCCGTCGATCGCGGGAAACCCATAGAGGAACATCGGCCCGTCCTCGATCCAGACGGGCCCCTTCCACGACTGGCCTGCGAGGTGGGCGAAGGTCTGCACCGTGACGGTCGCGGGCAAGGACACGAAGCGGCCGATCCAGCCACCGGCGCAGAGCAGCACCACGTCATGGCGCGCGCGGAGCGCTGGGAGATCCTCGACGCGCTCGCGCACGACGACCGCATCGTGGGCCTTCGCATCCGAGAGCGTCGCGGCGAGCGCACGATCCGCCCGCACGTAGCCGGCCTCCGGCGTGAGCACGCCGATCTCGTCGCCGAAGATCTCCGGGCCACCCGCCACCGGGCTCCGCGCCTCGCGCAGCTCGTGCCGGACGCCGAGGGAGCTCAGGCCCTCGACGAGCGAGCGCATCGTGGGCGCGTCCTTCTTGCCGACGTAGAGGAGCCCCACCTCGTCGACGAGCGTCGTCCGGGTGTCGCGCTCGAGCTCGGCCCAGAGCGGATAGGCCTCGAGCATCACGGACGTGTAGAACGGATCCGAATAGGCCCTTCGCACGATGCGACTGGCACCGTGCGAGCTTCCCTTGGCGTGGCCCTCTTCGAACTGCTCGAAGACCGTGACCGTGTGACCCCTCCGCGCCAGCGCGCGCGCAGCGCTCGCGCCGACGATGCCTGCCCCGACGACGGCGACTCTCATGCTGCCACTCTCCCGATGCGGGCGACGCTCATGTGGGGATCTCCAGCCCGCGCGCGACGCGCAGGGCGAACGTGTAGATCGAGAGCTGCGGCGGCGTGCCGATCGAGGTCGGAAAGAGCGAGCCGTCCGTGACCCAGATGTTGTCCATGTGATGATGCTTGCCCGTCTCGTCGACGACGCTCGCGCGCGGATCCGCGCCCATGCGCAGCGTGCCCATCGGGTGCACCGCGGTGAGCGGGACGTCGTGCGGGTGGAAGCGATCGGCCGTGATCTCCGCGAGATCGGCTTCCGAAGACACGGTGATCGGCGGCACGCCCGGCACCATCACGTCGCGCGCGCCTGCGGCGAGGAGGATGCGGCAGGCCTCGCGCGCTCCGAGGGCGAGCTGCGCGCGATCGGACTCGTTCGGGACGTACGCGAGGCGCGTGCGATCGCCCTCGAGGTAGACGCGGCCCTCGGTCTCGTCGTGCACCATCGCCGCGAGCACACCGAGGTGCGGATAGGCACGCATCGTGGAGAGCAGGCGCGGGCCGAAGCCCGGCGTCACCGTGGCCGTGCCCACCGGGTGCGCGAAGCTCGGGAGGATCCACGCGCGGCGCTCGGAGCCGGGGCTCAGATCGAGGAACTCGGTGCACTCGTAGCTCTGCGGGATGCCCTTCCACCCCTCGACACGCTCCTCGAAGCGGCCCGCGACGGCGACACCAGGGTGGATGTGGAGGCGGCGACCGATCTGCTGGTGTGGATCAGGCAGGCCGCTCCGGAGCGCCAGCCGCGCCGAGCCGATCGCGCTGCCCGCGAGGCACACGGCGCGACAGCGCACCTCGAAGTCGCCGCGAGGGACCCCGTTGTCGTCGAGGAGGCGTCCAGTCACCGCACGGGCGCGCCGGTCGTCGTAGACGACGCGATCGACGCGCGCGTCACTGAGCACCACGGCGCCGCGCCGCATCGCCGCCGGCAGGAGCACGCGGAGGGCGTTGCGCTTTCCGTCGTAGGCGCAGCCGAGCTCGCAGAAGCCGCTCCCGATGCAGCGATCGTCGCGGTTGTGCGACAGCATGCCGCCCGCGTAGTGGAGCGCCTGGACGCCCCGCTCGAGCACGGCATTGTGCGGAGAGAGCTGCTCGCGCCGAATCGGCACCACGCCGAGGAGGGACTCCACCTCGGCAAAGAGCGCGTCCAGACTGGCATCCTCGAGGGAGAGGCCGTGTCCGTCGCGCCACTGCGCGAGGATCTCCGGGGCCGTGCGCTTGCAGAGGTTCGTGTTGTGCACGGTGGAGCCGCCGACGCCGCGGCCCGAGAGCACGAGGATCGAGAGATCGTCGGTGCGCTGGCCGCCGAGCTCGCGAAAGAGCGAGGGCAGCATGTGCTCTTCGCGCTGATCGAACTGGCGAGGTCGGTGATAGGCACCTTCCTCGAGCACGATCACGGACAGGCTCCGTCCCGCGAGCTCGTGGGCCGCCATGGAGCCGCCCGCGCCACTGCCCACGATCGCCACGTCGCACTCGAGCGAGAGCGGCGAGGTCTCGCTGCGTCCGCGCCGGACCGTCACGAGCCGCTCTCCGCGCTCGGCGGGCGTCGCGCGAGCTCTGCGGCCGCGACCCAGCCCTCTGGCGGCCTCGCCACGAGCGGGCCGTCGTAGCCGATGGGGCCCCACGTGAGCGGGTGCGAGAAGAAGGCCATCGCAGAGAGGGCCTTGAGCGCGTTGAAGGCCCCGCGGAGCAGGCCCACCGAGCTCGTCTCCATCGCCTCGAGCACGCGATCCTGCTCGGGGCCCGAGAGGCGCGTGAAGCGCGAGGTCAGGCCCGCGCTCCACGGCATGAGGTGCTCGACCACGTGGATCAGGCGCCGCAGATCCGTGCGGTTGGCGTCGTCGAGGCGCGCGACGAAGACGTCGATCGCCGCGGCCACGCCGAGCTCCTCGGGGCTCGGGTACGCGCTCTCTCCTTCGGCGGGCTCGTCGGCCCGCAGCATGCGCGCCGCGATCGCCTCGACCACGAGGTACTCCTTGGCGCTCAGCGCGTAGAGGTTGTCGGCGACGGCGCGCGACACCTCGTAGCCGCTGCTCTGGTACGCGAGCACCCCGCCCGCGCCGAGCAGGAGCACCCCGCCCACGCCGAGGCGCACGAAGCGACGCCGGCTCGTGGTCGGTCCGCTCGCCGCCGATTGGTTGGGCGCGGGGCCCGTCGTGGAATCGTCGCTGGGCACGACGGAGACGTAAGCGAAACGCGCCGCCCGCGTCCACGGGCTACGCCGCGGAACTTTTCTCCTTCATCATGGTCCAAGGCCCGTGGCGAGCCCTGCCCTTCTCCCGAGCACGCCAGCGCGATGGTGCGGAGCCAGGCGCGTGCGCTCGCTCGCCGTCGCGGCGCTGGTGTGGGCGCTGACGTGTGCGGGCTGCGGTGCGGCCGCGGTCGGCGCGCGCGACACCACGATGGCGTCGAGGTCGCCCGGACCTCACCTCGAGGGCGCGACGACGCACGTGGCGCTCGAGGTCGCGGAGGAGACGACGGACGAGATCGCGGGGCCCGCAGACACCGTGAGCCGCGCAGAAGAGATGGCCCCGTGGGACGAGGCCGATCCGAACGCGCCGCGGGCGTGGCTCTACCGCGTCTCGCGCGAGGGCACGCCGGACTCGTATCTCCTCGGCACGATGCACGTGGGCGTGGGCTTCGGTCGCGCGCTGCCGCGTCCGCTCGATCGCGCGCTCCTCGATGCGCGCGTGGTGGTCATGGAGATCGATCTCCTCGCGGCGCAGCGCTACCTCGCGGAGCCCTCGCCGGTGCGACACCGCGTGCGGCGCGTGGATCAGGTGCTGCCGCGCGAGACGTGGGCGCGCCTGACGACCGAGCTCTCGTTCGTCGCGTCCCCCGAGCAGATCGCGCGCGTGCCCGCGGGCATGCTCGCGATCTACCTGCGACAGGTGCGCATGGCCGAGGTCGAGGCGAGCGACGACGGCTTCTGGCGCGCGCCGGGCACCGCGAGCGCGACGCACCTCGATCGCTGGATCTACGACTGGGCGATGCAGTGGTGCGTGCCCTTCGTCGCGCTCGAGACGCCGCGCGAGACCGTCGCCGCGCTCTCGGGCGTGTCGCGACGTGATCCGGTCGAGGCCCTGCGCGCGATGATCGACGATCCCGAGCGCGCGCGCGCCGAGGCCCGCACGCTGCGCGCGGCGTATCTGTCGCTCGACGAGGCGCGCATCCACGAGGCGCTCGCGGTGATGAGCGAGGCCGAGCGCGAGGCGACCTTCACGCTGCGAAACGACCTCTGGATGGCGCGCCTCGCACCCGTGCTGGCGGAAGGCGGCGCGTTCGTCGCGGTGGGCCTCGGCCACCTCGTGGGCGAAGCGAGCCTCGTCGCGCGGCTGCGCGAGCAGGGCTATCGCGTGGAGCGCGTCGAGGGCGACGGCGGCTTCGCCCCACGCGAGGCGAGCGACGGCTGGATCTGGTCGCACGCGCCGCGCCGCGCCGACTGAACCGACGCTGGCTCGCGCCGTCAGTACTCGGCCGGCACGCCGAGCGCGTCGAGCAGCATGACCTCGGGAATGGCGATGACGATGAACACGAACATCGCCACCCAGATGCCCTGGGAGATCGCGAGCAACACTGCGTTCTTGCGACGTCGACCGATCGCCAGACACGTCACGGCGGTGACGAGCGCGAGCAGGCTCGGCACACCGAACCAGGCCGAGAGCGCGATGGAGAACCCGTAGTAGCCGCCGGCAATGATCTGCGGCACGACCTGGATCCCGACGTGGACGAGCAGTGTGCCGAAGAAGGCACCGATCGACGCGATCCGCCGCGGCCCCTTGGGCGCCTCCTCGGGCGGGATCCCGGCACGCTCGAAGCCTGCGCCGAGGATCGCGGGGATCCCGATCACGAAGACGAGGAAGGTGTAGCCGAAGAAGGCGGGGACGAGGATCAGGCCCATCGAACGGCTCCGGCGCTGTGGATTCCAGGAGGGTACCGCGAGCGCCAGCGCCCGAGTTCGTCTCTCGGCGCCGCGCTCCGGCTCAGCGGCGACGCAGGCGCTCGCGCCAGCGGCGCACACGCAGATCGCCCAGGTCCTTCGCGACGCCGATGATCCGGTGCCACTGCGTGCTCTTGCTCGAGCCCGCGCGGCGCGGGCGGCACTCGATCGTGACGACGGTGCTCGGCGTCTTCTTGGCGAGGAGCCTGATCGGCAGCTCGAAGTTGAGGAAGAACGTGTCGGGCGGCAGCGCGTCCGGGTCGAAGAGCACGCGCTTGACGAGGTAGGGCCCGTCGCTGCGCATCCAGACGCCGTGCACGCCGGCGATGAGCGCGCGCACGCCGAACGAGAAGAGCTTGCGGTCGAGGCCGTCGTCGCGCTGGCGATAGACGCTGAAGACCGCGTGCACGCCGCGCTGGCGCTGCGCGTCGCGCAGCGTGCCGATCGCGTCGGGCGCGATCTGACCGTCGGCGGGCAGGAACGTGATCCACTCGCCGCGCGCGTGACGCACACCGGTCTTGAGCGCCGCGCCGATGCCGCCGTTCTTCGTGTGGCGGAGCACCACGTGCGCGCGCTCCGTGAGCGCCTCCTTCGCGCGCTCGGCCGTCGCGTCGCGCGAGCCATCATCGACGAACACGATCTCCGCGTCGGGCTCGTGCGCGTCGAGCCAGAGGCCGAGCTCGTCCAGCACCGCCGCGATGTTCTCCTCCTCGTCGAAGGCGAACACGATGATCGAGAGCGAGGGGCTCGCGCCGACCGGGCGTCCCTCCGACACGACCTCGACGCCGCGCGGCGCGGGCTTGCCGCTCACGCGCCGCCTTCGGGGGCGTGCCGCATGTAGAGGAGCTTGGCCGGGTTGCCGGCGACCACGGCGTACGCGGGCACGTCCTTGGTCACCACCGCGCCCGCGCCGATCTGCGCGCCGCGGCCGATGCGCACACCCGGGAGCACGATCGCGCCGATGCCCAGGTCGGCGTCGTCCTCGATCACGACCTTCTCGAGCACGAGCGGCGCGTGGAGGATCGGCACCTCGAGGCTCACCTCGTCGTGGTGCGAGCTGAGGATCTTCACGCCGGGTCCGATGCCGACGTTCGTGCCGATCTCGATGCCGCCCGCCGCATGGAGAAAGCACTGCTGTCCGATCCAGGTGCCGTCGCCGATGCGGAGCTCGTTCTTGTAGTAGCCCTTGAGCATCGCGTGGTGGCCCACGTAGACGTTCGAACCGAGGTGGACGTTCTCGGGGTGGAACACGAGGCAGCCTTCCTCGATGATCGTGCCCTCACCGCAGGAGGCGAGCTCTTCGCGCGTGAAGCGTCCGGTGCCGTGCGTTCGCGGAGGTCGGGGGGCGGCCATGGGTCGATGGTATGCGCGTTCGCGCGAGGTGGCGCGAGAACGATCACGGTGCACGGGTCGGCCCCACGGACGAGCGCGGCACGCGCATTGGCCGACCGCCGCGCGACGCGCTCGTGTAGCATCGAGCGCGCATGACGCGTCACTGGGCCTCTCGTCCGCACGCCTTCCGCCTCGTCTCGTCTCTGGCCGCGCTCGCGCTGCTCGTGCCCCTGCCCGCACTGCTCTCACCCGCCACCGCGCGGGCGCAGGGCGTCAGACTGCAGGAGCCCTCCGCGAATCGCTTCTACGCCTCCCCCGGCGGCGGCTTCTTGATGGTCGATGGCTCGGAGGTCTCCGGCGAGGTCCAGCCGTACTTCAGCGTGATGGCGGACTACGCGCATCGGCCGATGACGCTCGACAACGTCCGCGCGCTCACCGGCACGGGCGAGGCGCGCAACGACGATCTCGACGTCGTGGGCGGCATGACCACCCTCCAGCTCAACGGCGCGATCGCGCTCTTCGATCGCGTGCAGATCGGCCTCAACGTGCCGGTCGTGCTCCACACGTTCGGCGCGTCGTACGAGTGGTCCGAGCCCGCGTGCAATCCGCCCGAGTGCGATCCGCCCACGCCCATGCGCATCTACCGCTTCCGCGGCGGCGACGGCGCGACGCTGGGCGATCCGCGCCTGCACCTGCTCGTGAACATCATCGACCCCGACGAGGCGAGCGGCATCGGCTTCGGCGTCGCGGCGTGGGCGACGGCGCCCGTGGCGCGCGCGATCCTGCCGGGGCGCTATGCCGGTGATCCCAACTTCGCGGTGGGCGGACACCTCGTGTTCTCGGTGCGCGTCGAGCACTTCCGCGCCGCGATCAACCTCGGCGGCGCCTACCACGAGAACGCGGAGATCACGCTGCGCGAGGGCTTCGAGGGCTCGGCGCGCACGCCCGAGATGACCTGGGGCGCGGCGGCCCAGTACGACTTCGACGAGGTGTGGGGCGTGCTCGCCGAGATCGGCGGCGCGACGACCTTCGGCCTCGTCTACGACAACGAAGCACCCACCGAGCTGCGCGCCGCCGCGGTGATCCGCCTCGGTGACTTCAACATCCGCCTCGGCGCGGGCGCGGGCCTCGCGTACGCCATCGGCGTCCCGATCTTCCGCTTGCTCGGCGACTTCTCCTACGCGCCGCGGCCGAGCCACGACTCCGACGGTGACGGCTTCCGCGACGACGTCGATCTCTGCCCCGCCGACGACGAGGACCTCGACGGCAACGCCGACGAGGACGGCTGCCCGGAGCCCGACAACGACGACGACGGCATCCTCGACGGGACCGACCAGTGCCCGAACGACGCCGAGGATCGCGACGAGGTCACCGACGACGACGGCTGCCCCGATCCGGACGACGACGGCGACGGGATCAACGACGGCTACGACTCGTGCCCCGCGCAGGCCGAGGACATGGACGGCGATCGCGACGACGACGGCTGCCCCGACAGCGATCGCGATCGCGACGGCATCAACGACGACGTCGATCGCTGCCCGGCCGAGCCCGAGGACACCGACGGCCTCGGCGACGAGGACGGCTGCCCCGATCCCGACTTCGATCAGGACGGCGTGCTGGACTCCGACGACGAGTGCCCCGAGCAGGCCGAGGACGCCGACGGCTTCGAGGACGCCAACGGCTGCCCCGAAGAAGCGAGCGCGCCGGTGCGCACGCGCCAGCGCGGACGCTGATCGCGCGGGCCTCTCCGACCTCCGGTTGGGCGACGCGCGCGGGTGGCCCCTCGCCCGCGACCGTTCGCCTCGGCGCGCCCGTCTGTCCCTTGCGCGTCCCGGATCGGCAGGCGAAACCTTGCTCCCCCGGAGGTTTCATGGCGAGCCTGGTCGACGTGCTGACGGATTCTTCGAAGAAGGCGGACGTGGTCCGCGACTGTCTGGACATCATCGACCGCGAGGTCGACGACAAGGGCGGCCTCTCGGGCATGGCGATCAAGGCCGGCTACAAGGCCGTGCAGGGCATCAAGCCCGGCTTCGTGAAGAACGTCGTCCACGATCTGCTGCCCGAGTTCGCCAAGGCGATCGAGCCCATCTACGCCGAGGGCAAGACCGCCGGGAAGCCGACGGTCGCGCACCTGGAGGGCAGCGCGGGCCGCCTCGCGGACGCGCTCCTCGCGATCACCGACGGCAAGGCGCAGCGGAGCAAGAGCGGCGTCGTGAAGGCCACCTACGATCGCCTTCGCCCGACCGCGAAGAAGAACGTCGAGCAGGCCGTGCCGCGCCTCGCGCGCCTCGTGGAGAAGTACGCGGGATGAGCAGCGCGACTGCCCTCACGCCTGCGCGGGCGCAGGTGCTCGCACCGAGCGGTGAGCGCTGGACGTGGCTCTCCATGATGGAGCGCGCACGCACCTCGGACCTCGAGCAGATCATGCTCGCGGGCACGCCGCCGAAGATGGAGAGCCTCGTCGGCTGGGAGTGGAGCGGCGGCAACTGCGTCCGGATCTACTCGCTCATCGGCATCCGCCGCTTCGTGAAGGGCTTCTACGATGGGCCCGAGCGTGCGTCGGGCCCGAGCCCGTTCGTGCAGGGCTACAACATCGCCTCGCCCCGCATGGCCGACGGCGCGCCGCCGCGCTGCAAGCCGAGCGACGAGGCGCCCCACCGCTACGGCTTCTACCGGGTGCACGCGCCCGTGCGCGGCGCGCGCGACAGCCGCTACGAGAACTCGGTGCTGCTCGACTACGGCCTCGGCGGCAACGGCCTCTTCGGCCCGCCGCTGCGCGACTACGTCGTGCAGGTGTATCCCGACGATCCGGATCTGCTCCTCGGCAAGGCCTACGCGGCGATCGGTCCGCTGCGCATCCCGCTCAACTTCTTCGTGCTCTCGCGCTGGCGCAAGCACGAGTTCCGGGGCTGACGTGCGGACGCGAGGCGCCTTCTCGCGCGCGGCGCTCGGCAGTCTCGCGCTCACGACCGCGGTGCTCGTGGCCTCGGGCTGCGGCGGTGGCGCTGCCGCCAGCGGCGAGACCACGGGCGGCACGAACGGCGCGAGCGCGACCTCACGCGGCGCGAGCTCGAACAACCAGGGCAGCCGCGCGAGCGCCGGCGGCGCGGCGGCGGCGCTGCGCGAAGGCTTCATGCAGGGCTGCACGGAGGGCTGCGTCGAGGAGGGCCTCGCGACGGTCTGCGACCGCTACTGCGCGTGCATGTTCGAGCGCATGGAGCGCGACGGCTTCGATCGCCGCGCGGCGCAGCTGCACGATCCGGGCGTCGTCGCGACCGATCCCTTCTTCCAGGACTCGCTCGCGGCCTGTGGGCCCGAGCTCGTCGAGCAGGGCTTCGTCGAGCAATGCGCCGAAGGCGACGCATCGCTCCGGCCCTCCTGCGCGTGCGTGCTGGCGCGCCTCTGCGAGGGGCAGTCGCACGAGGCATGCGCGCTCTGGATCCTGCACAACCCGAGCTTCGGTGATCGCCCCGAGGAAGCGGCGCAGCTCCAGCGCGCCGCGACCTCGTGCATGGGCGGCGCCTCGAACTGAACGACGTCGAGAAGGTGAGATCATGGGCAAGGTCGCGTTCGTGTTCCCCGGTCAGGGCTCGCAGAAGGTCGGCATGGGCAAGGAGGCGTTCGACGCGAGCGAGCAGGCGCGCGCCGTGTTCGAGGCCGCCGATCGTGCGCTCGAGGGACCGCTCTCGAAGCTCTGCTTCGAGGGCCCCGACGAGGACCTCAAGCTCACCAAGAACACGCAGCCCGCGATCCTCACGAGCTCGATCGCGATCCTCTCGGCGCTCGGCTGGCCCCATGGCGGAGTGACGCCCGACGTCGTCGCAGGGCACAGCCTCGGCGAGTACTCCGCGCACGTGTGTGCGGGCACGCTGCGCTTCGAGGACGCGGTGCGCACGGTGCGCCTGCGCGGCGAGCTCATGCAGGCCGCCGTGCCCGTGGGCCAGGGCGCGATGAGCGCGATCCTCAAGCTCGATCGCGCGCCGCTCGAGCAGATCTGCAGGGAGATCGAGGCCGAGACGGGCCTGTGCGTCGAGCCCGTGAACTACAACTCGCCCGGCCAGATCGTGATCGCGGGCGACGCGAAGGCGGTCGAGCTCGCAGGCGAGAAGATGAAGGCCGCCGGTGGCCGCGCGATGCCGCTGCCCGTGAGCGCGCCCTTCCACTGTCGCCTGATGAAGCCCGCCGAGGAGGGCCTCGCGCCCGCGCTCGCGAAGATCGCGTTCTCCGACCCGAAGCTGCCCGTGTACGTGAACGTCGACGCGGCACCCGTGACGAGCGGCGAGCTCGCGCGCGACGCGCTCGTGCGTCAGGTCAGCCGCTCGGTGCGCTGGGAAGACGCGATCGTGCGGATGAAGAACGAGGGCGTGACCCTCTTCGTCGAGATCGGCACGGGCAACGCGCTCACGGGCATGCTCAAGCGCACCGTCGAGGGCGTGAAGTGCCTGAGCGTGCAGAAGCCCGACGACTTCGCCGCCGCCAAGGCCGCCATCGCCGAAGCGCGCGCCTGAGCTCGAGGCCTCCGCGCCGCGTGAGCGTCAATCGCCCGGCCGCGTGCTCGCGCGCACGCGATCGCAGTCGAGCACGTCGCGGCCCGAGGGGCTCACCCACTGGGCGCTGCAGAGGCCGAGGAAGAGGGCGAGATCCTTCACGTCGACGCCTGGCCCACCGGGCTCGAACGCGTAGTCACCGTCGGGCACGCTCGCGTCGCGCACGTGCCACGCCGGTGCGCTCGTGTCGTAGCCCGCGGCCGCTTCGCCGAGGCGCGCGTGGAGGAAGCGCACCTCGCGCGACGTGAGCGGCACACCGACTGCCGCGGACTCGAGGATGAGCTGCACGACGTCGCCCGCGCGCGCGTTCTCGGGCGGCGTGCCCGTGTCGTACGCGTCGAGGATGCCCTCCATGCGTGAGGCGAGCCCCTCGATCAGCGCGCGCGCGGTCTCGTCGCGACCGCTCGCGAGCGCGAGCGCGGCGGCCGCCTCGTGGTGTGTGCGGAGGATCTGGAGCGCGCCGCTCGGCACGCCGCCGGCTGGATCGGACACGGGCCCGAGGCCCGGGTTTCGACACGTGTAGCCGAGCGTGTCGAAGCGCGACATCAGCGGGATCGCGTAGCCCGCCGCGCACTCGACCCCGGCACCGAGGAAGTACGTGGCGAGATCGCCTTCGGGCTGGAAGGGCTCGCCCGCCTCGGTGCGGCTCGCGATGCGGAAGCCATCGCGCTCCACGCGCTGCGCCCACTCCTGGTAGAGGCGACGCATCTCGACGAGCTCGGCCTCCGCCTCCGCGTCGCCGAGCTGGCCCGCGCAGGTGTCGAGCAGCGCGACCGCCCGCAGCATGTGGCCCATGTCGTCCTTGCTGCGGATGTTCTTCACGTAGAGATCGGGCCAGTGCGGGTTGTCGGTGAGGTGCACGTAGTACGAGGGCGGGCCGGGCTCGCCCGGGCGATCCGCGGCGTAGTCGATCGAGATCGCGCGCGCGGTGTCTTCGACGGAAGCGGGATACGCCGCGCGAGAGAGGAGCCCTCGCTCGTCGTCGCTCGTGCGCTCCATCGCCATCGACCAGCTCGAGAAGCCGCGGACGAGGCGACGCACGAGCAGGCGATCGCGCGGATCGCCCCACAGGCGGTACGCGTAACAAGCGCCCTCGAGCAGCTGCGCGGTGCGCAGGCTGTTGTTGTCGGCGCCGTCGGGCGAGTGCACGTAGGTGATCGCACCGCCCGACTTGCGCACCGTGACGCCGCTCCACCACGTCGCGTACCAGTAGCGACCTTCCGGATCGGACTCGGGCCATCCGTGCGCGCGCTCGGCGACGAAGTCGAGCCAGTCCGTGCGCGCGAGGAGATCGAGCAGCTGATCGGTCGCGCGATCGACGTCGGTCGCAGGCACCACCTCGCCCTGATCGGGTCGATCCCAGTCGAGCGCGGTCCGTCGGTGATCGGGGAACACCCCGCTCGCCGCAGGCGGCGATGGTGGGCCCGCGTCACGGCCGGCGTCGCTCGCGGCGACGAACGCATCGTCCTCCGCGAGCGGCGCGTCGGCCCCCGCGTCTTCGGACGGCGCGGTGGGACCGCACGACGAGAGAGCGAGCGCGGCGAGGCACGGAGCGAGAGCACGCATGACCGCGGAGCGTGCCAGAGCCGCCGCGCGTTCGCAGCGCGCGAGCGAGACGACTTGCGCAGCGAGCCGCGCGATCTGCGCAAGCGAGCCCGCGACGGGTGCACAGCCACGCGGCGCGGCGGACGTTTCTTCGATCTCGCGGCGCTCGGAACCATGGCCCGCCGGTTGCTCAGCACCCTTGGTCCACCCGACGAGGAGCCATGACACACACCGAGACCGTCACGTCGATCGCCTCCACCTCCGCCGTCCACGACGGAGCCCTTCCATCGCTGCTCGCCGCGCTCGACGAGACGCTCGACCACGCGGGCCAGGCGCTGCGGTCCGGGGAGGACGACGCGACGGACCTGCTCGTCCGGACGCTGGATCGGATCATCGACCAGGCGACGAGCGCGGGCTCGCGCGCCGCGCTGGCCGCGCGGTGTCGCAGCCACCCGACGCACGCGCTCTTGCTCGAGGATCCGTACTCGCGCCGCGCGTACGACAAGCCGCGTGGCTACGCGGGCGACGCAGTGATGCTCGACCACGTGTACGACGGCAGGGTGCCCGAAGGCACGAGCGAGCTCGGCGCCGCTGTCTTCCGCACCACGACCGGCTGTTCGACGGCACGCAGCGTCGTGCTGCGTCGCGAGGTGCTCGCGCGAAGGCTCGACGAGGTCGCGGATCGGGTGATCGCCCCGCGCGTGGTGAGCGTCGCGGCCGGCCACCTGCGCGAAGCGCAGCGAGCGCGCGCGGTCCTCGAAGGGCGCTTGGGCTCGTTCCTCGCGATCGATCAGGATGGCGAGAGCCTCGACGAGATCGAGCGCGCGACCGGGTCTGCCCGCGTCACGAGGCTCCGCGAGTCCGTCGGGGCCCTCCTCAAGGGGCGTGTCCCCCTCGCGGGCATGGACCTCGTGTACGCGGCCGGCCTGCTCGACTACCTCGACGATCGGACCGCCCGCGCGCTCGTGGGTGTGCTGGCTCGGGGGCTCGCGGTGGGCGGCCGCCTCCTCGTCGCGAACTTCACCCGTGGCCACCACGCGCGTGGCTACATGGAGCTCGTGATGGACTGGGTGCTCGTGCGGCGCGACGCCGAGGACCTCGAGGCCCTCGCGCGCGATCTTCCGATCGACGCCTCCATCGAGCGATGGACCGATCGCGAGGGCAACGTGGCGTATCTGGAGATCGTGCGCCGCTCACCGTGAACCGAGGAGGCGAGTGGCCTTCAGGGCTCGGGGTAATAAGGCACCACGAAGTACTCCTTGGTCTCCTCGTCCGTGCCCTGGAATCCTGACTGGAAGTTGAAGGCCCACTGCATCTGGTCGATGCCATTGGGCGCAGGACCGGGACTCTCCCCGCTGCACGGAGAGCGACTGTCGCCCTCCTGGACGCGCTGACAGGCCCAGTAGAGGAAAGGCTGGAAGCGGTGGAATCCGTGCCTGTCCGTCGCGGCGAGGGTGGTCGTGAGCAAGCGCTCCGGCGCGTCGGCGAGGCCGAGGCGGTCGTGGAGGCTGCGAAGCTCCGTCACGGTCGGCAGCGCCCAGCTGCTCGCACCGGCATAGGACGCTGCGTTCATCCCTGCGAGCCAGTCCCGGCTCGTCTCGAAACGCATCGCCCCGGTTCCAGCGACGAGCGGCACAGTCAGGTCGGCGCCACTCTGGAAACGGAGCACGTCGGTCCCGTCCACACCGAAGTGCTCGGAGGTGGCCAGTGTCGCATCGATGGGCCAGCTCAGGTCCGCGTCTGCGTCGTAGAGCGCGAGGCCGGCCGCCGGGCCGCTCGTGTACGGCACGAGGCCCGTGCTCGCGGGCGCGGCCCCGATCGCGCCACGCAACACCGGCAGCACGTGGAAGTAGTTCGCGCGCGTGGTCTTGCGGTTGCGCACGGCGTTCGTGAACGTGAAGGTGAACGCACCCGTCGCGTCCCACGGAGTCGGCTCGGGGAGGCTCGTCCCGGCCGTCCAGAACAAGCCCTGGGGCAGCCCTTCGAGCGGATCGATCGACACCACCGAGAGTCCGATCCCTTCGGGATAGTCCGCCTCGAACATCGTCGAGAAGAGCTGGCCGAGGGCGCTCGCGGTGCAGCCCGGACCGAACGAGTTGCCCTCCGTGCCAGCCGCGATCGCGCACGTGGTGTCCTCCGGCGGGTTGGTCGGGAGTTGCCAGTCGTCGTGCCCGAGATAGCCGGCGCCGCCGTCGTATGCGTTGAGCGCCGCCACCCACGCGAGCGCCGTGGCGTAGCTCATCGTGCCGTCGTCGTTGACACCCGGGACACCGAGGAGGGCTCGCATGCCCGGATCGCCAGCGAGATTGGCGTCCGCGAGCCAGTACACGCGCTGGACCGGATCGTAGACGGTGGCGCCCTCGCCGATGGGTCCGTCGCTCGCGCCGACGGGGCTGTCGGCGGCGATCGGTGGGCTGTCTGCCCCGGCGGTGAACGCGTCTTCCTCGACGCGCGCGACCGGCCCGCAGCCACCCAGCGCACCCAGCACACCCAGCACGGTCACGAGTCTTCGCCGCCGCATTCGTCCTCCAGCTCGGCGGTCGATGCCCTGTGAATCGAGCGCGGTCCCGATGCTCGGGGACGAGCACCACGGGGTCAAGCACCGAGCGCTCGCGTCACTGCCACTCCTTTACGCGTGATCTCCGACGCGCAAAGCTCGCGCCCGTGATCGATCGACGCGCGCTCCTCCTCGTGACCGCGGGCCTCTGCGCCTGCGGCTCGTCCTCCGACACCCCACCCGCCACGGCGCCGACGGGCGCGAGCCCCGAGACACCGACGGGCACCGAGCCCGCGACGACGACGACGGAATCGCCCTCCGCAGAGGGCGATCGCGAGGCAGCTCGGCCCACGGGCAGCCCGCGCGTCCGCTACGCGCTCGCGCGCCACGTGCCGCGCGCGGAGCTCCGCCAGGGCGAGACGCTCGTGCTCGACATGGGTGTGCCCGGCTCCGCCAAGTACACGATCGGTGGCTGGCGCACGCGCGTGGGCGCGAGCGTGAACGAGCGCCCCGAGGGACAGCCCGCCGCGAGCTCGAGCGTGATCGAGAACGTGACCGGCTTCGTGATCGTGCCCTCCGATGTGCCAGGCCCGCGCACGCTGCGGATGCGCGCACGCGCGCTCGGCGACGGTCGCCTCACCGTGTACGTCGATGGCGAGACGGTGGGTCTCGCGCGCCTTCCGACCGACGGCACCTACGCCACCGTCGAGCTCACGATCCCCGCGGAGCGTCTGCATGTCGGCGAGAACATGGTGCAGCTGCGGATCCCGCAGACGGGTGTGCTCGCGCGACCTGCGAGCGAGGGCGGCGCGATCACGAACGCGGGCGTGCTCATCGACTGGATCCGCCTCGGCCCCGCGCTCGAGGAAGGCGCGACCGACCCGCACGGAGACGACGCGCCGCCGGCGCCCGAGAGCCTCGCCGCCGTCGACGGCGCGCACGCGCGCCTCTCGATCCCCGATGGCTGGACGCTCGGCTACACGATGGAGATCCCCGACGGCGCGCGCCTGCGCGGGGTGGCCGAGGGCGAGGGTCACATCGAGCTCGTCGCGGCGCGCGACGGTCAGCAAGCGACGTCGATCGGTCGCATCACGGCGGGCCGCTTCGACCTCGACCTCGACGCGCTCGCGGGCTCGATCGCGCGGCTCGATCTGCGCGCGTCGGGCTCGATCCAGCTCACGGATCCGAGCGTGGTCACGCTCGATGCGCGGCCCGTCGCGACGCGGCCGACGATCCACAACGTCCTCGTCTACCTCACCGACACGCTGCGCGCGGACAAGCTCCACCCGTACCGCGAGAGCTCGCGCGTTCGCACGCCCTCGCTCGACAGCTGGGCCGCGGGCGCGGCGGTGATGCTGCGCGGACACGGCCAGGAGAACTGGACCAAGCCGAGCGTCGCGACGCTGCTCTCGGGCCTCTTTCCGTGGGAGCACCACGCGACGACCGAAGACGCCGCGGTGCCGAACGACGTGCAGCTCCTGTCGGAGCGCCTCGGCCGCGAGTTCCACTCCGGCGCGTTCATCGCGAACGGCTTCTGCTCCGATCGCTTCGGCTTCCGGCAGGGCTGGGACACCTTCCGCAACTACATCCGCGAGGGCCTGCGCACGCAGGCGCAGTTCGTCGCTGCCGACGTGCTCGGCTGGCTCGACGCGCGCCCGCAGGACCAGCCGTTCTTCCTCTACGTGCACACGGTCGATCCGCACGTGCCGTACCTGCCGCCCGACGAGATGCTCGCGCTCTACGACCCGAACCCCTACGAGGGCCCCGTCGACTTCAACCGCGACCGCGAGCTGCTCGAGCACGTCAAGAGCGGCAGCCAGCCGCTCACCGAGCGTGATCGCGTGCGCCTCGAGGCGCTCTACGACGGCGAGATCACGTACCACGACGTGCACTTCGGCTCGATCATGGAGGGCCTCGAGCGGCGCGGCCTCGCCGACGACACGATCGTGATCTTCACCGCCGACCACGGCGAGGAGTTCTTCGATCACGGCTCCGTCGGCCACGGCCACAGCGTCTACGAGGAGCTGATCAACGTGCCGCTCATCGTGCGCATCCCGGGCGTGACCGACGGTGGCGTGCGCCTCGACGACTCCGTCGGTCTCGTCGACGTGCTGCCGACGATCTACGACGCGCTCGGCCGCGAGATCCCCGACGACCTCTCCGGCGAGTCGTTCCTCCCCTTGTTGCTCGGCGAGACGGCCGACGCGCCGCGCGTCGCGGTGACGGGCTTCATGGAGGGCTGGCGCGCGGTGAACGTGGGTCGGCTCAAGCTGATCCAGCGCACCGAGCGGCGCGTGATGCTGCACGACCTCGTCGAGGATCCCGACGAGCTCACCGACGTCGCCGAGTCTCGCCCCATCGCGGTGCGCTACGCGCGAGGCCTGCTCGGCCTCCACCTCGCGGGCGTCGAGCGACCGTCGCGACGACGCACGACGATCCGCGAGGAGCGCCTCCAGATCGACGAGGCGACGCGACGCCAGCTCGAGGAGCTGGGCTACGCGGGCGCCTCACGCGCCGGCGTCGCGCAGCCCGAGGAGTGAGAGATGGAGAGAGAATCTCCGCCTTCGAATCGGGCTCAGAGCATGAGTCACTTGGACTGACTCATGCTCTGACGTTTCTTGCCGGAGGGTCTGGCCGCATACCCTCCCTCTCGCCGAGTGAATCGGCGAGAGCCTCCCTCCCGCCGATTCGAGCACGTGCCACTCGCATCGATCCATCCAAGTGACACGTGCTCTCAGACATCCTCGGCCTTCGGCCTGCGGAACTCGCCCTGGACCCCCCCACCCGCGCGTCCCTTCGCGTCTCGAGTCGATTGTTTCTCGGTCCCTGAAAAAGCGAGGGTTGCGGAGCGTCGAGCGGGTCGGGGGAAGTTGCTCCGCCTTGCCGCGCCCAAGGCGCGAGAAACGGAGTCTCAGGGACGCGTGTTGTGGAAGCGGACCGGATCGTTCTCGAGCCAGCCGAGGAGCCAGTCGATCATCAGCGTGCCGTCGGCCGAGCGGAGCGTGCCTGCCTGTCCGAGGATCACGTGCGCGTCGGAGTCGACCACGAAGTAGCGAGTCGTGGCGTTGTCGTCGAGCGTGGTGAGCAGCGGATCGTAGAGCGGCGCGAGGTCGGGCACGCCCCAGAAGGCCGTGATGACCGAGTCGTTCGTCGTGGCCAGGAGACCGAAGCGCGACTCGGGATACCGCTCATCGTAGAAGTCGTCGTACGCGCTGAAGCGCGTCGCGCACTCGGTGCAGCCCTCGGGCGTGTACAGGTTCCACGCCGCACGCCACGTGGCGTACTGCGCCGCGGGAGGCGCGAGCATGGGTGAGCAGTCCGCGAGCAGCGCGAGGTCGGCCTCGGGCCACGCGTCGGCGTAGCGGCCCCAGTTGAGCTGCGCGCCGTAGCCGCCCGCCGAGAAGCCGATCACGCGCACGCGAGCGAGATCGGGCCACGCGCGCTGCATCGCGTCGACGATGCGCTGCGTGTTGGGCGCGCCGCGGTGGTGCACCGTCTGGGGCGCGCCGGGGTAGTCCTGCACCGCGTCGCCCGCGTGCAGATCGCCCGAGCAGTACGGCACGAAGACGAGGTGCGCCTCGCGGAACGGGTTGAGCAACGCGGCGCGGTCGTCCCAGCCCACCATCGAGACGAGCGCGCGCTCGCGATCGAAGATCGTGCGCGTGTAGTCCTCGTGCACGTGCGCGGCTGCGTCGAGCGTGAAGCAGGTCTCGGCGTTCCAGCACGCGCCGCCACCCATGACGATCACGAGCACGTCCTCTGCGCCCGCGTGCGGGTTCACGCCCACCGAGAGCGGCGTGCCGTTGCCGCAGACGGCGCCGGCGATCGGCACGAAGGACCACGTGTCGGGCGCGAGCTCGGCGAACGAGGGCGTGGTCCCCGCATCGAGATCGGCGCTCGGAGCGTCGAGCCCACCGGTGTCGCGGGCGCCCGCGTCGGTGCCCGTGGCGGCAGCGCCACAGCCGACGAGGAAGGAGCCGAGCAGAGCGAGCGACGGTGCGAGGCGCATGGCGTCGAGCCTATCGCGGCCGTGCAACGTGCGACGTGCCCGATCTTTCGTCGCTGCAACGCAGCGCGCCTGCGCTTCGCGAATTTGCTGGGTTTTCGTGTTGGCCCACGGAATGCTCTTGGGCGGGCATGATGGAGCGCCCAGCATGATGGAACGCCAAGGCGTCGACGCGAGCGTGGAGCGGCTTCTCTCCGGACTGATCGGTGGAGCGGTGGCGCGGACGATCGTGAAGCAGGCGCACGGGCGCGCGGGTCACTTGTTGGCGGCGGACGACGCGATGTCGGCCCGAGCCTTCGTGCGAGGCCCACTGCTCGACGTGCTCGCGCCGCTCGTGGGTCGCGGCGAGGCAGCCCGCCTCGCGTACAAGATCGAGTGCTCGCTCGCGGCCGAGCGAGATTGGCCGGTCCCCGAGGAGGACACGCTCCCCGGCGCGCGCCGCAGCTCGACGCCCGGTCACGGAGCCAACGAGCAGTAGGCCACGGTCCAGTAGGCCTTTGGCACGCGAGGCGCTAACGTCCGGGGCATGCGCACTCCGCTCCTCTTCGCTGCCCTCGCCGCGTGCCTCTCGATCAGCCTCTGCCTGCCCGACGCGCTCGCGGCACAGACGACGCCGCGTGTGCAGGTCACGGACTTCACGGTCGATGGCAATCCGCCGCCGGCCGAGTACCGCGACCTCCTCGCGAACGCGATCCGTCCGACGATCGCGCAGGTCGAGCAGTGTTACGACCGCCGCCTCGCCGTCACGCCGACGCTCGGCGGTGACTTCCGCCTGCGCCTCTGGGTCTCGGCGCGACAGGTGATCCGCGCGACGCCGGAGTCGTCGGTGGGCGACACGGAGCTCGAGGAGTGCGCGCGCGCCGCGATCCGGCAGTTCACGCTTCCGCCCCAGGCACCCGAAGGCGGCGCGGCGGTGCGCTTCGTCGTGCGCTTCACGCCGCCGCCCGCGGGCACCATCCCCGCCGCCGTCGCGCCGACGCCCGCACCCACCGTGACGCTCACGCCCATCGCGCCGACGCCGCCGCCCGCGATCACGAACCCGCGCGTCACCGTGCGCATCGAGACGATCCGCGGTGCCCTCGCCGCCCCGAGCCTGGAGAGCACCTTCCCCGCGCTCGGCTTCGAGCAGTGCGCGAACGGCCAGACCGGCGAGGTCCCCGTGAGCGTCGCGATCAACGCGCGCGGGCAGATCGCAGCGAGCCCGGGGCGCGGCACGCTGCGCGATCGCACCGTGCTCCGCTGCGTGGAGCGTCAGCTCGAGGCGCTCACCGCGCCCACGTCGCGCGGTCGCACCCGCATGCGCGTGGTCTTCACGTTCGTGCGCTGATCGCTGCGCCCGTTCGGCGTTCGCCTCGGCCCGCGGCGCGACTTGCGCGCGCCGGCGCCTCGACATCGCCGGCGCAGTGGCCGAGGATGGTGCGCTCATGGCCGAGCCCTCCGTGCGGGCGTCGCTCTCGACACGCGAGACGGTCGTCCAGTGGCGCAAGACGATCGCGCGTCTGGGCGTGTTCGGTCGCGCGCATCGGCGCTGGCTCGCGCTCGGCAGCCTCGCCGCGCTCGCGGTCATCGCGCTGAGGCTCGCGCTGCCGCTCGTGTTCCGTGATCTCCTGAGCTCGGCCTTCGGCGGTGGTGCCGCGCCGAGCAGCCTGACCGAGGCGCTTCCGCTCGGCGGTGCGGCCGTCGTGCTCGCGACGCTGCTCGGTCTGGCCGATCACCTCGAGCGCCTCTGGTATCCGCGCTTCGCCTCGGGCCTCGCACGCGACGTGCGGCGCGCGGCCTTCCAGGGGGCCGTGCGGGGCAGCGGCGCGGCGACCACGGACGACGCGCGCGAGCGCGGTGAGATCGCGTTCGCGCTCATCGGCGACACGGCCCGCATGAAGACCGGCGTGCGGGGCTTTCTGGTGCACGTGGCGACCAACCTCGTGCTCACGTCGGGCGTGGTCGTGGTGATGTTCGTGACGAGCCCGCTGCTCGGCGCGATCTTCGCGGTCACCGCCGGCCTCTCGGTCGCGTTCACGTTCCGCGGCGCCGTGCGCGTCTACCAGGCCTCCAAGCTCGCGCGAAAGCGCGAGAGCAAGCTCGCCGAGTCCGTGCACGCAGCGATCGCGCGCGGCACCGACGACGCGCGCACCGCCAAGCTGGTCGAGAAGGACGCCTCGCTCCGCGTCGCCGCGACGGCCGCACAAGGCCAGACCACCTGGGCGACCCACGCGCTCTTCGGCCTCGCGCTCTGCGCCGCGACGCTGTTCGCGGCGGACGCGCTCGGCCGCGGGGTCCTCAGCCGCGAGGGGACCCTCACCTTCTTCCTCTATGCCCTCTCGGTGCGCGCGCCGCTCGTGCAGCTGAGCCGTCAGGGGTCACGGGCAGGAAAGATCCTGGCCGCGGGCCACCGCGTGAGCCGCGTGCTCCGCGGGAGCCCGGACGACGCGGATCGTGCGGCCTCGAGCGACGCGAGTGGAAGAAACGGCACGGCTCGCGTAGAAGAAGTTGCGGCGAGCGATGAATGAACCTCGGGCCCACACGTCGAGCCCGGGTCTGGACGCATGCCGCGTCGGTACACCCCTGGACGCATGCCGCGTCGGTACACCCCTGGACGCATGCCGCGTCGGTACACCCTCTCCATGAGGTCTCGATGCAAGACAGCGCTCCGTCGTCGGCCGTGATCCTCGCCGCTGGTCGTGGCTCGCGGCTGGGGCCGCTCGGAGCGAGCCTCCCGAAGTGTCTGGTCGAGGTCGGCGGTCGTTCGCTGGTCGAGCACCAGCTCGGGGCGCTGCGCGAGCTCGGCGTCCGCCGCGTCGTGGTCGTGGTCGGCTTCCGCGCCGACGCGGTCCGCGCGCGCCTCGGCACGCGCGTGAGCTACGTGGAGAACACGCGCTTCGCGGACACGAACAGCCTCTACTCGCTCGCGCTCGCGCGCGAGGCCGTCGCGGGGCCGTTCATGTTGCTCAACAGCGACACGCTCGCGCACCCGCTCGTGTACCGCCGGGTCGCGGAGCAGGAGGGCTCCGCGCTCGCCTACGACTCGCGCTCCGGTGGCGAGGACGAGCACATGAAGGTGGTGTTCGCGAACGACCGCCTCGTGCGGATCGACAAGAAGGTCCCGAGCAGCGAGGCGCACGGCGAGAACGTCGGCATCCTGAAGTTCGACGCCGCCGCCACCAGGCGCCTCTTCGAGCGCGCGAGGACGCTCGTCAGCGAGGGACGCGAGAACGACTGGGCGCCCGCGGCCGTGCAGGCGCTCGCCCACGACACGCTGGTGCGAGGCGTGGACGTCGCGGATCTGCCGTGGACGGAGATCGACTTCCCACGCGACCTCGCGCACGCGACCACCGCGGTGTGGCCGAGCGTGCAGCGCGGCACGGTCGCCGCGCGTCGACGCACGCCGCACCGCCACCCCCCCGCCTCGCGCGTGCACGCGCAGCAGGTCAGCGATGAGCCGCGCTCGGGTGCTCTTCACCGGTTACGCCCACGTCCACTTCGCATGCTTCCAGCCCATCTACCGGGCGCTCGCGGCGCGCCGCGACGTCGACGTCTTCGTGTCGGGCGGGCTCCGCACCACGCTCGCGCCGAGCACGGACGACGAGGAGCACGAGAAGCAGTTCTCCTACGATCCGGAGGCGATGTACCGCCCGTTCGGCCTCCCGAGCGAGCGCATCCTCTCGGTGGATCGCATCAAGCAGGAAGACTTCGACGTCGTCTTCGCGGGCAACACGAAGATCATCCGCCCGCGCGCGGCCGACGTCGCGATCCAGATCTTCCACGGCATCTCCTTCCGGAACAAGGCCGTGCGCTCGGCGCAGTCCGCGGACTTCTTCATGCTCGTCGGGCCGTACATGCAGCGGCGCTTCGTCGAGGCCGGCATCCTCTCGAGCTCCGATGCGCGCGCGGTGCCCGTCGGCTTCCCCAAGACCGATCCGCTGCGCGACGGCTCGCTCGATCGTGCGGCGCTCCTGCGCGAGCACGGCCTGGACGGTGAGCGACCGGTCGTCCTCTACGCGCCGACGGGACAGCGCGGCAACTCGATGGAGCGCTTCGGACCGGACGTCGTGCGCGCGCTCGAGGCGGACGGGCGCTTCGACGTGATCGTCAAGCTCCACGACCACCCCAAGGACACGCGCGTCGACTGGCGCGCGGAGCTGCGAGCCCTCGGCACCGAGCGTGTGCGCGTGACGGACGCGGTGGACGTGGTGCCGCTGCTCCACCTGGCGGACCTGCTCGTCACGGACGCCTCGTCGGTCTCGAGCGAATTCTCGCTCACCGGCAAGCCGGTCGTCTTCCTCGACGTGCCCGAGCTGCTCGCGCGCGCGGCCGCCGCCGCCGAGAGCGCGCTCGACCTCGACACGTGGGGGCGCCGCGGTGGCCTCGTCGCGAGCGGCCCCGCGGACGTCGCAGAGGCGATCGCACACTCGCTCGCGCACCCCGAGGAGCGACGCGAGGTCCGAGAGGCCATGGCGCGCGATCTCTTCTTCCACCCGGGTCGCGCCACGCACGCTGCGATCGAGTGGCTCGATGCCACCTCGTTCGGACGGAACGCGCCTCGCTGATCGGTCGCGCGGGGCCGCGCGGGCGAGTGATAGGCTCGCCTCGATGAGCGCCATCGTCTTTGTGCTCGACGGCGAGACCGTCCGTGCCGACGCAGTGGATCCGAACACGACCCTGCTCCACTGGCTCCGCGCCAACCGCAAGACCGGGACGAAAGAGGGCTGCGCCGAGGGCGAGTGTGGTGCGTGCGCGGTCGCGTGGCGCGCGAACGGCCCGGATGGGCGCGCGCGCTGGGAGGTCGTGAACAGTTGCCTCGTGCTCCTTCCTTCGGTGCACGGCCGCGAGCTCGTGACGAGCGAGGGCCTCGCGAGCGCAGACGGCGCGCTCCACCCCGCGCAGCGCTGCATGGCCGAAGGCGGCGGCTCGCAGTGCGGCTACTGCACGCCGGGCTTCGTCGTGAGCCTCTTCGGCGAGATGTACCGCGGCGAGGAGGGCCCCTTCGATCCCGAGTGCATCGCCGGCAACCTCTGTCGCTGCACCGGCTACCGGCCGATCCGCGAGGCGAGCGAGAAGCTCGCGCAGCTCCGCACGCGCAGCCGCGGCACGCCCGATCGCTTCCGCGACCAGCTCGCCACGCCCGTGCCCGCGCTGCCGGCGATCGAGCATGCGAGCGCGAGCCCCATCACCGGCGGCGCGCCGCGCCAGTTCGCGCGGCCGAGCTCGCTCCACGACGCGGTCGCCCTCCTCGGGCGCGAGCCCCACCGCACGCTCGTGAACGGCGGCACCGACGTGACGGTCGAGGTGAACCAGCGGCACAAGCGTCACGACGCGTACCTCTCGCTCGAGGGCGTGCCGGAGCTGTCGGTCTTCGAAGAGCGCGACGACATGCTCGTGATCGGCGCGGGCGTCTCGCTCGCCTCGATCGAAGAGCGCCTCCACGATCACGTCGCGGGCCCGACGGCGCTCGGCCGCGCGCTCCCGATGCTGACCGAGCTCCTGCCGCTCTTCAGCTCGCGCCTCATCCGCACGCGCGCGACCTTCGGCGGCAACCTCGGCACGGCCTCGCCCATCGGCGATGGCCCGCCGGCCCTGCTCGCGATCGACGCGGAGGTCGTGCTCGCCTCGCACGACGCGCGCGCGGACGCGATCAACCGCCGCATCGTGCCGCTCTCGGGCTACTTCCTCGGCTACCGCAAGACGGCGCGCGCGCCCTACGAGCTCATCGAGGCGATCCGCATCCCGCGGCCGTTCTACGCGATCCAGCGCTTCTACAAGGTCTCCAAGCGCAGGCTGGACGACATCTCGAGCGTCGCGGGCGCCTTCGCGCTCGATCGCGACGAGGACGGCCGCGTCACACGCGCGCGCCTCGCGTTCGGCGGCGTGGCCGCGACGCCCATCCGCCTGCCCGAGATCGAGGCGCGCCTGCTCGATCGGCACGTCACGCCGCACGAGCTCGAGGATCTCGCGCACCTCGCCAGCGAGAGCGTGACCCCGATCGACGATCACCGCGCGAGCGCGCGCTACCGCAAGGCCATGGTGGCGAGCCTCCTGCGCAAGCTCGCGTTCGATCTCGCCGGCGCGACGCCGATGTCCGTGGAGGTGTCGCCGTGAGCGCGCACGAGACCAAGACCCTCACCGCCGCGCGCACCGCCGAGGCGCTCGCGAGCACACCACACGTCGGTCGCAGCGTCACGCACGAGGCCGCCGAGCTGCACGTGACGGGCGCAGCGCTCTACACGGACGACCTCGCCGTGCGCGATCGCGGTGCGCTCGCGGGCTGGCCCGTCTGCGCGCCCCATGCCTCGGCGTGGCTCGATCACCTCGACGTGTCACCGGCCCTCGCCGTGCCCGGCGTGGTGCGCGTGCTGACCGCGGCCGACGTGCCCGGCACCAACGACACTGGTCCGAGCCGCCTCGACGAGCCGCTCTTCCCGCGCCCCTCGACCGCCGAGGGTGCCGACCCGCGACCGGAGATCCTCTTTCACGCGATGCCGGTCGCGTGGGTGATCGCCGAGAGCGAGGAGGCCGCGAAGCTCGGGGCCGCCACCGTCGTCGCGCGCTACACGCCCCGCACGCCCATCCTCTCGATCGAGGCGGCCATCGCGGCCGGCGCCTTCCACCTCGAGGGCATGCGCATCCGCCGCGGCGAGCCCGAGGCCGCGCTCGCGTCCGCGCCACATCGCCTCGAGGGCCGCTTCGAGATGGGCGGTCAGGAGCACTTCTATCTCGAGGCGCACGCGTCCTACGCGTACGTCGACGAGGCCGGCTCGATCTTCGTGCACGCCTCGACGCAGCACCCGACCGAGACGCAGGACATCGTCGCGCGCGTGCTCGGCCGGCCCAAGAACGAGGTCGTCGTGCAGCAGCTGCGCATGGGCGGCGGCTTCGGCGGCAAAGAGACGCAGGCCAACCCGTTCGCGTCCGTCGCGGCGATCGCGGCCGTGCTCACCAAGCGCCCCGTGCGCGTGCGGCTCGACCGCATGCGCGACATGCAGCTGAGCGGCAAACGCCATCCCTTCCATGCGGTGTGGAAGGTCGGCTTCGACGATCGCGGCATGCTGCTCGGCCTCGACGTGCAGCTCACCTCCGATGGCGGGCACTCGCTCGATCTCTCGCTGCCGGTGCTCGGGCGCGCGCTCTTCCACATCGACAACGCCTACCACCTGCCGAACGTCGAGGTGCGAGGCCGCGTCGCGAAGACGAACAAGATCTCGAACACCGCCTTCCGCGGCTTCGGCGGCCCACAGGGCATGCTCGTGATCGAGGAGATCGTGGATCGCATCGCGCGCACGCTCGGCCTCGCGCCCGAGGACGTGCGCACCGCGAACCTCTATCGGCCCGGGCACACGACGCACTACGAGCAGGAGGTCGTGCATGCGGATCGGCTCGAGCGCGCGTTCCGCGAGCTCGTGGCCTCGAGCGACTTCGCCGCGCGCCGCGCCGCGATCACGGCCTTCAACGCGGCGAGCCCACACACCAAGCGCGGCCTCGCGCTCACGCCGGTGAAGTTCGGCATCTCCTTCACCGCCAAGTACTACAACCAGGCTGGCTCTCTGGTGCTCGTCTACAAGGACGGCTCGGTGCAGGTCAGTCACGGCGGCACCGAGATGGGCCAGGGCCTCTACACGAAGGTGAGGCAGATCGCCGCAGACGCCCTCGGCGTGCGACCGAGCGACGTGCGCATCATGCCGACGCGCACCGACAAGGTCCCGAACACCTCGGCCACCGCGGCCTCCGCGGGCACCGACCTCAACGGCGCGGCCGTCAAGGACGCGTGCGACACGATCCGTGCGCGCCTCGCCGAGCTCGGCGCGAGCGTGCTCGAGTGCGCCGCCGACGAGCTCGTGTTCCGCGAGGGTCTCGTCGTCTCGAGCCGCGACGGCGCCAAGGCGATCACGTTCGCGGAGCTGGTCGATCGCGCCTACCACGAGCGCATCCAGCTCAGCGCCAACGGCTTCTACAAGACCCCCGACATCCACTACGACCCGCAGGCGGGGCGCGGACGACCCTTCTACTACTACGCGTTCGGCGCGGCCGTCGCGGAGGTCGAGGTCGATGGCTTCACGGGCATGTATGGCCTGCGACGCGTCGATCTCCTGCACGACGTGGGCGACTCCATCTCTCCGATGATCGACGTCGGTCAGATCGAGGGCGCGTTCGCTCAAGGTGCCGGCTGGCTCACGCAGGAAGAGCTCGTGTGGGACGCCGACGGCATGCTCCGCACGAGCAACGCCTCCACCTACAAGCTGCCGAGCCTCGGCGAGTGCTCACCGGACTTCCGCACCTCGCTCCTCCGCGACGCGCGCTCGCTCGGCGTCGTCCACGGCAGCAAGGCCGTCGGTGAGCCGCCGTTCATGCTCGCGTTCAGCGTGCGCGAGGCGCTCAAGGACGCCATCGCCGCGTTCGGCCCTCCGGGTGGCGTGGTCGAGCTCTCCTCGCCCGCCACGGCCGAGGCCGTGTACTGGTCGATCGAGGCGCGGCGCGCGCGCGGCTAGCGCTCGGGCGGGGCTGCCCAGCACGCCCGTCTCGACGTACGATGGGAGCGCCGCGGGAGGTGTGCGTCGGCGATGACGGAGGTGACCCGTGCCTCACGACGATGAGCTCGTACGACGCTTCGCAGAGTCCTCCGGCACGCGCAGCCGCGCGGTGCTCGCTGCCTTCACCACGCTGCTCGAGCGGAGCTGGCCCGTGCCGGCCGCGCTCGCGCCCCTGCGCGCATCGTCCGCGAGCGACAACCACGCCGTGACCATCCGCCGTGTGCTCGACGCCCTCGACGCGGTGCACGCGCAGCACGACACCGCCATGTTCTGGTGGAAGGACGAGGAGTCGCGCTTCCTCGGGTTCTGCCCGCGGCTCTCTGCCGCGTCGGGCCTGCCACCGCAGCTCCAGGTGGGCGTGAACGATGCCGATCCGCGCATCCGCTGGAATCGACAGGCTGCCCTCTACATGCGCGACGACAGGGAAGTGCTCGCGAGCGGCGCGCCGCGCTTCGACATCCTCGAGCGGCAAGATCGCGACAGCGGAACCGTCTGGCTGCGCACGAGCAAGGTCCCCCACACCGGCGTGGGCGGAGACGGAACGGTGGGGGGCTTCGACACGATCTCGGTCGCCGAGGCGCAGCGCCTCGCCAAGCAGGCGCAGCGCCCCTGAGCCCGTCGCGGCGAATCGATTCCTCCGTGCGAGGTGGGACCGAGTCGGGCTCGACGGAGTCGCGGTGCTCCCGTACGCTCGAGTCACCATGCAGTCGCACGCAGGCGAATCCGAACCCTATGCGACGCCACGACGCCTGAAGAGGGCGGAGTACGAGCGCATGGTCGAGCTGGGCTTCTTCGACGGCGAGCGCGTGGAGCTCATCCGAGGAGTCATCGTCCGCATGTCGCCACAAGGACCATCCCACTCGAGCCCGCTCCAGAACCTGAGCTTCATGCTGACGAGGCGCCTGCCCGAGGGCGTCCGCGTTCGCGTGCAGATGCCGCTCCTTGCCCCCGGCGACAGCGTGCCCGAGCCGGATCTCGCGGTCGTGACCCATGCGGACTACCGAGTGCAGCATCCGGCTTCGGCCCATCTCGTGATCGAGGTCTCCGACACCTCCCGCGCCTACGACCGCGACACGAAGGCTCCGCTCTACGCCGAGATGGGCGTCCCCGAGCTCTGGCTGGTCGACGTGCGCAAGCAGACGATCGAGGTCCGCACCGACCCCGAGGACGGCATCTGTCGGCGCGTGGAGACCTTCGGCGTGGGGCAGACCGTGGCACCGCGCGCGTTCGCCGACGTGGCGATCGCCGTGGGCACGATCTTCGAACCCTGAGCGATGGAAGGGTGGTTCTGACGCGCGGGGTGGCCGACTCGTGAGACGCTCCGTCTCATGACGGCAGAGCGGCGGCGCCTCGAGACACAGCGGGACGAGTACCGGCGGTGGGGACCGTACCTGAGCGAGCGACAGTGGGGCACCGTGCGCGAGGACTACAGCGCGAACGGCGATGCCTGGCGCTACTTCCCGCACGACCACGCGCGCTCACGCGCCTACCGCTGGGGGGAAGACGGCCTCGCAGGCGTGAGCGACGAGGCGCAGCGGATCTGTCTCTCCGTCGCGCTCTGGAATGGCAAGGACGCCATCCTCAAGGAGCGCCTCTTCGGCGTGGCGAACGAGGAGGGCAATCACGGCGAGGACGTGAAGGAGCTCTACTACTACCTCGACGCGACACCCACGCACTCGTACCTGAAGTACCTCTACAAGTACCCGCAACGCGCCTATCCCTACGAGCGCTTCCTCGCGGAGCGGCGCTCGCGACACGAGCCGGAGTTCGAGATCGAGGACACGGGCCTCTTCGACGATGGCCGCTACTTCGACGTCTTCGTGGAGTGGGCCAAGGGCGGCCCCGACGACCTCGTGCTCCGCGTGACGGTCGAGAACCGGGGGCCCGAGGCGGCGGCGATTCACGTGCTCCCTCACCTGTGGTTCCGCAACGTGTGGAGCTGGGGATATCTCACCATCGCCAAGCCCCATCTGCGCCTCGAGGGTCGCGAGATCGTGCTCGACCACGAGGTGCTCGGCCGCCGCCGGTTCGCCGCGGCCAACCCGGCGGCGACTGCCCTCTTCACCGACAACGACAGCAACGCCGAGCGCCTCTGGGGCGCCAAGACGAGCCACCTGTGGAAAGACGGCTTCCACGAGCGGGTGGTGAACGGTCGTCACGACGCGGTGAGCGCGCTCCAGCACGGCACCAAGGCCTGCTTCTGGGAGACGGCCACGCTCGCCCCGGGCGCCGCGCGCCAGTTCGACTACCGCTTTCACCTCGAGGGCGAGCGCCCCACCGAGGGCCTCGAGGAGGTCCTTCGCTCGCGCCGTCGCGAGGCCGACGAGCACCACGCCGAGCTCGCGCGCGACGTGGCGGACCCCGAGCAGCGGCGGGTGATGCGGCAGGCCCTGGCCGGGATGATCTGGTCTCAACAGACCTATCGCTACGACGTACGCGGCTGGCTCGCGGGAGACCCGGAGCAGCCCCCGCCGCCGAGGGAGCGCCTCTCGGCGCGCAACGCCGACTGGGATCACCTCCACAACCGCGAGGTGATCTCGATGCCCGACAAGTGGGAGTACCCCTGGTACGCGGCCTGGGACCTCGCGTTCCATGCGATCCCGCTGGGCATGCTCGACCTCGAGCTCGCCAAGGACCAGCTCGTGACGCTCACGCGCGAGTGGTACATGCACCCGAACGGGCAGCTCCCCGCGTACGAGTGGAACTTCGGCGACGTGAACCCGCCGGTGCACGCGTGGGCGAGCTGGAAGCTCTACCGCCTCGAGCAGCGCCAGAAGGGCAAGGGCGATCGCGGCTTCCTCGAGCGGGTGTTCCACAAGCTCTTGCTCAACTTCACGTGGTGGGTGAACCGCAAGGACCACGACGGCCGCAACATCTTCCAGGGCGGCTTCCTCGGCCTCGACAACATCGGTGTCTTCGATCGCAGCAAGCCCCTCCCCACGGGCGGCTTCCTCGACCAGTCCGACGGCACGGCGTGGGTGGCTGCCTATTCACTCCAGCTCATGCGCATCGCGCTCGAGCTGTCGCACGAGAACCCCGTCTATCAGGACATCGCGACCAAGTTCTTCGAGCACTTCCTCCACATCGCCGAGGCGATGACGAAGCTCGGCGGCAAGGAGCACGGGCTCTGGGACGAAGAGGACGGCTTCTTCTACGACGCGCTGCACCTGCCCGGCCGCGCGCCCATCCCGCTGCGCGTGCGCTCGATGGTGGGCCTCTTGCCGCTCTTCGCGGTGGAGGTCCTCGAGCCCGAGGAGCTCGAGCGAGCCCCCGAGTTCAAGAAGCGCCTCGAGTGGTTCCTCGACCACCGCAAGGATCTCGCGGCGCTCGTGTCGCGCTGGAACGAGCCGGGCCGTGGCGAGCTGCGCCTGCTCTCGCTCCTGCGCGGCAGCCGCATGAAGCGCCTCTTCAAGCGCATGCTCGACGAGAACGAGTTCCTCTCACCCTACGGCATCCGCGCGCTGAGCAAGCACCACGAGAAGCACCCGTATCGCCTCCACGTGGGCCATCAGACGCTCGAGGTCCGCTACGAGCCCGGCGAGTCGTCGAGTGGCCTCTTCGGCGGCAACAGCAACTGGCGTGGTCCCATCTGGTTCCCCGTGAACTTCCTGCTGCTCGACGCGATGCACGAGTTCCACCGCTACTACGGTGACGACTTCCGCATCGAGTGCCCGACCGGCTCGGGGAACTATGTCTCCATCGCCGGAGCCGCGAACGAGATCTCCCGCCGCCTCGTCTCCATCTTCCTCCCCGACGAGCAGGGCGTTCGCCCCTTCGCGCGCCAGTACGAGCGCTTCGCCCGGGACCCTCACTTCAAGGATCACCTCCTCTTCCACGAGTACTTCCACGGCGACACCGGCCGCGGCGTCGGCGCCATGCACCAGACCGGCTGGACCGGCCTCGTCGCGTGCCTCATCGCCAACATCGGCGCCGACGGGAAGTGAGAGACCGCGGGCGCCTCGGCCCGACCGCCTGCGCATCGACCGGTCGCGCCGCGCTGTATCGCCGGCACGCGCTTGGTGCATCCTCGCGGGGTGCTCGGCTCGACCCCTCCGAAGATCACCGACGACCCGACGGGCTCCGCGGAGCCCTCGGACCTCCCGGAGGCCGGTTCCGTCGACGCGGTTCGCGTACGGCCCGCGGCCAGCGGAAAGGGCCCGACCTCGGGGATCCTCGATGCGCTGCTCTCCGGTGCGGCCGCCGACGAGCTCCACCGAAACCAGCGCTGGACCGCGATCGCCTACACCGCGGCCGCGATCGGCGTGCCCTCGTACTGCCTGCTCGACGTGCTCTTCGATGCGCTGGATCCGAGCTGGGATCTCGGGACGACCGTCTCGATGCGGCTCACCGTCGCGCTCGTCCTGGCGACCGGGGCGATCCGCTGCCACCGGGCCTCGACGGGCCGCCGCGAGCTCGATCTCTGGATGACGCTGGCCCCCGTCCTCCTCACCGCAGGCAACGCGAGCTTGATGATGACCACGGGCATGCTCGACAGCCCTTATGCCGGCGGGCTCCTGCTCGTCGCGTGCGGCTACGCGTTCGTGCCCCAGCACTACCGCCGGGCCATCGGCACGGGCACCTTCGCGGCGCTGGTCTTCCCGACGCTGTATCTGGGCTGGGCGTTCGTGGGCGGACCTGCGTCCATGCTCACCTCGCTCGAGCTCGCGCGGCTCTTCACGACGTTCTGCATCCACGCCACCACGATCGGCATCTTGATCCTCGCCGCGCACTTCCTCTGGGCGCTCCGAAAGGAGGTGTTCGAGTCGCGTTCGGTCGGGCGCTACAAGGTGCGTCGACGCATCGGGCGCGGCGGCATGGGGGAGGTGTGGGCGGCGTGGGACGAGACGCTGAAGCGCGAGGTCGCGCTCAAGATCCTGCGCACGGATCGCCAGGACGCCGTCGCGGTCGCGCGCTTCGAGATCGAGGTGCGTGCGACGACCGAGCTCAGTCACCCCAACACCGTGCGGGTGTTCGACTTCGGCGCGACCGAAGACGGGATCTCCTACTACGCAATGGAGCTTCTCGAGGGCGAGCCGCTCTCGGCCTTGCTTCGTCGCGAAGGCAAGCTCGAGCCATCGCGCGCGGTCTGGCTCGCGGCGCAGGTCGCGCGCGCCCTCGCGGAGGCGCACGCGCGGGGCATCGTCCATCGCGACATGAAGCCCGAGAACGTCTTCATCACGCACGCCGGCGACGAGGCCGACCACGCGAAGGTGCTCGACTTCGGTATCGCCCGGTTCTCGGCGTCGACCGAAGGGCTGACCGAGGACGCGATCGTCGGAACGCCACAATACCTGGCTCCGGAGCTCCTGCTCGGAGAGAAGGCCAGCCCCGCAGCCGACGTCTACGGCCTGGGTGTGGTGTTGTTCCAGATGCTGACTGGCGCCTTTCCGTTCGACGCCGAGGATGGCCGCGCGCTGCTCCTGGCGCGTCTGGCCGTCGACCCGCGTGGCGTCCGCGAGCTCGCCCCGCACGTTCCCGAAGCGCTCGCCGAGGTCGTCGCCCGGTGCCTGGCCCGCGAGCCCGGGGCACGCTTCCCACACGGACGCGCCATCGCCGACGCGCTCGCAGCGACAGGCCTGCTCGCGACCTATCGGCCGCAGATCGCCGCGACCGTGACCGTCGGGGGCGCCGCCTCGCTCGATCCGGCAGCCGAGACGCGCGACGAGCGCCCCTGAAGGCCCGTGCGATCCCGACGCCGCGAACAGCCACAGCACCTCACGTCGGACGACTCCCACGAACCACTCACCTCGAGGGCGTCATCGAGAGCTGCTCGAGAAACGCGCTCGCCACGGCCTCTCCCCGGGATCCCATCTTGCCGGCTGCCAGCTCCCGTACAGCCTGGATGAAGCCGGACATCCCCGAGAGGGTGTCGGCGGCGGCAAGTCGGACGAGGCAGGCCGCACACGCCGGATCCCGCAGGGCGCGATACGGCACGACATGTCGCCAACTTCCCCTCGGGCGGTCCCCCCTGTCGTATGCGTGGTAGAGGCGCTGCGCGTACTCCTCGGCTCGCAGGGATTCGAGCGCGTGGAGAACGCCCCACGAGAATTCATGCAGGTGAGGCTCGTCTCCGAGAGCGGCGACGAGCACAGAGAAGCAATCGGCCAACTCACCGTCAGTCAGGGTCTCCGGGAAGCGAGCGGTGGCGTCAGCCGGCAGCTCGCCCCGGAGGATCATCATGAGCGCCTGCTCGACTCTGTTCATCTGCGGGAGGAGATGGATGCCTATCTGGCGCATGGGCTCGGCCAGCGACCAGCGTCCGGGTGCCGCTCGGGCGATGGTGGCTTGGAGCTCGACGCGCAGACTCGGGAGGACTGACGGACGAAGTCGATCCGTCGCTGCTCGGGCGCGTACCAGCCGAGGAGGACGACGTGGGTGGGCATCGATCAGTCGTCGTCGTCCGTCGCGCAGAGGAGCGCGCTGGCGGGCTCGTCGAGGATGACGGTGGCGTGCCGCGCGGCGCGGAGGGCGAGGGCGAGCGGGAGGCGACTCTGCTCGTCCTCCATGGCCTCGCGCACGACTCGGGCCTTGGCCTCGCCCGTGGCGACCACGACGAGCTCCTTCGCGGCGGCGAGCGCGGGCAGCGTGAGTGTCAGTCGCGAGGAGGGTGGTTTGGGAGAGTCCGTGATCGCGCGGACCCAACGCTCCTGTTCGTCGAGGAGCGCGTGGCCCGGAAAGAGCGAGCAGACGTGGCCATCCGGGCCCACCCCGAGGATCGCCACGTCCAGGCCGCGTGTGCGCACGAGGGCCTCGTGCTCGCGCGCGGCGGCCTCGAGATCGGCGCGATCGGCGGGCATCCGGTGGACCTGCGCGGCGGGGATCGGCGCCGAGGCGAGCAACAGGCGCGCGCACACGCCGTAGTTCGAGTCCGCGTGATCGGGTGGGACCGCACGCTCGTCGCCCCAGAAGAGCTCGAGGCGCGAGAAGTCGATCTGCGCGCGCGCGATCGCAGGAAAGCCGCTCGTCGCGACCGAGCCGCCGGGCAAGGCGAGCGCGAGCGTCGCGCCGCGCGCGGCGGCCTCTCGGGCGCGCGAGGCCACGAGCGACGCGAGCGCATCCCCGACACTCGACACGATCACGATCTCGGCACCCGGCATCGCATGAGCTTCGCCGTTCCGCGCGCGCAGGCCAAGACCGCGCTCGTGGCTTCGACGGCGCAGGCACTCGGCAGTCCTCGCGACGGGCTCACGCGCGAGAGGTGAGGCCGAGCACCCGCACCGTCGGGAACGCTGCGCGCAGGCGCTCGAGATCCTCGACGTCGCCCGTGAGGACTGGCTCGCCACGGGACGCCGCGAAGGCCATCACCATCGCGTCGATGGCTGTCGCGCCACGCACCGTGGCGAGCGCTTCGCCGGCTGCGTGGTGCATCGCCAGCGTCAGCGGCAACACCTCGACGACCTGGAGGATCCTGCGGCGCACCTCGGTCGGACCACGCCACCACTCCGTCAACACGGGACCCGGTGCATGCAGCGTGATCAGCCCCTGGTCGGCGAGGTCGAGGAAGTGGATGGCGCGCGCCTTCCTCCGCTCGAGGCCGATGAGGGCACCGGTGTCGAGCGTCACGCCGCGCACCGCGCCCAGCGGAGAGGCCGGCTCGTGCGGCTCTCGAGGCGGTGAGCGCGTCACGCCACGCGCCGCGCGCTCGGGCGCCCGTCGATCTCCGCCAGCAGCGCGGCCGTCTCTTCACTGGACAGGCGAGGAACACCCGAGCGCGCGAGCAGCCAGGCCATCGCTTCCTTGCGACGAAGCTCCTTCGCGAGGGCCGAGACGAGCGCCGAGACGTTCCCCTCGAAGTGCCGCTCCGCGAACGAGCGCAGGACGGTCTCGGTCGTGGCGTCCACCGAGATCGACATCGTCCGGGTCGTGCCCTGCCGCTTGGAGACCGCGCGCTTCATGACCCGAGTTGTAACACAGCCTGTGTCGCAGCGCGGACATCGCGCTTCCGATCACGAGGGCGCTTCGCGTAGGCTTTGCTCCTCGCGCCGGCATCCCGCCGGTGGAACGGGGGTCTGTGATGCAGCTCGGAATGGTCGGTCTGGGACGGATGGGCGCGAACATGGTTCGCCGGTTGATGCGCGGCGGGCACGAGTGCGTCGTGTCCGACGTCAGCCCCGCGGCCGTCGAGGGCCTCGTGAAGGAAGGCGCCATCGGCGCGAGCAACCTCGAGGACCTCGTGAAGAAGCTCGCGAAGCCGCGGGCGATCTGCCTGATGTTGCCCGCCGCGATCACCGACCGGATCGCCAGCGACATCGCCCAGCACCTCGAGCCCGGCGACGTGCTCATCGACGGCGGCAACTCGCACTACCACGACGACATCGCGCGCGCGGCGCGCCTGGGGCCCAAGGGCATCCACTGCATCGACATGGGCACGAGCGGCGGCGTGTGGGGCCTCGAGCGCGGCTACTGCCTGATGATCGGCGGCGACAAGGAGGTCGTCACGCGCCTCGACCCGATCTTCAAGACCCTCGCGCCGGGGCGCGGCGACATCCCGCGCACGCCGGGCGCCGACAAGGTCGGCACGACGGCCGAGGAGGGCTACCTCCACTGCGGCGGGCCCGGCGCCGGGCACTTCGTGAAGATGATCCACAACGGGATCGAGTACGGGATGATGGCCGCGTTCGGCGAGGGCCTGAACATCCTCGCGAACGCCAACCTCGGGAAGCGCTCGCACGAGAAGAACGCCGAGACCGCGCCCATGCGCAACCCCGAGCACTACGAGTACGACTTCGACCTCGCGGCCATCACCGAGCTCTGGCGCCGCGGCAGCGTCGTCACCTCGTGGCTCCTCGACCTCACCGCGCAGGCGCTCGCCGAGGACCCGAAGCTCGAGAAGTTCTCGGGCAAGGTCTCGGACTCGGGCGAGGGCCGCTGGACGGTCGACGCGGCCGTCGATCTCGGCGTGCCCGCGAACGTGCTGACGGCCTCGCTCTTCGCGCGCTTCGCGTCGCGCGATCTCGACGTGTTCCAGAACAAGGTGCTCTCGGCGCAGCGCTTCGGCTTCGGCGGCCACGTCGAGAAGAAGTGAGGGAGGGGTCCCCATGACCACGTTGATCCAGCCGCCCGCGCGGCAGCGCTCCGATGCGCTCGTGTTCTTCGGCGCCACGGGCGATCTGGCCTACAAGAAGATCTTCCCGGCGCTGCACGCGATGGCCAAGCGCGGCAAGCTCGACTTCCCCGTCGTGGGCGTCGCGCGCGCAGGCCACGGCCTCGAGCCGCTCATCGAGCGCGCCCGCGCCAGCTGCACCGAGTACGGCGGCCTCGACCCGGTGGCCTTCGGGCAGCTCGCGCGGCAGCTGCGGTACGTCGACGGCGACTACAACGACCCCGTCACGTTCCAGCACCTCAAGACCACGCTCGGCGAGTGCAAGCGACCGACGCACTACCTCGCGATCCCGCCGAGCATGTTCGGGCCCGTGATCCAGCAGCTCGGCGCCTCGGGCTGCGCGACGGACGCACGGGTCGTCGTGGAGAAGCCCTTCGGCCGCGACCTCACGTCGGCGCGAGAGCTCGACCGGATCATCCACACCGTGTTCCCGGAAGACTCGGTGTTCCGCATCGACCACTATCTCGGAAAGGAGGCTGTCCAGAACATCCTCTATTTCCGGTTCGCGAATGCCTTCCTCGAGCCGATCATGAATCGGCACTACGTCGAGAACGTGCAGATCACGATGGCCGAGTCCTTCGGCGTCAAGGGTCGTGGCAAGTTCTACGAGGAGACCGGCGTCATCCGCGACGTCATCCAGAATCACCTCCTCCAGGTGGTCAGTTACCTCGCGATGGAGGCGCCGAGCTCCACCATCCCGGAGGCCATCCGGAACGAGCAGGCCAAGGTGCTCCGCACGATTCGGCCCCTCAGCCCCGATCACATGGTTCGTGGCCAGTTCCGCGGATACCGCGACGAGCCGGGCGTGCCGAAGGACTCGTACATGGGCACGTACGCGGCGCTGCGCCTCTACGTGGACTCGTGGCGCTGGGACGGAGTGCCCTTCTACGTCCGCGCCGGCAAGTGCCTGGCGACCACGACGACCGAGGTGATGGTGGAGTTCAAGAACCCGCCCCAGGTCGTGTTCAACGAGCCCGCGCCGTCCATGGGCAACTACATCCGATTCCGGCTCAGCCCGCAGGTACAGATCGCGCTCGGGACGCGTGTGAAGAAGCCGGGAGAGGGCATGAACGGACGGCCGGTGGAGCTGACGCTCGGCGAGGTGGTGGAGGCGCCGGGCGAGGGCGTGCGCCTGGGCGACTACGAGCGCCTGCTCGGCGACGCGATGGCGGGAGATGCCACGCTCTTCGCGCGCACCGACATCGTCGAAGCGGCGTGGGCGATCGTCGATCCCGTGCTGCACGGGCCGAGCCCGCTCTACGAGTACGAGCCCGGCAGCTGGGGCCCCAAGGAAGCCGACGAGCTCACGCACGCCGTGGGCGGATGGAACACGCCTCGTTAGCTGCGCGCTTCGCGCGCGTCGGGGGGGAGTCGGCAACTCCCCCCCATTCCCCCCTGCTCGTCCTTCGTCGCTGCGCTCCTCCATCCTCGCTGCTCCAGGGGTCTGCTTCGCAGCCCCCGCCGCAGGGCGCCCCGACGAGACCATGGCTGCCCGCCCGTCCTGTGATCTGAGCTCCCAGCGTCTCGTCACTCGAGAGGAACTCATGGCAACGAAGAAGTCGAAGGCCGCCGCAACGTCATCGATCCTCGTCATCGACGTGGGCGGCAACAACGTGAAGGTCGCGCTCGGCGATCATCCCCTGCCCATCAAGGTTCCGTCCGGCCGCGAGATGACGGCGGAGGCCATGGTGAAGGGCGTGAAGGAGGCGATCGGCGATTGGTCCTACGATCGCGTGAGCCTCGGCTTCCCGGGCCCCGTGAAGAACGGGCGCCCCGGGCGCGAGCCCGTGAACCTCGCCGGCGGCTGGGTCGCGCTCGACTACGAGAAGGCGTTCGGCGCGCCCGTGCGCATCGTGAACGACGCCGCGCTGCAGGCGCTCGGCAACCACGAAGGTGGCCGCATGCTCTTCCTCGGGCTCGGCACCGGCCTCGGCACGACGCTCGTGGGCGACGAGTTCGTGCAGGCCCTCGAGCTCGCGCACCTCCCATACAAGAAGGACAGGACCTACGAGGACTACGTGGGTGAGCGCGGCCTCGAGCGACTCGGCAAGAAGAAGTGGGCCGAGCACGTGTTCCACGTGGTGACGCTCCTGCGCGACGCGATGCAGGCCGACGACGTCGTGCTCGGTGGCGGCCAGACCAAGCGTCTGCCCGAGCTGCCGCCGGGTGTGCGCAGAGGCCGTGACGACGCCGCGATCGTGGGCGGCGTGAAGCTCTGGGCGCGCTGAGGGCCCACGAGCGATCCGAGAGAGACGTCGGCGCGCGGGAATCGCCTCGAAGCGGATGATCCACTGTCTCGGCGATTCTGTTTACGCTCTTCTCATGCGACGTCGTGACTGGATGGAGCTCGCGGTGGGCTCGCTCGGGGGCCTCGCGCTCGGAGCGTTGCCTCCTGCGCGCGTGGAGGCGGACTGCGCGCTGCCGGAGGAGCGTGCGAGCTTGCTCGCGACGAACGTGCACGCGGGCGGCGATGCGTACGTGTGGCTCGGACAGCCCACCTCGGTGCCGACGCCGACGGACCTCGAGCTCCGCAGTGGGGGCACGAGCGTGCGCGTCCCGATCGCGTGGGTCGTGCCGGGGCTGGCGCGCGTTCGTGTACCGGGGACGGCGAGCGGCGCGGTGCAGCTCGTGGCGCCTCCGCGCAGCGCGCACGGTGCCAGCGCGAGCCTCGACCTCACGCTCGCAGCGGGCCCGCCGCCCGCCCGCATCTCGGGGCCTCCGCGCGATCTACGAGTCGAGCGCACGATGCGCCCAGTTCGCTTCTCGAGCGGAGAGACCGTCATTCTGCGGTTCGCCGCAGCGCCTCCGACGGCGCGAGAAGTGATCGCGCGCTGGGGTGTCTTCGGCGCGCACTACGCGATCGGCGACGGCGTCGTCGAAGCGTTCCTGTACTACGAGGGCCGCTGCTCGAGCTTTCCGATCGACGCATCGGCCCCGCGCCCCGGCACGCCCATCGACGTCGCGTTCCTCGACGACGAGGGGAACCTCTCGAGCTTCGTCACGGTACGCGCCCCGGCGTGATCAGATCCTCGTGCGCGTGCCAGGGGAAGACGCGTGGATCGTCACGACGCGCGGGTCCTGGCCGTCGCGCTCCGCGAGCACCTTGGGGAGTGCTCGGTGACGGACGCGATGGCATCGCTCGGATCGCGCTCGTCGTTCCTGCCCTCGCACGGTCGCACGTACCATCACCGACATGCCGAACGTGAACCGACGTGAGTTCCTCGATCTCGCGCTCGCCTCGCTCGTCGTGGGCGCGGCTTCACCGTCGCACGCGTTTGCCGAGTGCGCGCGGCCCCAGGACCACGCGAGCTGGCTCACGACGAACGTGCACCCGGGCGGTGACGCGTTCTTCTGGCTGGGGCAGCCGCCCGGCGGGCCGGCGCCGACACAGCTCGAAGTGAACAGCGGTCGCGCGGTGAGCCGCCTTCCGATCGCGTGGGTGGTGCCCGGCGTGGCGCGCATCCGCATACCGCCCTCAGCCAGCGGGACGCTCTGCGTCACGATCCCCTCACGACTCGACGTCGAGGGGACGACATCGGACATCACGCTCGCGGCCGGTCCTCCGCCTGCGCGCATCGTGCCACCGCCCGCGTCATGCCGTCTCGAGCGCGGGTATCGGGGAGGCCGCCCGGTGAGCACGAACGTCCGCTTCGCCGCCGCCCCAGCGAGGGTGCGGCACGTCATCGCGCGCTGGGAGACTTTCGGCTCGAGCAGCGAGATCAGCGAAGGCTCGATGGCCGCAGCGCTCTACTCGAGTGGCCGCTGCGGTGCGTCTCCTCCCCACGCGGGACCGCCGAGCGCGAGGACCCTCGTCGAGGTGGCGTTTCTCGATGACGTGGGCAACCTCTCGGCGTTCTCGCGCGCGGTGATGCCCGGCTGACGGGGCGAGCGCGCCGACCTCGCGTTCCTCGACGACGAAGGCAACGCCTCGAACTTCGTGAGCAGGCAGCTCCCCGCGTGGTCGCGCGCGCATCCACGTGAAGGCTCGACCGGGGCAGAGCGAGCGGCCTCGCGGTCAGATCTTCGTTCGCTGCGCGGTGAACACGTCGTCCTTCACGTCGCCGGTGTTGACGACCTCGGACGGCTCGAAGATCACGACCTCGGCCTCTTCGTCGGCGGCCGTGCGGTGCTCGACGCCGCGCGGCACGACGAAGAGCTGACCCGGCTCGAGCGTGACGATGCGGTCCCGCAGCTCGATGCGCATGCGACCACGCCAGACGAGGAACATCTCCTCCGCGTGACCGTGCTGGTGCCACGGGAAGACGCCCTGGATCTTCACGACCCGCACGTCCTGCCCATTGAGCTCCGCGAGCACCTTGGGTCTCCAGTGCTCCGTGAAGGACGCGAAGGCCGCAGCGAGATCGCGCTTGTCGTTCATGCCCTCGCACGCTGTCACCGCCCCCCGAGACGGTCCAACACGCATCGGCATGCCGATTCACGTGCTCGGGGGCTCTCGTGTCCCCTCCCCCGGCCCCTCCCGCATGGCGGGAGGGGAGCGCTTCGTGTGCTGGTTGCGGTGGCCTGCCTCCTGGGACGGGAGCGCTTCGTGTGCTGGTCGCGGTGGCTTGGTGTTCCCGTCTCGAGGGACGGAACGCATCGAGCCCCGACGGACGGAAGTCATCGGACCCCGGTGCTCTCGCAACGGGGCCCGATCGAGGAACTGCTCTCTTCAGCTGCTCAGGTGCCGCAGCCACGTCGCCGCTCAGGTGCCGCAGCCGGTCTCGCCGCTGGACTCCACGCAGAAGCAGGAGCCGCAGGCGCCGCGGGTGCGCCAGGTGCCGTCGCAGCACTGGTAGCTCGCGGAGCACGCCGTGTTCGCGTAGCGACCGCCGTAGCTGTGGCGGCACGATGCGCCGGCGGGGGCCGACGGTTCGGGCGCGGGGGCCGGCGCCGTCGAGGCTCCCTCGCTGCAGCCGCGCTCACCGCTGGCCTCGACGCACGAGCAGCCGCCGCACGCGCCGCGGCTGCGCCACGCACCGTCGCAGCACTGGTAGCTCGCCGAGCACGCCTGATCGCCGTAGGTGCCACCGTACGTGTGGCGACAGCTGCCGCCGCTCGGGGCGGGCGAGGGCGAAGGCGCGGGGGCGGGCGCAGGAGAGCCGCCACCGAGCGTGCTCGAGCGGCCGATGGAGATGATGTCGCCGATGCGCGAGCGGAGGTTGTCGCCGGGGCAGGTCGTCGACTGACCCGGATGATCACGGTGGCCCCTCACCGTGCTCGAGCTGACGCTGATGCCGTAGAGACGCGAGAGCGTGCCGATGAGGCGACCGGCGGCGTTGATCATCGCGGCAGGCGGCGTCGAGGGGCCCAGGCCCGCGCAGCCGCTCGTGTGGAAGCAGCCGACGAACGAGATGCCGATGTTGCCCGTGTTGTTGCTCGCGACGTGCGCGCCGAGCAGGTGCAGCGGGCGGCCCTCGTAGATCGTGCCGTCGATGCCGATGAGGAAGTGGTAGCCCACGTCGCACCAGCCGCGGCTGTTCATGTGGTAGTTCTGGATGCCGCGGACCTGACGGCGGGGATCGGTCGAGCCCGAGACCGTGTGGTGGATCGCGAAGCGCACGCGCGAGGAGTCGCGGCTGGTGCAGCGCGTGGCGCGCGCGCCCCAGGCCTCGCGGCTCGTGATGCCGATGCCCGAGAGCTCGCTGCGGAGCGCGTCGCGCGTCGAGCCGAGGTCCTCGCCGGACTCGCCGTCGTGCACCTCGGGGATGACCGCGTTCCAGCGCAGCGTGCGGATGCGCGCGGTCTCGCTCGCGAGGACGCGCAGCGTCGCGCCGTCGCCCACGCCGAGGTCGGCGATGCCGACGTGCGTGTCCTCTTCGCCCCAGCTCGAGGTGACCGTCGACCACTCGCCCTCGAGGTCGCCATCCAGGCTGCGCGCCTCCATGGCCGGCAGCTCGCCGGGCTCGGTGAGCTCGACCAGGACGCCCACGCGCGTGACACCGTCGGGCGCATCGAGGCGGGGCGAGACGAGCCAGTCGCCCTCGACCGTCCAATCGCTGAACATCCCTTCGCCGAAGATCGAGACCTCGGCGATGTTGTCGCCCTGGGTCGGCGTCTCGCCTTCCCCGAAGCGATTCACGCAGCCGGCGCAGGCGGCGGCGCAGAGGAGGAGGAGGGTCGCGCCGCGGAGCATCGTGCGGGCGGTGTTCGTCGAGGTCGTCATGCCCCCTGACATCGCAGGAGGTGTGCACAGCTCGAACACCCGCGGCTGCGGCCTCCGGATCGCGAAACTGTGCAAAGTTCGCACACCCCGCCGATGCCTTGTCTACTGGCGTTGCCGGGGCGTGGGGCACGCAGCGTCGACGCGGGGCCCAGACATGGGACGGGTCGCGTGACGCTCGCCAGCCATGGCTTTGACGTTCGGGGTCCTCCTACCCATACTCGCGCCGCCATGGCGACCCACATCACCAGCGATTGCATCAACTGCGGTGCCTGTGAGCCCGAGTGCCCCAACCAGGCCATCAGCGAGGGCGACGACATCTACGTCATCGACCCGAACCTGTGCACCGAGTGCGTGGGCTTCTACGACCACGAGGCCTGCCAGGCCGTCTGCCCGGTGGAGTGCTGCCTGCCCGATCCGCAGCGGCCCGAGAAGGAAGACGCGCTCCTCCAGCGCGCGCTCGAGCTGCACCCGGAGGACGCGGCGCTGAAGGATCGCGCGTCGAAGAACGAGTACCCCTCGCGCTTCCGCAAGTGATCGTCGGCTGGCGAGGCCGCTCCATGGCGCGCGCCTCCGGCACGACCCTCTCGCCGCCGTTCGCCGTCTGGACGCTCCTCTTGCTGGTGGGCGCGAGCGGCTGCGCGCCGTCGTTGCCCGCGTTCGCTGGCTCGCGCACCACGCCCGAGGGGCGGCTCGACGCGGTGCTCGGCATGGCGGGGCGCCTGCCGACGGGCGACCTCGCGAGCGGTGACGCGCTCGCGCTCGCGGGACCCGGTGGCATCGCGCCCGCGGGCGCGGTCCGCGTCGGCGTGTCGGACGACGTCGACCTCGGCCTGGTCGTGTCGTCGGCCTCGGGACGCGCCGAGCTGCGCTGGGGGACGCGGCTCGGCCAGCTCCGCGCCCATGTGGGGCTGGCGGGGTTCGGCGGCTACGCCGTGACGAACGCCGACGCGAATGGCGCACAAGGCTCGGGCTGGCGTGCAGGCGCGCTCTTGCCGCTCACCCTCGCGTTCGACGTCGCGGGCATCCTCGAGGCGTGGATCGGCGCGAGGTTCGCGTTCGAGCGTGTCGAAGGCGAGCTCGGCCCCGGCGCGCTCGGCGCTCGCTCGGCGCTCTGGGGCCTGCGCGGTGGTGGGGTCGTCGGCCTCGCGCTCGGCTTCCGACGCGTTCACTTCCTCGCCGAGCTCGCGGTGGATGGCGAGCACTGGTCCGGTCAGAACGGCGGCGTCTCGCTCGAGCGCGCAGGCGTGGCGCTCACGCCCGCGTTCGCGCTGCGCATCCGCTTCTGAGCGGCTCACGACGCTCACGACGCGACGAGCACGAGCGAGCGTGAAGAGCCACGAGAGACCTCGGGCGGCTCACGCAACATTCCGAAACGGCGAAGAGCCCGAGAACGTCGAACGTCCGAGGCGCGCGCCGCATCTCGACGCACATGCACCGCACGCACGTGTCTCGTTCGATCGGGCTCTTGCTCGCGACGTGGTCGATGATGATCGGCGCAGCGTCCACGTCGCGCGCCGAGGCGCAGACGAGCCAGAGCGCACGCGCTGAGCCCGGCGTCACGCTGTTCCGCGAGAGCGGCAGCTCCCCGTATCGCCCCGATCCACACGGCCGCGAGTGGATCGCGTGGGAGCGACCGCGCGTGGAGCTCTACCCCGAGCGCGAGTCGCCCTACCCGTTCGTGCGATCCGATCGCGATCCGGTGCGCCTCGAGATCCTCGGCGGTGTGAGCGCGCCGCTCGGCATCGACCTCACGCTGCGCCTCGCGATCCTCCAGCACTTCCTGATCACCGCGTCGGCGGGCGTCGTCACCTTCGGCGGCGCCGCGCGCACGATCGCGCTGGGCTACGTGAGCGAGGAGGCCGCCAACAGCGCTCTCCTCGTCGATGGGGCGATGATGCTGCGCGTGGGGCTGGGCGCGCGCATCGTCGAAGGTCTCGAGATCGTCGGTGGCTACGCGGTGCTGCATCGAGAGCTCACGGTGCGCGAGGACTTCCTCTCGCTGCTCGGCGTGACGGGCATCACCGGCGCGGAGGGCCGCGTCACGCTCGAAGCGCTCTGGCTCGAGCTCGGCTGGACCTTCACCGTGCTCGATCACTTCCTGATCCGACCCGCGCTCGGTGTGATGCACGTGCTCGGCGCGAGCGCGTCGCTCGAGGGCAGCGGCGTGAGCGACAACGAGGCCGCGGTGCTCGATCGCACCGCGCGCACGGTCGAGACCTACGCGGAGCAGTACGGCACCTCGCCGACCCTCTCGCTCACGCTCGGCTACCGCTTGTAGGAGAGCTTGCAGGAGCTTGTAGGAGAGCGAGAGCGGACCGATCGACGACAGCGCCGCGGCGGCAACCCGAGGGGCGCCCTGCGGCGGGGTTGCGAAGCAACCCCTGGAGCAGCGAGGAGGAGGAGTCTTCGACGATCGACGAGCGGGGGGATCAGGGGGGGCCGTCCTAGGCCCCCCCAGCGCGCCGAAGGCGCGGGAACACAGCGCTCACGCCTGTGAGTCGCGCCGCGGGTGCGGGCTCACGTGCACGATCGCGCCGGCAGACTCGAGCACCGCATACACCTCGCTCGGCTGCATCGGCGGCTTGAGATCCTTGATCGCCTTGAGGCCCTTCTTCGGATCGCAGACGTACACGCTGCCTTCGCCGACGACCCAGATGCTCACGAGGCCCATGCCGACCTTGGGCGGGTCGCCAGGCTCGACGTGGAGGGCCGAGATCTCGTCGCCACCGGGCTCCCAGCGCGCGCTCTTGCCGACCAGCTTGGCCCACAGCGTTCCGAAACCGACGTCCTGGGTCGAGACCATGACGTCAGCGTAACCGAGGCCGCGCGCCGTTGCGATCGTGCAACCGTGCTTCGCCTTCGCACCTCTGTTTGCATCGGATCCCCAACCGTAGGCTGGCTCTTCTTCTATGGAGGTCTCGATGCGTGGTTCGTTGACTGTGAGCTGTCTCCTCGTTCTCGTGTGTGGCTGCGGCGGTGGAGGCGCGCAGACCTCGGAGGGCTCCGGCTCTCAGGGTGCAGGCTTGGGCTCGGAGACCACCGCGTCGGCGAGCGGTCCCTCGACGCCGTGGGACGAGATGACGAGCGAGCAGAAGGCGAGGTCGTGATGCCGGAGATGCGCCGCCTCTTCCAGGAGCACGACGCAGAGGAGTACGCGGACTTCTCGTGCGCGACCTGCCACGGCGACAACGCGCACGACGTGGGCTTCCGCATGCCGAACGGCCTCGCACCCCTCGATCCGGCGCAGATCCCCGCGATGTTCCAGTCCGATCACCCCGGCGCCGTGTTCATGACGCAGCGCGTGTGGCCTCGCATGGGCGAGCTGCTCGGCGAGCCGCTCTACAACCCGGAGACGCACGAGGGCTTCGCCTGCCTGAACTGCCACGCGAACGGCGCCCCCACGGCCGCCGCGCAGTGAGCTGAGCGCCAGCCGGGCGCGCCCGCGCGCATCCGCCCTTGTGCGGGTCGGGAGCGCGGGCGACGCTCGGCGTCGATGCGCACGGGTCTCTTCACGCTGCTCCTCTGCGGCGTCTGTGGTGCGAGCTCCCCTGCCGCCGCGCAGCGACCACCGATCGCACAGGAGTTCGACGACGCCGATGGCGAGACCCCTCCGATCGATCGGGCCGCAGTCCGCCCGCTGCCGCCCATCGTGACGGAGTACGAGCCGCCGCTCGACGAAGACGAGGAGCTGCCGCCGATCGACGAGGCCCTCGTCGACCCCGACGACGTGGACGCGGAGGAGGTGGACGCCGCGCTGGCGCGCGCCGAGCTCCAGTCGGCGATGCTCGAAGAGCGCAGGCGGCGCATGGCCGAGCGAGCCCGCGGGTCCCACGCGAGGCTGCTCGCCTCGCCGCGTCGTGACCTCGGGAGCACGTCTGGGCCCACGACCATGGAGGCGACCGAGCTGCCGCGCGCGATCGATCGGCTCGAGCTCGCGATCGCGGGAGCCAACGCGCCGCTCGCCTCCGTCGGTGTGCACGACGATGGCCTGCGCATGCGCGTCGGCGCGGGGCTCGATGCGTTCCGCGAGCCCGTCGGTGTGCGCGTGCGCTTCGAGCCGCTCGTGGTGCTCCAGAGCGATCGCACGTTCGGTCTGCCGTACGACCAGGTACGAGTCGCGTTCACGCCGTCGATCACCTACCGCACGCCGCTCGACGGCGCGCCGCTGGCGCTCTTCGTGGGCGGCGCGTTCGAGCACGTCAGCGATCACACCACCTCGAGCGCGGTGACGAGCGGCTCGGGCTTCGCGATGACGAACCAGCTCCTCGTGCGGGGCGGCCTCGCCTTCGATGGCGGGCTCGTGCACGGCCTCGCGCGCGCGGGCGCAGGCCTTCACGTGCTCTCGGACACGAGCGTCGTGTCGGACGAAGGCGGCGAGCAGAGCGCCGAGCTCTCGTTCGATCTCGTCATGCGCTCGGGCTCGCCGCGCGCCGCGGAACGGAACATCCAGCTCTGTGGCGCCGTGCGTGCGAGCTACGTCGCGCCGAACGGCGAGCGCATCCTCGAAGAGGCGCACCTGGATCTCACGCTCGGCGCGTGTGTGCGCGAGCCGACGCTCGGTGATCTCGCGCTCGTGGCCGAGGTGGGCCTGGGCAACGAGGCGCGCTGGGATCGCCGACGCCAGACCGAGCACGTCGGCGTCGCGCTCCGCTGGTCGCTCTGACGACCCTCGGGCACCGAGAAAGAATCGAGATCCCGCCGAGCGTAGCGCGAGGCGCCAAGCGGGGCTGGGGCCCCGCGCGGAGTCACGAACTCCGAGCGTGCGTCACTTGCATTGACGCACGCTCTGACGTTTCTTGCCGGAGGGTCTGGCCGCAGCCCCTCCCTCTCGCCGAGTAAATCGGCGAGAGCCTCCCTCCCGCCGATTCGAGCACGTCCCACTCGCATCGATCCATCCAAGTGACACGTGCTCTCAGCGCGGCTCGCTCAACAGCATGCCCGCGCCGACGGTGTTGTTCGTGGCCTCGTCGACGAGGATGAAGCTGCCAGTCGCGCGGTTGCGGCGGTACTCGTCGTAGGCGAGCGGCGCGCTCACGCGGAGCGAGATGCGGCCGATGTCGTTGAGCTTGAGCTGCGGCACGCCCTCCTCGCGGTGGAGCGTGTTGATGTCGAGGCGATACTGGAGGTTCGTGACCATCGCCTTGGCCCACTTCGTCGTGTGCTTGATGGCGTAGCGGCCCCGCGCCTGGAGCGGCTGATCGCTCATCCAGCAGACCATCGCCTCGAGCTCCTGGCCCACGAAGGGGCGGTTGTTCGGGCGGCAGAGCATGTCGCCGCGCGAGACGTCGAGGTCGTCGGCGAGGTGCACGGTCACGCTCATCGGCGGGTAGGCCTCGGGCACCTCGCCGTCGTAGGTCTCGATGCGCGCGATCTTCGAGGTGAAGCCGCTCGGCAGGACGACGACCTCGTCGCCCGCCCTCATCACGCCGCCCGCGACCTGACCTGCGTAGCCGCGGTAGTCGTGGTGCTCCTGGCTCTGGCTCTGCGGGCGCACCACCCACTGCACCGGGAAGCGCGCGTCGACGAGGTTGCGGTCCGACGCGATGTGCACGTTCTCGAGGTGGTGCAGGAGCGAGCTGCCCTGGTACCAGGGCATGTTCTTGCTGCGATCGACGACGTTGTCGCCGTTGAGCGCGCTCATCGGGATGAACGTGATGTCCTGCACGTCGAGCTTGCTCGCGAAGCTGCGGAACTCGTTCTCGATCTTGCGGAAGACGCCCTCGTCCCAGCCGACGAGGTCCATCTTGTTCACCGCGAGCACGAGGTGCGGGATGCGAAGGAGCGAGGCGATGAACGAGTGGCGGCGCGACTGCTCGACCAGGCCCTGACGCGCATCGACGAGCACGATCGCGAGGTTGGCGGTCGAGGCGCCCGTCACCATGTTGCGCGTGTACTGGATGTGCCCCGGCGTGTCCGCGATGATGAATTTGCGGCGCGGCGTCGCGAAGTAGCGGTAGGCCACGTCGATCGTGATGCCCTGCTCGCGCTCCGCGCGGAGGCCGTCGGTGAGGAGCGCGAGGTTCGTGTACTCGTCGCCGCGGCGGCGTGAGACGTCCTCGACGTGCGCGAGCTGATCCTCGAAGATGCTCTTGGTGTCGTAGAGCAGGCGACCGATCAGCGTGGACTTGCCGTCGTCGACGCTGCCGCACGTCGAGAAGCGGAGCAGCTCCGCTCCTTCTTCCATCACCGCCACGTCGCGCGTCACGAGCTCGTCCATGCCTTCTCCTACGGTCGCCCGCGCCTCGAGATCCCGGACCGGGCCGCAATCCCGCGAGAAACACGCGGGAATTGCGAAGGCGCAGCGCGTTCCGACATACCGGGAAGCGATCGTGCTGGCAAGCATCGCGCTCGCGCTGGGGGCCACGAGCGGTTGCTGCTTCGCGTGGGACCCGGACCTGCCCGCGCCCAACGCCGGCCCCGACCCGCTCGACGAGGGCGCGCACGCCGACGACGGGCCGACCTCGGAGCCACCGCCGCACGTGCCACCACCACCGCCGCCGCCGTACGTCGAGCCACCGTCGCTGATCACGCCACCCTCGCTGGCGAGCTCGCTCGAGGGCAGCTCGCTCGTGCCGCAGCGGCCGGACGCGACGCGCCTCTTCGATCGTGCCCGACCGGTGGAGGGCGCGATCCACCGGGGCCTCCTCGTCTGTCGCGCGCAGATCCGCGGCCAGTACGACGACTCGCTCTTCGCAGGCGGCGCGGACGTCTCGATGAGCCTCACCCTCGGCACGGGTGAGCCGATGGGCTCGGGGCAGGAGAGCTCGCGCACGTACACGTTCCCGATCGCGGCGCTCGAGCCGGGGACGGCCCTGCACCTCGGCGCCGTCGACGTCGACGTGCTCTTCAGCGATCCGATCGGCGGCGTGGACGTCGCGTACGAGCACACACCCTTCGAGGCCGAGCACCCGAACGTGACCTTCCGCTGCCGCGCGCTCGAGAGCGTCGAGGCCGAGGCCCAGGCGGCGCTCGCGCGCTATCGACGCGCGCTCGATCGCTTCGAGGCGAGCAGCCCCGAGCTGTCCGCGCACGATCTCGGCTACCCGAGCACTGCGCCCGTGATCGAGGCCGCGGAGGAGGCCGCGAGCTGGCTCGGCTGGCACGACGGCGACATGCGCGCTGGCGCCGACCGCGCGCGACAGATCGACGCCGCGTTCGTGCGCGCCGTGGGCGAGCGCGTCGTGGCGACGGCCGCGACCCTTCCTTCCGGCAGCGAGCCCAGCGATCGCGGCGACCGTCGCATCCGGATCGCGCGCACGGTGTGCGACGACGAGGCCCGTGCGCTCCGCACCGAGATGGGCGCGGCCGTCTCGCCCGCGCGCTCGCCCGCGTGCCACGTGGTCCTCGAGATCGAGGCGCGCCGCGGCCTGCGCCTCGATCGCACGCCGCCTGGCGAGACGGAGGCGTGGACGCTGCGCGAAGACGGATCGCGCGAGCACGCCGAGCGCCTCGCGACCTTCCACGCCGGCGCATGGCATGCGCCGAACGAGCCGATCACCCTCGCCGCGGGCGAGCGCTGCGAGGTGCACCTCGGCGTGCACGAGCCGGGCGCGCTCCTGCGCGTCGGCGGCGCGCTCTCGCGCATCCCGGGCCTCTTGCGCTTCGACTGATCGACGCGCGACGCATCAACGCGCGTCGATCGCGGAGCGGAGCTCAGCGCGAGCCGTGCGCACCGCCGCGTGATCGCCGTCGCGTGCGCAGCGCGACCGATGCGATCGCCACGAGGCTCCAGCCCCATCCCGATCTCGACGCGCCAGCGGTGCCCGCGTGGCAACCCCCGAGGTATCGGGCGGTTCCGGGATGTAGGTGTAGGTGTTGTTCGCGAGGACGGGGTCGGTCGTGCCGAGCGGTTCCACGGTGAGCGTCGTGACGGCGGCGATCGTGACATCCACATCCGCCATCACCGCGACCACCGCCTCCATGCCTGATGCGATCGCCTCGGCGGGCGCGCACGCGACGGTCGAGCCGACGATGGGACACGACGCGGTCGTGAGCGTGAATGCAGGGGACTCGAGCACGAGCGTGAACCGCGCCGCGTCGGGCCCGCGGTTGCGCACGCGCACAGCGAGCTGCAGGTCTGTGAGGTCCCGATCGCTGGTGATGGAGTAGACGGCGTCCACCGACACGATCTCGAGATCGCTCGTGCCCATCGGGACCGCCTCGTCGGTCGCGAAGATCGTCCCGCGCGTGACGCCCGTGTCGTCGAGCCACGTCGCGCGATAGACGACGGTGCCGTCGTCGGCGATCGGCTGTTCGCTCGTGCCCACGCCCTGGGGCGCACGCACGTCGCCACCGCCCACGTCCAGCATGTCGTTGACGGAGACGAGCACCTCGAGCGCGGCGGCACCAGGTGTGTGGCGATAGACGGCGGCGGGTGTCTGCACGACGACCTCGCCCGACGGGCTGAGCCCGCGGAGCGTGATCGGCGCGGGCCCATCACCCTCGGGCAGCGACTGATCCGCCGCCGCGACGAGCGACCACTGGCCTTCGTGGAATGCCACCACGGCGCCGACCTCCGCGCCTCCGTGGAGGACGCTCGCCTCCATCGCCACCTCGCCGAGGCCAGCCACGCGCACGGCCGCGCCGCGCGTGCGAACACTGTCGAGATCGGTGAGCGTGTAGCCGTCGCCCAGATCGATCGACGCGTCGCCCACGAGGCTCGAGACGGCCGTGGCGGATCCGGGGGAGCCCACGTAGAGGGTCTGCGTGCGCGTGTCGTCGGCCGTGGCGATCGTCTGGGTGACGTAGGCCACGTGCCCAGCCGGCGAGAGGCCGAGCAGGCTGACGTGGCGGTCGTAGCCGGGCAGATCGGGCGTCGCGACGAGCGTCGTCAGCGCCGCGACACGCCCTGCGAGGAGGAACTGGTGCTCGACCGCGGGATCACCGGGGCCCGCGCCGGGCACGACCGCATCCACGAGCACCACCACGTCGCCGTCGTCCTCGAGGTCCGCGGCCACGACGCGCCGGAGGTTGATCTCCGGGTGGCTCGGCGCGCTCTGGCCGCTGCGGAGCACGTTGCGAATCGTTCCGTCCGCGTCGCGCAGGTACGCGCCGCTGAGCGTGCTCGAGCTCGTGGCGACCAAGAGCAGCTCCGAGGACGGATTGACCTCGATCGACTGGACCTCCGTCACGGTGGAGCCATCGGGGAGCGTCGTGTCCGGCGCGAGCATGCGCGTGACGCCGCGGGCAGAGTCCCACGTCGCGTACGAGCCAGCGCCATCCGAGAAGAGGACGAGGGTCCCGGCGACCTCCACGCCCGGCGCCAGACGCCCGAGGGGCCTGCCACCGACCGTGGTGCTCGGCCCGACGAGCGCGAGGGGCCGCCCCGCCTCGTCGCCGAGGAGGACTCGCTCCTCGTTGGACGCGATGAGTGATTCGGCGAGGTACGCGATGAAGGCGTCGGCGCCGATCGACGCATCGAACGTGTCGAGCACGCTCGCGCCCGCCACCGTGGGGTCCGGGCTACCGACGGTGGCGACGATGCGCTGCGCCGACACCGACGAAGGCACCGCCCCGCAGACCAACGCACCTGCAACGATCCACGCTGCGCGCATCACGACCTCCCGCTTGGAGGCCTGACGATACACCTTCCGCCTCGCGACCTTCCACGCCGGCGCATGGGCCTCTTGCTTCGACTGATCTGCGGGGGCCACGCTGGTCCTCGATCACCTCCAGTGACGCGCTCACACGCTGCTCAGCGAAGGACCTCGGGCGACGCAGGCGCTTCGCCCGACGCGGGGCGACGATGGCCGACGAGCTGGGCGAGGACCTGGGCCAGCCACCACGCGCCACGTTCGTCGTCGGCGGCGCGCGCGAGCGCGAAGACCGGATCGGCCACGTGGAGCGCGAGGCCGGCGGAGGTGAGCACGTGGTCGAGCGCGAGGCGCGCTGCGCGCGCGTTGCCGTCCTCGAAGGGGTGGAAGAAGCACACGTCGAGGTAGACGCGCGCCGCGCGCACCGTCGGGGTCTCGCCCGTGCGAGCGTCGGCGAGCGCTCGCTCGATCGCCTCGCTCTGCCGCGACGGCCGCCCGTAGCGCTCTCGCCCCGCCTTCGCGAACGCGTCGCTCGTGCGCAGGCGCGCCGCCTCGCCGAGCGCGAGGCTCGTCCAGGTCGCGAGGCGCTCGATGGTCAGCATCTCGTGCGCGTCCGCGCTCGCGCGCACCGCGTCGATCGCAGCGAGCATGCGATCCGCGCGCGCGGGGTCCCGCGCTCGATCGCGCGAGGCCACGTACGCGAGGTGACCGTCGTGGATGACGGGCTCTCGTCGAGGTGCGCGGACGGGCGAGTGAGAGCACGTGTCACTTGGATGGATCGATGCGAGTGGCACGTGCTCGAATCGGCGGGAGGGAGGCTCTCGCCGATTCACTCGGCGAGAGGGAGGGGCTGCGGCCAGACCCTCCGGCAAGA
>JBILLJ010000346.1:0-2780 GCA_044376125.1 Sandaracinaceae bacterium
TACTTCCTCTGAGGCGGCCCCTCACGTCGGGGCCGTCGGGGCAGGCATGGTAGCGCGTGAAACGCCCCGTGGCGGCCAAGAACCGCGCCCCGCGCGCCGCCGTGACTGCGGCCCCGTTTCACATCGACCGGTCGGCCTCCATCGCCTCAACCGGTCGATGTGGGCCGCCAGCTGCGTGCGGAGGCTTCCGCCGCTCCCGCCTCGGCTTCGAGGACGATGCGGAAGTCGGAAGGGTTCCGGTTCTGGGTTCGGGGTCGAACCGGAATGCGGAAGGATTCCGGTTCTGAGTTCGACGTCGATACGGAAGTCGGAAGAGTTGAGGTTTTGGCATCGACGTCGATTCAGAAAACCGAACGATTGGCGCTAGGGGTCCGGCGTCGATGCGCGCGACGGACGTCGTCGGGCGCTGTGGCGCGGTGTCGATGCGCGGGGCGGAGACGCTCCGGTTCGGTGAGCGATGACGACACCCGGTCACCATCGCGACCGCTTCGCGAGGCGGCGCTCACGTGCGACGGCGCTTGCGCGCGAGAGCCGATACGGCCAGCGAGAGCAGCATGTACCGTAGAGGTGAGGATCGAAGAGGAGCGGGGAGCACCGCGCAGGCGCAGCTCGGTGTGCGTGACGTGGGGCCGATGGGCGCTGCGTCGGCGGGGACAGACCCATCCATGGGAGATGCGTCGAGGCCTGTGGCGTCGAGCGAAGGCAGGAGGCCCGCGTCGGCGTCGAGCGCGACGCCTGCGTCGAGCTCCGCGCCGCGGCCGAGATCCACGAGGGTCTCGGGCCACTGCATCGCGCACACGGAGTCGCTCGGCAGGCCACACACGCGCGGCCCGACGATGTCGCGGTAGCGCAGCACGGGCTCGGGCGCGTAGGGCGCGCCGAGGCGCTGGCGCGCGATCGCGAAGCCGTCGCCGAGCTCGTCGGGCACGTCGTCCGCGCAGAGGTAGACGTGCTCGCCGTGCACGACGAGACACGAGAGACCGAGGTCCGCGTCGAGCACGGTCACCTCGCCCGCGGGGTCGAGCGCCCAGACACCGCCGAGGTCGTTGCCGAGCCACGCCGTGCCATCGGGCAAGAAGGCCGCCGCGAACGCGCGATCGATGCGCATCCGGTCGGCCGGGAGCGCCGGGAGCCGGCGCACCTCGAGCGTGCCGGCCACGAGGCGGAGCTCGAGCGGCCGGTCCTCTCCGAGCGCGTGGATCACCGCGAGCGCGTGATCGGGATCGGGATCGCGGTTCTGGCGATGCTCTGACCTGCGTAGTTGAGCGCGCGATGAAGCGAGCGAGCGTGCTTCGCGAGGTTCGGCTGCGACGCTTGGTGCTGATCGCTTCGCCCGTCCTGGGTCGAGCCATGATCGCCCTCCAGGGGGATCGCGGCAGCCTGATCCTCGCAGGATCTCACGTCAACACCGACGGATGGGCGCTTCGCCGATCCTGATTAGGCCGATTTGGCCCGGTCGTCCGACCACTCTGTCGGAACCCAAAGAGGCAGCAGGCGGGGAGAGGCGCGCGCAATCCCATGGACGAAGGCTCGTGCACTCTGCGTGAAGTCCACAGCAAGGCTGTCATCCAACATGGCCAACTCGACCTTGTCGCGCGGCAACCGTTGTTCGACATTGCGGTAAGTGTCAATCATCTGCGCCGTGAGCGCTAGACTGTAGTCGCTGGCACACCCTGTCACACGAACGGCTTCGTCGGGACCGCACGGACCGTATCGCGCGTCGAGGACCGCGCAGCGAACGTACTCGTCCAACGCGTAGACAAACCTAGCTGTCTCGACCACGGCGCCGCTCCAATGTTCGGCAGAATCCAAGGCCTCCAGAAGCGCGCGAAGGGTCGCACCCACCGGAAGCCGAACAAACTCGCTGTCGGGAATTCCCTCGTAACGAGCTGGTTTCTTGTACACGCTACCTCCCTACGCCCGGTTGGGCAGCAAACCGGTTCTGGCGATGCTCTGACCTGCGTACTTGGAGAGAGAGAGAGAGAGAGAGAGAGAGAGAGAGAGAGAGAGAGAGAGAGAGAGAGTTCGCCTCGGCCAAGCTTCCGAGGTCGGCAACGGCTGCCGAGCACTCGTTCACGAGCGGTTCTGGCGATGCTCTGACCTGCGTACTTGAGAGAAGGTCGCCAGCAGCTACGGCGCCCATGGCGGAAGCAGCGCCCGCGCGATCGCTCCAACACCGAGCGCGAACACGCGTGCCGAAACTGTGAACACCTCAATCAGGCGTTCCTCCAATGCGACCAACTGTTCGTAGTTCTTAGGGAGCCGCTCCTCTACGGAGCGGTAGAGTGACACAATGCGCAGTCGCAATGCACCGCGAGAGGCCGTCGCGCGCGACATGAGCGACACACTCTCTGCACCGTCAGTCTCATCGCTTGGCCCAAACGACCCTTCGAGAAGTGCAGCGCGAACGTATTCATCGAGCGCGAATACGAACCGAACGGTCTCTACAAGCCGACCGCTCCAATGGTCGCCTTGTTCGAACGCGTCAAGGACGTTGGCCAGCGTGGCCCGCTCCGAGACACGCACGTACTGGTCGTCGCGAATTCCGTCTGGCCGATTGTCTCTCGAGTACACGTTGTCTGCCTCCTCCGGACTGGAGTCTAGACCGGCTCTCCGCGGGGGTTCGTGGGTGGCTGAGAGGGGCTAAAGAGTGCTCACAGGCCTGAATCACAAGGGTTGACGCTGTCCGAGGTGTCGAGGTGACGCGGCGCTTCGTGCGCACAGACCGCGGCACGGTCTGGTTCTCTGCGCCAACCCTGTCGAGGCCGACGCGCGCGGAC
>JBILLJ010000224.1:0-10464 GCA_044376125.1 Sandaracinaceae bacterium
CCTCGAACTTCGCGAACTGCTCCTCCGAGCTCACGCATGCAGTCGATCACGTTTCGATCGCCGAGGCGATCCCCTCTGTGTGTCCGTCATCACACGATCAAGCGCGGTACCCCCGGTGAACGGGTACGCCCCAAGAACGCTGACCGGCCCGGTCAGCGATTCCCCGTCCGTGCCGCGGCACGAAACGGTCAGGAACTCTGAACTCGTTCCGAGCACTGGCCTCCGGTGCCCGGATGCTGTCTGACACGAGGGAAGGATGGGACCCATGAACGACGAAGCCCCGCGGCACTTGCGTGCGCGGGGCCTCTTCGTTGGGTCGCGCTCACCGGGTGAGCGCTCTCGCGGTGACGTTCAGTTCGTCTCTTCGAACTCGGCGTCGATCACGTCGCCGGGCTTCTTGCCGCCGGCTGCGCCGGGGGGCGGGGCGTCGCCGCCGCCGGGGCCGCCGCCGGCGCCGTAGGCCATGGAGGCGACCTCGCTCATCGCCTTCTCGAGCGACTCCATGCCGCTCTTGATGGCGTCGTGGTCCTCCTTCTCGATGGCCGAGCGGAGGCTCTTCACCTGGGACTCGATGGACGCGACCTTGTCGGCCGGGAGCTTGCCCTTGACCTCGGAGAGCGCCTTCTCGACCGAGTAGCAGAGCTGGTCGGCCTTGTTGCGCGTCTCGACCTGGTCGCGGCGCTTCTTGTCCTCGGCCTCGTGCTCGGCGCCTTCCTTCACCATCTTCTGGATCTCGGCGTCGCTCAGCCCCGAGCTCGCGGTGACCGTGATCTTCTGGTCCTTGCCCGTCGCCTCGTCGCGCGCCGTCACCGAGAGGATGCCGTTCGCGTCGATGTCGAAGGTGACCTTGATCTTCGGCACGCCACGCGGCGCGGGCATGATGCCCTCGAGGTGGAAGCGGCCGAGCGTGCGGTTGTAGCGGGCCTCGGCGCGCTCGCCCTGGAGCACGTGCACCTCGACCTTGCTCTGGCTGTCGTCCGCCGTGGAGTAGATTTCTTCCTTGCGCGTCGGGATGGTCGTGTTGCGCTGGATCATCACCGTCATCACGCCACCGAGCGTCTCGACGCCGAGCGAGAGCGGCGTGACGTCGAGCAGGACCATGTCCTTGACCTCACCCGAGAGGACGCCGGCCTGCACGGCCGCGCCGATCGCGACGACCTCGTCCGGGTTCACGCCCTTGTGCGGGTCCTTGCCGAAGTACTTCTTCACCCGCTCCTGCACCATCGGGATGCGCGTCGAGCCGCCGACGAGCACGACCTCGTCGATGTCGCTCGGGCTCTTGCCCGCGTCCGCGAGGGCGCGCTTGGTCGCCTCGAACGTGCGGTCGACGAGCTCCTCGATCATCGACTCGAGCTTGGCGCGCGTGAGCTTGATGTTGAGGTGCTTGGGGCCGCTCGCGTCGGCGGTGAGGAAGGGGAGATTGACCGTCGTCTCGAGCTTGCTCGAGAGCTCGATCTTCGCCTTCTCTGCAGCGTCCTTGAGACGCTGGATCACCATCTTGTCCTTGCCGACGTCGATGCCGGTGTCCTTCTTGAACTCCGCGATGAGGTAGTCCATCACGCGGTTGTCGACGTCGTCGCCGCCGAGGTGCGTGTCGCCGTTGGTCGAGATGACCTGCACGACGTTGTCGCCGACCTCGAGCACCGAGATGTCGAAGGTGCCGCCGCCGAAGTCGTAGACCGCGATGACCTCGTCCTTCTTCTTGTCGAGGCCGTACGCGAGCGCCGCCGCCGTGGGCTCGTTCACGATGCGCTTGACCTCGAGGCCCGCGATCTTGCCCGCGTCCTTGGTGGCCTGGCGCTGGCTGTCGTTGAAGTACGCGGGGACGGTGATGACCGCCTCGGTCACGGTCTCGCCGAGGTAGTTCTCGGCGGCCTTCTTGAGCTTGCGCAGGACGTGCGCGGAGACCTCGGGCGGCGCGAGCTCCTTGCCCGAGACCTTGAAGCCGGAGTCGCCGTTGCTGCGCGCGATCACGTGGTAGGGCACGCGCTTGGCCTCTTCCGAGACCTCCGTGAAGCGGCGGCCGATGAAGCGCTTGGCCGAGTAGAGGGTGCCCTCGGGGTTCGTCACGGCCTGGCGCTTGGCGATCGTGCCGACGAGGACCTCGCCCTGGTCGTCCCACGCCACCACGGACGGCGTGATGCGGTCGCCCTCCTCGTTGACGATGACCTTGGGCTCCTTGCCTTCCATGATGGCGACGACCGAGTTCGTCGTGCCGAGGTCGATGCCGATGATCTTGCCCATGACTCCTCGCTCCTGGGTGGGCGCAGCCCGTACGTGTCGATCCACGTGTCGGGTCACGCGTCGTTCGCGTCCGAAGCCCTCGGCCCTTCTTCCCCTCGGAAGGGGCGCTCCGGGCGTCGGAACGGCGGCCACCCTAATCAGCGAGATTTCGTGGTCAACCCCACACGGAAATTTTCGTGCCGCCCCGATCGGATGGGCCCGTGATCGCCCGCTCTGCTCCCGTGCCCGTGCCCGCTCTGCTCCCATGCCCGTGCCCGTGCCCGTGCCCGCGCTCTCCTCGATCCTCGAGTCGCGGCCATAGGCCTCCGCGCGGACCTACACGGTCCGAGGGGAGCACCGCGCGGCGACCCATCCTTCCTGGTATCTCCAGGGCCCAGACAGGTCGGCAATGCAGCGGTGAGTGAGAGATGCCACGGATCGGGCGTCCTGACGAGAAACGTTCGTGTGGCGGGTGTGGGGCGGGCAGATGGGGCACGGGCACGGGCAGGGAGCGCAGGCCCTGCTAGATCGCGCCCGCCATGGCCCAGCCCACCTTTCGAGCACGTCTCCTCTTCGAAGCTGCGCCGGCGCTGCCGTCGCTCGACGGCGCGCTCGTGCGCAGCGTCGCCGCGCTCGATGCGGAGGGCCGTGAGCGCGCGGTGCACGCGGCCTGGTACTGGCCCGAGGCCGAGGAGATCCTGCCGCAGCTCTCGCACGCGCTCGAGGTCTCGCTGCTCGCGCCGCCCGAGGACGATCTCGAGCACGCCGTGGCGCTCACGAAGGCCGCGGCCGACGTGGGCAAGGCCGCGGGCGCGCGCGCCTACGTGTGGGAGGCGACCGGGCTCGCACACGACGCCATCGCCTTCACGGATCAGGCGAGCGACGCGAGCATCGACGATCTGCCGCTCTACCTGTGGATCGCGTTCGAGGCGCGCGAGGACGAGCCGGGCAAGATCTCGATCCTCACCCGCGGCATGACGGGCTTCGAGCGGCCCGAGGTCGAGGTGGATCGCTCGGGGCGTGAGCTCGAGGAGATCCTCGAGGTGGTCACCGACGCGGCGCTCTACGTGCTGACGGCCTCGACGGCGCTCGAGGACGGAGAGACGCTGGAGGTCACGCGCGGCAAGGTTCGCGTCCGGACGCTGCCGAGCCTGCGCAACGACGGATCCCGCGCATTGCGACTGCGCCTGCCGTGAGAGCGCCTCGATGAAGGACACGTCCTGCCTCCTCCTGTCGGTCGTCGTCGGCCTCGCCGCAGGCGGTTGCCTCATCGATCGAGGGCCGCTGCCGCCAGGTGGCGAAGAGGACGCGGGGCCGGAGGAGACCGACGCGGAGACCGACGCGTTCGACCCCGACGCGTTCGTGGAGCCGATGCTCGACGCGGATCTCGATGCCGCGAGCGAGCCCGACGCGTTCCGCCCCGATGCGTACGTGGACGATGCGTTCCGCCCGCCCGACGCGTTCGAGCCGTGCACGTCGGTGTGCGACGGCGACGCGCTCGTCACGTGCGCGGGCCGATCCACCGAGACGCGAGAGGACTGCAAGCTCGGCTGCGGCGAGACGCCCGCGCCGCACTGTCGCTCGATGCTCGTGTCGAACCTCCGCTCGGCGTCGATCTTCGACACGGCCACGAGCGACTTCGTGGTGACGGGCGAGGCCACGATCGACACCACGACGATGGGCACGCGCCGCGTCCAGCGCGACGGCAGCGAAGTCTCGGTGCTCGTGTACGGGCGGATCGACGTCGGAGGAACGCTGACGGTGGTCGGACCGGTGCCGCTGCTCCTCATCGCGCGCGACGGCATCACGGTCGGCGGGACGATCGATGTCTCGGCCGTGGGCGGCGCGCCGGGGCCGGGAGGTCGTGCGGGCGCGAGCACCAGCGGCGGCTCGGCGTCGGGCCCCGGCAACGGGCGGGGCGGCGGTCACGAGGGCGACTGGGAAGATGGTGGTGGTGGTGGCGGCGGCCAGTGCGGAACGGGCGGGCGCGGTGGCGACGCGTCGCCGACCTTCGGCAGCACGGCGCGTGGTGGCGATGGGGGCGGCACCACCGATGCGGCCGGCGATCCCGAGACGCTGCGTGGCGGCGGTGGCGGCGGCGCAGGCAATGGCGATGGCGGGCGCTTCGGGGTCGGGGGCGCGGGCGGTGGTGCGCTCCAGCTGTCCTCGCGCGGGACCATCACGATCGGCGGCTACCTTCGCGCCCGCGGCTCGACGGGTGGAGACGGCCGCAGCGGCAGTGGCAACGACGGCTCGGGCGGCGGTGGTGGCGCGGGCGGCTGGATCCTCGTCGAGGCGCCCTCCGTGCTCGTCGGTGGAACGCTCGACGCCAGTGGCGGCAACGGCGGCAGCGGTGACGGCGGCGGCGGTGGTGGCGCGGGCGGCGCGGCGAGCTCGAACGGCAGCAACGGCGGCAACGACAGCGGTGGCGGTGCGAACGGTGGCGGCGGTGGCGGCGGTGCGGGCTGCATCGTGATCCGCACCCACGACCCGTTCTCGATGATGGGCACCCTGAGCCCGCGCGACGCGACTGGCCTGCGGACGCTCCCGATCCTCACCGACTGAGCCGCTGGCCCTCGCCCGTGCCAGCCCGCGCAGCGGGCACGGGCACGTTACGGCGGGCACGGGCACGGGCACGATTGCCTCTCGAAATTTCGCGTCACGACCTCGAGGCCCGTGCATTGAGTCGTCGGAGGTGACGCCATGATGCAGATGTGGATCGAGGGTGGTTGGGGCATGTTTCCGGTGCTCGTGTTCGGCCTGGTGACGATCGTCGCGGCCGGTCGCTACGCGGTGGATGGGCAGACGCCTCGCCTGCGCTTCGTCGCGGCGATGAGCGTGCTCCTCGTGGTCAGCATGGTGCACTCGATGCTGACGAACGTGGCCGCGGTGTTCTCGTTCCTCCAGGACGGTGAGCGCGCGCCCGACGACCAGCTCGCGCGCATCCTCTTCACCGGCCTCATGGAGAGCACACGGCCCGGCGCGCTCGGTGGTGCGCTGCTCGTGCTCGCGCTCGTGCTCGTGTCGGTCGGTGTGTACCGCGCGGGGCAGAAGGAGATCCGTCTGTCCGCCTGAGGGCGGATCCGCGCGGGCGGGCGCGGCAAGGGAACCACCGCGGTGGCGCGACTCGACGAGCCCGTCCATGTTGGCGGGCTTTGTCGTTCTCCGAACCAGGCTCGAGCGCCGACGATCCGCTGTCGGACGACGCGATCACCGCCGACTACCGCGTCCATCAGCGCGTGCGTGGCCATCGCTACTCGCTCGACGACGTGCTCACCGCGTGGGTCGCCGCGCGTCGCGCGCCCGAGGCCAGACGCATCCTCGACCTCGGCAGCGGCATCGGCTCGGTGGCGATCATGCTCGCGTGGACGCACCGCGACGCAGCGCTCGCGACGATCGAGGCGCAGGAGATCTCCTTCGCGCTCCAGCGCCGCAACGTGGAGCGCAACGGCCTCGCCGGGCGCGTGACGCAGGTGCACGGCGACTTCCGCGACGCCTCGGTGCGCGCGCGCGTGGGCGAGGGCTTCGAGCTCGTCACCGGCACGCCGCCGTACTTTCCGAAGGAAGCGACGCTGCCCTCGAGCGACACGCAGCGCGCACACGCGCGCGTCGAGCTGCGCGGTGGCGTCGAGGCCTACCTCGAGGCCGCGAGCGCGCTCGTGCGCGAAGGCGGCGTGGTCGTCGTGTGTGCCGACGCGAAGAAGCCCGGCCGCGTGACCGAGACGCTCGCGCGCGTGGGCCTGGCCGCCGACGAGGAGCTCGTCGTGTTCCCCCGCGAGGGCAAGGAGCCGCTCTTCTCGGTGTGGACGCTGCGGCGCGGGCCCGCGCACGGCCCGCACACGACCGCGCGCTTCGTCGCGCGCACCGCCGATGGCACGCGCACCCACGCCCAGCGTGAGATCCGCGCGTTCTTCGGCCTTCCGATGTCCGAGGAGTCGCCGAGCCCGCCCGAGCGGCTCCGCATGGGAGCTCGCACGTGAACGAACGACGACCACCGCCGCGACCGCGATCCGGACCGCGCGCACCGCTGGCGCATCCGCGCGGCGCGATCGATCTGCACGGCCCCGAGGAGCTCGCGCGGCCCCTGGCCGAGCTGCTCGTGCGCGCCACCGAGCTCGACGCCGACGTGCTCACGCACGGCTTCCACGTGTGGCCCGCGCGCATGCACCGCGCGATCGCGGGAGGCCTGCTCGACCTGCTCGCGCCGCGGCCCGGCGCGACGGTGCTCGACCCGTTCGTCGGCGGAGGCACGGTCGCCGTCGAGGCGCGGGTGCGCGGCCACGAGCTGATCGGCGTCGACGCGAACCCGCTCTCGGCGTGGGTCGTGCGCGTCAAGACGCGGCTCACGAGCGCCGACGATCGCGAGGCCTTCGGCGTGCTCCTGCGCTGGCTCTGCGAGCGCTCGTTCGAGCGCGTGCGCGAGCGCAGCCCTGCCGTCGCGAAGCTCCATGGCGAGCACCTCGGCCTCTACGGGACCCACACGCTCAAGGAGCTCGCGGGGCTGCTCGAGGAGATCCGCGGCCTCGATCCGGCCGTCGATCCCGCCGACCGCGAGGCCGCGCTCGTGCTCTTCTCCGCGATCGTCGGCAAAGTCTCGAACAAGCGCGCCGACACCGCCGAGGACGAGGTCCGAAAGCGCATCCGCAAGGGCCTCTCGACGGAGCTCTTCGAGCGCAAGGGACACGAGCTCGTCGCGCGCTGGACGGAGCTGTCGCGCGCGATGCGCGTGCGGCCTGCACCGGTCGAGCTCATCACCGGTGATGCGCGCGAGGTGTCGCGACTGCTTCGTGGTCGGGCCGTGGACGTGATCGTCACCTCCCCGCCGTACGGCGGCACCTACGACTACGTGGACCACCACGCCCTGCGCCTCGACTGGCTGAACCTGCCGCGCGCCGGCTTCGAGCGGGCGGAGATCGGCGCGCGTCGGCACGCCGACACGGGCGAGCGCTGGGATCGCGAGCTCGGGGCGAGCCTGGCGGCGATGCGCTCGGTGCTGCGCGGGCCCGCCTCACGCGTGGCGCTGGTGATCGGCGATGCGCAGCTCGGCGCGCGCCGCCTCGATGCCCACGCGCACGTGCTCGCGCTCTGCCCCAAGGTGGGGCTGCGTCCGATCGCGGCGGCCTCCGAGGAGCGCCCCGATCACCTCGGCGGGCCTCCGCGCCGCGAGCACGTGATGGTTCTCGCACCGCGGTGAGTTGCGTGAGAGACCGCGGGCGTGGGCTCGCCAAGTCCGTGGGTTGGTGGTAGCACCGGCCGCTTCGCGGGGTTCGGCCGATCGGCCGGGCTCCGACCCCGGAGCTTCACGGAACGACGCATGGCCCAGATCCCCACCCCGACCCGCGAGGAAGTGCTCGAGCGGATCGTCGAGATCCTCTCGGACAGCTTCGAGATCGAGAAGTCGAAGATCAAGCCCGAGTCCACGCTCTACGAAGAGCTCGACCTCGACAGCATCGACGCGATCGACATCTTCACCCAGCTGCGCGAGGTCACGGGCCGTCGCCCCGATCCGGCCGAGGCGCGCAACGTGCGCACCGTCTCGGAGCTCATCGAGTTCGTCTTCGCCGAGATCGCGAAGACCAACGCCGGCGTGCCCGAGGGCCCTCTCGCGCCGCCGCCGAGCGGTGGCGGAGGCTCGAACATCACGAGCTGAGCGCGGCGCCGGCGCCTCACCGACGCTGGCACACCGAGGCTGGCGCTTGTCGCCGGGACGGGTGATCCACAGCCATCCTCCCGTATGAAGCGAGCGCGCGGTTCGCGCGTCTCAGGCAGCTCGCGGCCCGGGAGGTCGGGCGCTCTCCGATGGAAGTTGCATGCGTAGAGTCGTGATCACGGGGTACGGGGTGCTGAGCCCGATCGGCCACAACGCCGACGAGTGCTCGGCCTCCCTTCGCGCGATGCGCGGTGGCATCCATCCGATGCCCGAGTGGGACCACATCGCGGACCTCCAGACCCGCATCGGCGGCAAGGTCACCGGCATCGACCTCGTCGCGCACTTCCCGCGCCGGCGCCGCCGCACGCAGGGCACGGTCGGCCTCTACGCGATGTACGCCACCGACCAGGCCATCGCGCAGGCGGGGCTGAGCGAGGCCATCCTGCAGAACGGACGCACCGGTGTGGCCTACGGCTCCACGACCGGCAGCTCGCACGAGCTCGAGGCCTTCTGCGGTCCGCTCTTCGTCAACAAGACGATGCGGGGCCTGGACAGCTCGAGCTACCTCAAGTTCATGACGCACACGTGCGCCGCGAACCTCGCGGCCACGTACGGGATCCGCGGGCGCGTGCTGCCGGTCATCTCCGCGTGCACGAGCGGCAGCCAGTCCATCGGTGCGGCGTTCGAGTCCATCGCCTACGGCGCGCAGGACGTGATGCTCGCCGGCGGCGCGGAGGAGATGCACTACGCGACGGCCGTCACGTTCGATCTGCTCATGGCGACGAGCATCCGCTACAACGCCGAGCCGACGCGCTCGCCGCGGCCGTTCGATGCGCGCCGCGACGGTCTCGTGATCGGCGAGGGCGCGGGCACCGTGGTGCTCGAGGCCTACGAGCACGCCAAGGCGCGCGGCGCGAAGATCCTCGGCGAGATCGTGTCGTACGGCACGAACTGCGACGGGCTTCACATCACCGCGCCCTCGGAGGCCGGCATGCGGGGCGCGATGGAGCTCGCGCTCGAGGCGGGCAAGGTGCGCCCGAGCGACGTCGACTACGTGAACATGCACGGCACGGGCACCGAGATCGGCGACATCTGCGAGAGCAAGGCGACCGAATCGCTCTTCGGTCGCGCGGTCCCGGCCTCGACGCAGAAGAGCTACACGGGCCACACGCTCGGCGCGTGCGGGGCGATGGAGCTCGTGTTCTCGATGGTGATGATGAAGGACGGCTTCCTCGCCGCGAACCGCAACCTCGACGAAGTCGATCCGCGCTGCGGCAAGCTCGGCTACGTGCGCGAGACGACCGCGGCCAAGCCGCGCCTCGTGATGACGAACAACTTCGCGTTCGGCGGCGTGAACACGTCGATCCTCGTGCGCGCGATCGACGAGTGAGCTCAGCGGCGACGTCGCCGGCGCGACACGAGCAGGCCGAGCACCACGAGGACGCCGAGCGCGCCCATCGTGCCGTCGCTCCGGGTCGCGCTGCAGCCGCCCGTCTCTTCGGGGGGCGCGCTCGGGTTGGTGTGGGCCGCGGGACCCGGCGCCGGGCTCGGTGCAGGGGACGGGTCCGTGGGCGCGGTGTTCGGCGTCGTCGGTGCGGGCAGCGGGGCGGGTGTCGCGGCGAGATCCTGCGAGGCCACGAGCGCGGAGGAGGCCGTGGTGCCGCGGAGCGCGTCGGGCACGGGTGACCACGCGAGCGCGCCTTCGACGGCGGCGGCGAGCGCGGGCGGCGGCGTGGCCTCGGCGGTGCGCGCGAAGGTCGAGCCCGCGCCGCGCGGCGGCGGCATCGCGAACCAGTCGTCGCGATCGGGCGGGCCACCCCACGCACCTCGCTGCGGCGTCTCGCACGCGACGGGCCCCGTCCACGGGTGCAGCATCGCGTAGCGACCCTGGAAGTTGTTCACGCTGCTCGGCTGCACCGACTGCTCCATCACGCCGTTCGCGTCGGGCATGCCGCGCCCACCGACGACGGGCGGTGCGGCGCGGAACACGAGGTCCTCGGCGAGCGTGTCGCGCGTGTAGCGGTAGTGGAGGCGCGTGAGCGTGAAGCCCCACGTCTCCTGCGTCGGGGTCACGTCGGCGCCGAGCGTCATCATGTCGGCGGGCGTGAGGGTGGGGCCGGGGCAGGGATCGCAGCTCATCGCGTCCCACGCGTACTCGGTGACGACGGTGCGCGGGTTGCGAGCGACGGTCTCGCGGAAGACGGACTCGTAGAAGGCGCCGAAGTGATCGCGCACCGACTCGCGCACGCGGAGGTTCGTGGGGATGAAGGTGTTGGCGTAGTTGGCGACCTCGTAGCGCTGGCCCGAGCCGGACTCACCGCGCGCGAGGATGTGCACGAGGAGATCTTGCTCTCCCTGCGAGCTCAGGAGGCCCAGGCGCACGGGCAGCGAGAGCTCGGGTGTGTCGTAGTGGAAGCGGAGCGGCGAGAGCACGGCGCGTCCGTTCTGGAAGGTGACGCGGCTCGGATCGACGCGGGCGACGAAGAACTTGGTGCCGCTCTCGACGTAGGGGCGCAGGACCTCGGAGGCGCCCGCGGGGATGTTGTAGTGCTCCTGGTGGAGCCAGGTCTCGAGGCCCGTGCTGTCGTTGG
>JBILLJ010000104.1:0-33364 GCA_044376125.1 Sandaracinaceae bacterium
GCAGCTCCCCTCGATCCTGCCGGGCGCATGCGCGGACGCGCGATCGTGAGCGGCGAGGCTCAAGTGCTCGGCGGCCGTGCTCGCACGCGTCGCGCTCACTCGGCGCATGGCCTCGAGCGTTGCGGGCTTGCAGCACATCGCGACGCGAGCGCGCTCGCACCCATCTCGTCTACCGAGGCGGGTGCGATCTTGTTCGGGGCCTCCATCAGGGAGGTAGGGCGGGGGCTTGTCCCCCGCCTCGGTGTACGCCGCACCGCACGGCCACTCCGCTGGAGGCGGAGTCGGCGACAAAGGGGGTTCATCGTATGCCGCGAGCGTGCAAGGCGGGGGACGAGCCCCCGCCCTACATCGAGAACACTCCGCGTTCCGATCGGCGGCTCAGGATGGGTTGTGGGTGTCTCAGATCAGGATCACGCCCGCGTCGGGGGGCACGATGATGAAGACGCGGCGTTCGTCGAGGCGCGCGGTGTAGTTGCCGAAGACGACGATGCGTGCGCGGTAGACCTGCGCGACGGGCGGGGGCGGCACGATGCCGTTGTAGAAGTCGATCTGGAAGTCGACCGCGGTGCCGGGCGTCACGTCGTAGAACGTCGTCGCGTCCATGCTGCGGATGCCCGACATCGGCGCGGCCGCGACGGGCGTGATCGAGAGGATGAAGTCCGTCGCGTTCACGTCCCCCGGGTTCGGCGCGACGTTCTCCGTGTCGGTGTTCACGTCCTGCGGCGTGGTCGTCACGAGCGCGCGGATGCCGTCGATGATCGAGTCGGAGACGGCGCCGCTCGGCGCGGGGTAGACGAGGGGATCACCGCTGCCGTCGACCGAGCCGGTCTGCATCGCCATCGCCTCGTGATCGGTCGCGAACGACATGCCCGAGTCGTTCACGATCGGCACGCCCACGAAGCGACCGCCGATCGACGACAGCGCGTCGGCGGCATCCGGCAGATCCTGAGGGGCCGGCGTGATCATCGAGTACGGGTGTCGCGAGCCATCGGCCGAGCCCGCGTGCCACTCGAGGTCCGTCACGGTCACGACGATCGGGAGCGAGCCCGGGCGGAAGCACGGGTAGCCGCGTCGCGGCACGCTCTCGTCGGGGAACTCCGGGCACGTGCGTCGCGGGATCGCGTAGCTCGAGCCCATGAACGACCACATCCCGCCACGGCCCGTGGCCGTCTGGTAGATGCCCTGCACTGCGGCCTCGGGGCCGTCGTGTCCATCGCCGAGCACGATGCCGTCGAGCGCGCCCCGCACCGCGTCGAGATCGGCGGTGATGTCCTGCGCGTTCTCGTACGCGTCGTCGTCGGGGCCACCGAAGAACGTCGGCCCGAACGGGCTCCCCGACGAGAACGGGAAGTCCTCGAAGTTCCCCACGCCCATCTGCACGTCGGGGATCACCGTCGCGAGCTCGGTCGCGATGTCGCCGAGCGAGTCACGCACGTTGTCGATCACGGGCTGCATCGAGCCGGTGGAGTCCACGAGGAAGTAGACGTCCGCCTGCTGGATGTTCGTGCCGAAGCGCAGCGTGCGGAGCACGTGATCGCCCATGTGCGGAAGGACCACGAAGTAGTCCTCGGGCGCGATCGTGCTCGCCATGTCGAGCGGGTCGGTCTCCGCGGCGGTCTCCGCGAGATCGGTCACGCCATCGCCATCGGTGTCGACGTTCGTCGGGCTCGTGCCGAGGCGCGCCTCGTCCGCGTCGGAGAGGCCGTCGTTGTCGCTGTCGAGGTCCAGGTAGTCCTGCGTCTCGTCGGTGTCCGAGTTGGCCGGTGCACAAGGGTTGCCGGTGCGGCTCTCGTCGATGTCGAGCACGCCGTCTCCATCGGAGTCCGGATCGAGCCGGTTGCCGATGCCATCGCCGTCGGCGTCGTTGTCGGTCTCGACCCGATCGGCGATGCCGTCACCATCGGAGTCGAGCTCCCCCTCGCAGCCCATCACCACGCGGCCGACGTCGCCCGCATCGGCGTCGCCGCCACCGCGTGTGCACCCTGCCATCGACGCGAGCGCGCCGATCACCGCGAGACCGAGGCCCAGATCCGAACCGCGCATGAAGACCTCCGAAGCTGACTGCGACGCGAGACGGTCTGCCTCGCGCCGCCATCGCGTCAAGGCCCTCGGTCGCCAGCACGTCGACGGGCGGCCCCTCGACCGGCCCCAGCGATCGAGGGTGCTTGACATGCGCCTCGGCACGGGGGCTTCGTGTCGGAGCAGCGGTGATCATGAGTGCATGGATGACGATGTCAGTCGCTCTCGGCGTCCTTGTCGTTCTGGCGACAGGGTGCGGCGGGTCGGGCAACAACACGACGGTCAACAACCCGTACGAGGGCAGCGTCCAGCTGACGACGCGAGATCTCACGACCGGGGTCGGGCCCGACTGCATCCAGACTGGCTACCTCGGTGAGCGAATTCCCATCTCGGTGGCGCTGGGCTTGACGGAGCTCGAGAGCTTCGTGTCCTTCGAGCAGGGCTTCTGGGAGGGCAACATCCGTGTCGTTCGCTGGCCCTCTCTCGAACCCACGGAGGGACGTTGGGTGGTGACGAGTGGAACGGACGGGAGCGGCGTCCTGATGACGTTCACTCCCGATGCCGACTTCTCCGAGGGTTGGTATGCGCTCCAGGTGAACCTCCCCGCCATCCACGAGCGAGCGGGCTTCCGTCGTGGGATCGTCTATTCCCGCTATCCAGTGTTCGCCGACTGGACCACCTCCCGTTTCCACGTAGGATCTATGCCTATCGTGTTCATCGAGGGAGGAATCGCGATCCGAGGGACGGTGGAGACCGAGACCGTCCTGGAGATTGCGGTCTCGGAGCCAGTTCATCCGGCGAGTCTCTCCACCTTCCTCTCGCACTTCCATGTCACCGCGGAAGGCGAGAGTCTCGCTTGTCGCACTCAGGGGGACGAAGTGTACGAGTTCGGGCCCACACAGCCGTTGAACGTCATCTACGTCGGCTGTGACCCAGCGCCCGCCGGGGCGCGCGTGACGATCACGCTCGATGACGTGTTCACGAGCGCGGCCGGCGTGGGCTTGCACGACCTCGAAGGGCGGTCTCCGCCTCGCTGGGAGCTCGTGGCCGGCGAGAGTGTTTCCCAGGAACCGGGCGATGGGCTCTTCGCTGCCACGGCCGACAGGACATCACCATGAAGACGGGAAGTCGCGGAGCGTCTCGTGTGTCTCTGCGCGAGCGCGGCCGTACGCTCGCGGCGTGGCTCTCTTGGACTGACCCGACGCCGGTACGCATACTGCGCGCGTGCCCTCTCTGCCCCTCTCGACGAGCGCGCGCTGGCGTTACGCAGCCAAGCCGGACAGCTGGGCCAAGCTGCTCGTGCCGTTCGTGCTCGGGCAGGCGATGGGCCTCGGGCCTGCGCTCGAGTCGCCGCGCGGCGTCTCCTTCCTCGCCGTGGGGCTCGGGCTCGCGTTCACGGTGCTCGATCTCCTCTTCATCGTCTTCCTGAACGACTGGGGCGATCGCGAGGTCGATGCGCTCAAGCGGCGCATGTTCCCCGAGGGCTGTAGCCCCAAGACGATCCCCGACGGGATCCTCTCCGCGCGTGCGCTCCTCCTCGCAGGCCTCGCGTGCGGCGCGCTCGCGCTCGCCATCGCGGCGCTCGCGTCGGTGCTGCTCGATCGCCCGCTCTTGCTCCCTGCGGCGACCGTCGCGCTCGCGCTCTTCGTCGCCTACACGCTGCCGCCGCTGCGCCTCAACTACCGGGGCGGTGGCGAGCTCTGCGAGATGCTCGGCGTCGGCGTGCTCTTGCCGTGGCTCAACGCGTACCTCCAGGGCGGGCGCGTGCTGCCCGAGGGCCTCTGGCTCCTGCCTGGCTTCGCGATGCTGTCGCTCGCGAGCGCGATCGCGAGCGGCCTCGCCGACGAGCGCAGCGATCGCCTCGGCGGAAAGACGACGGTCGTCACCACGATCGGCAACACGCTCTCGCGGCGCGCGATCGAGGGCCTCGTGATCGTGGGCGCGGTGCTCTGGCTCGCGTCCGCGCTCGTCTCGTTGCCGATCTGGCTCGGCGGCAGCGCGGCGATCACCGTGCTCTCGGAGGCCATCGCGCTTCGCCGCGCGAGCGACGCGGCGCAGACCGACGCGTTCGGGCCACAGCGCACCTACAAGGCGCACCTCCACCGCGCGATTCACCACGGCGCGCTGGGCGCGGCAGCCTTGCTCGTTCTCTTCGAGCTGCTCTGATCGGCGGACCAAGCTCCGCCCCACCGCGCGAGTCCGACCGCGACCCAGGAGACAACGACCCGTGAACCGCCGCACGCTCCTTCACGTCCTCGCGCTCGCGCCGCTCGCCCCCACGCTGCTGACCTCGCATGCGCGGGCCGACGAGGTCTGGATCCCGCCCCCGACGCTCGGCGTGCGCCTCGAGCACGAGACCTACACGAGCCCGCCCACGTCGATCGCGCTCGTGCTCACGAACGGTACGCGCGAGCCCGTCGAGCTCCAGGGCGCGCGCCTCGTCGTGGTGACGGCCGGCGTGCGCGTGCCGCTCTCGCTCAGCCGCGTCGAGATCGATGGCGTCGTGCGCCGCGGCTCCGACGTCGTCCGCCTCGCCGCAGGTGCGAGCGCGCGCGTCGCGATCTCGTTCGCGTCCGTGCCCGAGACCGCGCTCCGCGCAGGCCGCATCGACTTCGCGCTGCGCTTCGCGGGCACGAGCGAGTCGACGTTCTCGATGCGCCGCGCGTGAGCCGAGAGCCACGCTCGTCCCGCAGCGAGGGCGCGGATGAGGCAGCCGCGAAAACGGTGGGGCGCCTTGCGGCGTGGTTGCGAAGCAACCCCTGGAGCAGCGAGGAGGAGGAGTCCTCGACGATCGACGAGCGGGGGGAGTAGGGGGGGCCGCTCAGGCACCCCCAGCGCGCCGAAGGCGCAGCAATGGAGCTACGATGGGGCGGCGTGGCCCGACGAACGACGGCGATCCCACGAGCGCTCCGAGGCGCGCGCGCCTGCTTGGCAGGCGCCTCGCTCTCGCTCGCCACCGCAGCGCAGGTGGGCTGCGGCACTGCGGCCGAGGTCCCCGACGCGGCCGTGATCGACGAGCGCGATGCGGGCCTCGACGCGCCGATCGAGCGAGACGCCTTCGCGAGCGATGCGTTCGAGGAGCGGCTCGACGCCTTCGCCGTCGATGCGCCCGAGGTCTCGGTCGGAGACGCGTCGCTCGACGCGAGCACACCGCGCTGGTTCGACGACATCGCACGCGAGAGCGGCCTGCGCTTCGTGCGCGGCGCCGCGGAGGAGTACGTCACGCTCGGCGATCGCATGAGCGGCGGCGTCTGCGTGCTCGACGCAGACGGAGCGGGCCCGGTCGATCTCTTCTTCGCGATGCGGCCCGTGCTCGTCGACGGTGTGCCGAGCCCTGCGGGCAGCTCGCGCCTCTTCGTCGCCGACGCGCCGCTCGCCTATCGTGACGCGACCGCGGAGCGTGGCCTCTCGGACGTCGGTGATGCGTGGGGCTGTCTCGCGTGGGACGAGGACGCCGACGGCGACGACGATCTCCTCGTCTACGGCATCGGCGTGCTCTCGCTCTGGGAGAACGACGGCGCCACGTTCCGCCGCGTCTCGCGCGTGGCCGTGACGCCGGGCCGCTACGAGGCGATCTCGAGCGCGGCGGCCGGTGATCTCGACGACGATGGTGATCTCGATCTCGTCGTCGGCTCCTTCCTCGATCAGGACCCGATCCGCGCCGTGCCCGGTGACTGCGGCATCGACGGTCACCGCTGCATCCCGAACGTGTACGGCCTCGCGGCCCTGCCCAACCGCCTCCTCCTCCGCGGCGCCGACGGCGTCTACCGCGACGAGACGATGCGCCTGGCCCCCGAGCTCGCGCTGCCCGAGGCCACGCTCGCGCTCGGCGTGAGCGACCTCGACGGCGATGGCCGCACCGACATCTTCGTCTGCAACGACCTCGGCTCGCGCGATCGCGATCGGCCGCTCGTGCGCGGCGCCGACGGTGTGTTCCGCGACGCGAGCGCGACGCTCGGCATGAGCGGCACCTCGCGCGGCTACGGCACCGACTGCATGGGCTGGACGAGCTACGACATCGACGGCAACGGCCGCTTCGATCACGTGCTCAGCGACTTCGAGGGACAGACCACCACGGTCCACCTCTGCGGCACCGACGGCTTCTGCGAGGACGTCGCGCGCATGGTGGGCACGCTCGGCTGGTCCGAGACCACGTTCCGCTGGGGCGTGGCGCTCGTCGACATCGACCGCGACGGCAACGTCGAGCTGCTCGAGTCGACGGGTCACATCCACACCGACCTCGAGATCGGCGCGCTCGCGCTCGATGCGCCCGAGTACCAGGCGATGCACGTCTCGAGCTGGGACGGCGCGCGCCTGCTCGTGCCCGCGTTGCCGCGCGACGACGGCTCGCAGCGCGCGCGCACGACGCGCGGGATCGCGATCACGGATCTCGACGACGACGGCGCGCCGGACGTGCTGCTCGCGCCCGCGCTCGGAGAGCCCGGCGTGCTCCACAACGTCGCCCCCTCGCGCGGCCGCTGGCTCACCGTCACGCTGATCGGTCGCGGCGCGAACCGCGAGGCCGCTGGTGCCGTGGTCACGGTGGAGAGCTCGCGCGGCACGCTGCGCCGCGAGCGCCACGTCGGCGAGGGCTACGCCGGCAACTTCGACCGACGCCTGTTCTTCGGCCTCGGCCCCGCGCGCGGCACGGCGAGCATCACGGTGCGCTGGCCCGACGGCACGACGAGCACGACCACGAGCGAGCTCGATCGCGCGATCACGATCACCCAGCCCTGATCAGCGCGCAGGCTCCGGCGTCGGAGCGACCACGTCGATGTCGTCGATCGGCGCCAGCTGGGACACGGAGAACGCCGTGAGCGTCGCGAGGCCCACGGCGATCGCGATCGCGACGAGCAGGCGCGTCGCGAGCTGGCGCGGGCGACCCACGGGACAGTCCTCGGCGAGCAGCGTTCCGTCCTCGCGGCGATGGAAGCGCGTGCATCGCGGAAGGCCTCGCTCGGCGAGCAGCGCTTCGACCTCGTCGAGGCGCAGGCCACCGAGCTCGAGCACGTCGCGCTGGCAGCGACTGCAGCGGCGAACGCGATCGTCTCCGACCATCGCGCGCCACGGCTCGCTGCACGGCGTCGCCGGCACCACCTCGAGCTCCTTCGCGATCCCACCGCGCGGTCCACCGCTCGGCACCTCGAGCGTGCGCAGCTCCGCCTCGATCGCGGCGGCCTCGCGCGCAGCGTTGCGTCGCGCGTCGGCGTCGCGCCGGCTCGGCTCGAGCGGTGTCAGCCGCGCGGTCAGTATCCGCCTCCGAGCTGTGCGTTCGTCACGAGCGGCGGCAGCGACACGGGGATCGTCACCCCGAGCCCTCGCTCTTCCTCCACGCGCCGGGCCTCCTCGGCCACGCGCGCGCGCTCGGAGCCGTCGAGGACCTCCGAGCCGCGCACGAGGTACTCCGCGGTGATGCGGTGTCCCGTCAGCGCCTCGGGGTGCTCGGGCGAGAATTCCTGACCGGGGATCGGTGCCTCCCGTGCGTGCACGAGCCCGCCCACCGCGGCCTCCACGGGGCTGAACACACGCAGCCGCCGCGAGAGCGGCGCCGACTCGTCGACGCCATCCGACACGACGAACGTGAACGAGTCCTCTCCGGTGAAGCCGCCGCGGGGCGTGTAGCGGAGGGCGAGCGGCGCGGACATCGTCGACGGCAGTTCGAGCCTGCCCTCGCGTGGTGGATCGACGATCCGGATCGTGAGCGGATCACCGTCGGGGTCCTCTCCTTCGAGCGTCAGCGTCGCCGCCTCGATGAGCACGACCGCGGGGCTCGGGGTCGCGGTCGGTGGCGTGTTCAGCCAGCGACGGCCCGCCTCGGTGGAGCGCACGGCAGCGACGGTCACGTCGCGCGTCGTACCGAGCGCGCCGCGCAAGAGCGCGATCACTCCGATGGGCTCACCCCAGCACGTGTACGAGAGCACGTCGGGCGCGGTCACGAGCAGGAGCATGCTCGCGGCGATCGCCGGCGCTGCGGCGCGCCAGTCGCCCTGCGCACGCACGCCCGCGCGCGCCCTCGCGTCGGCGAGCCTTCGCGCGAGCTCGTTGCGTCGCTGCTCCCGCGCGTCGTCGCGATCGTACGCCACGACCCGAGGATACATGCGCGCGAGGCCGGCGCGCATCGCCGCGCGATCGGGCCGATCAGACGAGCTTCGCGAGCTGCGCGGCCGTCTCGCTCAGGCCCACGCGCTCGTCGCGCCGCTGCTTGAGGAAGGCCTCCATCGCGTCGATGCGCGCGAGCACCTGATCGAGCTTGGCGTCGCTGCCCTTCTTGTAGGCGCCGAGCGTGACGAGGTCGCGCTTGCTCTCGTAGAGCGCGATCGCCGCGCGCAGCCGCGCCGCGGCGTCGCGGTGCTGCGGCGTGACGATTCCGTCCATCGCACGCGACAGGCTCACGAGCGGATCGATCGCCGGGAAGCGGCCGCGCGCCGCGAGCGCGCGATCGAGCACGACGTGCCCGTCGAGGATGCCGCGCACCTCGTCGGCGATCGGCTCCTCCATGTCGCCGCCCTCGACGAGCACCGTGTAGAACGCGGTGATCGAGCCGCGCTCCGCGTTGCCCGAGCGCTCGAGCAGGCGCGGCAGCTCCGCGAACACGCTCGGCGGATAGCCGCGCCGCGCGGGAGGCTCGCCCGCCGAGAGGCCCACCTCGCGGCCGGCGCGCGCGAACCGCGTGACGCTGTCGAGCAGGAAGAGCACGCGCTTTCCCTGATCACGGAAGTGCTCGGCGATGGCCGTCGCCACGTACGCGCTCTTCTTGCGCACCATCGCGGGCGCGTCGCTCGTCGCGCACACCACGACGCCGCGCGCGCGTCCGCTCTCACCGAGCGAGTCCTCGAGGAACTCTCGCACCTCGCGACCGCGCTCGCCGATGAGGCACACCACGAACACGTCGGCCTCGGCCTGCCGCGCGATCTGCCCGAGCAGCGTGCTCTTGCCGACACCGCTGCCCGCGAAGAGACCGACGCGCTGTCCCTCGCCCGTCGTGAGAAGGCCATCGAGCGTGCGGATGCCCAGGGCCATGGGCCGCTCGATGCGCGCGCGCGTCATGGGGTTGGGCGGATCGCGCATCACGGCGTAGCGCTCGCCGACGAGCGCCGGTCCGCCGTCGATCGGCTGACCGAGGCCATCGAGCACCCGACCGAGCAGCGCGGGACCGACCACGATCTCGTGCGTCTTGCCGCTCGCGTGCACCGGATCGTCGGGGCCGATGCCCTCGGCCGCGCCGAGCGGCACGAGCATCACGTCGTCGAGCTCGAAGCCCACCACCTCGGCCGGCAGCGGCGGCAGGCCGCGTCGTACGATCTCGACGAGCTCACCGAGGCGCGCACCCGGCACGGCCGCGCGGATCGCGAGCCCCACGATCGCGCGCACGCGGCCCGCGGCCTCCACCGTGCGGGCCTCGTCGAGGCGTGAGCCGAGCGTGCCGAGATCGAGCGGCATCGCGCGATGCTACCAACTCGGCCTGCGGCGTCGACGCCATTGCGGAGCGCGCGAGGGGTCCCGTACAACGTTCGGATGCGTTCGCCTCGCGGGGAGCTCGAGCTCTGGTTCCACGATGCCGCCGGCACCGTCGGGACCTGGCGGGGCGTGCTCCTCCAGTGCCGTCGCGGCGCGCTCGATCCGCGCATCTTCCCGCGGGCCGAGGAGTACGCGCGTGACGCCCAGCGACGCGGCGCACCGATCGCCCTCCTGGCCTTGCTCGAGCCAGGCGCGCCGCTGCCGAGCCAGGAGCTCCGTCGCGCGCAGCGTGAGCAGGTCGATCGCTGGGCGAGCTACGAGCGCGCGCGCATCGCCGCCGTGGTCCTCGGTGACGATGTCGCCTCCACGCTGTCGCGCAGCGCGAGCCGCATGATCGGCGTCGCGAGCCCGCGCATCGAGCGCTTCGCCGAGCTGCCCAAGGCGAGCACCTGGCTCGCACAGGAGCTCACGGCGCTCGGCGCGCCGCGCCCGTTCCGCGCGAGCGAGCTGCTCGCGACGATCGAAGACCTCCGACGCACCCCGGTCCCCGAGTGACGAGATGACCCACACCGAAGACCTCTCCTTCGACTCGCCGAGCGGTCCGCGCACCGGCTACCTCGCGCTGCCCGACGCGCCGCGCGGCGCCATCGTCGTGGCGCACGAGATCTTCGGTCGCGCCCCCGAGATCGAGCGCGCGTGTGTGCGCCTGTCCGGCCACGGCTACGCGGCGCTCATGCCCGATCTCTTCGGCGCGCGGTGGAAGCCCCTCTGCATCCGGCAGGCGATGGGCGAGCTCGCGCGCGGCGAAGGTGAGTTCCTCGGTGTGCTCCGCGCCGCGGGCGACGCCGTGGCCACACGCGCATCGGTCCCGCGCGAGCGCGTCGCGGTGATCGGCTTCTGCCTCGGTGCAGGCCTCGCGCTCGCCGTGGGCAACGCGTTCCGCGCGGTGAGCGCCAACTACGGCGACGTGCCTCCGACCGAGGTGATGCGCGGCATCGGCCCGACGATCGCTTGCTTCGGCGGGCGCGATCGCGCGTTCCGCAAGGCCCCCGAGCTGTTGAAGTCGCGCCTCGGCGCGCTCGGCGTCACGCCCGAGGTCCACGTCTTCCCGAACGCCGGCCACGCGTTCCTCAACGACGGCCACCACCCCATCGCCTCCTTCTTCTCGGGCCCGATGCTCTCCGTCGATCCCACCCGCGACGCCGCCGACCGCGAGGCCGGCTGGCAGAAGATCGTCGCGTTCCTCGACCGGTCATTGGCGGCCTGACCTCTGCCCCTCTGTTGGCGGCCTGACCTCTGCACCTCTGTAGGAGCGGCACCTTACGGGGGCCCTTGGTCCTCACGACCGGTGTTTCGGCCAACCTCTTTGAGAAACCAGCGCCCCAGCTTTGCGCTTCGAACCGGACGCAGCGTCGTTCGACAGCCTTCTGGCCACTGCTCCAGCGCCTCCACCACACTGCGTTGCCAAGGTTCCTCCAGTTCAGCGACATACGGAACGAGGCAGTACCAAACACTCGTTAGCTCGCCACCGAGAAGCACGTGAAGCGGCTCGTACAGAGTATTGGGCCACTCTGCCAGTCCTGCCTCTTCCAGGGCGTCCATCAGCGCCTCTTCCAGTTCCGCCGTCAGCATAGGCTGCAGATCGCCTGGACTGGCGTTCTCGAGCCGAAGCGGGAGGGGCGTCGCGACGTCGCCATAGATCGCGGTGCATACAGGCTCGAGGCAAGTTGCAACTTTCTCCGCCCAGTTCGTATGCCCGGAAGGGCCCGCAAGGGTCGACTCAGCGAGCAGTCGATTCGCACGGCGGGCGATGTCAACGCCATGCGGCACAACCTCGAGCGCGCGCCCGATGAGATCAGGTCTCGCAGCGAGCTCCCCCAGCCAACCGCCTTCGAAGTCGCCATTCGGCACGAAGGAGCCTTCGAGTGCCAGTCCCGAACTGCGTGCGATCTGAAAGACATGCTCGTGCCATTGTTCCCTGTTCACCGACCTACTTCCTCCACTTCCCCATCGTTGCCTTGGGACGGCAGCGCTGCAGTCTACCCTACTGGGTTCCGGTGCCGAGAGTCTCAAACCAAGCTCCGACACGCCTCTGTGCCCCCGCCGGGTCGCCTCGCGGCGGGGTGAGCGCAGCTCACCCCAGGAGCGCGCGAGAAAGCGAGGCTCGGGGAGCGTCGAGCTGGGGGTACGGGGGAGCTCCCCCGTCCGCGCCGAAGGCGCAGAAAGCAGAGCGGGACGCCGCTCGTACGGCGTTCTGCTCTCGGGGATGGGGTGGTGTCAGTCACACGCCGCGCTCACGAGCGCGCGTCGTGTAAGGCAAGAAGGGAGGCGTCGGATCGATCGAGGTCGAGAGGGGCTGTCTCTCAGACTCCCGGGTGCGGCGCGGGGGCGGGCTCGTCGTCACCCAGCCCATCGTCACCCAGCCAGGCGCAGAAGCCGACGGGCTCGGGGCAGTCGCAGGGCTCGGCGATGCACGCACACGCGATGTCGGGCAGCACGCACGCCTGACCCGGGGCGCACTCCGCGTCGCTCGTGCAGGACTCGGGCGGCGGGGGCGGCGGCTCGTCGATCACGCAGATGCCGCCGGGGCAGTCCCAGAGACACTCGCCCTCGGGGCCCGGCTCGCACACCGCGGCGCACGCGACGGGCTCGCAGCGCGCGCCCTCACCACAGTCGACGTCGGCGTCGCAGTACGTGGGCGGCGGCGCGATCGGGCGGCACACGCCACCGCACACCGTGAGGTCACCGACCGGCAGACACTCGCTGACGTCGCACGCGCTGCCCTCGCCGCAGTCCGCGTCGCTCGTGCACTCGCTCGGGGGCGGGGGCGGCGGACGCGCGCGGCAGAAGCCGAAGCACTCCGCGGGGCCACCGCAGTCCGCGCCGGGCGTGCCCGCGCAGTCGTACTCCGTGCAGCCGACGATCTCGCAGAAGCCGCCGTCACCACACTCCGCGTCGCTCGTGCAGCGCACCTCCATCTCGCGCGGCTGGCACACGCCGGGGCCGCAGAGGTCGTCGCACGCGCCGTCGCCGTCCTCGTCGATGCAGACCGCGGGGCACGCGGGGAGCAGGCACACCTCGTCGGCGCTGCAGTCCGCGTCGCTCTCGCAGCTCGCGGGCGGCTCGTTGCAGGAGCAGGTCTCGCAGCCCGTCGTCGGGTCGATCGCGAAGCCGTGCTCGCAGTAGAGATCACAGAGCACGGGCTCGCAGAGCGGAGGCGGGTTGCACTCGCAGACCTCGCAGCCCGCCGCGTCGGTCGCGAAGCCGAACTCGCAGTACATCCGGCACGCCACCGGCGCGCACTCGCACGCGCCCTCGTGCGCGATGCTCGCGCCGGCCGCGCGGGCGTAGCAGTCGTTCGGGTACGTCGTGCCGTCGTCGCCGCAGACGGGCGCGTAGATCTCGTAGCAAGCGATCGAGCACTCACCCTCGTGCGCGATCTCGACGCCCTCGCGGTCGGCCTCGCACGCGTTGCCGTAGGTGTTGCCGTCGACGCCGCACACCGGCGCCCACTCCTCGGTGCAGACCTCGTGGGTCTCACCGAGCTCGCAGCCGCGCGCGCCGAGCAGCGTGGGGGCCACCACGAGGGCCAGGCCACTACAGAGACGAAGGAGAGAGGAAGAAGAAGGGGCTCGCATGGCGATCTCCGGGGTCAGGGGATGTCCGGAACTATCGCAACTGTCGTGCCGGCCTTTTCCGCGCCACCGTGTGCCAGTCGGCGCGCGGCACACGCCACCATCGCCTTGTTTCGTGAGCAGATTCGCGCGATCGACGGAAACGCGAACGCCCGCCGAGGGCGGGCGTTCAAACGCAAAACATGGCGCGCTCAATCGTGTTTTCGGGAGGAGTCGGGAGGGTCGGGAGGATCGACGACCGAGCGCGCGATGTTCTGCGCATGAGGTGACCGGGCCCGTTTCGGCCCATCAAAAAAAAGAGCGCCTTCCCGAGCCAGCGCGAGACGACTCCTCCGTGCCCGTGCCCGTGCCCGTGCCCGAGCCCGCGCGAAACGCGACCCACCCGTGCCCGTGCCCGTGCCCGTGCTCGCCTCCAGACCGCGCTCGCGAGCTCACGGAGTGACGGTCACCACCGCGACGTGTCCTTCGCTTCGTCGCTGCCGAGCGAGCTCGCTCACGCGCGGCTGGCCGCGATCGACGAGCACGATGGCGCCCGTCGCGTCTTCGAGCATCGCGTGATCGGTGTCGGCGTCGCCGCACGCGATCGCGACGCGCGGCGTGTGCTGGAGCGCTCGCGCGACGGGCACGCCCTCGGCGTGGTGCGCGACGTGCGCGCGCTTGCCGACGTCGAACGTCATCACGGGCGCCTCCTCGAGGCGTGGCCACTCCGCGAGCGAGCGCGAGGGGCGCGCGCCGATCACGCGTCGCGCGTCGAAGCCGAGGCGCGGCGCGATCGTGCGCACGAGGTCCTCGTGCGAGGCGGTGACGATCCAGGCCTCGAGCCCTGCCTCTTCCGCGAGCGCGCGGAGCGCGAGCATCGCGGGCCGAGGCCGGATCGCGATCGCCACCGCGTGCCCCGACACGACGTGCGTCGCCCCGAGCGGTCGCTCGGAGGCGCGCGCCCACGCCTGCTCCGCGAGCGCGACGCGCGCCTCGAGCGAGAGCGCATCGACCAGCGCGGCCATCGCGAAGTAGCTGCCGCGCATGCCGCTCGTGCGCGTGGGCGCGAACGCGGCCACGCCGCTCGGCAGCGTCTCCTTCACGAGCACGTGCGCGAGCAGCGAGAGCAGCGCGTCGCGACCAGGCGCCTCGAGCGAGATCCGCTCGCGACCGCCGAAGGCCTCCTCGATCGCCGCGTGCGCCTCGTCCGTGAGCGGGCCCCATAGCGCCCGGTGCGGCCGCACCAGCTCGTGGCCCTCGAGCAGCGTCAGCAGCGCGACGTCGCCGAGGTCTCCGCGCACGATGGTGTTGTCGAAGTCGAAGAGCACCCGCGCGCCGCGCTCGGCCGACGCGAGCGCCCGCACGATCGCCTCGCGCGCCTCCGCGCCCCACTCGGAGGCGATCACCTGCCCGGGCCCTGCCTGCGTCTCGGCCATCGCGCGCAGCGTAGACGAGGTGGTCGGCGTGCGTGGGATCGAACAGGATCCTGTTCGTGACGACGACCACCGTTCACCTGCCCGCGGAGCTCCTCGAGCGGCTCGATGCGCGGGCCGCGGCGCGCGGCGTCAGCCGCAATCGGGTGTGGACCTGAGGACCCCCGAGCTGCCGAAAAGTTGCGCGAATTCGCGGGATTCGCGAGGGTGCACGCGGAGGAAATTCCTTGGCGACGGCCGATCGCACCCTCGACGACGAAGCAGAGCTCCCCAAGCCCAAGGCGCGCGCGCGCAAGAAGGCCGAGGAGCCCTCCACGCCCGCCCGCAGTGAGCCAGCCAGGGGCGAGCGCTCGCGCGCCGTGCCCGCCGAGGAGGAAGGGCGGCGCCACGAGGTGCTCGGCCTCTTCGCGCTCGCGGGCACCATCCTCACGGGCCTCGCGCTCTTCTCCTACGACGCGCGCGAGGTCGACAACGCGATCGGCTTCGTCGGCCAGTCGATCGCGAGCGTGCTCGCGACGGCCTTCGGCGTCGCCGCGTGGTTCGTGCCGCTCGAGCTCGCCCTCCTCACGGGCCGCTTGTTCCGTCGCTCGCGCTCACCGCTCGGTCTCGCGCGCCTGGCCTCGACGGTCGTCGTCGTGCTCATCGGCTGCGCGATGGTGCACCTCGCGATGCCCGAGCAGGAGGTCATGGGTGGGCACCTGCCCGGAGGCCTCCTCGGCGAGGTGCTCGGCGAGCTCATGCGCTCGCTCTTCGGGCTCGTCGGTGCGTTCGTCGTGGGCTTCACGATGCTCCTCGTGACGATGGTGCTCCGCACCTCGCTCTCGGTCGTGGGCATGGGCAAGCAGGTGGCCGGCGTCGCGAAGCTCGGCGGCGAGAAGGCCAAGGAAGGCATCGGCCAGGTCGCGACGGCGCTCCGCGAGGCGCGCGAGATCGAGCTCCGCGAGCGCGAGGAAGAGCGCCTGCGCAACCAGCCGAAGATCGTCGTCGGCGCGTCGTCGGCCGGCGCCGTGCCCGCGCCCGTCACGCCCGCTGTCAAGACCGACAAGCTCGACAAGAGCGACAAGAGCGACAAGGCCGAGGCGGCCGACAAGGCCCGCGGCAAGAAGAAGCCTGCGCCCGTCGCCGAGGTCGAGACCGAAGAGGCTGAGGCCGCCGAGGTCGAGCACGAGGGTCTCACCGACACGGATCCCGACGGCGCGCTCGAGGCGCACGACGACGAAGACGAAGCCTCGGTGGACGAGGTGGACGACGCCGTCGACGACGCGGACGAGCACGTCGTCGTCGCGACTGCTGGCAAGGACGTCTCGGGTCTGCGCAAGAGCGCCAGGGCCAGCGACGCGGACGCGAAGGCTTCCGAGGCGCTCGCGAAGGCCTCTGGGGCTCCGCCGAAGGCTTCCGACGAGGACGCGAAGGCTTCGCGAGGCAAGAAGAAGGACAGCGGTCCGACGATCGTCCCGCCCACGCTCGGCGTGCCGAAGGAAGCGGCACCGGTGGCGAGCAGCCCCGCGCCGAGCGCCCCGTCGAAGAAGAGCCTGGACGAGTTCGTGCTGCCCCCGCCCGCGCTGCTCGATGCGCCGCCGGCCCAGGCGCTCCAGATCGACGAGAAGCAGCTGCGCGACAACGCCGAGCGCCTCGTCGAGAAGCTCGGTGCCTACGGCGTGAAGGGGCGCATCGACGAGATCCACCCCGGGCCCGTCGTCACGATGTACGAGCTCGAGCCCGAGAGCGGCACCAAGCTCTCGAAGATCGCCTCGCTCTCGGACGATCTCGCGATGGCCCTCGCGGCGCAGAAGGTCCGCATCGTCGCGCCGATCCCCGGCAAGGCGCGCGTGGGCTTCGAGCTGCCGAACAAGCACCGCCAGATGGTCGCGCTGCGCGAGATCCTCGAGGACACGCGCTGGAACGAGAGCAAGGCGGCGCTGCCCGTGGCGTTCGGCAAGGACATCGCGGGCCAGCCGGTCTATGGCGACCTCGCGAAGATGCCGCACCTCCTCGTCGCCGGCGCGACGGGCGCCGGCAAGAGCGTGGGCCTCAACGTCATGCTCGCGTCGCTCCTCATGAAGCGCACGCCCGACGACGTGCGCCTCTTGATGATCGACCCGAAGGTCGTCGAGCTCGCGGTGTTCGATGGCATCCCGCACATGCTCCTTCCGGTCGTGACGGACATGAAGAAGGCGAGCCTCGCGCTGCGCTGGGCCGTCGACGAGATGGAGCGCCGCTACCAGCTCTTCGCCGACGCGGGCGCGCGCAACATCACGACCTACAACGAGCGCGTCGACAAGGTGCTGCGTGGCGAGCTCGCGCCCGAGAAGCTCTCGCCCAAGAAGCACGGCAAGCAGGTCGCGCAGGGTCCCGAGGGCGAAGAGGTGCTCGTCGATCCGGTCGATGGCGAGCGCGCCGACGACATCCCGATGCCCACGCGCCTGCCGTACGTGGTCGTCGTGGTCGACGAGTTCGCGGACCTGATGATGGTCGCTGCCAAGGACGTCGAGGCTGCGATCGCGCGCCTGGCGCAGAAGGCCCGCGCGGCGGGCATCCACGTGATCCTCGCGACGCAGCGCCCGTCGGTCGACGTGATCACCGGCATGATCAAGGCGAACTTCCCCGCGCGCATCGCGTTCAAGGTGAGCCAGCGCGAGGACAGCAAGACGATCCTCGGGCGCATCGGCGCAGAGCACCTGCTCGGGGCGGGCGACATGCTGATGATCCCGCCGGGCGCGAGCGATCTGAAGCGCGTGCACTCGGCGTTCATCAGCGAGGACGAGGTGCAGCGCGTCTGCGATCACCTGCGCGAGCAGGGCAAGCCCGTCTACGACGAGCGCATCATCGCGCCGCGCGAGGACGAAGAAGGTGGCGAGCCCGGCGCGGACGCGAACGAGGGCGGCGGCGGCAGCGGCGACGCGCTCTACGACAAGGCCGTCGCGGCGGTCGCGACCGCCGGCTACTGCTCGATCAGCCACCTCCAGCGCCAGCTCGGCGTCGGCTACAACAAGGCCGCCAAGCTGGTCGAGCGCATGGAGAAAGACGGCGTCGTCGGCCCCGCCAGCGGCAAGGCCGGCGGCCGAAGAGAAGTCCTGGTCTCGGCGGCCTGATCGCGCCCGGGCACGACACGCGCGCGCCGCGCTTCACGCGGCAGATGGCATGCTGCCGTCGGACGAGCTCGCCGCTCCTGCGTTCTGGGACTTCTCGTCCACGCTGCCCTGATGACCAAGCCAGCTTCCCCCCGATCGAAAGGCGGTCCGAGACCGATCGACCGAGGCCTCTTGGCCGCGACGCGAACGGCGCTGCGCGCGATCGTGCCTCCAGCACGCGAGCCGATCCGGCCGATGGTGCGGGTGCGGGCCGACGGCGTCACGACCGTGGCCGACGCGCGGGTGCGGTGGATCGAGCGCGGGCGTGAGGTCGGGCACTTCGTGTCGGCGAGGGACGATCACCCCACCGACGGCGGCAACCTCGCGCTCGCGACGCTGCTCGGCCGGCTCGAGCGTGTGCGTACGGGCACCACCACGCCCGCGCCTTCTCCGAGCGCGGGCCCCCCGATGCGTGCGGTGCCTCTGGGGCCGCCCACGAAGAAGCCCGTCGCGCGCGTGGGCAGCCAGCTCGCACGCGGCAGCGATCGCGCGCTCCGCGACGAGATCGCGGCGCGCCTCGTCGCGGCGGTGCCTGCGAACGCGAAGGAGACTGGCCGCACCCTGGACCTCTATGCGCTCAAGCCCGGGGTCTTCCGGGCCACGGCCCTGCTCTCGTACCGCTCGCCGCGCGGCAAGCTGGGCACGGTCCGGGCCGAGGGGACCGGGCAGGGCCCCGACGCGAAGAACGACGCGCTCCGGGCCCTGCTCGCGCAGCTCTCGCCGGCCCCTCGACGCTGATCGACGAGCGCGCGTCAGCCTTCGACGCCCACCGTGAGGCGCCGTACCTCCGCCACGTCCGCGCCCGCCGGGCCACTGTCCGCCGCGCTCGCTGCGTATGGGCTCGAGGGCGCGAGCCGCACGTCCTCGGGGGCGAGGTCCACGGAGCCGACGTCGTCGGCCCCGCGAGCGGCGAGGCCGGCGGCCGAAGAGAAGCGCGCGTCTCCGCGGCCCGATCGACGCGCCTCTGCGCAGGCACTTCGTGCATCATCGGAGGCGGGTGCAGACACGGTCAGCGTGGCCGCGCTCGCCAACTCGACGCATGGGCCGTCCCTGGATCACCTCGCTCACTGCCTGGCCCTCGACGCGTGCGTCTCGCGTCGCGGCCGGCGACAGGCTCGCCTCGTGAGGCCGAGTGGCTCTTCGAGGCCGTGGCGGTTCGCGCTGGGGCTCGGTGCGGTGTGTCTCCTCGTGTGGGCCGTTGCTGGGACGCACGTGCGCGATCGCTCGCTCGAGCGTGTGCGCGCGCGCGGGCTCCGCGTCGGCTACGCGGTCGAGGCGCCCTACGCGTTCGTCGATGCGCGCGGAGAGGTCTCGGGCGAGTCGGCCACGATCGCGCGAACCGTCGCGGAGCGGCTGTCGGCGTCGCGCGTCCAGTGGGTGCAGACGGGCTTCGTGCGCCTCGTGCCCGAGCTCGAGACGGGCCGCTTCGACGTGATCGCGTCAGGGCTCTTCATCACCCCAGAGCGCGCCGCCCACGTCGCGTTCTCGCGTCCGACCTGCCGCGTCGGCGCGGGAGTGCTCTTCCGCGCGGACCAGGAGGCGCCGCCGGCGAGCTGCCAGGCGCTCGGCCCCGAGCTGCGGGTCGCTGTCGTCGCGGGCGCGGTCGAGGCCGAGGCCCTCGCGGCCTGCGGCCACGCGCAGCTCGTGGTGGTGCCGGATGCGTCGGCGTGGCGCGCCGCGGTGCTCAACGGCGTCGTCGACGCGCTCGCGCTCTCGTTGCCGGCGCTGCGCTGGATGGCCACCGAAGAGGGCGATCTGCGCGCCGCGCCGTTCGATCTCGACCGCGCGCCGGGATACCCGGCCTTCGCCTTCCGCCGCGACGACGTCGCGCTCCGCGTGGCGTGGGACGAAGCGCTCGCGGGCTACCTCGGCACCCCCGAGCACGCGTGCGCGGATCGCGGTCGCGGCCGTCGTCGCGTTCCTCGCGTTCGGCGTCGTGTCGTTCATGCACCTCGAGCAGCGCGACGCGCACCTCGCCGAGAGCTCCGAGCTCGCCGGGTTCCGCACGGCGCGCCTCGATGTCGTGAGCGGCTTCGCGCAGGTGCTCGGCGCGATGGCCGACGAGTCGCCGTTCGATCGTGCCCAGGGTCGCAGGCTCCTTTCGCAGGGCCTCGACGAGCTCGAGGCCTCGTCGCTCGGAGACGGATCGGCCGAGCGTGACGCGCTCCGCGAGTCGGTCGGCGCCGCGCGCGCCGCGCTCGATGCCCTCGACGAACCGGGATCGGGCGCCGTGCGCCTCGTGTCGCTCCGCGTCGCGGTCGGTCGCCTCGAGACGCTCGCGGGCGGCATCGACGCCGATGCGGAGCTCGCGCTCGCGCGCGCCGACGACGCGCAGGACGCCCTCTTCGAGGCGACGCTCGTGGCCTCGGCGCTGCTGCTCGGCCTCGCGTTCGCGCTCCTCTGGCGTGCGCTGCTCGGTGCGGAGGCGGCGAGCGCTGCGCGCGACGAGGCCGAGTCGGGCCGCATGTCACCGAGCGCATCCGTCTCGAGGCGCACGTGCGCCAGTCGCAGAAGATGGAGGCGATCGGGCGGCTCGCCGGCGGCGTCGCGCACGACTTCAACAACCTCCTCACCGTCATCAACTCGTACGCCGAGCTGCTGCTCGACGAGCCGCCCGAGGACGAGTCGGAGCATCGCGAGACGCTGGGAGAGATCCGCGAGGCCGGTCGTCGCGCCACGGCGCTCACGCAGCAGCTCCTCGCCTTCAGCCGCAAGGCGATGACCTCTCCGCGCACGGTCGACGTGAACGACGCGATCCGCAACGCCTCGCGCCTGCTCCGTCGCTTGCTCGGCGAGGACGTCGCGCTCGTGACGCAGCTGTGCCCCGAGGCCTGCATCGTGCAGATCGATCCGACGCTGCTCGATCAGGTCGTCGTGAACCTCGCCGTGAACGGGCGCGACGCGATGCCGCGTGGAGGCACCCTCACGGTCTCGACGTCGCTCGTCCGCATCGACGCGGGGCCGCGCGAGGGCCGCTGGGTCGAGCTCGCGGTCTCGGACACTGGCGGCGGCATGACGCCCGAGGTGCGCGCGCGGGTCTTCGAGCCGTTCTTCACGACCAAGGCGATGGGGAAGGGCACGGGCCTCGGCCTCTCGGTGATCGACGGCATCGTGGGTCAGGCCGGAGGCCACGTGGAGGTCGAGAGCGAGCCCGATCGCGGCAGCACGTTCCGCGTACGCCTGCCGGTCTCGGTGCCGAAGACGAGCGCGGCCGAGCCGGAGACGACGCGGCGCGCGAGCCGCGGCCACGAGACGATCCTCCTCGTGGAAGACGACGAGGCCGTGCGGACGCTCGCTCGCACCGTCCTCGAAGGGCGCGGCTACCGCGTGCTCGTCGCGAGCGACGGCGAGGCCGCGCTCTCGGTCGCGGCTGCGCACGAGGGCACGATCGATCTCCTCGTGAGCGACGTGGTCATGCCGCGCCTGGGCGGGCGTGAAGTGGCCAATCGTCTTCGAGAGGCGCGCCCCGGTCTGCGGACGCTCTTCGTGAGCGGCTACACCGACGACGCGATCCTCCGACACGGCGTGGCCGCGGGCCGCGATCCCTTCCTCGCCAAGCCGTTCACGCCCGAGCAGCTCACGCGCAGCGTGCGCGACGTGCTCGACGACGCACACCCACCGACGAGCGCCGCGCCGAACACGTGACGGATCGCACCGGATGTGACCACGATCGCGCGTGCGCACCGCTCCGTCTGCTCGGTCCCTCGTCTTCGTCGCGACCCTGGCCCTCGTGGCCGGGCTCGGCGGCTGCAATCGCCGCGAGCTCCTCACGGACGCGGCCGTTCCCGACGGAGGCGTCGACGCCAACGACTGGGACGGCGGCACCGACGCAGCGGTCGAGACGGTCGTGCTCTACCCGACCGAGCGCGAGATCGTGATCCGCGACGGCGTCATCCCACGCATCACGCTCGAGGTCCGCGCGCGCTACGGCGAGGGCAGCGCGGAGGTCGTCCTGCCGGCGACCTTCACCGTCACGCCCGGTCGCCTCGCGGTGATCGATGGCGATCGCGAGCTCGTGCCCACGGGCGTCGCGGGTGGAGAGGTGCGCGTGCGCCTCCAGGCCCTGGGCGCCCAGCGCCGCTACGTGCAGACCGAGACCTTCACCGTGCGCCTCGAGACGACCGTGCTCGGCACGGGCGTGACAGAGGAGATGGTCGACGCGCTCGATGGCGCGCGCGAGAGCGCGATGATCAGCTCGCCCTCGCTCGGCTACCCGCTCGCCGACGCGCGCGTGCCGATGAACCTCGCGTCGCCGACCTTCGCGTGGAGCTCGGCGAGCCGCCCGCTCCTCGATCGCCTCGAGATCGAGAAGCCCCACGCGCGCATCGTGTACTGGGGCGCGACGGGCTTCCTGCCGGAGCTCGGCGCGTGGCGCGGGATCCTGCGCACGGACGTCGACGAGCCCGTGCGTGTCTCGATCACGCGCTTCGACACGATGGCCAACGAGCGCGGCCGCCCCGCGGAGTCGCAGATCCACGTGGCGCGCGCGGCGCTCAGCGGCTCGGTCTTCTACTGGAACGTGGCCGCGACCCGCATCTTCCGCGTCGACGACGGCGCCGCGCGCAGCACCGACTTCATGCCGCGCCCCGGGGGCTGCGTCGGCTGTCACACCGTCTCGCCGAGCGGCAGCCGCATGATCGCGTCGGTCGAGGGCGGCGCGGGCTTCGAGGGCCGCGTCTACGACCTGAGCCGCGATCTCAGCGGCAGCGCACCGCCGACGGAGTGGGTCACCGGCACCGAGCAGTGGTACTCGGCCTCGATCTCGCCGGACGAGACGATGGTCGTCGGCGCGAGCGATCACGGCCTCGTCGCGCGCGACCTCGCGACCGGCGGGCCGCTCTCGTTGTCCCGCGAGATCCCCACCGGCGCGAACCCCGTGTTCTCTCCGGACGGTCGCTACCTCGTCTACGTCGACACGCCGTCCCTCGGCCCCGTGAGCTCGGGCTCGCTCTCGGTCGTCTCGATCCGACGCGAGGGCGCCTTCGTCGAGATCGGCGACACGTACCCGCTCGTCTTCGGCTCCGACCTCCAGTACCCGACCTTCTCGCCCGACGGCCGCGTCTTCGCGTACGGCACGCAGAGCGGCACGCTCACCGTCGCGCACGTGCGCGAAGACGGCGCGCGCCTCGTGCTCGAGGGGCAGTCACGTCTGTCGACCGGGCTGGTCGGCACGGCGACGCACCCGGTCTTCTCGCCCTTCGTCGGCGATGGCCACTACTGGCTCGGCTACCACTCGACGCGTCGCTATGCGCCCGGTGGGGCGGGACCGTTCGTCTGGGTGAGCGCGATCCGCACCGAGTGGGATCCGGGCACCGATCCCTCCGAGCCGCCCTACTGGCTCATCGGACAGACGGTCAGCGACTCGAACCTCTCGGCCTTCTGGTCGCGCCGCGAGTGCCGCGATCCGGGCGAGACGTGCAGCATCGACGTCGAGTGCTGCAGCGGCTACTGCCGCATCCCACCCGGCGGCACCGAGGGCGTGTGCTCGACCGATCTCGAGTGCCGCATCGAGGGCGAGTCGTGCACCACGAGCGCCGACTGCTGCGCGGGCGATCTGCTCGACTGCGTCGACAACCTCTGCACGCAACACGTGGAGTGATCGCCGCCGCGTCTGCCGCGCTGCGCGCGCGATCAGCCGCTGCGGCGTGACGGCGCGCCGACGATGCCGTCGACGACGAAGTCGAGCACGTCCTCGAGCGGCTCGAGGCTCGCGAGCGGGCCCCCCCCGAGCGCGAGCGATGCGTAGCCGTGCACCACGGTCCACGCCTTGAGCTCCGCGCCCGGCCTCCGCGCTGGCGCGAGCACGCCGACCGCGACGAGGGCGTCGAGGCATCCCGACAAGAGGGCATACGGGCTCAGCTCGCCGTTCTCGCAGCGCTCGTCGTCGGGCGTGATCGCCCCTCGCGCGAAGGTCACCCGGAACAGCTCCGGCTTCGCGAGCGCGAAGGCGACGTAGGCGCGGCCGGTCGCGCGGAAGTGCGCGATCGCGCGTGGGCCCGCGCCGCGCGTCGAGACGCTCTCGATCGCCTCGCGCATGCGGCGCGCGAGCACGCCCAGGCCGCGCGCGGCGACGGCCGCGAGCAGCGCGTCCTTGTCCTCGAAGTGCCGGTACGCGGCGTTCGCCGAGACACCCACGCGCCGCGCGACCTCGCGCAGGCTGAAGGCATCGAGCCCCTCGCGCTCGATGAGCCGCACCGCCTCCTCGACGAGCGAGTTGCGCAGATCTCCGTGGTGGTACGCGTCCTCGGGCTTCTTCATCGGCCGTCCGTCGATCGTCGTCGATGTTGACAGCGTACACATTCCGGGTAAAGTACACACTGTGAACATCGCGGAACGACCTGCCCCACCACCACCTCGCTCTCTCGCTGCGCTCGTCTCGGTGCTCGCCTTCGGCGCGCTGACGAGCGCGTGCGCCACCACCCACGGCGAGCGCCTCCTCGCGGACGGAACGGAGGTCCACACCTTCCGGCGCGAGTGGACCAACGCGCACCTCGTCGTGCGCGGCGAGAGCGCCTTCCTCGTCGACGCGGGCTTCGAAGAGGAGGGGCCGGGCCTCGCCGAGGCGATCGAGGCCGAGGGCTTCGACCCGGCGCGGATCCGCGCGATCGTGCTCACGCACGGCCACGCCGATCACGCGGGCGGAGCCGGCTGGTTCCAGCGGCGCTACGGCATCCCCGTGATCGTCGGCCGCGGTGACGAGGCCATGACCGCGATCGGTCACAACGAGCCTCTCTGCCCGACCGACGACACGGCGCGCGGGCGCCTCGCGGAGGACCAGGGCGCGACGTACGCGCCCTTCACGCCCGACACGCTCGTGGACGACTCGCTCTCGCTCGCGGAGCTCACGGGCATCGACGCGCGCGTGGTGCGCCTGCCGGGACACACCGAGGGCTCGCTCGTGGTGGTCGTGTCCGACGCGGCGCTCGTGGGCGATCTCTTCCGCGGCAACGTCTTCGACGCGGGCACGAGCGTGCACTTCTACATGTGCGACCTCGAGGACAACCGGCGCGACGTCGCGCACGTGCTCCGCGAGCTCGCCCCTTCGGCCACGACCTTCTTCCCGGGCCACTTCGGCCCGCTCGAGCGCGGCTCCGTGGAGGACGCGTTCGCCCCCTTCGACGCAGAGGAGACGCACCGATGAGCGAGATCATCCCGGGTCGCTTCACCGCACAGACCGCGAGCGAGCACGTCGTGTTCCTCATCGGCATGCGCATCAACGACGTCTTCGCGATCTCGTCGTGGTTGCCGGCCGCGCGCGCGATGCCGCGCATGATGGCCGAGCTCGCCGCGCGCCCCGAGCTGGGCCTCCTCCACAGCGAGTCGTTCCTCGGCTGGAGGACCTTCTTCTTCGTGCAGTACTGGGAGAGCTTCGAGAAGCTCGAGCGCTTCGCGCGCAGCAAGGATCTGCCGCACGTCCCGGCGTGGCGCGAGTTCAACCAGCGCGTCGGCACGAACGGCAAGGTGGGCATCTTCCACGAGACGTACGTGGTGCGCGGCGATCGCACCGAGTGCATCTACGCGAACATGCCGCGCTTCGGCCTCGGCCGAGCGTTCCCGCACGTCCCCGTGGCCTCGCGAGGTCAGTCTGCGGGCAAGCGCGTCGGCGCGCGCCCGAACGACGAGCCCGCGCTGCCCGTGCCGACGTGAACGCTCACGCCGCGGGCGACGTGTCGGTGTCGGGCGCGTGACCACGCGGTGTTCCTTCGTCATGCTCGCGCGCATTGAGCCCCGAGCCCGTCATGCCCGCTCCGTCGGGGGGCACCGCGCCCGAGCCCGACGCCGCTGCTGCGCCCCCGACACGGCGCTCGCGGCGCTTCGTGTGGCCGCGCGCGGTGCGCGTGGCGCTCATGGCCGCGCTCTTCGCGGTCTTCTTCTTCGGGAGCCCGCTGCTCGCGCTCTTCGTGCTGCCGCTCGTCGCGCTCGTGTCCGGTGAGCGCGCCAAGGATCGCGCGACGCACGTCCTTCACCTCGGCATGAAGCTCATCATGCGGACCGCGCACGTGCTCGGCATCGTCGAGCTCGATCTGCCGCCTCCGCCGCGCGAGATCGATCTCGGCAAGCCCTACGTGATGATCTCGAACCACCCGAGCTTCATCGACATGCTGGTGATCCTCGGCACCTTCTCGCCGCTCACCTGCGTGACGAACGGGCGATGGTGGAAGCACTGGGCGCTCGGCCGACTGCTCCGCGCGACGAACTACGTCGCCGGCCCCGGCGCGGGCGAGGCGAGCGACGCGACCGACACGCTCACCAAGATGGTCGCGCAGCTCGAGCGAGGCCTGCCGATGCTCGTGTTCCCTGAAGGCCAGCGCTCGTTGCCCGACCGGCTGCGGCGCTTCCGTCGCGGTGCGGTCGAGGCGGCGGTGCGCGCGAAGGTGCCGATCGTCCCGCTCTATCTCGTCGTCGATCCGCCGTACCTCACCAAGAGCATCCCGCTCTGGCGCCCACCCGCGACGCTGCCGACGTACCGCTTCGAGTGGATGGCGCCGATCGTCCCGCACGAAGGCCAGGACGCGCGCGCGATCCACGACGCGCTCGAGGCCGCGTACGAGGCGCGCTTCGCAGCCGCCACGCGCTGATGAGTCTTCTGGGGTGAGGGACCTCTGGTCCGACCTCTCTCGTCGTGACCAGACCGTGACAGCGCCAACGTTGACAGTCGTAACTGTCACGGTCAAGACTGGCGCATGACGCGACGGCGAGCTCTCAGGTCGAGGGCGCCGGCGCGCGAACGAGGACATCCCATGGCGAACCTGGACCTCTCCTCGCAGCCCACCGCGCCTTCACCCGCATCGGGGGCGCGTGCGGGTGATCCGAGCGCGAGCCCCGAGGATCTCGAGCGGCTGCGCCGCTTCGGCGACGCGCTCGACGCGCTCAAGGCCCGCATCGAGGCCGAGGTGGGCGAGGACGACGTGCGTCACGTGCGGCGCATGCGCGCGGTCTCGATCGCCTGCGAGATCGTCGGCCGCGCGCTGATCCACGTGTCGTTCGAGCCCGTGACGTTCCTGATCGGCGTCGTCACGCTGTGGCTCCACAAGCAGCTCGAGGCGACCGAGATCGGTCACACGGCGCTGCACGGCGCCTACGACGGCCTGCCGGGCGCCGAGGCCTTCCAGAGCAAGACGCACGTGTGGCGCGTGCCGATCGACGAGGCCTCGTGGCGCTACGGCCACAACGTGCGGCACCACGGCGCGACGAACGTGGCCGGCAAGGACGCCGACATCCACTTCGGTCCCGTGCGGCTGACGCGCGAGACGCCGTACGACGCGAAGAAGCACCGCTTCCAGACGCTCTTCGCGGCCCTCGTGCTCTTCCCGAACTTCGGCCTCGTGATGAACACGCACTTCACGGGCCTCGCTGACCTGATCGACGACGGCAACGGCCGCGGCGGCTACGACTTCGTCCCGGACGCGAGCCCGAAGAGCAAGCGCGAGGCGTGGAAGAAGGCCCTGCGCAAGTACGTGCCGTACTACGCGTACGAGTACGTGCTCTTTCCGGCGCTCGCGGGCCCGCTGTTCTGGAAGGTGCTGCTCGGCAACTGGATGGCCGAGACGATGCGCGACCTCTACTCGGCCGCGACGATCTTCTGCGGCCACGTCGGCGAGCGCACGCAGAGCTACGCCGAGGGCACCAAGACGCGCAGCCGCGGCGAGTGGTACGCGATGCAGGTGGAGGCCTCGAACGACTTCGAGGTGCCCTGGGCGCTGTCGGTCCTCTGCGGCGGGCTCGATCGGCAGATCGAGCACCACCTCTTTCCCAAGCTGGCGCCCGAGCGCCTGCGGCAGATCGCGCCCGAGGTGAAGGCGCTCTGCGAGGCCCACGGCGTCGAGTACCGCACCGCGAGCTGGCCGCGGACGCTGATCGATGCGTTCCGCTGGATCCACGAGCTCAGCCGCGACGAGCGGAGCACGCGCGGCGCGGTGCAGCGCATGGCCGAGGCGATGGCGTGAGCCTCGAGGTCGCGACCTCGAATGGAACGCCGCGGGGCGCGGGCGTGATAGAAACGTCGGCCTCCATGCCTGCCGAGGACGACGCGACGCTGACCATCGACGACCTCGCGGCGGAGACGGCGGTGCCGAGCCGCACGATCCGCTTCTACCAGCAGAAGGGGCTCATCCCGACGCCGGTGATGAAGGGGCGCGTCGCGTACTACGGGCCCAAGCACGTCGAGCGCCTCGAGCTCGTGGGCAAGCTCCAGGATCGGGGCCTGCGCATCGACGCGATCCGCGAGCTCGTGAAGCGGCTCGACGAGGGCTCGCTCGACGTGAACGACTGGCTGGGTCTGGACGCGCAGCTGTCGCAGCCGTGGGCCGACGATCGCCCGCGCACGATGACCGAGGCCGAGCTCCAGAGCCTCTACGGCAGCAAGCGCGCGGGCCTCGTGAAGGATCTCGTGCGGCACGCGAGCGTCGAGCGCCGCGGCGACACGTTCCTCGTCTCGAGCCCCGGCCTCGTCGCGCTCGCGGGCAAGCTCGAGAGCGCGGGCGTGGATCTCGAAGTCGCGACGAAGGCGGCCGACATCCTCGAGCGTCACCTCGGCAAGGCGACCAAGGAGCTCACGGAGCTCTTCGTCGCGCACGCGAGCGCCGAGGGTGTCGACGGCGAGCTCGGCACGTTCGTCGAGGTGCTGCGCACGCTCGGGCCTGAGGCCGTGCGGATGATCTTCGCGCGCGAGATGGAGCGCTCGCTCCGCGAGCTGCTCGAGTCCGGCCGCGCCGCGAAGATCCCGCGCAAGAAGCGCCGCGCCGCCACCTGAGCAGCCTCGCGACCGCCGACACGAATGCGCCCGGCAGGCCCGAGGGGAGTCGCGAGCACGCGCACCACGCGATCACGCGAGACGCGACGGGCGCCACGGCCTCCTGCGAGACGCGACCAGCGCGGGCCCCGACACGAGGAGGGAGCAATGCAGGACCGTCCCGGTTTATGCAACAATGCAGGACCGTCCCGGTTTATGCAACAATGCAGGACCGTCCCGGTTTCGAGCGGCTCAGGGGCAGTCGTAGAGGTGGAGCTGCAGCCGGTCCGTCGAGAGATCGAAGAACGCGAAGTACGCGTAGTGGTTGTCCACGATGATGGCCGCTCCCATGGCTCCGGGATCTCCGGGCCTGCCGAGCTCGGTCATGTCCGAGACGCGGCGCAGCGCGTAGCCGGTGCCGTCGCGGAAGTACACGGTGCCGTCGCCGCGCGACACGATCGGGCTCGGGTTGGAGCTCGTCCAGTTCAGCGGTGAGCCCGCGAGCGCCTCCGTCTGCCGCGCCGCGATGAGGAACGTGTTGGTGCCCACGGCGGCCACGGCCAGTGCGGTCTCGGTGGCCGCGTCGTACGTCACGTAGATGGCGTTGTTCGTGCGCCCCAGCACCGTGCGCGTGATCGAGTGGGTGAAGGTGCCCGTGTCGAACCACGCGAGCACGACACGCTCGCTGCCGTCGTCGGCCACGTCTTCGAGGATCGAGACGTATGCCTTACGTGTGCCAGGAAGCGGGTGTCGGCCGTCTTTTCGATCGCGTACGACTGCAGAGGACTGGTGCTGACGACACCGAGCGAGTGTATCTGCACGTGGAGGATCCGGAGCCAACACGGTGCGTTGGGCCCGAAGGCGTTCGCGTGTCGATCTTGGATTCGATCCCCGCCGTTCGCGAGGACGCGACGATCACGACGACCACGCCGCCAGCGGCGGAGCCACGCGTCGAGACGCGCGGTGAAGGGACGCGCACCGTCAACCTCGCCGACTCGCCGTGGTTCGCGACGTTCGAGCCCGCGTCCGCGCCGGTACCCGCGGGTCCGAGCACGATCACCGCGACCAACAACGGCGCGACGATGACCGCGACGCGTGACGCCGTGACGGGCGAATACTCCGCGATCGTCGATGATCCCGCGCTCTGGGACGCCGACACGCTCACGCGTGTCTTGTTCGGCAGTGGGACCTCGCTCGACGTGATGCCAACACCTCCGCTCGCCGTGGAGTTCGGGGCGGTCGACGGGCTCGACACGAGCGTGACGCCAGGGCGGGACACCCGCCTGTCTGTCCATTTCCCCGGGGAGTTCCGGTGCGGACTCGAGGACTTCGTGGACGTGGAGCTGTTCCGCAGCATCGTCGACGACTTTCCGATCAGCGGGCCCCTGCGTGAGGCGCTCGGGGTCCTCGCGTCGCACTGCGAGACCACCGTCGCGGCGCTCACGGCGCGACCGTTCACGGTCGAGGTGAGTCGCCAAGAGCGTGTGTACGTCGAGATGCCCGGTGTCGGCGGGCTGCTCAGTGTGGGTCGTGCGGTCACGGTGGATGGCGCCGATCTGCTGGCAACCTGCGGCGGCTCGCGCGCGACGTTCTGTCGGGACCGCTGCGTGGACATCACTTCGGACCCGATGAACTGCGGCGGCTGCGGCGTTTCCGGCGTCGAGGTGTGCGACGGGGTCGACAACGACTGCGACTTCACGGTCGACGAGGGCTGTCCGACGACGATCGTCTGGCCGGTGGATGTCTCGGAGACGAGCCCGCTCATCGGCGACACGATGAGCGCGTCGACGGGAACGGGGGGCTCGAGGGGCACCTACCTCACTCCGTACATGGGCATCTGCGGGACCACGAGCAGCGACGGCACGATCCGAACGATGCTCGCGATGATCGCGAGCCTGGGGCTTCGCAGGACGGGGACCGACGCGTTCGCGCTCGACGTCACCCCCGGCGACAACACCGGCTGTTCGGAAACAACGCGTCCGCCCAGCGGCGGGACCACCTTCACGGCGGTGTGCCCCCCCGGGATGCTCGCGGATGGTGTGTCCGGACAGGCGCCCGCCACGGGTCAGATCGGCCAGCTCACCGTCTCCTGCGCGCGCTGGGGCGTGATGCGCGACGTGACGCGACGCTGGGTGATCCGACGCACCGAGCGCGGCATGTCGATGCCCGCCGGCACCGGGCCTGGCATGCCGTTCTCGTTCATGCCGCTCGATCATCCGACGACCGACAACCCCCCAGCCCTGCGCTATCTGCGAAGTACGTACCGGAGCAGCGCGCCCATGATGATGCCGGGCGGTGTCTTGTGGTTCCAGGTCGGCGCGGTCTCTCCCGAGCTGCGCTGAGCACGGCTCACCTGCCGCAACGCCCTCGGTCCTGCTCACCGCCGCGCACCGACGGTGAACGCATCGCTCGGCGAGCCCTCGCCGTCGGCTCCCGCGAGACCCGTCCAGAATCCATGCGCGAACGCGTCGCGCAGGTACTCGTCGCGCATGCGATCGAGGTGAGCTGCGAGCCGACCGTCGAGCGCGCCTCGGGTCCGCGCGGCGCGTTGACAAGGGTTCGAGCCGCGCGTGAGACTCGCGACGTGAGACGCCTGATCGTCGCCGTGGCCCTGGTCTGCGGAGCGTCTTCGATCGCGCCCGTGGGGCTCGTGCGAGGGCAGGACGCGCCGACGAGCGCCGACGAAGAAGCGCGTGTTCGCTTCGCGGCCGGCCGCCTCGCGCTGGCGGCGCGCTCGTCGTCGGAGATGCGCCCGTGAACTACTGGGTCGGAGGCCAGACGATGCCCGATCGCTGGGTCAGCGGCGAAGCGTGGTCGCAGTCGTTCTATGCGACCGGTGAGCCGAATGGCACCTCCGCGTACTGCGTTCGCTTCACGGGTCTGATGGATGGCTCGCTCGATGATGACGGCTGCAACACGGACTACGGCGTCATCTGTGAAGACGAGCTCTGGCCCACCTGGTGAGCCGCGCATGCCGACGCTTCTTCGCGGGAGCCGCGGGCAGAGTGCCTGCTCTCGTCGGACGACTCTCCACCGAGCCACGACCTCACTCGGGTGGTGGCAGAGGAAGCCCGTGCGAGAGCGCGACCACCGCCGCATAGACGTTGCGGAGATGGAGCTCGTTGTCTCGGTGGTTCGACATCGCGGTGCGGCTGAACTGGATCAGCTCGAGCGAGGTCACGTCCGGCGTCACGACGCGCGCGACCACGCTGCCGCGGAGCTCCGAGATGATCGTCGAGCCCTCGGTCTTCTGCCACGACTCGGCGACCACGATCGGGGCCTCGAGCGAGCCCTCGATCACGCCGTGGCGAAACGTCGTCGAGTACTCGAAGGTGATGATGTCGCGGATGACCGCGTCGATGCGGTAGCTGAAGTCGTACTCGGGCTCGACGTCCTGGACCACGGTGTACTCGTCGAACGAACGCCGGTCGGCGCTCACGTCGGGATTGCGCAGGGCTGCCCACACTTCCGTGATCGGCGCATGCACGTAGCCGCGCGCGTGGACCGAGGGCGGTCGCCCGCGCGCGTTCTCCGCATACGTGAGCACCACCTCCAGCCGCTCGGGATGGGGCTCGCTCGCATCACCCTCGGGGAAGCTCGCCTCGTTGAGCTCGGCGGCGGGCTCGAGGCCGGGCGGGAACACGGTGGTCTCGTTCCCGAAGCAGGCTGGAAGGAGCAGGCTCGCGAGCAGCGAGAGGTGCAGTGCAGGTCGCATCACACGCGCATGGTACGCGCTTGCGGCCAGGCGCTGAGCCGCGAAGCCTCTGCTGAGGGTCGCCGATGCCCACCCCGCGGAGTGGCGTCGGTCATCTCCAGAAGTCGTAGAAGTTGAACCAGTGGTCGGGGGCCTTCTTCACGGCCTCTTCGAGCCGTAAAGCGGATCGCGAACGCACCGCCGCGCTCCCGACGCGTGAGCCACTCCGCCTTCGGGTGGGCGCTCACGACGGGGGCCTCGGCGCCGGGAGCGTTCGGGTCGGTGCGCGTCGCGGGATCGGTCATGGCGATCAGCCGGGCAGCACCAGCGGTCGTCGCAGGAACACGTGCATCGAGCGACGCCACATGAGGCGCGTGTGCATCTTCGCGATCGTGTCGGTGGACGCGACGAGGCTCCGCTTCGGCGCACGCCCCGCCGACAACGACCTCTGCACGCCTGCAGCGCGCCCCACGTCCCTCCCCCCCCTCGCGATGTCGCGCGCGGAGTGAGCGAGTCTCGCGGGAGCCGTTCAGCGCGACTCCGCGCCGAGCGCGGCATGTCGACGCCCGCCGGCACCGGGCCCGGCATGGCGTTCTCGTTCATGCCGCTCGATCATCCCTGCGCTATCTGCGAAGTACGTACCGGAGCAGCGCGCCCATGATGATGCCGGGCGGCGTCTTGTGGTTCCAGGTCGGCGCGGTCTCTCCCGAGCTGCGCTGAGCACGGCTCACCTGCCGCAACGCCCTCGGTCCTGCTCACCGCCGCGCACCGACCGTGAACGCATCGCTCGGCGAGCCCTCGCCGTCGGCTCCCGCGAGACCCGTCCAGAATCCATGCGCGAACGCGTCGCGCAGGTACTCGTCGCGCATGCGATCGAGGTGAGCTGCGAGCCGACCGTCGAGCGCGCCTCGGGTCCGCGCGAGCGCCTCGCCGAGCGTGAGCACGCTCGCATGCGCGAGCAGCCGCGCGAAGACCGGATCGATCAGACGCACGACGACGCCAGAGCTCCTCGCGACGACGCTCACGTGAACGGGCGCGCGGAGCGCTGCCGCGTGGCCTTCTCGCACGCGTTCGACCGACACCACGTCGTGCTCCACCCGCACGAGCGAGAACGACGGCGCGAGCGCCGCGCGATGTGCGGCCAGCGTCTCCCAACCATCCGTGGGAGCGACGCGAGGCTCGAGCACCGCTGCTCGAAACGCGCGACGCTCGGCCTCGTCGAGACGCGCGCAGGCCAGGAGCGGCGCGGGGTCAGCATCGTTCTCGGCGAGAATCGCGCGCAC
>JBILLJ010000347.1:0-2742 GCA_044376125.1 Sandaracinaceae bacterium
TGCGTTCGCAGACGCAGGCGCCGACGTCATCACGGTGCACGCCGAGGCCACGACGCACCTGCACCGCACGCTCCAGGCGATCCGCGCGCGCGGCAAGAAGGCGGGCGTCTCGCTCAACCCGGCGACGTGCGAGGACGCGCTCCGCTACGTGATGTCGGTCGTCGACCTCGTGCTCGTGATGAGCGTGAACCCCGGCTTCGGTGGGCAGTCGTTCCTGCCCGAGGTGCTGCCGAAGATCGCGCGCCTCCGGCAGATGATCGACGCCGAGGGGCGCGAGATCGATCTCGAGGTCGACGGCGGCATCAAGGTCGGGACGGCGCGTGCCGTGTGCGAGGCGGGCGCGGATGCGCTCGTGGCCGGCAGTTCCATCTTCGGGTCGGGGGCGGTGTTCGCAGGGGGCGACTACGCGCGCGCGATCGCGGCGATCCGCGAGGATGCGGGCGCGGCCTCGTCGCACGCGGGAGTTCAGGCATGAGCCAGGACGGCCAGGGCAACGATCCGGCGCTGACGACGATCTTCGTCGACAACGCCGCCAAGCGCCGCCTGAAGAAGGCGCGCATCCTCGTCGTCGACGGGCCCGACAAGGGCAAGGACGTCGTCATCGAGAAGGAGCGGACCACGGTCGGGCGCAGCGTGATCTGCGATCTCGTGCTCTCCGACAAAGCCGTCTCGACCACGCACATCGAGCTCGTCGCCAAGGAGAAGGGCTTCCTCCTGCGTGACCTCGGCTCGACGAACGGCAGCTTCGTCGGCGACCTCCGCATCCAGGAGGTCTGGGTCAAGCCCGGCACCGTCGTGAAGCTCGGGCAGTCCCAGCTGCGCTTCGAGCCGGTGTCCGGCTCCGTCGACATCGAGATCTCCAAGAGCGAGCGCTTCTTCGAGATCGTCGGCCGCTCGGTGCGCATGCGCGAGATCTTCGCGACGCTCGAGAAGGTCGCGCCCACCGAGCTCACGGTGTTGATCCGCGGCGAGACCGGCACCGGCAAGGAGCTGGTCGCGCGCGCGATCCACCGCGCCTCGCGCCGCAAGGACGCGCCGATGGTCGTGCAGGACTGCTCGGCCATCCCGAAGGATCTGATCGAGTCGACGCTCTTCGGCCACGAGCGGGGCGCGTTCACGGGCGCGACCGATCGTCACCGCGGCAGCTTCGAGCAGGCGGACAACGGCACGATCTTCCTCGACGAGCTCGGCGAGCTCGACCTCACGCTCCAGCCCAAGCTGCTGCGCGTCCTCGAGAACCGCGAGATCAAGCGCGTCGGCGGTGATCGCCAGATCCCGGTGAACGTACGCGTCGTCGCCGCGACGAACCGTGATCTCCGCGCGCGCGTGAACGAGGGGCACTTCCGCGAGGATCTCTTCTACCGACTCAGCGTGGTCTCGATCGAGCTGCCGCCGCTGCGCCAGCGCCCCGAGGACATCCCGCTGCTCGTGCAGCACTTCCTCGACGACGTGGCCGAGCGCCGCTTCCCCGGCGAGAACAAGAAGTTCACCGTCTCGTCCGAGGCGATGACGCGCCTCCAGAGCCACCCGTGGCCCGGCAACATCCGCGAGCTGCGCAACACGATCGAGCGCGCGGCCGCGCTCGCCGACGAGATGGAGATCGGCGTCGCCGACGTGCTCCCTGGCGCGGCGCAGAAGGCGCCGCCCGTGATCGTGTCGGGCGGCCAGCATCCGTCGGCGTGGGCCTCGCAGTTCGTCGAGGAGGCCCTGCCGTTCAAGGAGGCCAAGCAGCGCCTCCTCGACGTGTTCGAGGCGGCCTACCTCAAGGCCCTCCTCGACAAGCACGAGGGCAACGTCACGCGCAGCGCCAACGCCGCCGGCCTCACCCGCTACCACCTCCGCGAGCTCGCGAAGAAGTACGGCGTCCGCGACGTCGGCGGCGACGAGTGACGGACATGCGGCTCCCCCAGCGCGCCGAAGGCGCAGCAACACTGGGATCCTGGAACGAGGATCAGACGGCCAGGACCCGCACGTTCGGGAACCGCACGCGTAGCCGCTCCAGATCCGCCACGTCCGTCGTGTAGACCACGTCACCACGACGTGCGGCCGACGCCATGACCAGCGCGTCGATCACGGTCGCGCCCGGCACCGCGGCGATCGTCTCACCGACGCTCTGGGCCAGCTCGAGGTCCAGCGGCTCGATGTCGACCGAGGCGAGGATCTGATCGACCAGGTCCGTCCGGCGGCGCCACCACTCCATCACGACGGCGGTCGGTACGGTCACGCGGCGTCCCTCCATCGTCGCGAGCGCCATGATCCGGCTCATGCGCGTGCGCCGCCGCTCGAGCGCGATCAGCGCGCCGGTGTCGAACGTCGCGCCGATCATCGACGCGTGGCCTTCGCCCCGACCCGGCGTGCGGCGGGTCTCGGCGTGTTCGGTGCGCCGTCCCACTCGCGTCGGATCGCATCGGCCTCTTCCGCAGTCATCGCCGCGGCGTCGCCGAGCATCGCCACGAGCGCTTCGCGCGCTTCGCGCTGTCGCAAGAGGCGTGTCGCCTCGGCGAGCACGGCGGAGAGATTTCCCCCGTAGGACTTCGCTCGGCGGCGCAGCCAGGCGAGATCGTCGCCCTGGATCGACACGCTGACCTTCTGCGACCGGGAGGCTCGTTGCGTCCCCGCCGGAGACCTCGGGGAACGTGCGCGCTCCATTGCTACCTCGGTAGCAAGGATGCGCGGTGCCCGGTGCGATGGCAAACCACCGGTGGGGGAACGGGCGCGGAATCAGAGCCGGACTCGCGCACG
>JBILLJ010000105.1:0-33205 GCA_044376125.1 Sandaracinaceae bacterium
GACCCTCGGGACGTGCCTCGAGGAAGACCCAGAGAAGTGGCGGTATCTCCACCCCGAGGCGGCGCTCGATCGAGGCGCGATCGGCTCGCGCGCGTGGGCCGGGAGCCTGGCCCTCACCGGCGAGGCGGCGCGTGACTCGTGCGAGGAGCGACCCTGGGTCCATTGGAGTCCGCCGGAACGATCACTCGCTCTTCCAGCCGGCCTTGCGGTGGGAGCCATCGCAATAGGGCTTGTTCTTCGAGTGGCCACATCGGCAGAGCCAGGCGTCGGTGGTGCGGTTCAGGGTGCGGCCGGTGCCACTGACGATCTCGAGGTTGCCAGTCACGTGCAGCGGCCCATCCTGCGTGGGCTCCACGGTGAGGGGGCCATTGCGCGAGGCGAGCGCCTCGGAGGCCTTGGTCTCGGGCTCGCCCGTCGCGTGAAAGCCCGCGCCCGCGTGCGCGCCATCGCAGAAGGGCTTGTTCTTCGAGTGACCACAGCGGCAGAGCGTCGCGCGCAGCGCCGACTCGCTCGTTCCGTCCGGCTTCTGGAGGCGCATGGGCGCGCGGAACGCGAGCGGGCCGTTCTCACGGAGCGTGACGAGGTTCACGAGCGGCTCTCGCTCCGCGGGGCCACCGTCGAGGCGCTCGTAGGTGATCGCGCCCGAGGGGCAGCTCTCGGCGAGCTTGGCGATCTCCTCGGGCGTGGCCGCGTCCGGGTGGATCCACTCGCCCTGCACGTTGGGCACGAAGACGTCGGGGCGGCTCAGCACGCACTGCCGCGAATGGATGCACCGCTTGCCATCGAACCGGAGCACCGAGAGCTTTCCACGCACCTCTTCCGTCGCCTGCCTCCGCGCCGTTCACCCGGCCTTGTGGTCCATGGCGAGGATAGAGCGGCGGCACCCGTGCCGTCCGCACCGAGCGGCGACGCCTCACCGCCCGAATGGATGGCGCGTGTGCTCGCCAGTGCATCACGAGGCCGGAGCGTCGCGAAGCTCTCGAGATCACTCGGGACGTTCACGGCAGCTTCATGTGGAGGCGGCGGTAGAGGCTCCGCTTCTTGTACTGGTGCTGCTCCATGCGGCGCAGGATGTCGTCGAGCGCCCCGACGGCCTGCGCGACGTACGGGCCCTTGTTCAGCATCACGCACTCGGCGCGCACGCTCATCGCCGCGTCCGTGACCTCGGCGCGTGAGGGGCGCCCGGTGCGCGCGTGGAGATCGAGGACCTGCGTGGCCCACACGACGGGCATGTGCGCGGCCTCGGCCATCCAGAGGATCTCCTCCTGCAGCTCGGCGAGGCGCTCGTAGCCCGCCTCCACCGCGAGATCTCCGCGCGCGATCATCACCCCGACGGGCGCGCGCGCGAGCGCAGCGAGGAGGATCTCCGGCAGACGTCGGATCGCGTGGCTCGTCTCGATCTTCCAGATGATGCCGAGGCGCTCGGCGCCCAGCTCGGCGAGACGCCGGTGCAGCCCCTCCACGTCGGCCGTGCTCCTCACGAACGACGCGCCGATCGCGTCCGCGTGCTCGACCGCGAACTGGAGCGCGCGCTCGTCGTCCTCGCCGAGCAGCGGCAGCTCGATCTCGGTGTCCGGGAGGTTCATGCCCTTCTCGCCGCCCAGGCGGAACGTGCCGCCGGTCGCGTGCTCGACGCGGAGCACGGCGTGCGTCGGCTCGACGCGCTCGACCGTGGTCTCGAGGTGGCCGTCGTCGAAGAGCACGCGCTGACCCTTCGCGACGGACGCGAGCGCAGCCTCGAGCGTGCACCCGATCGCGGGCAGGCCCGTGGGCACGCGCGCGCCGGGCCGAACGAGGGCGAAAGCGTCGCCCACCGCGAGCGAGAGGCGATGGGGGCGAGCAGGGATGTCGGTGGGGAAGAAGCGCGTGACCACCGCCTCCGCGCGACGCAGCGTCAGCTCGGTGTCCGGCGTGAAGTAGGCGGTCTCGTGCAGCGACACGGTGCGCGTGTCGCGCGTCGCGGCGACGACCCGGAGCTCGCGCTTCTTGTCGCGCGCGTCGCGCAGCGTGATGCGATCACCGATCTCGATCGCCTCGAGCGCCTCGCGTGGGATGGCGAGCCCCTCCGCGGGAGCCGAGCCTGCGGCGTGGAGCACGATCCGCGACGGCTCCGTCACGCGCCCGAGCTCGTCGCGCGAGGGCTGCCAGCGCAGGACGCGAGGTCCCTCGCCGAGCGCCACGGTTCGGAGCTTGGGACCGGGCAGATCGACCACGATCCGCAGGCTCTGGCCCAGGCGTGCCGCGACGCGACGTGCCGTGTCGGCGATCCGTGTCCACGCGCGCGCATCCTCGTGCGCGCCGTTGATGCGAAGGACGTTCGCGCCGGCCGTGAGGATGCTCTCGACCCAGACCTCGTCGGCCTCGAGCGCCGAGGGCGCCGTGACCATGATCGAGACGTGCCGCGCCGCAGGCCTGGGCCCCAGGAGCGCGCGTGTGTGCGCGTGGAGGAGGCGCTCGGCGTCGTCCCACGTCGGTCGCGCGTGCGCCGCGGGACGCTCGTCTCGGGGCCGTGCGAGGACGTCGTCGAGGCGCGCACGCACCAGCTCCAGCGCATCGAGCACGTGACCCTCGAGACGCCCGAGTGACGACAGCCCGAGGCGCCACAGACCGAGCTGCAGCTTGCGCAGGTCTTCCTGTCGGAGCGCGACGTAGTGCACGAGGTTTCGAGCGCTGTCGCGCTCGGACGGGTGGACGGACGCGAGGAGCGCTTCACGGGCTCGCTCCTCGGCCACGAGCCGCGTGATCAAGCCGTCCACACGCTCACGGAGCGCCAGCACGTCGTCCATGCGCGACGATCTACTCACCGAGCCGCCCGTCCGGTGGCGATTCGGTGTCGGAGCGTGCGTTAGGCGACCCTCCTCCCTCGTGGCACCGAGCGATTCGTCCCGCCTCGCGGCCGGACACGTCGCGCAGCGGTGCAGCGAGCGACGCGTGCTGCCCGCGGCTCGCGAACCGGTCGGATCGAGCGGTACGCTCGGGCCATGCCCCTGCCGACGATGACGAAGCTCGACTGGTACGACACCGCCAAGCGCAGGGCGGTGCTCGAGGCGGCGATCGCGCTCGTGAACGAGGCGTTGCCGCGCGGCACGAGCGCGATCGCCGAGGCCTATCGCGCGCTCGGGCCGCTGCTCGAGCGCGAGCTCGAGGACGGCACCTTCGTCCACGACGCGACCGACGCCGCGTGGAAGGACGCGCTCGGTCGCATCCACGAGGCGCACTATGGCATCGCGCCGACCCGCGCGACGCGCGAGCAGCTGAAGAGCGCCGTGCCCGAGGTGGAGGAGTCGCGCCTCGGATCGCTCGTCGGCCTCGCCGGAGACGCCGCCGAGTACGCCGACGGCGCCACGCTCGCGCAGATCGCGAACCTCGTCGTGAAGCAGGCCAAGGCGCAGGGCGTCGCGGTCACGCGCGCCGAGGCACGCCGCATCGTCGCCGCGCTCGAGGGCGCCCCCATCCCGCCACGCTGAGCGAGGAAGAGAGCACGTGCCCGTGCCCGTGCCCGTGCCATCCGCACCAGGCTCGATGACGACGACGGAACGCGGGCGGGCGCCCCTCGCAGAGCGCCCGCGCGTGGTCGATCCTGAGGCGGTTCAGTCGCCGAGGAGGTACGCGAAGACGAGCGGCGCCACGATGGTCGCGTCGCTCTGGATCATGAACTTCGGCGTGTGCACGTCGAGCTTGCCCCAGGTGATCTTCTCGTTGGGCACCGCGCCCGAGTAGCCGCCGTAGCTCGTCACCGCGTCGCTGATCTGCGCGAAGTAGCCCCAGAACGGCACGTCCTCCATCTGGAGGTCCTGGATCATCGTGGGCACCGCGCAGATCGCGAAGTCGCCCGCGATGCCGCCGCCGATCTGGAAGAAGCCGACGCTCGGGGCCGAGAGCTCGAGGTTGCCGCCGCGCTCCTTCTTGCCCTTCTTGTCGGTCTTCTTGCTCTTCTTCTCGGCCTTGGCCTTGGCGGCGTTGTAGCCGCTCGCGTCGAGGTACCACCGCATGAGGTGGTCCATCTGCTCGGTGCCGCTCTTGACCACCTGGTGGTGGGCGACCTCGCCGCGCCACACGGCGCCCGCGAACATGTTGCCCGTGGTCGAGTCCTCCCAGCCCGGCGAGTAGACGGGGATGCCCATCTCCTTGGCGGCGTACATCCAGCTGTCTTCCTTGGGGATCTGGAAGTGCTTCTCGAGGGTCTTGTCGGAGAGCACCTCGAAGAGGAACTCGCTCTCGAACTTGCGCTCGCCCTTGTCGGCCGCCTTGCTCCACGCCTTGATCAGGCGCTTCTCGAGGTGGCGCATGATCGTCTCGGGGATGCACGTGTCGGTGACGCGGTTGTAGCCCTGGTCGTAGAGCTTCTTCTCGTCCTCGGCGCGCAGGCCGCGATAGTCCTCGATGATGCGGTAGTCGTTGGCCGCGAGGAGGTTGAACACGTCCTCCTCGAGGTTCGCGCCGGTGCAGCAGATCGCGTGCACGTAGCCCTTGCGGATGAGGCGCCCGAGGATGCGGCCGATGCGCGCGGTGCTCATCGCGCCCGCGAGCGTGACCATCATCTTGCCGCCCGACTCGATGTGCTTCTCGTACGCCTTCGCGGCCGCGACCACCTCGCGGCTGTTGAAGTGCAGGTAGTGGCGCTCCATGAACTTGCGGACGGTCGTCATCTCGGTCTCCTCGCTGCGAACCCCGCGCGGCGCACGTGCGGCCGGGCCGCGGGGCGCGCGACGATAGCTCGAAATCGCGCAACGGCAGCGCGCCGTGTGTCTCCCATCCGGCGGGCGCCGGACCGCCGCGAGGTTTGGTAGCGTCGCGGCGATGGTGAGCCTGTCGATCGAGGTCTCGCACGCGTGCCGGGGGTGTGGGCAGCCCGTGGCGATCAACGCCCTTCTGCCTCGCTTCGCGTGTGATCGCTGCGGCCGCGCGGCCGAGCTCGACGCGCGGATCTGGAAGCTCGTCCTGCACGAGGCGCTGCGCGATGGGCCGGGCCTGCCGGGCACACAGGAGCGCACGGCCTCGCTCGTGACCGACGCGGGGCGCTTCCAGCTCGTGTACCGGAAGGCGAGCGGCGCGTGCAGCGTGTGCCGCACGCCGATCGAGCGCGAGCGCGCGCGCGCGGCCGCGAGCGCCTACGTGCACCAGTGCGGCTGTGGCCTGCGCACGGCCTGTCGCGTCGTGCCGCCCGAGCTCGGCCTCGCGGGCGTGGAGCTCGTGCGCGAGGAGGATCACGAGCTCCTCTGGCCCCAGGAGCGCAAGGAGGCCGTCGCGCTCAAGTGCAACGGCTGCGGCGGCACCCAGACCGTGAGCGGCGCGACGCCGCGCATCTTCGCGTGCACCTACTGCAGCGTGCAGTGCTACGTGCCCGACGATCTCTGGTCGCTCCTCCACCCCGTGCGCGCCATCAAGCCGTGGATCCTCGAGCTGCTCGCGCCGGCGGCCCAGGGGCAAGGGCCGGGCGCCGCGAAGGGCGCCGCGAAGAAGAGCGAGCCGAAGAAGGGCGAGGCGAGAGGGACCGATCCGACGCGTCTGCCGCGCTTCTCGGACGTGAAGGACCTCGTCGTCGGCCCCGACGCGACGCTCTACGCGGTGCTCGAGCTCGAGAGCTCGGGCGCGCCGGAGCTCTTCGCGCTCGATGGCGAGGCGAAGGTGAAGTGGCGCAAGGAGATCCCCAAGAGCCACCACGGCGATCCGCGCCTGTCGTTCATGTCGAGCGGTCACGTCGTCTTGTGGTGCGGCGGCGTGCGATCGCTCTTGGGCATCCGCGCGAGCGACGGCGTGACCGAGGCCGAGCTGGGCGCGGACAAGTCGGTGAAGGGCGGCCTCGACCTCCGCAAGGCCGCGTGCCTCGCGTGCGATCTCGACGGCACGATCGTCGTCGGCAGAGAGGAGAGCGGCGGCGTGCGCTTCTTGCGCTTCGCCGCGAGCGGCGCGGCCGTGCCGCTCTGGCCGGGCATGGCGGTGCCCACGCCGTGGAGCGAGGACGAGTACCCGGCGACGCTCGAGGAGTGCAGTGCACGGATCACGGGTGCACAGAACGTGATCTGCAACGTGGGCTTCGACGGAACCTTCTTCGTCGCGGGCGATCAGGCGATCGCGGCCTTCGATCGACAGGGCCAGAAGCTCTACGCGGTGGCCGACGCCGAGCAGGGCGTCTCGACGGGCGGGCCCACGTACGGCAGCGTCTTCGGCGATCGTGCGGGCGTGCTCTACACGTTCGAGAGCGGGCCGATCGTGCGCCGCTACGTGAAGGGCAAGCGCAGCAAGCCCTACCTCCACGCAGAGGACGAGAGCGGTCTGCTCTCGAGCGAGACGGTCGCGGCCGTGGGGCCTGATGGATCCGCGTGGGTGGGAGGCGCCGACGGCGTGCTGCGTCGCTTCGGTCCGTCGCGCACGCTCGAGTGGGCCAGCGGCGGCGCCCGCAAGGTCGATCGCGATCGCTCCGAGGAGTGAGAGCGCGGGACGATGGGGCGGTGCCACATCGCTGGGCGCCACGCGGCAGGTCTGCTTGCGAGCGATTCAGGAGGGCCAGAGGCCGAGCTCGGTCATCACGAGCCACGCCATGAACACGACGATCGGCGCGGCGAGCAGCGTCGCGATCACGGCCGCGCGTCCGGCGACGCGCGCGGTCCAGCGGTCGCCGCTCCACGCGGGCCAGCGCGGATCCATGAACACGAAGATGAGGCCACGCTCCTCGTGCTCACCGAGGCTGAAGAAGAGCCCGCCGCCGACGTAGAGGAGGCTCGAGGCCGCGAGGTTCGCGCCCGAGGTGAAGGGGAACACTCCGTCGCGCGCGACGAGGTAGAGGTCGTAGGACCAGCTCACGACGAAGAGGGAGAGCACGAGCGCCACGACGAGCTCCGTCCACGAGCGCTCGCGCGCGCGGAAGAGCACGCCGCACGACCACGGCGCGAGCGCGTAGCAGCCGACGGACATGAACGTCGCGTCGATCGCGTCCCACGTGGGGTCGCCCGTGAGCGGCGCGAGGAAGACGAACGCCGCGAGCGCGACGGCGAAGAGCGCGAGACGCGGGCGGGCCGCGAGCTGCGCGCGATAGCCCTTCGAGAACAGCGCGAGCGCACCTCGCGCGCGGATCGCCGCCAGCAGAGCCGCGATCGTCGCGAGGCTCGCGAGGACGAGGTAGACGGCCTCGGTCGTCGAGACGAGCACGGCCTGATTGGGCCCGAACGCGCGGCGCGTGGGAAGCCGGAGCTCGGCGGGCGCTCGAAGAAAGCGCTCGGGTCAGTGCTCGGCTCAGCGCTTGGGAAGGAGCTGCCGGAGGTACCAGCCCTGCACGATCGAGCGCGCCTCGAGCGTGCGGAGGCGCTCGAAGAAGCGCCCTCCGATCGTGCCGGGGACCACCACGAGGAGGAGGTTGGACACGAGCAGGATGAGGAGCGTGCCGCCCTCCTCGAAGCCGAAGATCGGGGAGCGCACGACCATGCTGCCGTCCGGCAGGAACGTGGCGAGGCGGGGGACCACCCCGAGCTCGCCGAGCACGCCCGGCAGGAGCACCGCGAGCGCGAGGACCGCGTGGAGGAAGTTGCGCTCGCGGACGGTCGTCTGCGGCGCGTAGAAGATCGTGTAGGTCGCCGCGAGCGAGGGCACGAACACGAAGGGGCCGAAGAGGCTCGAGAGCAGGCCGATCGTCACGGCCGTGCTGCCGACGAGGACGAACCACCACGGGCGCGAGCCCGCGCGCGCGCGCCAGACGAAGACCGTCAGCGCGAAGAGCGCGAGCACGATGGCGAGCATGCCCGCGGCGAGCGTTCCGTCGCGCAGCGGGAGCGTGACGAACATGAGCGGTCCCAGGAGCGCCCAGAACGCGTGGCGCATCGCCGTCGCTCGCAGCACGCCGCGCCGCTGCGAGAGCTCGGCCCGCGCGATCTCCTCCTGCGCCTCGCGTGGCGGCGGGCTCGGCACGTGCACGAGCATCGACTCGAGCGCCGACAGCGCGGGCCCGTGCGTGGGATCGAGCACGAGCGCGCGGCCGAGCTCTCGAAGGGCCTCGGTGCGCGCGTCGGCCTCGCCCGCGTCGGCGCGCGCGGCGAGCGCGGTCGCCTTCTCGACGTGGACCTTCGCGATCTCCTTGCGGCGCTCGTCGTCGCGCTCGCCGTCGAGGAAGCGCTCGACGGCGTCGGCGAGCGCGCGCGCGCTCGGCACGCGGTAGTCCGGATCGAGCGCGCAGGCCTTGGCGCAGAGCGCCTCGAGCTCGGGGGGCACGTCGGCGCCGTGGGTGCGACGCGACGCGCGCATCTCGGGACCGACGAGCGTGGAGCTCATCTTCGCGGCCGCGCCGGGGCCTTCGTGGAGCGGCTCGCGGTAGACAATCTCGAAGAGGATCGCGCCGAGCGAGTAGACGTCCGTGCGGCCATCGAGGCCGTCGGTCTCGCCGCGCGCCTGCTCGGGCGACATGTAGCCGGGCGTGCCGAGGACCGAGCCTGCGAGCGTCGGCGTGCTCCCCGAGTCGCCGCTCGCGGGCTCCTCGATCGCGTCCTCGATCGCCTCGTCGTCGTTCGCGCGCGCTTCGCTGCGCGCGTCGCGCTTGCCGACGATCTTGGCGAGGCCCCAGTCGAGCACGTGCACCTCGCCGTACTCGCCGAGCATCACGTTGCCGGGCTTGAGATCGCGGTGGAGCACGCCGCGGCTGTGCGCGAAGTCGATCGCGCGACAGACCTGCACGAAGGCCGAGAGGAGGCGGCGGCGTGAGTGCGAGACAGTGACCTCCGGGTCTCCCTCCGCGATCGCGTCGAGCACCGCGTCGAGGGGGGTGCCGCGCACGCGCTTCATCGTGAAGAAGATCTGACCGCTCGGATCGAGGCCCAGGTCGTAGACCGGAACGACCGCCGGGTGCTCGAGCTGGCCCTGCACGCGCGCCTCGCGCACGAAGCGCTCGAGCGCGATCGCGCCGGTGCGGAGATCCTTGCGCAGCGACTTGTGCGCGACGTCGCGGCCGATGCGGCGGTCGAGGTAGAGGCGGACCTCGCCCATGCCGCCACGCCCGAGCACGTCGCGCGCGTCGTAGCGCGAGTCGAACGCGGGCTGCCCGAGCATCGCCACGAATGCCGGCAGATCGACGGGCAGCTCGTCCTTGGCCCGTGCGCTCGCCTCCACACGCAGGGTGGCGGCGGAGGAGGCATCTCGCGTGTCGATCGCAGCGTCGGAGCCGAGCGTGGGCGGGACGAGCCGCTCGCTCCTGGGCGTCGTGGGTTCCGTGGGCATGGCGCGCAGCATACGGCCCGCGGCGGCAGAGCTTCCGCCGTGTCGAGGCCAGAGGTCGTGTCGCGTCCGATCTTCGGGCGCGTGGCTCGGGTATCCTCGGGCCGATGCGCTCCTTCGCGCTCGTCGCCCTGCTCACGCTCGCGCCGCTCGTAGAGGTCGCGCGCGTCGCGGCCGACGACACGTCCGTCCCGGATCCGCCGATCCCGGAGGCACCGCGCGGGAGCACCGCGCTCGAGGACGAGAGCGCGCCCGGCGATCCGGCGCGTCTCGCGAGCGTCGATCCGTCCGAGGTCGCGCGCACCCTGGCCGACCCGTTCGGGCTCGAACTGCGCGCGCGCGAGCTCGACGCGATCCTCGCGGCCGATGCGCAGAGCGCCGGACAATCGCGCACGTTCGGCGCGGTCATGGGCTACGTGATCGGCGCGATCGGCCTGGGCGCGACGCCGATCTTCTTCGCGCTCGACGACGGCTCGGGCCTCTTGCCCATCCTCTCGATCCTGCCGCTGCAGCTCGGCGCGCTCTCCCTCGCCACCGCGATCCTCGGCTCGGTGTCCGTCTCGACCGAAGAGCGACGCTACGAGCAGTGGCGTGCGCTCTCGAGCGCGGGGCGGCCCGGGCTCGGCGACATCGCGCGCCACGAGGGCTTCGTCGTCGCGGATGCCGATCGCGCGCGCGACGCGCGCCTCTTCGCCATGGCGCAGGGCATCGCGGGCATCGCCACCGGTCTCTTCACCGGCATCGTCGGGCTCGCCGCGAGCCGCGTGGAGCTGACGCAGATCACGCTCGGTGCGCTCGGCGGCGCGGAGATCCTGCTCGGCGCGCTGCAGCTCATCGGCGCGCTCGACGCCGGTGAGATCGAGGCGCGGCCCTCTCGCTACGAAGCGCGCACCGGCGTGCGCCTGTCGCTGCGCGTGGGAGGTCTCGAAGGCAGCTTCTGACTGAGGTCAGCGCAGGCAGCGGAACACGAGCCGCGCGTCCGGATCACCGGCCTCCATCGTGAGGAGCCCGATGTCTCCGTCCACCCGCGCGGCGGCCGCGAGATCGCGGAACCCCGCGTCGAGCAGCGTGCGGATCGTGCCCGCGGCCGGGTCGATCGCGACGATCGAGCCGCTCGAGGTCTCGACCAGGACGAGCCCGTCGCGCTGCGTGGACTGAAACGGTCCGACGAGGCGCTCCGACGCGAGCGGCTCGAGCGTGCCGCCGTCTCCCACGCGCACGACGTCGGTGGGCGCTCGGAATTCGCCGTCGCCGTGCGCCACCCAGCGCCGCTCACCGGAGACGCGCAGCGCTCCGAGCACGCGACCCGCATAGCTCGTCTCGATCGAGGTGAGGTGAAGCGTCTCGGTGCCATCGAGGCTCGGCGCGAGCTCCCACGCCTCGAGCGTGGGCTCGCCGCGGTTCACGACGATCGAGCCCTCGGAGAGGTAGATCCGATCCGTGTCGCTGATCGTGCTCGCGCTCACGCTGCCCGCGCCCGTCGCGAGGTCGACCGAGACGAGCGCGCCACCCTCCGCGACGTACACGAGCCGATCGCTCGCGACGAGCGCCGCAGCGCCCTGGTGAACCGGTCCGAGCGGTGCGGGCAGCACGCGCGCAGCGCCCACGTCGAGCCCCCCGGCGTCGATGCTCTGGAGCCGATCGCCCAGCACGAGCTCGAACGCCGGCTCGCCCGCGACGAGGCCCGCGTCGGCGCGCGGGATCAGCGCCGCGCCACCCGAGGCAGAGACGGCGAGCTCACGCTCGGAGAGCACGCTGCCTTCGTGGTCGAGCACGAAGAGGTGCGCGGCGCTGCTCGCGGGCGCCGACGCGGTGGGAGGCACGAGCACCACCGCGCGACGCGACGCGCCCGTGCCCACGAGCGCGATCGAGGGCGCGCGCGCGGGATCGGTGCTCGCCACCGCGCCCAGCACGACGCCGGGCCCTTCACAGGGAAGGGCCGGCGGCGCGTCGAGGCCGGGTGCATCGACGGCGGCGTCGACGCGCGCAGCGTCGATCGACGATGCATCGAGCACGCGCGCGTCCACGCCCGCATCGCGCAGCCGCACCGAGGCGTCGCGCGGCAGCTCGAGCTGCACGTTCGTGCGGCAGCCGGCCGCGAGGCACAGCGCAAGCGCGGCGAGCGAGCGCCCCGTCACTCGAGCTCGCTCGCGAGCCGGTCGCGCTCCGGGGCCAGGAGACCTCGGGGGAAGCGGCGCGCGTGCTCGGCGATCGCGGCGCGCGCGCCCTCGAGATCGCCCGCGCGCCGATGGCCCATCGCACGCTCGAGGATCGCGATCTCCTCGCGCAGCTGGGAGGCACGCGCGGCCTCGTCGGGTGCAGCGCTCGGATCGGCCTCGTGCATCGCGCCCTCGCCCGCTGCGCGGTCGGTCGCGCGCGGCGCTCTGTCGTGCGGCGTCCGGGGCTCGTCCGGTGTCTGGGGCTCGTCCGGTGTCTGGGGCTCGTCGGGTGTCTGGGGCTCGCGCGCAGGCGCCTCGGGGGCGACCACGGCCGCCGGCCCGGACGGAGCCCGCTCGGAGGGAGCCGGGCTCGGATCGTGCAGATCGCCCTCGAACATGGGCGATTCGCGCGTCTCGATGGCAGGCTGCTCGCTCGGTGCGCTCGTCGCGACGGGCCGCGGCGTGGCCGGCGCCGGCTGCCGCGCCACGATCGCGGCGAGCACGCACGCGAGCACGACGACGGCGCCCGCCGGCGCGAGCCAGCTCGGAGACTGTCTCGCGGGCGGGGCGCTCTCGGCGGGAGGCTCGGGCGGCGGACCGAGCGGGCCGAGCTCGGCCTCGAGGCGCGCGCGGACCGCGTCCAGACGCGCTCGCGGCGGCGAGGCCTTGCGGGCGCGGCCGAGCAGCGACTCGAGCTCCGCCGAGCGAGGGATGTCTTCGTCAGTCATGGGATGCTCCCTCTCTCGAGCCCGACGCGCGGTGGCGGGCGAGCGCGTCGTTCACGGCGCGGCGCGCGAGGCGCAGGCGCGAGTACACGGTGTTGAGCTTGGCGCCGGTGATCTCCGCGATCTCGGGCGCGGTGAGCTCTTCGAGCTCGGCGAGCACGAAGACCTCGCGCTGATCGTCGTCGAGATCGGCGAGCAGGCGATCGAGCAAGGCGGCCGCGCGTCGCGCCTCGACGGTCTCGTCGACGGAGCCCGAGGCTGGCGGCTCGAGCTCTCCGAGCGGCTCGAGGGTGCGCGCGCGACGCACGCCACGCGCGACGCGCAGGGCGATGCCGAAGAGCCACGTGAGGTGGGTCGAGCGGCCCTCGAACTCCCCGAGCTTGCGGGACGCGACGAGGAAGGTCTCCTGCAGCGCGTCGTCGAGCGCGGCGTCTCGCACGCCCCAGCGGGCGAGCGCACGAAAGATGGCGTCGGCGTGGGCCTCGTAGAGCTCGCCGAGCAGGCGCGCATCCGCGGCCGCCAGGCGTGGCGGGCTCGCAGACGAGAGGCTCTGGGAGGCAGGAATCGACATGGAACCTACGTGAGTGCGGCGAGCCGGAGAATCCGTCACGGCGTCGAGCCGTCACGGGGGCGAGACGAGCGCCCCCAGGCTCACACCGCCTCGCAACGCCGGTCCCTCGAAGGCCACGTGGTCTCCGACGAGGTAGGCGGGTCGCACCGTGCAGACGAGCAGATCGACGCGCGCGAAGAGCGAGAACGGGCCCGCCCGCCCCTCCATCGTGACGGCGCCACCGAGGTCGAAGAGGCCGGTGGCCACGTCCTCGGGGCGCTCGACCCCGAGGCCGCGCGAGAGCGTGAAGCCCGTCTCGAGCACGGCGGCGAGGACCACGCCGATCTCGCCCTCGGTGCGCGCCCCGACCTCGAGCCCCGCGCCGAGCGCGGACAGCGAGGCGCCGACCGCGCGTGTGCCGTCACCGCTCGCGGTGCTCGCGGGCCAGTAGCTCGCCCGGGCCGCGAGCCACAGCGAGTCGAGGCCGACGAAGAGCACGAGGCCCGGCGCGACGGAGAGGTCGGGCACGGGTCCCTGACCGATCCGCGCCTCGGCGCCCACCGCGAGGCGAGGCGCGAGCACGCGCGGCGACGTCGCGGGCGCGCGCTCGCCGTCGCGCTCGACCAGCTGGAGCGGGAGCACGTCGGGCGCGGTGACGATGGGCGCACCCTCGCCGAGACCTCCACGCAGCGCGAGCGCCGCTGCGATCGTCAGCGCGGCCACGACGTCTTCGCAGGCGACGTCCTCGAGGGTGCGCTCGAGCACGTGACCCCGCTGCTCGACGTGGAGATCGCCACGCACGAGACCAGCCCAGCTCGTCGAGAGCGCGAGCGTGATGCGCGCATCGGTCGCCTCGGTCACGCCGAGCTCGCTCAGACGCGCACGGATCGAGGCCTCGTCGGCGCAGGTGGCGGGCCCGAGCAACGCGACGTCCTGCGCCTCGAGCGTGGAGGCGCTCGACACCAGCGCGACGACGAGCATCGAGCGCGCGAGCCACGCGAGCGCCCGCGCGGCGCCGGGCTCCGCGCAGCGCGTGCGCCTCACGGACCCGCCGCGATCGCGCGTGCGGCGATGCCGCGCAGGACGGCCGCCGTCTCGCGCGAGACCCCGGGCACCACGTAGCGGAGCTCGTTCGGATCGTGGCCCGAGAGCACGCCCGTGAGCGTCACCGCGACGAGGTAGCTCCCGGCCTCGCTCGGGTGCGAGCCATCCTCTCGGTAGAGCTCGATCTCCGGATGCTCCGCGCGCGCGATGGCGAACGCCCGCCCCGCAGGCGCCACGGGCGCGCCGGTCTCGCGGGCGAGCGCGCCGTACGCCGCGCCGATCTGCGCGAGCATCTCGTCCGGCGTCGCGGGCGCATCGTCGTGTCGGTACTGCGGTGCGCCCTCGCGGCGTGCCCACGTCTCGTAGAGCACCGTGCGCGCGCCCGCGTCGCGGCTCGCCGCGTGGAGCGCGTGCACCGCGTCCCGCAGGCGTGCCGCGTCTCCGACGGCCGAGAGGCTGTGATCCTGGAGCACCACGTGCGTGAAGCGGCCGGCGGCGATGCGGCGCTGCGGCCTGCCGCTCGCGAGGTGTCGCTCGAGCGTCCAGCCAGGGTGCGCGACCAGCTCCACCTCGACGCGGGGATGGTGCGGCAGCGAGCGGAGCGCTGCGCGGACCATGAACGGCATCGCGTGGAAGCGCGTGTAGCTGTTGCCCACGAAGAGCAGGCGGAAGCTGCGCGTCTCGACCTCTGGCGAGGTGACGGCGCTCACCGCAGGACGCACCTGCGCCTCGGCCACCGAGAGGCCGAGGAGAACGACGGCGAGCACGAGCAGGCGAGTGCCCCGGAGCACGAGGCGATGGTCCCAGGCCTGGCCCGGTCGGATCAAGAATCGGGTAGCCTCGGGACATGGCGCGCGCGGAGGGACTCACCTGCCCGAGCTGCGGCATGGTGCGAGCACCGACCCTGGCGGACTGCCCGCGTTGTCGCGCGAGCACGCCCGCGACGTCGGCAGATCTGGGTGAGCAGCCCCTGCTCGCGGACGAGGCGGTGCCGAGCCTCTCGAGCCTTCCGTCGCGCCTGGCGCTCGCGGGCGTGCCGCTGCTCGGGTGCGTCACGCTGCTCGTGACGACGCGCTCGCCCGACGACGCCGGCCGCGCGCTCTCGTACGCGCAGCTCGGCTGGGTCTCGTCCGCGATCGCGCTCGCGGTCGCCGCCGTCGTCGCCGCCGTCGGCACCGTGATCCTCTCGCGGCTCGCGGCTCGGATCGTCTGGGACGGCCAGACCGCGAGCCCGATCGCGCTCGGCGCGCTGATGATCTTCGGCGTCGCGCCGCTCGTGATGGTGCCCGTCTACCGCGGGATCGAGCACGCCAACACCGCGGGCCTCGAGGCGAGCCCGCCGGAGAACGCGGACTGCCGCTGGACCGAGGCGCGCCAGCAGATCTCGCAACAGACGGGCGCGGTGCTCCACGTGACCGTCCACGCGACGTGCACGCTCGCGAGCGGGCAGGGCCTCGAGGTCGACATCGCGCTCGAGTCCGCCAGCCAGGTCGAGGGCGAGCGGCTCGTCGTGCCCACCTGGCCGGGCCACCACTACGGCCGCCTCATCGCGCTCTCGGCGGCCGAGCAGGCGGGCCCCGAAGAGCCCGGCGCGGTCGAGCCCGCGCCCCGTTGAGCGGGTCCTCCACGGCGGACGCGCGCGCACTTTGTTGGCCGCCGCACACGGCCCTTGCGACCATCGGTGCATGCGCGGGTGGCTCTTCGCAGCGTCTCTCTGTCTGTCGATCGTCGCCGTGTCCGCGGTGAGGCCGTCCTCGGCCCTGACGCAGACGGCGCACGACGACCATCTCTCCGAGCGCGTGCAGCGCGCGACCGGCCTCTACATCTCGGGCCCGTACATCCGCTTGCACGGCGTCGAGGGCGTGATCGGCATGCTGCGACGGGCGCGCATGGACACCGCCGTCGTCGACTTCAAGGACGGCATGGGGCGCGTGCTCTACGACTCGTCGATCCCCGAGCTCGCGCGCTCGGAGTCGGGGCACATCGAAGATCCCCGCGCGCTCGTGCAGGCCCTTCACGACGCGAACATCCACGTGATCGGCCGCATCGTCTGCTTCAGCGATCGACAGCTCGCGCTGCGTGAGCCCGACCGCGCGATCCAGGACAACCGCCCGCGCCACGAGGGCCGCCCGTGGGTCAGCTGGGGCACCGGCGGTGCGTGGCTCAACCCGTGGGATCGCCGCAACCTCGACATGATCGTGCGCCTCGCGGACGAGGTGGAGAGCTTCGGCGTCGACGAGATCCAGCTCGACTACATCCGCTTCCCCGTCGACGACGGCGTGCACCTCGCGAGCTATCCCGGCGAGCGCACCGACGTGACGCGCGCACAGCACCTGCACGATCTGCTCGCGCGCATCGACGCGATGATCTCCGTGCCGCTCGGCGCGGACGTCTTCGGCATCCAGGCGTTCTGGGAGGGCGATCGCTCGGGTCTCGGACAGGACCTCGCGCTCTGGGCCGATCACGTCGACGTGTTCTCGCCGATGCTCTACCTGAACGCGATGCTCGACTGGGAGCGCGACCGTCCGCACCGCGCGCGCTCGCTCGTGCAGGTCGGCGTCTCGCGCCTGCGCGCGCGCATCGGACACCGCCCGATCATCCGCCCCTTCCTCCAGGGCTTCGACAACGGCCTCTCCGAAGAGGAGTGGGAGCCGCGCTTCATCGCCGATCAGATCCGCGGCGCGCGCGGTGGCGGGGCGGATGGCTTCCTCTTCTGGAACCCCGGCTCGATGTTCGGGATGGTGCAGCGCGCGATGCAGGGCCCCGCCCGCGCGCTCTCGCCCTTCCCCATCCCGAGCGAGCGAGAGCTCGCGCGCGTCGAGACGCCCGGCACCGGCGCCGCCGTCGCGCGACGCTGAGCGCGATCACTCGACGGTGATCGTCAGCTCGCGCGAGACGCCCCCGACCTCGGCGCGCACGACGGCCTCGCCCGCGGCCTCCGTGATCGCGTCGATGCGCGCGCCGCGCGCGCTCGAGCCGGGGACGAAGAAGAGGCCCGTCGATGCGATCTGGAGCACGTCGCTGCCCGAGACGATCGTCCACTGGATCGCGTCGGCGCTGAGGATGGGCCCCGCGTCGTCGGAGGCTCGGCACACGAGCTGGAAGGGACGCGACTCGTCCATGGGCGTGAGCGGGAGGGTGAGATCGTCCGACACGACCAGGCCCTGCATGCGCCAGTCGAGCGCCGTGCTGGTCGGCCAGCGACCACACTCGAGGCGCGTCACCGTGCGACCGGACACCGTCGCGGCGTCGACCGAGCCGTTCGTGTCGGAGAGCTCGATGCGCCCGGGTCCTGCGGAGACGACGCGGATCGGCACGAGCGTGTCGGAGTCCTCGTCCACCTGCACGCCGCCACCTGCTGCGACACCGCCTGTGAAGGCCGCGGTGACGGGCGCGCCGTCGATGCCGTCCACCGCGAGCGTCACGGTCGCCCCCACGGCGAGCGGCACGTCGAAGTTGCAGCCGCCTCCGAGGCCCGGGCACAGGCCGTCGAGCGTCTGCCAGCGCGTGTGACCGCGCTCACCGCGCGTCCAGTCGCCGTCGAGGTTGGCGAAGGGCTCGCAGCCCATCGAGCCGGACGCGGCGAGGGCGATGGTGAGAACGAAGGCGTGTGCGCGACGCATGGGAAGCTCCTCGAGTGGGGTGGCGCGAGATCTCTCGTCTCGCAGACGCGGCTCGTTTCGCAAGGGAGGTGCCACACGCCGCCGCGCACGAATCACCTTGTTTCGTGGGCAAATCGTCGCAGCGGTCGCCACGCCGGACGCGGCGTGTGAGCCACCTTCACGCCCACCCGGACCGCCGTGCCACGCTGCGCCTCGTCGCACGGCTCGCCTCGAAGCGAGGCCTCGAGGCAACATCCGGCGCGACGGGCCGATAGCGCGCGCATGTCCGACGACAAGACAGAGGAGCCCACACCCAAGCGCCTGAGAGAGGCGCGGCAACGCGGGCAGGTCGCCAAGAGCAAGGAGCTGGGCACGGCGCTCTTGCTGCTCGGCACCGGCACGGCGCTCGGCAGCGCGGGCCCCGGCTTCGTGAGCGGCTTTCGCGACCTCTTCGAGCCGGCGCTCGCTGCCGCGCGTGGAGAGCTCGAGCTCTCGCCGGCCGCGGCCCTCTCGCTCGGCCTCGAGGTCGGGACGAGCACGAGCCTGCCGATCCTCGCGACCCTCGCCGCGATCGCCGCGATCGCGACGGTGGTGCAGACGGGCCCCGTGCTCGCGACCGAGGCGATCGGCATGGACGCCTCGCGCCTCGATCCGATCGCGGGCGCAGGCCGGCTCTTCGGGCGCGACGCGTGGATCGAGCTGGCGCGCTCGATCCTCAAAGTGCTGATCGTCGCGTGGGTGGCGAGCGGCGTGGTCGAGGACGCGATGCGCGGGGCGATCGCGCTCGTGGGCCGCGACGCCGCCGCCCTCGCGAGCACCCTCGGCGCCGTCGTGCAGACGCTCCTCTTCAGCAGCGGCGGCGCGATGCTCGCGGTCGCGATCGCCGACGTGCTCTACCAGCGGTGGCGCCTCGCGAAGGAGCTCCGCATGACCAAGGAAGAGGTCAAGCGCGAGCACAAGGAGTCCGAAGGGGATCCGCACGCCAAGGGCGAGCGCGAGCGCGTGCGCCGCGAGATCGCGCAGCACGACACGGCCGAGGCCGTGCGCAACGCGAGCGTCGTCGTCGTGAACCCGACGCATGTCGCGGTCGCGCTCCGCTTCGACGAGGAAGGCAGCGAGGGCGCGCCCGAGGTCGTCGCCAAGGGGATGGAGGAGCAAGCGATGTTCATCCGTCGCCTCGCCGAGGAAGCGGGCGTGCCGATCGTGCGGGACGTGCCGCTGGCCCGCGGCCTCTTCGAGCTCGAGCTCGGCGAGGAGATCCCCGAGCGCCTCTACGACGCGGTCGCTGCGGTGCTGCACGTCGCGTGGGCCGAGCGCGGCGCGAGCGATGCGAAGGGCGATGCGAAGGGCGGTGCACGGTGAGCGCGCTCCGCCTCGCGGGCTCGGTGTCCGCGCTCTCGACGCCCTCGTCCACGGCGCTGGCAGACGAGCTCGGCGCGCTCGAGCGTGCACACGCGAGCCGAGGCCCCGAGCTCACCCCCGAGCTCGTGCGCCTCGGCGCCGCGTGGCCCGAGCCCTCGCCCAGCGCAGGTCGCGCGGCACACGTGATCCCGGTGCGCGGCGAGACCCTCGAGGCGATCGCGCGGATCGGTGCGCACCTCGGGCGGCTCGAGCGCGCCATCGACGAGCTGCCCGCGAACGAAGGCCAGCACGTGGGCGATCGCCTCGCGCGGGCGCGTGTGCTGGTCGACTGTGCGGCCGCGCTCGCCGCCTTGCGCGCGAGCGCCCGAGAGGCGCTCCGCACGGCGAGGCCGGCATGAGCCCCGAGGCTGCGATGCTGCGTCGCGCGCTGCACGAAGGGCGCGCGCTCGCGACGGCGATCGGTGTGCCGGACGCGAGCCTCGAGGCCGCGCGCGCCTTCGCGCAGTGGGCCACGTCGATCGGTGAGACGAGCCTCGCGATCGCCGCATGGGACGGCTGCGCCGCCCTCGACGACGCGCCCGCGTCGTGGCTCGGGCTCGCCGACGCGGCGCTCGGTGTCGGTGACGCGCGGCGCGCATTCGAGGCCGCGGCCCGCGTGCGCGCGCATGCGGGCGCGAGCGCGGCGGATCGGGCGCGGGCCGCGCTGGTCTCCGCGCGCGCCTGTCTCCTCGGCGGCCTCGACGACGACGCACGGGCGTGGCTCCACACCGTCCACGCCGAGCAGGACGACGAGGTCGTGCGCCTCGCCCGCACGATCGCGTCCACGCTCGCGGGACGCGTGCGCCGCTGACTCGCCGCAGGCTCCGTCGCGCACGCGGGCCGTGGCAGAGGCGCGAGGGTCGGTGCATGGTCGGCCCATGCCCCGCACCCTCACCGAGAAGCCCCGCGCCCTCGTCACCGGCGCCAGCCGCGGCATCGGCCGCGCGATCGCGATCGAGCTCGCCAAGGCCGGATTCCCGGTCGTGCTCCACTACAAGTCGGGCGAGGCCAAGGCGCTCGAGGCCAAGGCCGAGATCGAGGCGGCGGGTGGACGCGCCGAGACGGTCGGCTTCGACGTCTCCGACTTCGACGCGACGCAGGCGGGCCTCCGGAGCCTCGACCTCGAGGCGAGGCCGATCGGCGTGATCGTGAACAACGCGGGCGTGACCGCGGACGCGCCCTTCCCTGCGATGGATCGCGCGCAGTGGTCGAGCGTGATCTCGACCACGCTCGATGGCTTCTACAACGTCACGCAGCCGCTCGTGATGCCGATGGTGCGCCTGCGCTGGGGCCGCATCGTCAACATCACGAGTGTCTCGGGCGTCATCGGCAACCGCGGACAGGTGAACTACTCGGCCGCCAAGGCCGGCCTCATCGGCGCGACCAAGGCGCTCTCGCAGGAGCTCGCGAAGCGGAACATCACCGTGAACGCGGTCGCCCCCGGCCCCGTCGAGACCGACATGTTCCAGGGCGCGCTCGCGCAGGGCACGCCGCTCGAAGAGGTCGTGAAGCACATCCCGATGCGCCGCATCGCGACGGTCGACGACGTCGCCGGCATCGTGGGCTTCCTCTGCTCCGATGCGGCGAGCTACATCACCGGTCAGGTGATCGGCGTCAACGGCGGGATGTGCTGACGAGCGTGTCGATGGGCGCGCCCCACGCGAGGCGCGCTCACGACGCGGCGGCGGCCACGGCCCAGATCGAGCTCTTCGAGCGCACCGCCTCGAGCGGCAGACGGATGTGGAAGGTCGTGCCTCGACCGACCTCGGTGTCGAACTCGAGGGTGCCGCCGTGGCGCTCCACGACGATGCCGCGGGCGATCGCGAGCCCTTGGCCCGTGCCGCGACCCACGGCCTTGGTCGTGAAGAAGGGCTCGAAGATGCGCTCGCGGATCGCCTCCGGGATGCCGCCGCCGTCGTCCGCGATGCTGATGCGGACCAGGCCCTCTTCTCTCGCGGTCGAGATCGTGATGCGCCCCCGCTTCATGCCCTCTTCGCGCGCGAGGCGATCCTCGATCGCGTGCGCCGCGTTGACCACGAGGTTGATGAGCACCTGGCTCACGTCGCCGAGGTGACACGGCACCTCGGGGATGTCGCCAAGCTCGAGCACCACGTCCGCGACGTTCTTCGTCTCGTTGCGGGTGACGATCGACGCGTTCTGACAGGCGCGGTTCAGATCCGACGACGCCTTCTCGCGCGAGTCCGGGTGCGAGAGCTCCTTGAGCGCGCGCACGATCTCCGCGACGCGGCCCACGCCCTCCTCGCAGCGCGCGACGGCCTGCGGCACCTCCTCGACGAGGTACGGGAGATCGGCCTCTTCGGGGGTGCACTCGCCTTGCGCCGCGCGGATCAGATCCGTGAAGGCATCGCGGAGGAAGTAGAGGCTGTCGCCGACGAACTGGATCGGCGTGTTGATCTCGTGCGCGACGCCTGCCGCGAGCTGACCCACCGCCTCGAGCTTCTGCGACTGCCGAAGCTCGCGCTCGAGCCGACGCTCGCGCCCGACGTCCTTGCACACGACGAGGAGGTGCCCCGGTGCACCACGGGGCGCGATCAGCGCCATCGAGACGCGGAACGACTCGCGTGCCGTGACCGGCTGACACGTCACCTCGAGGGCGATCGCCGACGCGTCCGCGTGCGCGACACGCGCGGTCACGTCCGCGACGTCCAGCTCGGTCGTGCCGAGGAGCTCGACGAGCGGACGCCCTCGGAGCGCGATCTCTTCGGCCTCGAGGAGCTGGCGCGCGTCGGTGTTGGCGCTCGTGACCACGAGCTGCGGGTCGCAGAGGAACATGGCGAACGGCATCACCGCGACCAGCTCTTCGAGCCGCGCGTGCCCGGGCGCGCACGGCGTCGGGCTCTCGGTGCGCTGCGCCAGCAGGCGCTCGAGCTCACGCACACGCGCTTCGGCGCGCGAGGCACGGAGCTCGGCGGGCTCGGGCGGAGGAACGACGAGGCTCGTCATGGCTCACCCCCGCACGATCGCGATGAAGTGGGTCGTGGTGTTGAGCAGGCCTTCGGCCTGTCGCGAGAGATCCTGCGCCGCGACGAGCAGGGCCGAGACGGCGTCGTCGGTCTCGCGCGCGGTCTGCGAGACGCGGTGGAGGCCCCGGGAGACCTCCTCGGTGCCACGCGCAGCGAGCGAGACGTTGCCCGCGATCTCCGCGGCGGCCTGACGCTGCTCGCCGATCGCGTGGGCGATCCCGCCGAAGCAACCCTCGACGCGACCGATGGCCTCGTCCACGCCTCCGATGGCGGTCACGCCCTCGCGTGTCGCGGTCTGGATCGCGCCGATGCGCTCGGCGATCTGGTCGGTCGCGTCCGAGGTCTGCCGCGCGAGGTTCTTCACCTCGGACGCGACGACGGCGAACCCACGTCCGACCTCGCCCGCGCGCGCCGCCTCGATCGTCGCGTTGAGCGCGAGGAGGTTGGTCTGCTTGGCGATCTCGGAGATGAGCTTCACGACGTGGCCGATCTGCGTCGAGGCCTGCGTGAGGCCGCCGACGACGCTCGTGGTGCGCTGCGCCTGACCGACGGCCCCGGCCACGAAGCGGTTCGAGTCGGTGACCTGACGCCCGATCTCGGCAGCGCTCGAGGACAGCTGCTCCGAGGCCGAGGCGACGGCCTGCACGCCCGCCGCGGTGTCCTCGGCCGCCTTGGTGAGCGAGCTCGCCTGTTCGGTCGTCTCCTTGGCCATGCGAGCGAGCGACTCGGCGGTGGCGCGCATCTCGGTCGCCGAGGCGGCGAGCGTCGCCACCACCTCCTTGATCGAGTGCTCGAACTCGTCGGCCATCGCGATGCGCTTCTTCTCCGCGTCGCGGAGCGCGTTGGCCTGCAGCTCCATCGCGTGCGTGGCCTCGTTGATGACGCCCGAGGCGTGACGGAAGGTGCCCGGCATGCCCTTGAGCAGGACCCGCCGGAAGAACTTTCCGTGGCTCGCATAGGTGAGCGCAGCCTTGGCCTCGCGCACGAACGCGTCGGTGACGTCGAGGAGGTGATTGAGGCCGTGCACCATGCGGCCGACGTTCGGATCCTCTTCGCACGCGGGCAGCCGGTGCTCGAGGTCGCCCGCGGCGACGGCATCGCACACGTGCGCGACGCGGCCGACCCACTCGCGCAGGAGCAGGACCTCGGCACGCAGGGCCGCGAGCTCGGCCTCCTGCGCGGTGGGCGCGGAAGGCGCGCCGTGGCTCGAGACACGCGAGCCGCGCATGGAGTGATCGTATGAGAGCGTCATGTCAGGCCTCGTTCCCGGTCTCGAGGGCGAACATGAGCGCGTCGTACTCGACGCCCATGCTCGTGAGCTTCTTGTCGAGGAGCGCGCGCGACGCGGCGATCTGCTCGCGCTTGCCCGTCACGGCGCCCTCGGCGGCGAGGAGCTCGGCGTAGATCGGCGCGATCGTCGCGACGGCGCGACGGTTCGGCACGCGACGGCTCGAGTGGTAGCCGACGATCGAGCCATCGGCGCCGAAGGTCGGGGTGACGTGCGCGAAGACCCAGTAGTGATCGCCGTTGCGGGCGAGGTTGACGACGTAGGCGAAGATCTCCGAGCCCTTCGCGAGCGTCTCCCAGAGGAGCGCGAACACCACGCGCGGCATGTCCGGGTGGCGGATGATGCTGTGGGGCTGGCCGACGATCTCGCGCTCGCCGTAGCCCGCGACCCGGAGGAAGACGTCGTTCGCATAGAGGATGCGCCCCGTCGTGTCCGTCTTGCTGACGATGATCTCGTCCTCGCGGAACGTCCGCTCCCGGCCCGTCGGGGCCGACGGCCGGAGGGCGTTGCCCCAGGTCTTGCTCGTGCTCTCGCTCATCCTCGCCTCCGTCATGTGGGTGACACCCGCCGTCAGCGCTCCGTCGCTCGCGACCCCGGTCACGAGCGGATCGCCCACGTTTTCGGCCTTCTCCGCGTGCATCGAGCTCGTCATCGCAAGGCCCGGTCCAGCGCGGCGCGCTCTGCGAGCGCGACCTCACACGCTGGCGCTCGGATTGCTGGGCCCAGGGCGACGCGGATCGGCCTCACCTCCTCGCGAGCGCCGGCCGATGGTGGTGGACATGCCGGTGTTGCCGCTCCTCTCGACGCGTCCGACAGTGCGCTCGCGCGCGGCGCGCGCGAGTCAGAGCGGCATCCAGCGAACCGTCGAGCGGCCCGAGCCCCGACGCGACTCGATCGAGTCGATCCCTCCGGGTGAGGCGCTCGTGAGCGAGCGCGAGCGCCTCGAGCGGCTCGAGCGTCGCGCCGCACAGACCGAGCGCCTGGCCTCGATCGGCACGATGGCCGCCGGCATCGCGCACGAGATCAACAACCCGCTCATGTACGTGCTCGCGAACACGTCGTTCGGCGTCGAGACGCTCGACCGTCACGTCGCGGCGCTGCACGCGCTCGAGCAGGCGGGCACCACGGGCCTGGCGCCTGCGCTGACCGAGCTCGCCGAGCTCCGGACCGCGCTGCTCGAGGCGACCGAGGGCGTCGAGCGCGTGCGCACGATCGTCGCCGATCTCCGCCGCTTCGCGCGCGCCGAGGGTGTCGAGGCGAGCCCGCTCGTGCTCGCCGACGTGGTGGTGCGGGCCGCGCGCATGAGCGCCGGCGTCGTGGCTCCGCGCGCGCGGCTGCGCACCGAGCTCGGGCGCACGCCGATCGTGCGCGGCAGCGAGGGCATGCTCGTGCAGGTCCTCACCAACGTGCTCGTCAACGCCGCCGAGGCGATGGGCGACGGCGCCAAGCCCGGAGAGATCCTCGTGCGCACCGCGACCAACCGCCGCGGCGAGGCGGTGATCGAGGTGCTCGACGACGGGCCCGGCTTCACGAGCGAGGCGCTCGACCGACTCTTCGATCCGTTCTTCACGACCAAGCCCGTGGGAGCGGGTACGGGTCTCGGGCTCTCCATCTCGCACGGTGCCGTTCGCGCGATGGGAGGCTGCATCACCGCGGACAACCGCATCGAGGGAGGAGCGATCGTGCGCATCGTGCTGCCCGCAGCGCCGGAGGACGACCGGAGCGAGCCGCGCAAGGCGCGCGCGAGTGAGCCCTCGCCGACCTCGTCGGCCGCGGTCCCGTCGCATCGCCCGAAGGTGCTCGTCGTCGACGACGACCCCATCGTCGGCCGCTCCATCGTGAGGCTCCTGCGCTCGAGCGCCGACGCGGTCGCCGTGACCAGCGGACGAGAGGCGCAGTCCCTGCTCACCGAGGGCCACGACTACGACGTCGTCTTCTGCGACCTCATGATGCCCGACATGTCCGGCGCCGACGTGCACGCGTGGATCACGCGCGAGCGCCCCGACCTCGCCTCGCGCGTGGTGTTCCTCTCCGGTGGCGCCACGACCGAGGAGGCTCAGCGCTTCCTCGAGCACTCGGCGCCACGATGGCTCACCAAGCCCGTGCCCGCGCACGTGCTGCGCGACCTCGTCGCCGAGCACGCCAAGGGCCCCGCGGCCCTCGCGCCGACGAGCGCGGCCTGACGCGCGTCACTCGCTCCGCGGGATCACTCGAAGAACGTGAGCGCCCACTCGAACGCGAGCGCGATCACGATCATCGGGGGCACGAGACCGAGCGCGGAGCCCACGAGGTAGTCGCGGAAGCGCACGCGCGTCATGGCGAGGCCGTAGTTCACGGCGGGCAAGAGGAAGAGGAACACCCGCATCACCGCGATCGTGAGGATCGGCCGGCGATCGAGGTGCGCCAGGACCTTCGCGATCCGCGCCCGCTTCACGTGCGCGAGCGCTTGCCCGCCGACGCGCCGCACGAGGAGGAACGAGAACGACACCGACGCGAGCGCGCCGAGGTACGCAGCCACGGCCCCTCCGACACGGCCGTACGCGAGCAGGGCCGCGAGCACGAAGACGATGCCGGGCACGTGCATGAACTCGCCCACGGCGAAGAGCACCACGAAGAGCACGACGCCCCAGAGGCCCAGGCTCTCCATGAGCGTGCGCAGGTTCTCGCGCGTGAGGTAGTCGGTGAGGCCCGTGAAGTGGCCGATCGCGAAGAGCACGGCCATGACCACGACGAGCGCGACCAGGCGCGGCCAAGCGGGGCTGGGCGCCGTGGGCGGAGGCCCGACCTCGATGGGCACCGGCGCAGACGGAGCGCTCGACGACGCGGCCTCGCTGACCACGCCCGCTGCCTCGCCCGTGTCGGAGATCGGCTCCATGCGTCGATCCCTTGTACCCCAGCGCCGCCACGCGCTCGTGAAGAAGTCTTGGACGTGCGAGATCGTCCCGTCAGGCCGGGCGCGTGACGGCTCCTAGCCACACGCGGACGGCCTCCTCAGTATCGGCCGCAAACCGGTCGAAGGCGTCGAGCCGACGATGACCTTGGAAACTGTCGATGTTGTCAGCGATCAAGCTGTGCCAGTCGGAGCTGTCACGCACGAGGCGTCTCCGACGATTGCGGCCGAGCTCGGACGCCGCTTCCATCGCGCGACGAAGCAGTGCCTTGGGATCCTTCACCGTTTCGACATCACGCGCTGCGGGAAGCCCCAACGGCGCCGCTCCCGACGGGTTGCCCGCAGCCCGTCGGATCGCACGTTCGTCCAGAAGCAGCCAAGCCTCCGAGGTCACGACAGGAACACATGGCACCAGGATCTGGCCCTCCATGCCCTCCACGCGCGCGCCCTCGATCTCGATGCGACGGGCCTCCAGACCCGCACGGTCGCCATCGCGATGCACAAAGCAGATGTCGCTCGGGTACTTGGCGCGCGCAAAGGCGATCCGCGACGCGACGTCCGCCCCGTCGCCTCGTGTGCAGAAGTGCGTTCGAACATCGAGGTCCACCGCCGTTCGACTGATCAGCCAGGCAATGGGCCTGAGGAGCCATTCATCCGACACGCCCTCGCCAGTCAGCGTCACCGTCAGGATGGGAGCTCGGGTCATTCTTCGGCGGCCTCGCCGTAGTGGAACTGCATCTGTTCCCACTTCTCCGCGTCGCCAGGGGCCACGAGCGCCGCCCCCGCGTCCGCGCGCCAGGTACCGGCCTCGACGGCAACGGACGCGACCGTCCCGCTCGCACCTTCGCGCAGCGCGGTCACTCGTTGAAGCCACACGCGATCGGCGCGGGGGGCGTTGTTGTGCACGAGTGGGGAATGTGTGTTCACGACGACCTGCCTCAGCGGACCGTCAGCGTCGACCGAACCGACCTCGCGTAGCAAGCTCACGATGGCGGGCACGCGATCCGGATGGATGCCGTTCTCCGGCTCCTCCATGCAAAGGACGCCGTCCGCAGTCGGATCCTCCGCCATCGTCGCGATGACCAGGAAACGAAGCGTCCCGTCCGACAGAGAACGTGCTGGATACCGGATGTTGTCAGACATGCGAACGACGACCGTTCGCTGCTCGGTGCGAGGGTCATCCTCGAGTTCGATCGCGCGCACCTCGGGGAGCAGCCGATGGAGCCGGTTTCCCACCCGAGCCAGTACGGCGTCCTCGTGGCCGAGATCGCGAGTCAGCCGATACAGCGTGGCCGGGACATTCCCCCCCACCGAGTCGATCGACGATGGTGCTGTATATGCCGAAGGTGAACGCATGGCGGATGGTTCAAGCGAGAGCGTTCGCCAGGACTGCATTTCTCGGCGGGCAACGTGCACCGTGGGGAAATCCACACCATCACTCACCTCGCCGAGCACGGTGCGCTGCGACTTCGCGATGGGGATCCTGCGCTTGCGGCCCTGATGCCCCTCCTGATGCTGACTCACGACCGCCCCGTCCGTGCTGAGGTAGGCCGTGCGCTTGCGACTCAGGAGACCGGCGTGATCGCGCCAGCCCAATCGCACGAGCGACTGCTTGGCCTCCTCCGTCTTCAGCGGACCGAGTTCTTCGCGCTCGAGGCGCAGTTGGCCTGCTTCGAGACCCAGCTGGATCTCGTAGCGCAATACTCTCGTCTGCGCTTTGGCTGGGTTGCCGAAGTCATCGACAACCTCCGACGCTGTCAGCATGTCAGCAGCCATCGTCATTCGCGGCGCACGCCATGCGCCGAGGTGCGTGAAGAACGACTCCGGCGGCACGCTTCGACCCGATGCGGGTCGGAGGTCCTGCAGTGCCTGCGAGAACTGCTTGCCCTCGGCGAGCAACTGCAGAAACCGGATGGCGTCAAAGAGGTTGGACTTCCCGACCCCGTTCGCACCGATCACGCACGTGAACGCCCCGAAATGGATGTCGACGTCGAGGAGATTCTTGAACCCGGTGACTTGAAGTCGAAGCAGCACGAGACGAGCCTATCGTGAACGACTCGTGGAAGGGAGTCCTCGCGCGAGCTACTGGAGGCCTCGCAGCCGCTGAAGCTCCTGCGGTGCTCCATTGGCGTCGCACTTGGCGCAGCGGCGCGAGGCGCCCCTAGGACGGCGCCGCCCGCGTCAATACAGTTTCTGGAGCGCGTCGCCGTGGCGCTGCATCACGACGCGGCGCTTGAGGCTCATCTTCGGCGTCAGCATGCCGTTGTCGACGGTGAAGTCCTCGGAGATCAGCTTGATCTTCTTGATCTTCTCGAACTGCTTGAAGTCGGCCGAGTGCTTGTCGACCTCCTCGCGGAAGAGGGCCTGCACCTTGTCGTTCTCGAGCAGCGCAGCGCCGGTGCCCGAGACGCCGTGGGCATCGGCCCACTTCTGCACCTCGGCCATGTTCGCGACGACGAGCGCGACGTTGTAGGGCTTGTTGTCGCCGAAGACCATCACGTTGGAGACGTAGCCCGAGAGCTTGATCAGCTCCTCGAGCGGCGCGGGCGCGACGTACTTGCCGTTCTCGAGCTTGTACTGCTCCTTGATGCGGCCCGTGATGTAGAGGAAGCCGTCCTCGTCGAGGAAGCCCATGTCGCCGGTGCGGAAGCCGCCATCCGACGTGAAGACCTTGTCGTTCTCCTCCGGCAGGGCGTGATAGCCCTGCATCACGTTGTGCCCGTAGACGACGATCTCGCCGTTCTTCGGGTCGCCCGTGGCCGTGAGGTCGATCTTGATCGTGACGCCCGGGATGGCCTTGCCGACGCTGCCGATCTTGCGCGCACCGGGCCAGTTCGCCGTCGCGATGGGCGAGGTCTCCGTGAGGCCGTAGCCCTCGTAGACGACGATGCCGAGGTTGTCGATGAACTCGGCGACCTCCTTGCTGATCGCCGCACCGCCGGAGAACGCGTACTTGAGGCGACCGCCGAAGAGGTCGCGGATCTTCTGGAAGACGACGCGATCGAAGATGCGCTGCTTGAGGTCCGCCACACCGCTCGAGCGGCGCTGCTCCGCGAGGCGCTTGCGCGTCACGACGTTCTTCATCGCGGAGCGGAAGACCGCCTGACGCCAGCCCGGGCTCGCGGTCACCTGCTTGTTCACGCGGTCGTAGAGGCGGTTGAAGATGCGCGGCACCGAGAAGAGGAGGGTCGGGCGCACCTCCTTCAAGTTGTCGAGGATCTTGTCGACGCCCTCGGCGATGCCCATCGAGGCGCCCATCGAGAAGAGCATGTGGAGCTCGGCGGTCTGGCCGAAGCTGTGGGCCCACGGCAGGAACGAGAGCGAGCGGTCCTCCGGCGACATCGGGAAGACCTCGTGCATCGCGCTCACGTTGCACGCGAAGTTCGAGTGCGTGAGCTTCACGCCCTTGGGCTTGCCCGTGGTGCCCGACGTGTAGATGAAGCAGGCGACGTCGCTCGGTGAAGGCTGGATCGCGTCCTTGGCGGCCTTGCGACCACCCTCCTTGAGGAGGCTCCAGCTCGTGCCCTTCTCGCTCCCGCTGCTCGTCGAGGCGGCATCGAGCACCACGACGTGCTGGAGCTCGGTGAGGTGCGTGCCGTCCTCGTCGGGCGCGGCCTTGGCCGCGAAGATCGCGTCACGGATCTTGGCGTTCGCGACGATCACCGTGTGCGCCGCGCAGTCCGCGAGGATGTAGGCCCACTCGGTGGGCATCTGCGACTCGTACATGGGCACGAAGGCCGCGCCCAGGCCGTAGCTCGCGTACGCCGCGATCGCCCACTCGGGGCGGTTGTTCGCGATGATGCCGACGCAGTGACCGGGCCCCACGCCGAGCGCCGCCAGACCGGCTCGGACCTCGGCGACCTCACGCGCGAACTGTCCGTACGTCATCCACTTCCACTCACCACCGACCTTGCTGCCGAAGAGCGGACGGTCGGCGTACTTCTTCGTGGAGGCGTCGAAGACCGCGCAGAGGGTCTCGTACTGAGGCTTGAACGTCGTGGGCATCGAGGCCGCCACGGTAGCAAGAAACGCTGCCCTCGCAGCGCGGATCGTGCGCTCACGACCCCGTCGCGCGGCGAGTGACGACGTGCGCGCTACGCGTGGAACAAGACGTACTGGTAGGGCGCGAGCTTCGCGAGCGCCTCGGCAGCGTTGGGCGCGCGCTTCGCGAGGAGCGAGGACATCGCGAGGAGGCCGCCTGCGATTCCGATGAGCGTTGCGATGATGGCCATGACTGGTTCTCCTTCTCTTTCCGTTCTTGGGTCCGAGGCCCTTCGCTTCCGGCCTCTTCTGGAAGGACACGGCCCGGCGCCACGAGTAACAAAAAAAGTTCGGGGGCCCGGAAACGGCCTGGTTCCGGGCACTTCTCCCCGCCGCGGCCCCGACGTATCACTCGCTCGTTGAGCGTCCCGCAGCAGATCGACCGCTACCTCGTCGAGCGAGAGCTCGGCCGGGGCGCGTTCGGCGTCGTGTTCCGCGCACGGCACGCCGTGACCGGGCGTGCGGTGGCGCTCAAGGTCCTGCACACGCGACACGTCGGCGACGCCGAGCTGGTGGAGCGCTTCTTCCGCGAGGCGCGGGCCGCCGCGAGCACGCGGAGCCCGCACATCGTGGACGTGCTCGACGCGAGCCTCGACGCCGACGGTGCACCGTTCCTCGCGCTCGAGCTCCTCGAGGGCAGCGATCTCGAGTCGGTCCTCGAGCGCGATGGGCCCCTGCGCACCGAGGACGCCGTGCGGATCGCGCGCGAGCTCGCGCTCGGACTCGAGGCCGCGCATCGGCAAGGAGTCGTGCACCGCGATCTCAAGCCCGCGAACGTCTTCCTCGCGCGCCTGGCCGACGGCACGACGCGCACGAAGATCCTCGACTTCGGGATGAGCAAGCTCGCCGAGCCGCACGCGAGCCCGCACCGCACGGTGACCGGCGCCGTGATGGGCACGCCGCTCTACATGGCTCCCGAGCAGATCGCCGGGCGATCGAACGTGGCCGATGCGCGCGCGGACCTCTACGCGCTCGGCGCGATCCTCTTCGAGATGCTCACGGGAACCACGCCGCACACGGCCACGAGCCTCGAGGCGCTCGTGACGGCGAAGCTCACCCAGCCGGCGCGCGAGCTCGCGTCGCTCGTGCCGAGCGTGGACCCCGCGCTTGCGGCGCTCGTGCACCGCTGCCTCGCGCTTCGCCCCGAGGATCGACCCGCCAGCGCCGCCGAGGTCGAGCAGGCGCTCGCGGGGCTCGGCCGCGCACCGAGCGCTCGACCGAGCACGCCCACGCGCTCCGCGTCGAAGGTCGCCACCGCACCGAGCGGCACGCCGCGCTGGGCGATCGCCGTGTTGGCCGCGGCGCTCCTCGGCACGATGTGCTTCGCGGGCATCGCCGTGCTCGGCGCAGGCGGGACCGTGTGGGCTCTGTTCGTCTCGCCGCGAAGCTCTCCCCAAGGTGCCAATCCCCCCGTGGAGCCGACTCCAGAAGCGCTCTCTCCCGCCCAGACCACTCCCGAACGAGCCATTCCAGAAGAGGCCAGTCCTCCATCGGTCAGTCCGGTGCAGGCCAGTCCTCCACCGGTCAGTCCGGTGCAGGCCAGTCCGGTGCAGGCCAGTCCTCCACCGGTCAGTCCGGTGCAGGCCAGTCCGGTGCAGGCCAGTCCGGTGCAGGCCAGTCCGGTGCAGGCCAGTCCCGTCGAGGCCAGTGCCACGGGGACCGCGCCGGAGGAAGCCAATACCGTGCAGACCAGTCCCGTACAGGCCAGTCCTGCGGCGGCCACGCCGTTGGAGGCTCGTCCCGTGGAGCGCGGCGGCGATGGCGTCTCGATCTCGGTCGCGAGGGTGGGCGGGGGCGACGTCTCGATCGAGCGAGCGATCGCGGAGGCCGCTCGCCCCGCGCTCGCGCGCTGCCGAGGCGAGAGACGCATCGTGGAAGAGGTCCAGTTCCTCTGGATCGGAGCGCGGCTGCACGCCACCCAGAGCGTCCCCACGCCACCCACGGCGAGCCGGCGGTGCATCGAAGACGCCTTGTCGAGCACGCGGCACGCGGGCGCGAGCACCGGCATCGTGCGCTTCCAGGTGATGCTCGAGGCGAGGTGAGCTCGGCAGGCCTCCGCGCGTCAGGGGTGTGGTGCGCCGAGCGGCACGAGCTGGGTGGGTGTGAAGAAGAGCCGACCCGCCAGGTCTCCGAGGCCGCACCGCACCGTGAGGTGGATCGCCCCCTCGTCGTTCGCGGCGGTCCAGCCGGGGCCCCAGTCGATCGCGTCGAGCGGACGCGTGACGCGGAGCACCACGCGCGTGGGCTGCGAGGGCGAGACGAGCACGAGCCCTGCCGGAAGCGTGACGTGGGGCGGCGGATCGCTCGCCCACGAAGAGCCCGCGATGCTGAGGGCGGCACTGCCGCTCTCCTCGGGCTCGCAGCGCACGCCACGTGCGTAGCCGCGCACCCAGCGGCCCTGGCTCATCACCCACGTCTCCTCGAGCCCTTCGTCGTCTCGTGACGAGCCCCCGCGGGCCGAGGGCTCGCGCGGAGGCATGTAGAGCGGCAGCCCTTCTTCGACCACGGTCGGCTCGCCGAGCTCGCGCGGCGTCGGGTAGAGCCGCGCGCCGTGGCAGCTCGGCGGAGGCTCGGCGCGCGCGATGCGCTCCGAGAGCCAGCGCGGAAGGGCGTGCGGTCGCCCGAGGGTGATCTCGCCGAAGCGTGCGTCGGGCGACACCACGGCGGCCGCGCGCGAGCCCTCGAGCACCACGAGGCGCGCATCGGGCGGCACGAGGAGCTGGAAGCCCCGCGCGTGCGCGAGGGTCCAGCGGTGCACGTGGAACCAGAGCCCTTCGCGCGTGCCTTCGGCCTCGAGCGTGAAGCCCTCGCCGCGCACGGTGACCTCGACGCGCTCGCCCGCGACGAAGCGCACGCGGGAGAGCGGGAGCTCGTTCGCGCGCGCGACGGGGCTCTCGCCCACGAAGAGCGTGCCCGTGTAGACGAAGTGATTGTCGGTGTGCTGCGCACGCGCGCGGCTCGCGACGCACAGGGCGAGCAACGCGAGCGACACCACCACCTTCGCGGCCCTCATCGCCGCACCACGCCTTCGACGCGTGCGACGCCTTCTTCCAAGGGGAACACGAAGTAGGTGCGTTCGGCCTCGCGCGCGAGCTCGACCTCGATCGGCTCGAGCACGCGCACGGTCCACGGGGCAGCGTCGCTCGAGGCCACGAACGACCCTGCCGCGAGGGCCTGGCGCTCCCGTGTGCGGCTCGAAACCTGCCCGCGGCCGATCGTGCCGATCGCGCCGAGCTCGCCACAGTGGCGCGCCATCCACGTGTAGCCGCGGAGCGCGATGCCGCCTTCGTGCACCCACACCTCGGTCCACCCCGCGCGCGTCG
>JBILLJ010000225.1:0-10313 GCA_044376125.1 Sandaracinaceae bacterium
TCGAGCGTGCCGACCGTGGGCGGAGGTGGCTCGCCCGTTCCGTCGCACGCGGCCTCGACGGGACAGCTCGCGACGGCGAGCTCGCGGGGCTCGGGCGGCGGGTCGTCGGGACGTAGGCCGCCGGGCACGACCATCGCGGTCTGCGAGCACACGCGCCAGGCGCGGCAGGTCGCGCCGTCGCGGCAGCCCGAGTCGTCGGTGCAGGGGCTCGGCACACACCAGCGGCCCTCGTGCGCCGAGCGGCCCACGGTGCCGGGGGGACACGCGGGTGGTCCGTCGATCGCGTCCGCGCGTGCCGGGGCGGTCGCGAGCGCGAGCGCGGCGCCGAGGCTCATCGCGCACAGCGCGGGAAGGACGCGTCGCATGGACGCCGAGCGTAGCGGATCGAGTGGACGGCGCGCGGCGGACGAGGAGCCGTCGAGCGGTGAGCGAACGTGAGACCTGGCGAAAGTCCGCCGCCAGGCGCCCGCCAGTCCGCCAGCTCAGAGATGAATTTCCTTCGTTTCGTGACCGAGAGGGCCGGTGCGGGGCGTGCACCAGGGCCTGCTCGTCATGAGCACGCCTCGCTATCACCCTCGCAGCGTTCGTCTCTGGAAGCTCGGCTCCAAGTGCGTCGACGACCAGTACCTCCTCACGCCGACGCCGGACGTCTGCACCCTCGTCTATCTGTTCCTCGCGAAGATGCAGGAGCTCTACGACGTCGAGGTCCTGGCCGTCGTGTTCATGGGCAACCACTTCCACCTGCTCTTGCTGGTGCGCGAGGCACGGCTGCCCGACGTGATGCGCGACTTCAAGGGCGGCCTCGCCAGAGCGCTCAACCGGTTGCTCGGCCGGCGAGGCGCGCTGTGGATGGAGCGCTACGACGACGACGCCGTGCTCGACGACGCGGCCGCCGAGACCGCCATCCACTACTTCCACGCCAACCCCGTGCGCGCGCACGTCGTCGCGAAGGCCGACGACTACGTCGGCGTCTCGAGCTGGAAGGCGTACACCGAGGACCTCGACGCGCTCACGCACACGTACTTCGACGAGCGCGCGTGGCGTCGTGCGGGCTCGCCCGAGTCGCTGCGCGGCCTCTACACCCAGAGCATCACGGTGAAGATCGGTCGACCGCCGAGCTGGACCGGAATCAGCGCGCAAGAGCGCCGCGCGAAGGTACGCGCGCTCCGCGCGAACATGCACGAAGAAGAGAAGCAGGCCGCGGCGCAGCGAGAACGAACTGGCCGCGGCGTGCCGTCGGAAGAAGAGGTCGTGAGCCGCAACCCGCGCTCGCGGCCCGCGGATCCCGAGCCCAAGCGCCCCAAGCGCAAGCGCGCCTCGGGCAGCGACGATCTCGTGCAGCGGTTTCACGAGGCCTATGCGGAGATGATGCCGGCCTACCAGGCGGCCAGTCTGGAGTTCCGCACGACTGGCAAGCTTCCCCCGTTCCCCGAAGGGACCTATCCACCACGCATCATGTACGCGTTCGTCGAGTCGTAGCGACTCGCCATGATCCCGTGTGATCGCTGTCGCGAGGCGCGACGGCACACGTGCGCCCGCCGACCACGAGGTCGAGCGGGCTGGACGTTTTTCCGTCGGCGGCTGGGTGCTGAAGCGCCCGCTGGAGGCGCGCGGGAGGAGACACGGGGGCATCGAGCTCGCGGAAGGCGTCGATCCCCGCCACCCCTCACTTTCCCTTCCTTTTTTGCTCTGAGCGGTGGGGGGATCAGCCGCCGTAGCGGAGCAGGGTGGCGACGTCGTCGTCCTCGGGCGCGCGGCCGTCGATGAAGTCCTTCACCCGCGGGTCCGTGACCCGCTTGATCTCCTCCACCGTCCCCGACGCGATGATGAACCCCTTGTGCACCATCGCGATGCGGTCGGAGATCTGGAACGCGCTCGACATGTCGTGAGTCACCACGATCGACGTCACGTTGTAGAGGTTCTTCGTCTCCACGATCAGCGCGTTGATGCGCTCGGTCGAGACCGGGTCGAGCCCCGTCGTCGGCTCGTCGTAGAGCAGCACCTCCGGCCGAATCGCGAGCGCCCGCGCGAGCCCCACCCGCTTGCGCATGCCCTGCGACAGATCGCTCGGCATCATGTCGATGGTGTCCGGCAGCCCCACGTCCGCGAGCGCCTTGTGCACACGCTCGTCGATGTCCTTCTGCGGCATCCGGAAGTGCTCTCGCAGGCCGTAGCTCACGTTGTCCCGCACCGACATCGAGTCGAAGAGGGCCGCGCCCTGGAACAGCATCGCGATGCGCCGACGGATCGGCCCGTAGTCGTGCTCGGTCTTGGCCTGGACTTCCTCGCCCCCGAAGCGAATGGTCCCGCCATCGACGCGGAGCAGACCGATGAGGAGCTTGAGCATCACGCTCTTGCCCATCCCCGAGCCGCCGATGATCGTGAGCGCCTCGCCCGCCTGGATGTCGAGGTTCAGGTCCTCGTAGACCACCTTCGGCCCGAACGCTTTCTTGACGTTCCTGAACTCGATCAGCGCCACTGCCGCGTCCTCGGAGCCTCTCGTTGTCCTGGATCGTGCCCGAAGTCGAGCGCTCGCACCGTCCCCGCCTCGCGGGCGCGCGGCGCGTGCTCTTCGCGCTGGCGATGACCCTCGCGTGCTCGGCCTGCGGCGAGAGCTCCGACGTGGCCGACCTCGCCGACGATCTGGCGCCCCACGAGGCTGCCATCACACGCTTCGCACAATGGGCCGAGCGCACGACACGCTCCGTGCGCCCCGGAGAGCGGGAGCGCGCACGTCTCGACGAGACGCTCTTCGCGCCCTTGCAGAGTGAGCCCCGCTTCCGCGTGGTCGTGGTCGAGACCTCGGGGCGCTCACCACTGCGCGCCGTCCATCCCGCCGGCGCCGACGTCCCGACGCTCGCGTGGCGCAGCGTCCGCACCCGCACCCTCGGCACCATCGAGGCGGCCCATGACCCCGGCGATGCGTCGCGCACCTGGGCGCGCCTCGAGCGCGAGGGGCTCACCCTCACCCTCGCCGTGACACGCGAGACCTCGCCTCCGCCGACGTGATCGCCACGGGCGTCGAAGCCACACGGCGCCGCCCGAGCGCGACGCGATCAGCGGGCGGTCGCCTGGAGCGTCACGGTCGCGTGATCGCCCACGAACACGCCGACGTACACCTCGTACGTCCCCGCCGCGTCGCGTGCCGGAAGACGGAGGAGCGGGTTCGGATAGCCCCCGGAGTCGTCGTCGCACACCACTTGGCCCGAGGGCGCGCGCACCGCGAGCGTCGTGTCCGTCGACGATCGAATCGACACCTCGAGCGAGGCGCCCGCAGGAACCTCGAGCGCGATCTGCGGCCGCTCGGGATAGGAGCCGGAGCAGAAATTTCCCGCGAGTGTCGTCCCACGCAGCGAGCCACCGGCGCTCAGCTCGAACACGCGCGCCGCGCCGGCGACCAAGCGCTCGGTGCGCAGCGCGGTCCGGCTCGTCACGACTGCCGCGGGCGGTCCTCCGCACGCCGACGCGTCGTGTCCGAGCTGCGTCAAGAGTCCTCCGAGGTCCTGCGTCGCTCGGACGCAGATGTCCTGGCTCATGCGCGCGTAGCCAGGGCATGCGCTCATCGACATGAAGCCCGCACGCGCGGCCGCCTCGCAGCAGGTCACGGCGCGCTCACACGCGGAGTTCGTCGCGGTGGCCGGCACGGCCGAGGGCGCCCACGCCATCGGTGGGGTGGATCCCGCCGGTGCGGAAGGCGCGGCCATGGGCGCGGCGCTGGCCTCGCTCACCTCGGCGCCTCGCCACCACCAGAGCCCCGCGACGACCAGACCGACGAGCAGCGCGCCACCCAGACCACCGACGGCGAGCAGCGCCGCGCCCGCGACGAGCAGGCCGCGTGACGGCGAGGCCGATGCCTGCACGGGTGCCGCCGCGGTGGGCGGGCTCGTGACCGACAGCGTCGCCGGCGGCATGGCCGGCGGCGCGCTCCCGACGGGCGGCCCAGCAGACGGCGGCCCAGCAGACGGCGGCCCAGCAGACACGAACGACGCACGCACCGGACCCGGTGGCACCGACGCGTGCACTGCCGCAGGCGGGGGCGGAAGCGACGCGCCCTCCAGCATCGCGGTGCGATCGACCCGCGAGATGCGGCCCCCTGGCGCAGGCGCGAGCGCGGCGAGCGCCGAGGCCATCTCCGCCGCGGTCTGGAATCGATTCGCGGGATCCTTGCGCATCGCGCGCGTCACGACCGCGACGAGCTCGAGCGAGGCCTCGGGCGCGAGCGCGGCGAGCGCGGGCGGATCGCTGTAGAGCACCCCCTCGAGCATCGCGACGACGTCGCCGGAGAACGGCTTTCGACCGGCCAGCAGACAGTAGAGGAGCACGCCCACTGCGTAGACTTCGGTGCGCACGTCCACGGCCTCTCCCCGCGCCTGCTCGGGCGCCATGTAGGCGGGCGTGCCCATGACCGCGCCCGTGCCCGTGAGCCGCGTGTACGCGTCGGTCTCCGTCATGCGCGCGATGCCGAAGTCGAGCAGCTTGGCCACCTCGCGCTCTGCCCCCGGGCGAAAGACCATCACGTTGCCCGGCTTGATGTCGCGGTGGATCACGCCGGCCGCGTGCGCGGCAGCGAGCGCGTCGAGCACCTGTCGGACGATCTCCGCTGCGCGCGGCGGCGCGACGCGGCCCTCGCGCGTGAGCACCTGCGCGAGCGTCTCGCCCGGCACGCGCTCCATGACGAGGTACGCGCTCCCGTCGGCGACGTGACCGAAGTCGAGCACCTGCGCGACGTTCGGGTGGCCCAGGCGCGCGACGAGCATCGCCTCTCGCTCGAAGCGCGTGCTCGCTTCTCTCTCCTGCGCGAGATCGCGCAGGAGCACCTTGATGGCCACGTCGCGTCCGAGCCGCTCGTCGACGCCTCCGTACACGCTCCCCATGCCGCCCTTCGCGATCAGGCTGCCCACGCGGTAGCGGCCACCGATGATCGTGCCCGCGGTGATCGAGGGTGGCGGCGCGACGACCATGCCCCGGCCTCAGCCTTTCACTCCGCCGGCGGTCAGGCCGTGGATGAGCTGACGCTGGAGCACGTAGAAGAGCGCCATGACGGGCACCGACACGAGGATCGCGCCGGCGGCGAAGTGACCCAGGTTCGCGTCGTGCTCGGTCGCGTAGCTCTGGAGCAGGATCGGCAGCGTGTAGTGCTCCTCGCGCGTGAGGAACGTGGCCGCGAGCGCGAACTCGTTCCACGCGCTCATGAACGCGAAGAGCGCCGTGATGGCGAGCGCAGGCCGCGCCGCAGGCAGCGCCACGCGCACGAACGCGCCGAAGCGCGTGGCCCCATCGACCATCGCCGCCTCCTCGAGCTCCTTGGGGATCGCGTCGAAGGCGCCGCGCAGCTGGAAGAGCGCGAAGGGCACCGCGCTCGTCGCGTACACGAGCACCAGGCCGCTCAGCGTGTCGAGGAGGCCCACCGCGTCGAGCAAGAGGTAGAGCGGCACCGAGGCCGCGACGCCCGGGAACATCTGCGTCGCGAGCAGGCTCTTCACCGAGAAGTCCTTGCCGACGAAGTCGAAGCGCGAGAGCGCATAGGCTGCAGGGGTCGCGATCGCGACCGCGACGACCGAGGTCATCACCGACACGAACGCCGAGCTCCAGAGCTGCCGGAAGAACATCAGCCGCCCCTCGCCGTCGGTGCGGCCGATCACGGCGACGAAGTGGTCGAGCGAGACGTTCGTCGGCAAGGGGAGCGCGCGCGCCTCCGGCACGACGCCCTCGGAGAACGCCAGCGCGACGACCCAGAGGATCGGGTACACGGCGAAGACGACCGCCGCGATCAGGAGCGCGTGAACGAGCGCGCCGCGCACCGTCTCTCCCGGTCGCCGCGTCTCCGCCGCGTCGTGGCGCGCCTCGCTCATGTCGCCTTCCTCGGCCTGGGAGCCGCGCCCGTCGCGCCGGGGAGGTAGCGCGTCGTGAGGAGGAGGATGCCGAAGATGAGCACGGCATACGCCGCCGCGTAGCCCGTCTGGTGGCCGCGCGTGAAGGCCCAGCGATAGGCCTCCGACACGAGGATCTCCGTCGTGCCGTCGGGCTCACCGGCGCTCACGAGGAACACGACGTTGAACATGTTGAAGGTCCACACCGCGCCCATCGCCACGGCGGGAAGGAGCGCGGGCCCGAGCATCGGCAGCGTGATCAGCCGGAACTGATCCCACGGTCCCGCGCCGTCGACCTCGGCGGCCTCGTAGAGATCCTTCGGGATCGACGTGAGCGCGCCGAGGGTCACGACCATCATGAACGGGAAGCCGAGCCACACGTTCGTCGACACGTTCGCCGCGAAGGCGGTGGAGAAGTGGGCGAACCAGCTCACGGGCTCGATGCCGAAGAGGTCCAGGATCGCGTTCACCGCGCCGAGCTGCCGATGGAACATGCCGCGCCACGCGAGCGCGGTGACGTAGCTCGGCACCGCCCACGGCAGGATGAGCAGCACGCGGTACACGGTCTTCATGCGCAGCACCGGGCGCGAGAGCGCGAGCGCGAGCGCGATGCCGATGCCCACGTGCATCGCCACGTTCACCACCGTCCAGAGCACGGTGACGCCGAGCACGACGTAGAAGCTCCCGTGCGAGAGGAGCCCTCCCCCGCGCGCCGTGAGGATGTCGACGTAGTTCGCGACGCCGACGTAGTGGAGGTCGCTCCCCTGCCCCGCGTAGAACGAGGTCCCCGCGCCGACGACGAGCGGGAACACCACGAGCACGAGCACCGCGACGAGCGCGTGCGTCACCCACGCGTAGGCCGGCACCGAGCGCACGATCCCCTCGCGCACGTCGGGGCGCGAGAGCTGGCGCACGAGCGCGAGCATCACCATCACGAGCGCGCTCGAGAGCGCGACGATCCCCCACGTCGGATCCCGCGGCGGCGGCGGCGGTCGCGTCTCGTCGACGAAGCGATGGCTCGCCTCCGAGAGGGCCTCGCTCGCGTGCATCTCGCCGCGGAGCACCTTGCGGATCGCGCGATCGACCGGGCCGAAGACGCGGCTCATGTGCGGGTGCGTCGGCATCGGGCGCGCCGCCGCTGCGGCATCGCGGAACGCTCTCAGGTTCGGCCGCGCTTCGAGGCGTGGATCGTCCCACGCGCTGCGCGAGGCCACGACCTGCCCACCCTCGATCGCGCGCAGGCGCGCGCCCTCCGGCCCCGCGAGGAAGAGCGCGAGCGCACGCGCCGCCTCGTGGCGCGCCTCGACTGATCCGCTGCCGGCCTCGCTGTCGTGCGAGGCGAGGAAGACCGCCTCGATCGTGGAGAACGGAACGAGCGTTGCCGATCGGCCGTCGGCGGTCTCGACGCGCGGCAGCGGCCTCACCTCGTACTGCAGCTGCGCCGGCAGGTCCGGCGCGAGCCACGGGCCGCTCACGGCGGCGACGGCATGCCCGCTGCGGAAGAGGTTCCGCACCAGATCGCCCGAGCTCTCCGAGGGAACCACCTCTGCGTCCACGAGCGAGCGCATGCGCTCGAGCGCCGCCGCCGCCTCCACGCCCTCGAGCGCGAAGCGTCCTTCGTCGTCGATGTGGCGCGCGCCGTACGCATGGAACATCGCGGCGCTCGCGTAGGTCGAGTCGAGCTCCCACGCGAGCGGGAACGAGCCGGCAGGCGTGCCCGCGCGCAGCGCCTCGAAGCCCTCGACCGACTCGAGCGGGGCGCCGCCTGCGAGCGCGGTGTTCACGTAGAGCACGAGGCTCTTGGCCGACAGGGGCACGCCCCAGAGCCGGGCGTCGTAGCGGAGCGCGTCGAGGTGCGCGGGCTCGAAGTCCGCGGCGAGCTCCGGCTCGATCGCGCCGAGCTCGCGGACGAGGGCCTCGTCCACGTAGCTCGCGATGCGGTCGTGCGCGTCGACGAAGACGTCGGGCCCGTTGCCCACGGGGATCGCCGCCTGGAGCTTCGAGGCGTACGCACCGAACGGGATCGCGGTGACCTCCACGTGCACGTCTCGCCCGGCCGCCTCTTCTCGCGCCTCGAACGCCTCGACGGCGGCCTCGAGCCCGCGCGCTTCGCTCTCGCCGTACGCGTGCCAGAGGAAGATCGAGACCCGCCCGTCCTGCGCGCGACCGGCGTGCGCCCCCGCGAGCACCGCGAGCACGCTCGAGAGGGCCGCGAGCACGAGCGCGCGCCTCGCAGCGCTCACGCGCGCTCCTCGCTCCCCGCGCCCCCGACGATCGGCGGAGCCGCGGCGCTGGTGATCGGCGGCGAGGCCGTCTCCTTCACCGACGAGACGCGGCCGATGGCCGCCTCCGACGTCGCATCGAAGAGGTGGGCGTGCTCCACGGCGAACGAGAGCCGCGCGCCACGGCGCGCACGATCGGCCGCCTCGCCATCGAGACGTGCGATGAAGGTGCCGGGCATCACGGCGGTGCCGTCACCGATCTGACCGTGCGCGTACGCCTCGAAGCCCATGGCCTCGACGACGTCGACCTCGAACGAGAGCGCACCGGCGCCGTCGGTGAGGCGCACGTCGTGCGGTCTCACGCCGAGCACGAGCTCCGCGGGGGTCGCGAGCGAGCTCGGCACGCGGAGCGAGACGCCCGGAGCCACGAGGTGATCGCCCTCGCGCCGCACGGCGAGGAAGTTCATCGCCGGGCTCCCGAGGAAGCCGGCCACGAAGCGGCTCGCCGGCTCCGCGTAGACCTCGAGCGGCGCGCCGACCTGCTCGACGATGCCCGCGCGCAGCACGACGAGCCGATCGGCGAGCGTCATCGCCTCGACCTGATCGTGGGTCACGTAGAGCATCGTCGCCGAGAGGCGCGCGTGGAGGCGCTTGATCTCGACGCGCACCTCCGCGCGCAGGGCCGCGTCGAGGTTCGAGAGCGGCTCGTCGAAGAGGAAGAGACCGGGGCGACGCGCGATCGCGCGCCCCATCGCGACGCGCTGGCGCTGGCCGCCGGACATGTCGCGCGGGTAGCGGTCGAGGAGCTTCTCGAGCCCGAGCATCGAGGAGACCTCCTTGATGCGCGCCTCGATCGTCGCGGCGTCGGTCTTGCGGAGCGTGAGGCCGAACGCGAGGTTGTCGCGCACCGTGAGGTGCGGATAGAGCGCGTAGCTCTGGAACACCATGCCGATGTCGCGCTCCCGCGGCGGCAGCCTCGTGACGTCCCGGTCTCCGATGCGGATCACGCCCGAGTCGGGCAGCTCGAGCCCGGCCACCGTGCGGAGCAGCGTGCTCTTGCCGCAGCCCGAGGGGCCGACGAGCACCACGAGCTCGCCGCTCGCGACGGAGAGGTCGATGCCGCGGAGGATCGGGGCACCGCCGAGCTTCTTCTCGATTCGCTGGAGCGACAGGGCCGTCACGGGATCCGCGAGAGTACGAAAAAAGGCGTGACGAAGGGGAGCCGACTGCGCGGTCCGTCACGGCTCACGGCACGCGCGTGTACCGCGTCAGCGGCGCGCCCTCGCGCTGCATCATGGCGACGGCCGTCGAGGCCGAGGTGAGCGCGAAGTAGTAGTCGCCCTCGCCTGCCTCGGTGACGAGGCGGATCCGGCCGTTGCCGGTCACGACGTAGCTGCCGTGCAGCTCGTTGACGCGGTAGGTGCCGTCCGGCTCGTAGACCTCGCGGAACTGCCCGCCGACCCAGCGACCGACGATCTCGTCGCGCACGTCCCAGCAGCCGGGTTCCGCGGGCGGCGGCGGGCTCGTGCGCTGGTAGACGGTGCCCGCTCCGCCGCGATCGGCCGCGAGCAAGACGTCGCGATCCGCGAGCGCGAGCGTGTACTCCTCGTGGAAGTCGGGCGGCACGTCGAGGAACACGCGCCCCTCACCGAGCCAGCGCACCGTGCCCTCGTGCCCGTTGAGCACGTAGACGCCTCCGGGGCGGTACTCCTCGACGAAGCCCTCGCGGCTCCAGGTGCCGAGGATCGCGAGCTCGATGGTCGGACAGCTCGCGGGCAGCGGGCTCGTGGGCGATGGATTCGGCGACGGCACAGCCGGCGGCGGCGTCGGCGGCCCGGAGCTCGCGAGACAGCAGCCACCGATCGACAGCGTCGCGCACGCGCCGAGCCCGACGATCGTCCCGTTCGACCTGCACCGCATCGCGCGAGACTGCGCGAAGCGAGGCCGGGCGCACAAGGCGCGCGACGAGCACCCCGGCCCGCGCACGATCGGGCACCCTCGTCGCCATGCGATCCGCCTCGCCCCTCTCCGCCGGCCTGGGCCTCGCGCTCACGCTCGCGGCGTGTGATGCCCCTGCGCCCGCCGAGGATGCGGCTCCCACGACGCGCCTCGACGCGAGCGCCGCCGACGCGGCCGCGACGTTGCCCGACGCGGCGAGCCTCGATGCCGACGACGCCGATGGGCCGCTGCCGGACGCGGGCGCCCCCTCACGCGACGCGGC
>JBILLJ010000106.1:0-32946 GCA_044376125.1 Sandaracinaceae bacterium
GTCGCGTGAACACGTCGCCCACCGACACGTCGCGATCGACCGCCTCTGCACCGTCGACGCGGATGCGCACGAAGTCGAACTCGGCCACGGGGACGAAGTCCGTCTGCGCGCTGACGACGAGCCCTTCGTCCGAAGGACCACCACAGCCGATCGCGACCAGGGCGCAGAGCACGGCGCTCGCCCACACGAGCTGCTCGGCACCACGCACGAGGGATCCCCTCCATCCCTCGGCTCGCGCGTACAAGCAGGCGAGCCGATGGCCCTTCATGGATCGCAGACCTCCTCACCCGGATCGGCGCCGCGGTCCTGGCAGTAGTGGCTGCCGTCGTCGCGGCAGAACCAGCCTTGTCCTTCGATGCACCCCTCGACCTCGCATCGATCCACGCACGTGGGGGTCGTGGGCCGCGTCGTCGGCACCGCGAGGATCTCGCCGGACCAGCGCGTGCGCTGCCCGATGTACGTCCCGCGCTCGAAGTCGAACCAGGCCTGGGGGATCGTCGAGGGATCCTCGTCGCGGCAGGTCGTGGACTCGCAGAAGAACACGACCATGCGGACGTGACCGTCCGGGCGCTCGGTGATCACGCTGTACCGGAGCTGCTGCGAGCCGTCGGTGAGGGCCGTGCCCGGGTACTCGGGGTCGACCGCGACGCTCGAGAAGTCGAAGTCGCCGGTGAGGAACATGGCGACGACGTAGAGCTCCGGGCTTCCTGCAGGGCGCGCGGGCACCGTGAGCTCGATCTCGAGCGCGGCGTTGCGTGCACAGCCTCCGGCGAGGAGAGCACCCGAGAGCGCGAGAGCACCGAGGAGAACCGCACGGGCCGGGCGGAGTGCAACGAACGACGAGCGCACGACGCGAGCGTAGCGCAAGGGCCACCCTCAGCGCGAGGCTCGACGTGGTGCCCTGCGCTTGGCGCGCTCGTGGGATGGCGCTCCGCGGGTCGCACGTCGGGGACTCGTGCGACCGCCGTCCGCCGCTGCGGAGCCCGCCTGGCGAACGTCCGACACGTGATGCGCGACTTCGTCCGAGCGCTCGTTACCGGGTCGTCTCGCCAGGCTCACGCGACAGGTAGTCCCGGAAGCCAGCCAGGAGCGCGCGGTAGAACATGTTGCCGATCACCCGGTAACCCGCCGGCGTCGCATGCCGGAAGTCGCCCGACGACAGGCGTGGGCTGCGGCGGAACCACCGGCCCATCGCGCCCTCCCCGCCCATCGCCGTCCACGTGTCGAAGAACGCGCACCCCTCCGCCTCGGCCGCGCGGCGGGACGCGCTCACGATGCGCGGCACGGGCGCCAGCGTGACCACGCGACCTCGCTCGTCGCGCTCGGCCTGATCGAGCGGCGCGAAGAGCAGACAGCTCGCTTCCGGGCGGGCCGTGCGCACCAGGTGCGCGACCTGCCGGAAGGTCTCGAAGAAGTCCTCCTCGCTCCGGTTGTCGTCCGCGTCGTTGCCGCCGAACGCGATCACCACGAGGTTCGTCTCGCGCTGCGCGAGCTGCGTGCGGAGGTGCTCGGGGTCGAAGCCGAGCATGCGGCTCGCGCGCGCACCCACGATGCCGAGCGAGTCGTACACCACGCCCGGTCCGGGCCGCTCGAGCGCGACGCCGTAGAGGCGCGTCTCGCCGTGCCCCGCGGTCCTCAGCGAGAGCCGATGCTCGCCGTCCGGCACCTCGATGCGCTCGACGCCGTCTTCCACCGTGGTGCTCTCGGTGTCGAGCGTCTGCCACTCGCCCTCGTCCACGCGGTAGGCGAGCTCCCCGCCGCGCGGGTGCCGCTGATGGAACACGAGGAACGTCGAGACGCTGCGGCCGACACGCGATTCCTCGTCGTCGTCACTGGCGAACCACGCCGTCGCCCCGGAGGCCGACCGCACCTGCACACCGCCGAGGCCATAACGACCGTCTGACAGGCCCGCGTGCGTGAGATCGAACATGCGCCAGTTGCCGTCCGTCTCGTGGCGCACCTGGAAGTGTCGGTACGGAAGAAGGCCGCGCGCCGCCAGGACGAAGCCGTGGCCCGCGTCGCCGAAGCGGAGCTGGAGCGACTCGCGCGTCGTCATCGTGATGCCGTCGAGCGCGATCGTGCTGTCGCCGAAGTGCGCGATGCGCGTGACGACCGCGTCCTCACCGGTGGCATCACGCGGCGCGAGCGCGGTGCGTCTCAGCTGCGCATAGAACGCGTCCATCGCGTGGCCCGACGCGTCCTCGATCTCGCGCACGAGCCCCTCGAGCTCGCTCGGATCGATCCGCACCTCGGGCTCGCTCGTGCCCGGCGTCGTGACGGGCGGCGGGATCACCGGGTCGGCCAGCGCCTCGGCGATCGGGTCGGCCGCGCCCTCACCCGCGCCCTCGGCGCTGGCCACGACCGCGGCTTCGTCTTCGGGCGCGTAGAGTCGCGCGATCGGCACGGGCTCGCCGGACACCCACGGCCGATAGCGGTCGAGCCCTGGCACCACGTAAGGCACCGCCGCCGCGAGCACGATCGCGCCGGCCGCCAGGCCCAGCGCGCGCAGCCCCGTCACGTGCGTCGCGTCCTCGACGCGCGCCGGCTCGTCCATGCCATACGGCCGCTCGCTCATGTGGTCGGCGAGCCTAGTACGCGGATGCGGGGGCGCGCCAAAACCCCAGCATCAGAACTGGAAGTAGATGTACGGGACCGTCTCGGTGGTCGCGATCTGCATGAGGAGCGCGACGAGCCCCGCGAGCAGGAGCCCCTGCACGAAGCTCGGGAGCGCGAGGAAGCGCTGCCGCGCGCTCGTGTACCAGTGGCGCGGCGTGTAGTGCACCGCGAACCCGACCACGAGCGCGGCCCACACCCACGGCGCGACGTTGACGAGGCCCCACGTGCCCGAGCCGATGCGGCCCACGATCGCACGCGCGTTGTCGAGGTCCGACGCGCGGAAGAGGATGCGCGTGAACACCACGAACTGCATCGTGCCGAAGATCTTCAGCGCCGCGAGCCACGGCGGATCGACCGCTTCTTCGGCCTCGTCGCGAGCCTGTGCCCGGTACGGCCCCTCGCCTTCCTTCGTCGTGCGCACGACGGGCGAGGGCTTGTTCTGCCATCGCGTGACGAAGCGGTGCGCCACGACCGCGCTCGCCTGGAGGCTCCCGTAGATCACGAACGTCCAGCTCGCGCCGTGCCAGAGGCCGATCAGGAAGATCGTGATCCAGAGGTTCACGTACGTGCGGACCGGCCCCAGCTTGCTCCCTCCGAGCGGGAAGTAGAGGTAGTCGCGCAGCCACGTGGACAGCGTCATGTGCCAGCGGCGCCAGAACTCCGCGGGGTTCTTCGCCTGGTAGGGGCGATCGAAGTTCTCCGGCAGCTCGATCCCGAAGAGCTTCGCCGAGCCACGTGCGATGTCCGTGTAGCCCGAGAAGTCCATGTAGATCTGCAGCGTGAAGCCGTAGAGCGCGACGACGACCTCGGGCGCCGTGTAGTTGTCGGGCGCGTCGAAGACGCGATCGACGAGGTTCACCGACACGTAGTCGGCGAACATCACCTTCTTCACGAGGCCGGTCCCGATGAGGAAGAGCGCTTCGCCCACCTTCTGCGGCGTGAGGCCCGGCTCGCCCTGCACCTGCGGGAGGAGATCGGACGGTCGCGCGATGGGCCCGGCGACGAGCTTCGGGAAGAACGTGATGAAGAAGAGCAGCTCGAGCGGAGTCTTGGCGGGCTCGCACTTCCGCCGGTACACGTCGATGCAGTAGCTGAGCGACTCGAACGTGTAGAACGAGATGCCGACGGGCAGCGCCACGCTGTCGAGCCGCGGCGGCAGGGCCCCCTCCAGGCTCGGCGCGCGTGGATCCACGACGTCGAGCAGCCCGCCTGCGACGTCGGCCAGCGTCGGCGGCGAGACGCTCACGCCCAGGAGCGCCAGGCCGTCGGCGACCGCGCCGCCGAGGAAGTCGAAGTACTTGAAGGTCCCGAGCAGCGTCAGGTTCACCGCGACGCTGACGTAGAGCCAGCGGCGACGCGCCGCCTCGTCCTCGTGCGCGGCGATGTTCCTCGCGACCAGCCAATCGACGAGCGTCGAGAAGAGGATGAGCGCCAGGTACCAGGGGTTCCACGCCATGTAGAACGCGCTCGAGGCGACGAGCACGAACGACAGGCGCGGGACGCGGAACGGCGCACGGCGCGCGAGCAGCCAGTACCCGCCGAGAACGAGCGCGAGGAAGAGCGCGTAGTCGGTCGAGTTGAAGAGCATCGACGCTCGGCTCGGCGACGCGCCGTGGCGCGGGCCGGCTCAGATCACCGGATGCTCCAGCCGAGCATGATCTGGATGTGCAGCGACTCGTCGTTGCCCGAGACCGCGCCGCGCGTGCCCGTGCCGTCCGAGAAGCCGAGGAAGTAGTTCGTGTACTGGAAGCGGAGCGCCGCGCTGAAGCCCGGGTCGATGATGAGGCCCAAGCCGGCGTAGAAGTTGATGCCCGCGCCCGAGACCGACCCGAAGTCACCCGAGCAGGTCCCGCCGACGCTGCGGCATTCCTCGCCCGTGCGGTTGGCGAAGTAGGCCGCCGTCTCGCCGTCCTCGGAGCCCGAGGTGCCCGCGAGCTGCCCACCGCCGAGCACGATGCGCGGGCCGACCATCGCCTCGAGGTGGAGGTCGACGCCCTGCACGCTCGAGGGAAGCAGGCGCACGCGGCCGCCGAGGTTGATCGGGAGGTAGGGATACGAGGTCGAGGGGAAGTCGGACTCGTGGATGCGCTGCGCGAGGCGGAGCGAGTAGCTGTCGTAGCCGAAGCCGATCGAGCCGATGAGCTCCACGGCCTCTGCGATCGTGGCCGCATAGCCCACGTCGACCTCGATGCCGAAGACCTGGAGCGGCAGCGCCTCCGGCTCGAAGAACGTGAAGTAGTTGATGCCGATCGAGAACCACGTCGCGACGCGTGCATAGAGGCCACGGAGCGCATCGTCGTTGTTGGCCATCGGGCGCAGCTCGAGGTCCACGCCCCACTGCGGATAGAAGTCCGCGAGGTTCACCGGGATCACCGCCGTCGGGTCGGCCGGGATGACGCTCGCCGAGCGGTTGCGGAGATCCGCCTGGAGCAAGCCGCGGAAGATCGGCTGGTTCCAGCGACCGTCGCCCGGCTCGCTCGGCCCCTCGTCACGGAAGCCGTCGTCACGCGAGCCGCCCTGACCACGCGCCTGGCCGGGGACCTCGTTCTCGATCTCCTCGAGCGAGCGCATCGGAGGCTGCTCTTCCTGAGGCGGCGGAGGCGTCTCCTCCTGGGGCGGCGGCGTCTCCTCGACGACCACCGGCTGAGGCGGATGAAGAACGTTCATCGCCGTGGCGCACGCGCCGAGCGCGGCCTGACCGATGGGGCCCGTCGCGGCGCGACCGGTCGGGCCCGGCGCCTGGCCGTTGCCGATCTCGTTGCCGTTGCGGTCGAGCACGAAGATGGTCGTGCTCGAGCGACGACCGGTGCCCGCGACCGAGCCACCGACGACGAGCTCGATGCCGAGGTGCTGGACGACCGCGGCCATGCCCTCGGGCGTGCTCACGTCGACCGCGATCTGCGCGGCGGCGTTGATCGCCTGCTCCTCGCTCACGAGGTCGTACTGCGTGGCGAGGGCCTCGACGACCGCGGCGCGCGCCTGGTCGGCGTGCCAGCCCTCGAACGAGAGCACGATCGCGCGCGAGCGCTGCTGCGCCTCGGCCGTGCTGGGCGAGGCCCCGCTCGTGAAGGCCGCGCTCGGGAGCGCGAGGCTCACGATGGCGAGCGCGACGCGCGCGTGCGCGGCGAGACGGGACACGGTGGACGGAGCGCGATGGGCGTTCATGGTCGACCTTCGACGGGAGCGGGGTCTCGGCCCACCGATCGGGCCGGATGTGCAGGTCATTCGGGCCTCGGCGGCACGAAAAGCGGCGGACCATACCACGAGGCGGGAGGGTGCCAGGCGAGGTCCGCTCGCTCACAAGATGCCCCACGCCGCCGGCCGGGCCCGTCAAACGACCTCAAAGGCCCCGTCCCCCTCGTGCTCCGAGGCCGAGGCGACTCATCGCCGATCGAGCACGAGCGCGAGATCGGGCGCGAGCGGCGACTCGAGCACGTGGGTCGTCCCATCGAGCGTGAGCTCGATCCGCGCACAGTGGAGGAAGGTGCGGTCGAGGCTCGCGGTCTCCTCGAAGTGGCGGTTGGTCGGCGCGTGGCCGTAGCGCGCGTCACCCACGATCGGGTGCCCGAGCGACGCGAGGTGACGGCGGATCTGGTGTGTGCGGCCCTCGTCCGGTCGCGCCTCGACGAGGCCGTGGCCCGCGATCACCTCGCGCCGGCGGTAGCGCGTGGTGGCCTCGAGGTCCTTGCCCTCCTCGCGGAGCGCGCGGCGGATCGTCCCCTTCTCGCGTGGGATGCCGCGTACGAGCGCCACGTAGCTCTTGTCGCCCTCCGCGAGCGCACGCGAGAGCGATGCGATGGCCTCCGGGCTCGCGCCGAAGAGACACACGCCGCTCGTGCCCACGTCGAGCCGATGCACCGGCGCGGCCGCCGAGAAGCCCGGCAGGCGCTGCACGCGCTCGAGCAGACAGCCCACGTGCTCGGGGTGCGGTGTGGTCGGCTCGTGCGGTGCCTTGTCGACGGCGACCCAGCGCGCGCCGCTCGCGAGCGCGCCCTCGGCGATCACCCGCACCGGCGCGGGCGCCGCAGGCACGAGCAAGGCGAGCGTCTCGACCTCGTGCGTCTGCGGCATCATGTCGAAGGCCTCGATGCTGCGCGCCACGTAGCCGGCGCGCGCGAGCACCGCGAGGTCGCGTGCGAGCGTCTCGGGATCGCACGCGACGTACGCGATGAGCGAGGCGCGTGAGCGCACGAGCGCCTCACGCACCTTGGGCGCGAGACCGCGTCGCGGCGGGTTGACCACCACGACGTCGAGCCCCGAGCTCGGCACGAGCGCCTCGCTCGCATCGCCGATCACCGCCTCGAAGCGATCGTCGATCCCGGCGCGCACCGCCGACGCACGCGCGAGCTCGATCGCCGGAAGGAAGCGCTCGAGCGCCGTCACGTCCGCGCCCTCGCGCGCGAGCCGGAGCGCCAGCGCGCCCGAGCCTGCGAAGAGCTCGAGCACGCGGCGTCGCCTGCCCTGCGTCGGCCGATCCCTCGCTCCGAGCCCTCGCACGGCGCTGGCGATGCGGTCGTGGATCGCAGCGGCCACCTCGCGGTGGGCCTGCACGAACGAGCCGTGCGCCGCGAGGAACGGCGGTCCGTCGCCGACGCGATCGAGCCGCGCCCGCTGGGGATCGACCTTGTAGGTGCCGAGCACGCGCGGCGAGCCGTCGTGCTCCGCGGTGGACACCGAGATCTCGAGCGGCCCCGCATCGTCGGCGGCGCACGCCTCGCGCAGGGCCACCTCGAGCGCATCGAGGGCCTGCCGCGAAGGCGCGCGGCCGCGCTCGTAGGTGAGCGCCACGAGCACGGCCTCGCGCTCGTGCACGGTCTCGCGCAGGTCGAGGCCGCGGAGCACGCGTGGATCGAGCGCCGGGTCGGTGCCGAGGCGCGCGCGGAGGGCGGAGGCGACGCGAGAGAGCGCGGGCCGCAGCACCGGGCAGTGCACGAGATCGACGACGTCGTGGGTGCCGCGCGCGAACAGGCCGATGCGCCCGGAGCGATCGACGACCCACTTCGTGCGCGTGCGGTAGCCCTCGCGCGGGCCCACGGCCGTCACGGCAGGCACCTCGAGCGCCGCGAGCTCGGGGAAGCGCGCGAGCGCACGGCCGACGCGATCGCGCTTGTGCGTGAGCTGCGTCGCTGGGGCGAGCGCGATCGCAGGACAGCCCGGACACCTCGCAGCGTGCGCGCACGAAAGAGGTGCCGCGCCGCGATCGGGCAGAGCGCCGGGCAACGCGCTCACGGCGCGCCCCACTCGCACGCGCGCAGCGCCAGGTAGCGCTCCCACTCGGCCCCGCCTCGCGCATGGAGGCGCGTCGCGAGCTCGATCGTCTCGTAGGCCTGCTCGAGGCGGCGCAGGAGCGAGAGCTCGAGGCGCATCGCGAGGTCGACCGAGCCCATCGCCGAGAGCTCGTCGTCGGCCTCGACGTAGCGCTGCACCGTCGGCGAGCTCGCGAGGTAGCGCTCGATGGCGGCGCGCTCTCGCTCGATCGTCGGGACGAAGTCGGGGTGGAATGGATCGTCGAGGACCGGCCAGCGCGAGAGCATCTCGGCCGCGAGCGCGAAGTAGCGCGCGTCGGTCTCGGCGCCCGCCTCGCCGAGGGCGACGTCGTGCTCGGCCTTGCGCGCGCGCGTCTCGTCGAGGCGAGCCTCGAGCTCCTCGCGCCCCGCGAGCCCCATCGCCGGAAGGAGCGCGTCGATGATCGCCGTCTGCTCCGGCAGCGGAGGGGCCGGCGTCGCGGACGCGAGGTCCCCCACGGGCGGCGCGACGACGCGGAGGTAGATCTCGGAGGTCGTCGTCGGGATGTCGATCGAGCGCGACGCGATGCGCGCGTGCGTGAGCGCCTCGTAGAGGCCGATCACGCCATCGTCGTCGAGATCGATCGCGTCACGCCGATCGCCTCCGTCGCGCGCCTGGCCGCGGAGCGCGAGGAGGAAGTGCACGCCGAAGCCGTCGTGGTGCGCGCGCTCGGGGTCCGGATCGCAGCCACTCGCCTCTTCGTCCCAGCTCGTGGCGAAGACGCCGCAGCGGGCCTGCGCGCTCGCGCCTCGCGTGCGATCCGCGGCCTCGAACGCGATCTCGCCGAGCCCGCCCGAGAAGCAGCTCGTCACCACGAGGCGGACCGGCCGCGAGGGCGATCGCGCATCGAGCCACTCCGCGAGCGCCACCGCGTCGAGGGCATCGCCACCCCAGAAGAGGGTTCGCGAGTCGAGCGGCCCCTCGCCCCCTTCCCCGTGGCCCGCGACGTAGATCGTGAGCGGCGTGCTGCCCTGGCCGATCGCGAGCTCGAGCAGCGACTCGAGCTGCGTCAGCGTCGCAGCACCGTGGAGCGAGAGGCTCGTCTCGCGGTAGTGCGCGTCGCGCCCGCCGCGAGGCGAGAGCAGCTCTCCGAGCTCGACGACCAGCGCATCCCCGCGCGGCTCGAGATCGGCGACCTGCACCGAGCGTGTGCCCGGTCCGCCCGCGAACAACGAGACGGTGCCTTCTCCGAAGGTCTCGCTCGCGAGGCGCACGTCGTCCTCGAGCGAGACCTGGTTCGAGTCGGGCGTCGGTCCGCCACCGACCACGATCGCGTCGATGCGTGCCGGCAGCGCCAGCGCCTCGACGGAAGGCTCCTCCACCGTGTCCAACGCATCGCGCGGCTCGACGGACTCGGCGGCGCGCAGGTACGCCCCCGCGCCCGCAGCCACGAGCGCGCCGACCGTCACGAGCGGCACGAAGACGCGCGAGCCGAGGCTCGAGGTCGTGGGAGGAGGAGACACGCGGCGTGGTCAGCGCGCCTCGGGCACGCAGACGCTCACGGTGCCGCCACCCTCGGGCGCGAGGGCCTGGCACGACCATCCCAGGGCACAGTCCCCTGCACGCGTGCAGGCCTCGAAGCAGGTGCTGAGGGCCGCGTCGAAGATCAGACAGACGCCGTTCGCGCCGCGCACGTCGCGTGGACAGTCTGCGTCGCTCACGCAGCCCTGCATCGTGCACATCGAGCCGACGCCCTCGCCGCTCGGGCCGGGGTAGACGATCTCCACGCACCGATCCCGGTCACCCTCGCAGGTCTGCGACGGCTGACACGGGTCGTAGCTCGGCACGCCCCGCGAGGGGCAGCCCGCGAGGGCGAGCGCGAGGCTCGCCCCCACCCAGATCGCCCGCGTCCTTTGCGCCCGCGTCCTTTGCGACAGCGCCACGGCTCACCTCGGGAGGCAGATCGGCGGGAAGCTCGAGGTGCCGTCGTTGTCGAAGCAGCCGAAGCCCGAGGGGCACTCGCTGCCGCCCGCGCTGAGGTTGCAGGCCTGGAAGCAGCTGAACGTCCCGCCACCGTCGAACGACATGCAGCGCGCCGCGCTGCCGAAGCGGTCGGCCGGGCAGCTCGAGTCGGTCGTGCAGAAGTCGGTGCAGATGCTGTCCCCGCGCGCCGTGATGCTCAGGCACTGCGTCGCCGCGAGGCACTGCGCGGTGCTCGTGCAGGTCTCGTAGGGGCGCTGCGTCGCGCTCGAGCCGCGGCGCGGCAGGCAGATCGGCGGGAACGTGCGACCCGTCGCGTCCGAGTCGAAGCAGTCGTAGCCCACCGGGCACTCCGAGCCGCCGCCGCCGAGCGCACACGCCTGCCAGCAGCTGAAATTCGAGCCGCCGTCGAAGGAGATGCAGCGGCCGTTCGAGCCGAACCGATCGAGCGGACAGCTCGTGTCGGTCGAGCACGACGACGTGCAGATGCGATCGGAGTCGGCCGTGATCGTGAGGCACTGCGTGGCCGCGGGGCAGTCCGCGTTGACGACGCACGGGTCATAAGCGCGGCGTGGGAGACAGCCCGAGGCGAAGAGGCCCGAAGCGACGAGGACGGCTCCGAGCGAGGACACGGAGAGGGCACGCGCGAAGTTCGATCGAAGGGTCATGTCAGCTCCGGGACGCTAGGCTGGGGGACGATGACGGCCCCGCGCACATTCAAACAGGACCCCGAGAATATCCGGGTTCGACCCGCCACGGGGGAAGACTTGCCGACACTGGGCGCGCTCGCGGCCGAGCTCGTGCGACAACACCACGGCTACGACGCCGCCCGCTTCGTCCTTCCCCGCAACGTCGAGAAGGGCTACCGCGACTGGTTCGGACGTGAGCTGAGTCACGCCGACGCGGTCCTCCTCGTGGCGGAGCGCGCGACACCTGGCTCGGGGATCGTCGGTTACCTCTATGGCCGCATGGAGGGGCGCGACTGGAACATGCTGCTCGACCGCCACGCCGCCCTGCACGACATCCTCGTGGTGCCGGAGGCGCGATGCCTCGGCGCGGGCGAGGCGCTGATCGAGCGCTTCCAGGAGATCGCGCGCGAGCGCGGCCTCCCGCGCATCGTGCTGCACTCCGCGAGCCCCAACGCGGGCGCGCAGAGGCTCTTCGCCAAGCTCGGCTTCCGTCCGACCATGGTGGAGATGACGTGCGAGCTCGGGCCTCGCGAAGCGTCGGAGGACGAGCCGACGTGACGTGACGGAGCGAGATGGGATCGATCGTCGGGGCAGCGCGCTCAGCCGCGCGCGAAGAGCCGCAGCGCGCGCTCCGCGAGCGCCGTGATCGTCGCGAGCGGCGGCGCGGCGAGCGAGCGCGGGATGGCGGAAGCGTCCACCACGTAGAGCCCCGGGTGCACCGCGCATGCGTCGTGCGCGCCCGCGTCGAAGACCGCACCGCGGTGATCGACCACGCCCTCCTCGATGCGCTCGCCCATCGGGGCGCCGCCGAGCGGGTGCGTCGCCTGGATCGCGCCCCCGATGGCGCTCCGCGGGTTCGGGAGGAACGTGCCCCCCAGGCGCGCGGCGTAGCGGGCCATCTCCTCGTGGATCGCGCGAAACGAGGCCTCTTCGGCCACGCCCGGCCACACCGCGAAGATGCCGCGCTCGGACCAGCGGTACGCGCCACCCGACGAGTCGTGGCCACACGCCAGGAGGATGATCGAGTGGCCGAGCGCGCCCGCGGGATCGGGGTAGTCGACCGTCGTGGCGTCGCGACCGAGGCGCAGGAGGGCCGCGCCGTCGCGCGCCGCGGCCACCGCGTAGGGGTGGAGCGCGAGCAAGCGCGCCGCGTGCGGCACGAACGGGCGCGGGATGACGCCGTCGAGGAGGAGGAACTGCTCGGCCGCCGGTCGGCTCGGATCGCGGTAGTCGCCGAACACCGAGATTGTGGGGCCGACGCGCTCGCGGCCTTCGCGGCGCGGATCGGCGAAGGGCACGCAGCCGATGGGCTCCGGCGCGTTGTACACGGCGCCGAGCACGTCGCCGTTCGCCGAGAGCCGCGAGCCCAGCCTCGGCGAGAGCGCGAGCCCTTCACGCTCGGAGCGGAAGAGGATCGACGTCGTGCCCGACGAGCCCGCGCCGAGGAACTCGTCGCGCGCGCCCAGGACCCCCTCGGTCCGCGTGGGCAGGCCCAACACGGAGGACGCGTGCACGACGTAGTGCACGAGCCACCGCTCGCCGTGCACGCCCTCGGCGGGCAGCCGCTCGACCCAGCGCACCTCGACGCCCGTGAACATCTCGGCGCCGAGCGCCTTCGCGGCCGGGAGGTAGCTGACGGTCAGCGTGCGCTTGGCGCCCACGTTGCAGCCGCCGCAACAGTTGCCGCAGCCCGTGCAGGCGGCCTGGTGGACGCCGAACGGACCCTCGGTCGGCTCGTGCACGATGTTGAGCGGCAGCGGCCCGCTCGCACGATGCCCACGCAGCGTCGCGAGGTGCGTGCGACCTCGGCGCGTGCGCGTCGCGTCGGGGTGCGGTCGAGGTCCGAGCACCCGCTCGGCACGATCGAAGTCGGCGGCGAGCTCCGGATCGCGCGCGAGCGCGCGCGGCCACTCGGGCTCGTCCCAGAGGTGCGGCGCAGGGCGCACGGTGATCGCCGCGTTGATGAGCGAGGTGCCTCCGAGCGCGCTCGCGCCGATCACGTCGAGGTCGGCCTCGACCGAGGTGTCGTTCGCGAGCAGGCCGAGCGGGTTGAGCTCGCTCCGCACCTCGCGCACGAGGCCCGCGAGCTCGATGGGCAGCTCACCCGGCAGCCACTCGCGCCCGCGCTCGAGCACGGCCACGTGTCCCCTCGCGCTTCCGTGGCGATCGCGCGCGCGCTCCGCGAGGCGCAGGGCCGCGACGCTCGCGCCGTAGCCGGAGCCCACGATCACGTGGTCGTAGAAGCCCGCGAGCGCCTCGAGCGGGTCGGCGAGCCGACGGTGCCCCGACGGATGCGAGGCCTCGCTCAACGCGACGCGCTCCGCGAGATCGCCTCGATGCTCGCGCGCACGTAGCGCGCCGCGATCTCGACCGTGGTCGGCGAGGCCGAGAGCGGCGGCGCCACCTCGACGACGTCGGCCGCGCCGATGCGCACGACCTCGCCCAGGCGCGCGATCAGGCGCTCGACGTGCTCGGGCTCGAGGCCCCCGGGCTCGGGCGTGCCCGTCGCGTCGGCCCACCGTGCATCGGTCCCGTCGATGTCGTTCGAGAGGTAGATCTCCTCGACGCCCGAGGCCCTCACCCACGCGACGATCGTGTCGATCGCCGCCGCGGGATCCGCGAGGAAGTCGGCGGCCCACATCTGCCGCACGTCCGCGGTGCTCTCCCAGTGCGCGCGATCGCGACCGCTCGCTCGGATGCCGACCTGCACCACCCGTCCGCCGCGACCCAGGAGCTCGTTGGCGTGGTGCGTCCACGTCGCGAAGCAGAGGCGGATGCCCAGGCGCTCGGGCAGGAGGTCGGTGTGCGCGTCGAGCTGCACGATGCCCAGGCGCGGCCGCACGCGATGGAGCGCGGCCACCACGGGCCACGCCACGCTGTGATCGCCGCCGAGCACGAAGGGCACCACGCGGGGGTGGATCGCGAGGATCGCATCGAGCGCGCGCTCCGCGATCGAGAGCGGCGAGACGGGCCACGGCGCGTTCGGATCACCGTAGATCGCGCGTCGAGAGGCCTCGAGCTGTCCGCTCGAGAGCATGTCGTCGTGGAGTAGCTGCGGCACCGCCAGCACGTCTCCGAGATCGACCACGCCGTGCTCCGCAGCGAAGGCGGCGTGATCGCTCCGCGCGAGCAGCGCCTCGCGGATCGCCTGCGGCCCGAGGTTCGAGCCGCGGCGGAAGCCGGCGCCGACGTCGGACGGGATCGCCAGCACCACGATGCGTGCCTCCGGAAGGCGCGCGATCGCCGCACGATGCGCGGGCAGCACGTCCTCGGTCCGCGCGACGCCGTAGAGGCGACGCTGGAGCGCCTCCTGCGCCGCGCGCCCGGTCGAGACGAGGTGAACCCCCGCGCCCGCGGGGCGGAGGAGCACCTCGAGGGTCTCGAGCTCCGTGGCCACGTCAGCGCTCCGCGTGCGTCGAGCACCGAGGTCCTCGCGGCGAGGCGCGCATCGGCTCGCCTCAGGTGCCTTCGGGCGGCTGGTAGCGGACGCTGAGCACGGGCACCTCTGCGGTGCGCACCACGCGCTCGGCGACGCTGCCCAGGAGCAGGTGCTGGATGCCCGTCTTGCCCGTCGTGCCCATCACGATGAGCTCGGCGCCCGCGTCGCGCGCCGACTCGACGATCTCGACGTAGGGCACGCCCATGCGCAGGCCCGTCTTGATGGGCACGCCGTGCGAGGTGAAGCCCGCGATGAACTTGTCGAGCTCGGCGCGGACCTGCCCCTCGAGGTCGCGCGCGAGATCCGAGCTCGGCGAGGCGTACGCCGAGAGCTGGTAGACGTGGATCGCGTGGACCTCGGCCTTGAAGGCGCGGGCGTACTCGATCGCGATGCCGAGAGCCTTCGCGGAGGCGGGCGAGAAGTCGACGGGGCAGAGGATGCGGTGGATCGAGGTCGTCATGGCTCGTGGGGTCTACTACGTTGGGGGAGAAGAGCGATACGAAGCTTCTCGCGTGTCGTCCGAAGCTTCTCGCGTGTCGTCCGAAGCTTCTCGCGTGTCGTCCGAAGCTTCTCGCGTGTCGTCCGAAGCTTCTCGCGTGTCGTCCGAAGCTTCTCGCGTGTCGACCGAGGCTGGCCACGCGAAGCTTCTCCCACCCGAGCTCGGCTCAACGAGGCGGCGGCGGGACCTCGTCGACGGTGACCTGGCCAGAGACGGTGAGTGACGCGCCCGGAGGGGGCGGCACCTCGCTCGCGCCCGGCGGCGGTGGCACTTCGCCCGTCATGGGTCCCTGGCTCGGCGCCGAGGGCGGCGCGGGCGCGGGCCCGTACGTGGCGCCGTAGCTCGCCGGAGGCACCGCCGCGACGTCGGGGCCCACGGGCGCGAGGAGGTTCCAGCGGCAGACCGCGTCGTCGAGGCACGCGATCGCGTAGCGGCCCATGCGCCCGCAGCCGACGAGATCGCGCGTGGAGGCCGACGGCGCCGCGACGCTCATCGCCTCGAGAGGGCACGCGAGATCGCGCGTCGCCAGGAGCGCGGCCGGTGTCATCGGCTGCCAGTTGCAGCGCCGGCCGCGACGGCACACGAGCGAGTACTCGCGGATCCGCTCGCACCCGCGCAGCTCCACCGCGTTCTGCGTCATCGGGATCATCACGAGCGAGCCGCGTGGACATCGCATGTCGCGCTCGCCGACGCGGCGGAGCCGCTCGACCTGGCGCGCATCGACGGTCGGCACCGTGCCATAGGTGGCGCGGCGGGATCGGATGCACCCCGCGAAGGCCACCGCCGCGATCGAGACGACGACGACGATCAGCACGCCCAGAGGCGTGGTCGAGATCGTCCTCCGTGAGATCCACGACATGCCGCGAAGGTAGCACAGCGCGTCGACCGACAGATCCCCGCGCTGCAGAGCGGTACGGCCGCGCCCACGCTGCGCAGCGCCCTGCGCACACGTCGGCGTTGCCCGCGGGACACACTCGGATCGCACACGGGCCTTGCGGCGCACGCCGCGATCGGCGAAGACGCGAGGAAATGCGGAGCGCCCGCGCGGGCCGGCAGGGATGGCCGGCGGGTTGCTCGGAGGACCAGACACGAACGAGCCGGGGCAGCACTGGGCGAGCCTCGCGTCGATGAACACGACGCGAGCTCGTCACGTCTGCCGCGCGCTCACCGACCCCGAGGAGAACCGACCATGACTTCGATCCGCACCCGTCTCGCGACCACGATCCTCACCGCGCTCGCCGCGGCCTCGCTGATGCTCGCGAGCCTCGCCACGGCGCAGGACGCCGACCTCCGTGTGACGGAGCTCGCCACGGCGCGTGGCTACGCAGCCGCGACCGGTGCGACGGATCCGACGACCAGCTTCCGCCGCACCGACGGCCGTGTGTTCGTCGTGATCCGGCTCGAGAACCCGAGCGGCGCCGAGCAGGACATCACCGTCGCGTTCGAGCGCGCCGAGGGCACCCCGACGACGGGCGCACGCGGCGGTGTGACGCTGCACGTGCCGGCCAGCCGCCGCTACCGCACGGTCGCGCGCACGAGCACCAACCGCGCCCCGGGGCGCTGGCGTGCGGTCGTCCGCAACTCCGCGGGGGAGGTCCTCCAGACGGTGGAGTTCGAGATCACCGAGTGACGCTCGGCCGCCCGCGAGGCCAGCGACCGCCCCCGAACAGAGCGCTGCCACGAATCAGAGCGCTGCCACGACGAGAGCGCTGCGACGAACGTCGCGGCGCTCTCTCGCGTTCCGTCCGGATCACCACACGAACGGCACGAGCCGCGCCCGCACGCGCTTCGCATACGCCGCGTACGCAGCGTCGCCGGCGAGGAAACGTTCTTCCTCGCGAGCGCGGAGCACGATCGTGACGAGGGCCATCGACGCGATCGCGAGCGCCGCGATCCCGCGCGGCACCCCGAGCACACGCTCGTCCACGTCGAGCGAGCCACCCGCGATCGTCGTCGCGACGATCATCACGAGCTCGCAGGCGTAGGCGGGGTGTCGCACGAGCGCGTACGGTCCGCGCGCGACGAGCTCGCGACGTGCCACGAAGATCGCGAACGAGCGCCCGAGCGTGAGGAGCGAGAAGCACGTGCCCGCGGCACCCAGCACGAAGAGCACGAGCGTCACGCCCTCGAGGCGCGCGGCGCCGAGACGAAACGCGAGCCCCGACGAGAGCAGCGAGGGCGCCGCGACGAGCAGAGAGCGCCAGGGCGCCGTCTCGATCGCTGGAGTCCGCACGACGAAGAGCCACGCTGCGACCGCGTGGACGCACGCGGCCGCGCAACGGACTGGCCACGGAGGCGCATCGCCCTCGCCCAGCGCCAGCGCCGCGCCCACCGACCAGCTCGCGAACGATGCCGCGATCGCGTAGTCGGCGAGCTTGGCGTGACGATCCCGGGAGACGCTCTCTCCTTCGCTCGGTTGGTGCGCGGCGGGGTCCGGTGTCGGTACGACCATTCGATCGCGAGAAACGAGCTCGCTCAGTAGAAGAACGTGCCGCAGCCCATGAAGTACGACGCCACGTTCAGGACGACGAGGAGAAGGATGAATCCGCCGATGCCGAGCGCCCGCTGAGCCAACTGGTTCTGCATTGTTCCCTCGCTGTGGCCCCACGAGTGTGGAGCATCGAGCAGCCTTCTACGCCCGAGCATCGCGGAAATTCCCCGCATCGTCACCGACCCCCACCGGAGGCTCGCCCATCGGAGGCTCGCCCATCGGAGGCTCGCCCATCGGAGGCTCGCCCATCGGAGGCGCGCCCGTCGGAGGCTCGCCCATCGGAGGCTCGCTCGTGCAGAAAGCGCGCGAGGGCCGCCGTCCGCCGCTCGAGGCTCGGGAGCGAGCACCACTCGCGCGTCTCGTGGAAGAACTCGCCGAAAGGACCGAGGCCGTCGAGGCAGGGCACCCCGAACGACGCGAGCAGGTTCGCGTCCGAGCCACCGCCCTGCAGCGGAGACTCACCGACGCCGAGCCCGACCGCGGCGGCGTGGGCTTCGTAGGCGAGGCGCAGCGCCTGCGTGCGCTCGGTCGGCTCCATGGGCGGGCGCGTCACGTCACCCTCGACGCGCACCTTCGCGCGGATCACGCGATCGTTGAGCCAGCGGGCCTCGAAGCCCTCGAACGGATCGTGCGCGATCCGATCCAGCTCGGCGCGAAGCCTCGCGACGTCCGACGACGAGGAGAAGCGCACGTCGACGCCGATCTCCGCGTGCTCGGGCACCGTGTTCTTCGCGCTCCCGCCGCTCGCGAGACCGACGCTGACCGTGAGCCCGCTCGCGTAGTCCGTCAGCGCCTCGAGGCGCAGCACCACGAGCGAGATCGCGTGGATCGCGCTCACGCCCTCGGCGTGTCGATTGCCCGCGTGCGCCGCACGGCCGTCGGCGTGGATGGTGAAGAGCCCGCCGCCTTTGCGGCGGGTGACGAGGTGGTCGTGCACGCGCCCCGCCTCGAACACGAGCGCCGCGCTGGCGTGCGGCGCCAGCGACTCGAAGAGCGTGCGTGACGATGGCGAGCCGATCTCCTCGTCGCTCACGACCACCATCCGCACCGGCAACCGCGCGAGGGCGCTCGGATCCACGGCGCGCAGCGCCTCGAGCGCGAAGAGCATCTCCGTGAGGCCCGACTTCATGTCGAGCACGCCGGGGCCCATCGCGCGCTCGCCTTCGCGGCGCATGCCGAAGAAGCCCATCGCGCGAGGGAAGACCGTGTCGATGTGGCCGACGAGGAGCAATGCGGGGACCTGCGTGTCCTCTGCGGCCGGCGTCGCGTACACGCGGTGATCGCCCACCTCGTGGCCACCGGCCGGCACGCGACGCACCGCGAGGCCGGCGGCGGCCGCGGCCTCGTCGAGACGCGCCGAGGCGCGCGTCACGTCGTCGACCTCGCGCGTCGCGCTCGGCAGCTCGACCAGCTCCCGAAGGAGCGGGACCTGCGCGCGCTCGAAGGCCTCGCGGACCGCCTCGTCCAGGTGCCGTGGGCTCACTGCCGCCGTGGGCTCGTCCATTGGGCTATGGTAGCGGCCCGCACGCGAGCGAGGGCACGAGCGAACAAACTGGGCCGCTCGCGCGTCTCTCCGCCTCGAACGGTCCATGAACATGCGCACCTCGCCTCCCCGCATCGCCCTCCCCCTCGTGCTCGTGGCCGGCGCCGCCGTCGTGCTCGCCGCCCTCGCCAGCACCGGCAGCGTCGATGCGCAGCGGCGCCGACGCCCGCGCAACATCCCGATGGCGGGCACGCCCGTCGAGTGGACGCTCTTCGTGTCACCGCACGGCGCGACGCCTGCGCAACGCGGCCCCATCGGCGCCGACGCAGGGCTCGTGACGATCCCCGAGACCACCTACCAGTGCCGCTACAGCGCGCCCAACCGCGTGGCGATCAGCGCCGAGAACTGGTCCGAGACGCGGACCCTCGAGTGCCAGTTCGGCACCTCGATCGTCTCGACGAGCGGCTTCTGCCAGGTCGCGGGCCCGTCGTGGGGCCCGCGCGCAGCCGTGCTCTATCTCTCCGAGGCCGGAGACGCCGAGCGCGTCGAGGTCTCCATCGACTGCGCCGTCCGCCCGCCGACGCCGTGAGCGGGCCCACCCTCGACGGCCCGTGCCCGTCGATGGTACGTCGCGACCCCATGCGCTCGCAGGCCTCGGTCCGCCCGATTGTGCTCGCCCTCGTGCTCGTCGTGACGAGCGGCTCCGTCGCGCACGCGCAATCGACCGACGCAGCACGCGCGCACTACGAGCGCGGCGTCGCGCTCTACGACGAGGGCCAGTTCACCGCGGCGCTCGCGGAGTTCGAGGCCGCCTACACCGCGAGCCACCGCGCCTCGATCCTGTTCAACATCGGACAGATCCAGGCCCGGCTCGGGCGCTCGGTCGAGGCCGTCGAGGCGCTCGAGCGCTACCTCTCCGAGGCCGGAAGCTCCGTCTCGCCCGAGCGGCGTGCGCTCGTCGAAGGAGAGATCCGCACGCAGTCCGCCCGCATCGCGACGGTCAACGTCACCGTGAGCGTGCCGGGCGCGCTCGTGACCTTCGACGACGTGGACGTGGGCCAGGCGCCGCTCGGTGAGGCGATCCAGACGGCCGCGGGCGAGCACGTCATCGTCGCGCGCGCCGACGGCTTCGAGCCCGCGCGCTTCCGCTTCCGCATCGCGGGTGGCGAGTCGCGCCTCGTCGCGCTCGAGCTCTTGCCACACGCCGAAGGCGCGGCGCGTCTGCGACTCGTCATCGGCGTGCCCGGCGCCGACGTGCGGATCGATGGCCGCTCGATCGGGCTCACGCCGATCGAGCTGCCGGTGGGCCTTCCGGAGGGCCAGCACCGCATCGAGGTCACCCGCCCCGGCTACGAGCCGATCGAGCGGACCGTCGTCTTGCCGCCCTCGGGCGAAGAGACGCTGCAGTTCGATCTGGTGCGCGCCGCCAGCGCCGCGCCCGGCGTGATGACGCGCCTCACGCTCTCGCTCCCGAGCACCTCGCACACGATCCGGATCGATGGCGTCGAGATTCCCCCTGGCACCGACGCGCTCGAGCTGCCGTATGGCCTCCACGATCTGCAGATCGAGGGCGAGGACATGGTGGCGGTGCGCGAGCGCATCGACGTACCGCAGGGCCCGACCTTCGCGTTCGACACGCAGTACGAGTGGGCGCCTGCGCACCGCGAGTCTCTCCGGGCCCAGGCCGCCTCGGTGCGCATGGGGAGCGCGATCACGATGATCGTCGGCGGCGTCCTGGCGCTCGGCGGTGGCGCGATGCTCGTCGGCCGGGAGCTCTTCCGCAACGATCAGGGCCTCGAGCAGCGCGTGCGGACCGCAGGGGAGTGCCAGCGCGCCGTCAGCGTGATGGACTGCGAGACCCTCATCCTCGAGCGCTTCGCGCCCGAGATGGACGACATGGCGTTCTTCGACCGCACCAACCAGCTGCTCTCGACGTCCGAGGGCCTCTCGATCGCGTCCGCGATCCTGATCGGCGCAGGCTCGGCAGCCGTGATCACCGGCCTCATCGTCTTCTTCCTCCCGCCGTCGGACGAGCAGATCGACGCGAGCACCACGACCCGCCCCTCGGTGTCGCTCGACGTGGGCCCCGGCGGGCTCTCGCTGCGTGGGACGTTCTGATGCGCTCGAACGAGTCGCTCTGGATCGGCGTCGGCGTCGGGTGCTCGCTGCTCATCTTGTGCGGGCTCTGCATCCTCGGCGCGGGCGCCGTGTGGATGGTGCGGGCTGCCCCCGTCGCGCCGCCGCCGCCGAGCTGGGCACCGCCACCGCCCACGACGGGCACGGCCCCTCCACCGATCACCCCTCCGACGACGCCGCCCATCGTCGGCCCCGCCGCACCGATCGGCCCGGGCGGCACCGCGGGCACCGATCTGCGCCGTGTGCGCGCCACCGTCACCGAGGTCAGCGGCCTGAGCGACGTGAGCGTGGGCGCCACGTGCAGCGCGGACGTCACGCGCCACGACCGCGACGACGGCACGTTCTGGTGCAACGCCCAGATCACCTGCGGCTCGCGGCTCCTCTACGGCGGCGCCGATGCGGGCTACTTTCCGTGCGTGCTCTACGACGGCGTGCGCCGTGACGTGGTCGGCAGCGACCCCTCGACGACCGTCGAGGACCGCGACGCGGCGATGAGCCTCAACACGATCGGCGGCTCGCTCGAGATCCACGACGACGCCTCCGGGCCGAACGGCGCCATGCGCCTGCTCGCCCACGTCGACACCATCGAGTGATCGGCAGATCGAGTGCTCGCCAACCGCGCTCCCGCGCATCAGAGTCGCGCCGCGACAGATGCCGAGCTGGTCCGGAGATGCGATGGCCTTGGGATGCGCGCTCGCGTGGGCCGTGGCCGTCTTGTCGTTCCGACGCCTCGAGAAGCTCCCGCCGACGGCGGTGAACCTCTTCAAGAACGCCGTCGCCACCGCGCTCCTCGTGCTCACGATGGCGGCCGTCGGCCTCGCCCCCGACACCGATCGCAGCGCGAGCGACTGGCTCAGCCTCGTCGTGAGCGGCGTGCTCGGCCTCGCCGTGGCCGACACGCTCTTCCTCGCGGGCCTGCGACGCATCGACGCCTCCGTCGCGGCCGTCGCCGACTGCGCGTACTCGCCGACGGTCGTGGTGCTCTCGGCCGTGTTCCTCCACGAGCCGCTCGCCGCAGGCCTGGTGCTCGGAGGCCCGCTCGTGGTGCTCGGGCTGCTCGTGGTCTCGCACCGGCGCCGCGACGACGCGCGCACGATCGATCGCATGGGGCTCGGCCTCGTGATCGCGGGCGTGGTCACGACGGCGATCGGCGTGGTCGTCGCCAAGCCCGCGCTCGATCGCAGCCACCTGCTCGAGGCCACGACGATCCGCCTCGCGTCCGGCTCGATCGCGCTCTTTCTGTTCGAGCTCCTGCGGGGCAAGCGCGAGGAGGTGCTGTCGCTCTTCAAGCCGCAGCCCGCGTGGCGCCCCGCGCTCGTCGCGACCTTCTTCGGCACCTACGTCTCGATGATCCTCTGGCTCGGCGGGATGAAGTACGGCACCGCCTCGCGGGCTGCGCTGCTCAACCAGATGGGCGCGATCTTCGTGCTCGTGCTCTCGCGCCTGAGCGGCGAGGTCGTGCCCGCGCGGCGATGGATCGGGGCCGCGATCGCGGTGAGCGGCGTCGCGGTCATCCTCCTCGCGTGAACGTCACCCTCCTCGCGTGAGCGAGCCCGACGCCGTCGCCGCGCAGACGATCACTCGTCGTCCCACCCGCGGTCGATCTCGAAGCGCGCCTCCATCGAGGTCATGGACGACGACTCCATCGTGGCTGGCTCGTCCATGGCGACCGGCTCGGTGCTCATCGTCACCGGCTCGGTGCTCATCGTCGTCGGCGTGGTCGACATGCTCGTCGTCGTCGTCCGGCGGACGAGGCGCTCGCCCTCGGTCACCGCAGGCGCCTCGCTCGTCGGAGGTGGTGCGCTCGTCACCGGAGGCGTTTCGGGCGCCACCGTCGTCGCAGGCGGCAGCACGCCCGTGGGCACGCCGAGGCGCGTGCCCGTCGGAGGAGGCTCGATCGGCGGCGCACGGGTCGTGTCCGGCGGGGCCGTCACCGCCGTGGTCGTCGGCGGCGGATCGTCGGAGCCGCCTCCGAGCGCCATCGCCGCACCGACACCGAGGCCCACGAGCGCCAGCGTCGCGGCCACCGCGGAGATCACCCGCGGGCTCGGCGCAGCGCCGCTCGGCTTCGTGCTCGGCGCCGCCACCGCCGAGACCGCGCTGGCATCGAGGGTCTCGGCGAACTGCGGGGCCGCGTTGCGGAGCGTCTGGAGCGAGGTGACGAACTGCGAGTCCGAGTGCGGCACGAGCGCGGCGAGCATCTCCTCGGCGCTCGAGAAGCGCTGCTTGACGTCCACGGACATCGCGCGCTCGACGGCGTCCGCGAGGCCCTTGGACAAGCCCGGCACCGCCTCGGAGATCGGCTGGTGATCGCCGTGGTGGATCTTGAGCACGAGCGCCGCGAGCGTCTGTGCTTCGTACGGCCTGCGCCGCGCGAGGCCCTCGTAGAGCATCACGCCGACCGCGTAGAGATCGGAGCGCGCGTCGATGTCCTTCACGCCGAGCGCCTGCTCGGGGGACATGTAGTACGGCGTGCCCATCATCGCGCCCTCGGACGTGAGGGTGCCCTGGTAGTCGGGCACGCCCTGCGTGAACTTCGAGATGCCGAAGTCGAGGATGCGGACGCGCTCGAGTCCGCGCTCGTCCATGGCCACGAAGACGTTGTCGGGCTTGATGTCGCGGTGGACGATGCCGGCGCGGTGCGCGACCGCGAGGCCCTCGAGCACCTGGCAGATGAGGCCCACGAGGCGCCCCGCCGACAGCGGCGCCGGAGACTCGAAGAGCCCGCTCAGCGGACGCCCCTCGAGCAGCTCCATGAGCACGTACGGCGAGCCGTCGTCGAGCTGCCCCGCGTCGAAGGTCTCGACGACGTACGGCGTACGCAGCGTGCCTGCGACGCCCGCCTCGCGGATGAAGCGCGCGATCGTCTCCGCGTTCGCCGCGAGCTTGCCGTGCATGACCTTGAGCGCGCGCCGGTGCTTGGTGATGAGGTGCTCGACCTCGTACACCGCGCCCATCCCGCCCTCGCCCAGGAGCCGCTCCACGCGGAGCTTGTTCATGAGGACGCGCCCGGTCAGGTCCACGCGGTGGTTCGGATCGGTCATCTCGGGACGCTCGAAGCGAGAGCGCTACGGTATCGCGAATCGGTCGGAACGGGTATGGAGGTCCCGCGGCCGTGCCCACGGAGCTCCTCGTCAACGCGTTCTACCTTCAGGAGGAGGCGACGCGCGCCCTGCGCCGTGGCGAGCCGCAGCGCGTCGTCGACGAGGTCCTCACCAAGGCACGGCAGCTCGGCGCCACGCTCGTGCGCCTGCACGCGAACCACGCCGACGAGACCAAGCGCGGCGACAGCGCGATGCGTCTGGGTCCCGACGACCACGACGAGCTCGCGTGGCGTGGCCTCGACCACGTGCTCGCTCGCGCCCAGGTCCACGGCCTGCGGCTGGTCCTCGTGCTGGGCAACCAGTGGGACGAGCTCGGTGGCGCGCGCACATACGTGCGCTGGAGCGGCGTCCGGGACGCGCGGCCTGCCGATGGGCGCTTCTTCACGCACGCCGCGACGATCGCGCTCTTCGAGTCGCACGTCGCCCAGACCCTCGAGCGCAGCTCGAGCTTGGATGGGCAGCGCTATGGGGCGCACCCGGCGATCGCCGGCTGGGAGCTCCTCAACGAGCCGCGCGGTGAGGGGCTGGACGCGTGGGGCCACTCGGTGCGCGAATGGCTCGATCGCCTCGCGCGTCGCGTCCGCGCGCACGCGGCGCCTTCGCAGTGGATCACGAGCGGCGAGGAGGGCCTCGACGTCACGAGTGAAGGTCGCGACACCGCGTTCTGGCGCCGTGCGCGCGCGACCTGGCTCTTCCGCGCGCGCACGAGCTTCTCGCTGAACGCGCGATCGCCGTGGATCGAGCATCCGTCGGTGCACCTCTACCCCGAGACCTGGGGCGTCTCGCCCGCGCTCGTCGGGGCCGCCGGTGAGCGCATGCTGCGCGAGAGCGCAGCGATCGCGCGGGCGCACGGAAAGCGGCTCTTCGTGGGCGAGCTCGGGCTGCGCCGCAGCGTCGCGCAGGGCGCGCGCATCGCCTCCCTCGCGACACGACGAGACATCCTGCGCCGCTGGCTCGACGTCGCCGCCGAGCTCGACGCCGTCGCGGTCGGTCCGTGGATGCTCGCACACGACGCGCGGCCGCCGAGCTGGGACGACTACCAGTTCTACGTCCGCGACGGCCTGCCCCTCGATCACGACGACAACGGCCTCGCCCCCGCGATCGCCGCCTGGTCGCACCGCCCAAACCGGGACGGTCCTGCATAATTGCACAAACCGGGACGGTCCTGCATTGTTGCACGAACCGGGACGGTCCTGCATCGTTGCCTTCTGGCCGACCCAGGGCGCGAAGCACCGTCAGGGCGCGAGCGCGCGGAGGTAGGCCACGTGCGCCTCGACGAGCGCGCGTGTCATCGGACCTCGCCCGCCCGCGCCGGATCGCTCGAGCTCGGGGATCAGTCGGCGCACGCGCTCAAGGGCAGCCCTGGGCGGTGCGCAAGCGCTCGATCTCCTCGACGAGCTCGGGCGCGGTCGCGAGCGGCATGAGCGCGTCGTCGTCGATGCCCAGGCCGAGAAGCTCCGCCGTCTCCTCGAGGTAGAGCCACGCGCGACCCCAGATCGTGAGCACGAGCTGTCGCCATCGGCCGCCGTCGCCGTTCACGATGTGCTCGTAGGCGCTCGGATGCTCGGTGCGCGCGAGGCGCAGGTAGCGCGTCATGTACCAGAGGAACGTCAGCATCCCGTCGCGATCGGAGACCGAGCGCCCACCCGAGAAGCGATCGGGGAAGGCGTAGCCCACGACGAGCGAGTTCGAGTACTGCACGACCTCCTCCATGAGGAGGTTGAAGCCCTGATCCCCGCTGTCGAAGGTGCCGTCGGTGGGGCTCCCGTCGAGGTAGATGTCCGCGTAGCCGTCGCACCCGCGGAACTGTCCGGGCATGCACGGCGCGCGCATCGCCTGGTACGCGTCGCCCTGGAGCAGGCTCCGCGCGAAGGTGTTGCCGCCTCGCTCCGTCGCGTCGCCGCGCGAGGCCGTCATCGTGAGGTCCCCGCGGATCGCGTAGACGTTGTCGGCGCCCATCGAGAGATCGAGGTCGTAGACGTGACCGCACTCGTGCACGACGGTGCCCAGATCCCCGAGCACGGCCGCGGCGCTCGAGCGATCCGACAGGAACGTCATGAGGCAGTCGATGAAGCCACCGCGCCCCTCGCGCACGAGGGTCCAGCCGTGCGGGTAGCGACGCTCGAGCACGGCCTGCACGAACGCCTCGGCGTTCGCGGGCGAGTACGCGGCGACGAGATCGTCGAGCGACGCGCTGCGATCGGGCAGGGACTCGCGGTACATGCCGTCGAGGCACATCGGATCGACGAGCGGGCTCGTGGGCCCGACGACGGGCGCATCGAGCTCGGAGACCCGCGCCGCATCGAGGCTCGCATCCGTGCCCGGCGGCACATACGCATCGGGGCTCGGACCGGCGTCGTCCGGCGCGGAGGTTCCACCATCGCAGCCGAGCGCACCGAGCGAGGCGAGCGAGGCGACGAGGAGCACACGGGGCAACGACATCGAGGGGCGCAACATCCCCCGAGGATAGCCGGTCGACGCGCGCGATCGGCAGCCGACACGCCCGCTCGATCACGCGACGTCGACGAGCGCCTCGGCGCGAGCGCGTGGTCCCGTGATCACGTCGCGGGCGGACCGACGAAGCGGGCGCGGGGCCGGAGGAGCGCGCCGCTCTCGCGCTGCTCGAGCGTGTGCGCGACCCAGCCCACCGTGCGGCCGAGCGCGAAGAGCGCGGTGGAGGTGCCCGGCGGCGCGCCGAGCGCGAGCGTGACGGCGACCGAGCCCGCGTCGACCGACGGCGCCTCGCCGCCGCTCGCCCGCACGTGCTCGACGATCGCGAGCAGCGTGCGGCTCGCCGCGCGCCCCGCCTCGGGCCGCCCCCGATCCCGCACGAGGCGCGCAGCGATCGCGAGCAGCGGCGTCGCGCGCGGATCTCCCGCCGCGTAGAGCGGATGGCCGAAGCCCGCGATCGCCTCGCCGCGCGCCAGGCGCGCCCGCACGGCCGGTGCCGCGCCGCGCGGGCTCGCAGCCTCGCGCACGAGCTGCTCGACGCGGTCGCATGCGCCGCCGTGACGTGGCCCCGACACCGCGGCGAGGCCCGCCGACACACACGCGTAGAGGTCCGCGCCTGCGCTCGCGGCCACGCGCGTGGCGAAGGTGCTCGCGTTGAGCTCGTGATCCGCGAGCGCGACGAGGATGGCGTCGATCGCGCGCCGGGAGGCCTCGTCGTCGGGCAACGAGAGCGCCGTGAGCACGCGCCCGGCGATCGGCGTCGTGGCGCGGAGCACCCGCTCGGCGCGCGCGCGATCCGGCAGGGCGAGCGAGGCCGCGAGCACGGTGAGGAGGCGCCGCGCCCGCGCGAGCTCGGCCTCGCGGCTCGACACGAAGCGGCCGTCGTCGAGCACGCCGAGCGCCGCGTTCACGAGCACGAGCCGATCGAGGAGGCGCGTGTGCTCGCGCGCGAGCAGCGCACCGGCGACCGAGAGGGCCCGCTCCGCGTCGACCTCGCGGCCCGCGCGCCGCGCGAGCTCGCGACCGATGGCGTCGGCAGGCGCGCCCCAGATCCGCGCGGCGACGTCCTCGAAGCGCGCGCCCGCGGCCGCCTCGTCCGCGAGCACCACGCCGCGCGTCGCGGGGCCGCGTGTGGTGATCTCGGTGATCGCGCTCTCGAGCACGGGCTCGCCCCAGCGCAGGGCATCGGCCGCGACCGCGCCGTGCCCCGAGCGCGCGTCGTGCCGCGCGCGCAGCCGCTCCAGATCCGCGCGCGCGTAGAGCCGCGGGCGCCCCCTCGGGCCCGGCACGCTCCGCACGAGGCCACGGCTCGCGTAAGCGTAGAGCGTCTCGCGCTTCACCTCGAGGAGCGCGATGGCCTCCTCGCTGGAGACGTAGCCCTCGTCGCGATCCGCCCGCGCGGCATGAGCCGTTCGCGCGTCTCGCGCGGTGCTGGCCGTTCGCGCGCCGCCGCGACGTTGATTGCTGATTCCACGTTGATCCATGTTGCTCCGGTGCGCAGCGTACGTGCGTTCGCCCGAGGGCCGCATCCGGTTCCTCTCCTCGGGCGAGCCCACCACGCGCCCACCGCGACGCGCCCACCCCAACGGCGTCTCCGCCGAGGAGGTCCTCATGACCGCGCACACGTCCCTCGCCTCGCCTTCTGCCACGCCCGCCGACACCAACGCGCCTCTGACCAGCGTCCGCGCCGACGGCCTCGAGGGCGTGGTCGTCGCCCACACCGCGCTGTCCGACGTCGACGGCGAGCGCGGACGGCTCGTGCTCGGAGGACACGACGTGGAGTCGCTCGCGCTCCGCGCGGGCTTCGAGGACGCGCTCGGTCTGCTCCTCGACGGCGCGCTGCCGGACGCGACGCGGCGGGCCTCGATCGCCGCAGCGCTCGGTCGGGCGCGCGTGCGTGCCTTCGAAGGGGGCGCGGCGGGCACACACGTGACGCGCGCGCCCGGCGCGATGGCGGCCCTGCGCGCCGCGCTCTCCGCGCTCACGATCCCGAGCGGCTCGCTCGAGGACGAGCTCGTCTCGCTGGCGGGCGCGGCCGCAGTCGCGCTCGCCGCGCACGGGCGGGCCCTTCGCGATCTCGCGCCCGTGGCGCCGAGCGCCTCGCGCACACACGCGCTCGATCTGCTCGCGATGCTCGAGCCCGAGCGCCCGCTCGCCGCGGCGCGCGCCCGCGCGCTCGACAGCTACCTCGTCACCGTGAGCGACCACGGCCTCAACGCGTCCACGTTCACCGCGCGCGTCGTCGCGTCCACCGGCGCGAGCCTCGCTGCGGCGTGCGTCGCCGGCGTCGGCGCGCTCGAGGGCCCGCTCCACGGCGGCGCGCCCGGCCCCGTGCTCGACATGCTCGACGCGATCGGCACGGCAGACGCGGCCGAGGCGTGGCTCGAGGCCGAGCTGCTCGCCGGCCGCCGCATCATGGGCATGGGCCACCGCATCTACCGCGTGCGCGACCCGCGCGCGGCGGTGCTCGAGCGCGCGATCGAGCGTCTCGTCGCAGACGGTGCGATCACCGAGCGCCTCGATCTCGCGCGGGCCGTGGAGCGTGCCGCGCGCGCGGCGCTGCGCGAGCGCTACCCCCAGCGCACGCTCGACACGAACGTCGAGTTCTACACGGCCGTGCTCCTCGACGCGGTGGGCCTGCCGCGCGAGCTCTTCGCCGCGACGTTCGCGAACGGTCGGCTCCTCGGCTGGGGCGCGCACGTCGCCGAGCAGCGCCGCGTCGGGCGCCTCGTGCGGCCGCAGTCGGTCTACGTCGGGCCGCGCCTCGCGGAGCCTCCTCTGGGTTCCACACAGCGCTGACCGCTCCTCACCGAGCCCATCGAGCCCGTCCACGCAAACGCGGGTCTCCATTCCTCGACCGCTCCGAACTATGCTCGGCGGGTGGCGACCCCATTCCTCCACGAGCACGCTCTGCCGCGGGCTGGAGAGATTCTGCACGCACGGGTCCGGCCGGTCGCCGCCGCGATCGTGCTCTCGGTTGCGGTCTCATCGGTCACGAGCTTCCTGATCGGCGCGCAGCGAATGGCGATCGCCTCGGTCGCTGCGATCTTGGTCGCGCTCGCGATCGGGCTCTCGGCGCCGCGGATCCCACGTCAGAGCGCTGGGCTCGCCATCGCCGGCCTGTGGTGGGCTGTGGCGTTGGCGGTGCTGGCCGGAGCCGACCAGATCCCAGGCTGGGCGATCGACTCGTGGATGGGCCTCTTGTTCCTGTCGTATGCCGGAATCCAGCTCCAACCGCGCTGGTTCGCGACCAACCTCGTGTTCGGCGGCGTGGCATGGGGCGCGGCGGGCTTTCTCACCCTCGAGGAGGGGAGCGCCGCACCTCGCCTCATCACGCTCACCGCCACCCTCACGCTCGCGACGCTCACGTTCTCGGGCCAGCGGCGCTACGTGATCGACCTCGAGGCCGCACGGGCCTCCGACGAGAAGGCGCGGCGTGCGCTCGCCAGCGCGCTCGAGCGTACGGAGCGCGAGCTCGACGAGCGACGGCGGCTCGAAGCCGAGCGCGACGCGATCCGAGCACGGTCCGTGGCCGCGCAGCGTCTCGAGGCGATGGGGCAGATGGCAGGTGGCGTCGCGCACGAGCTCAACAACATTCTCGCCGCCGTGCTCGGGATCGCGTCGCTCCTGCGCGAGGCCAAGACCGGAGAAGAGGCCGACGATCTCGATGCGATCGTGGCCGCGTGCAAGCGTGGCGGGGAGCTCACCCACGCGCTCCTGAAGTTCGGCCGAAAGCAGGCGACCGGCCTCGCCGCGATCGACCTCGGTGAGCTCTTCAAGGAGATCGAGCCCATCTTGAAGCGTGCGGCGACCCAGCGGGCGACGCTGAAGCTGTCGATCCCCGACGGCGCGCTCCTCGTGATGGCCAACCGCACCGACCTCGCGCAGGCCATCGCCAACCTGTGCATCAACGCGTTCGATGCCGACCCGAGCTCGGTCGAGGTGCGCACCCGGCTCGCCACCCTCGACGCCGCGCGGGCCGAGTCCCTCGACACCCAGCCTGGCGAACACGTGGTGATCGAGGTGCAAGACGACGGCGCGGGGATGCCCGCCGATGTCGTCGCGCGTGCGTTCGAGCCGTTCTTCACGACCAAGTCTCGCGGCACCGGCCTCGGGCTCGCTCAGGTCTACGGCACGGTGCGCTCGGTCGGCGGCGGCATCGAGGTCGACTCCGAGGTCGGGCGGGGCACCGTGGTGAGGCTCTTCCTGCGGAAGGCCGAAGCAGCCTCACCCGCCAAGGAATCGAAGCGGCCCGCGCTCGGCTTCGAAGGCAAGCCGGTGGTCCTCGTCGTCGACGACGAGGAGATGGTCCGGACGGTGATCGCGCGCTCGCTGTCGCGCGCCGGGCTCGAGGTCATTGCCGCCTCGAGCGGCCGTCAGGCGCGCGAGGAGATCGAGAAGCGCCCCATCGACCTCGCGATCCTCGACGTCGCGATGCCCGAGCTCGACGGCCTCGGGACGCTGCGCCTCCTCAAGGAGAAGCAGCCCGATCTGCCTGCGTTGTTCCTCTCCGGCCACATCGACGATGCCTTCGCCGAGAGCGCGCGAGCGAGCGGCGCGAGCCTCGTGCTCACCAAGCCGATCTCGCCGAGAGAGCTCGTCGCCGTGGTGCACGAGGCGCTGCGGATGCGTCCCGCGGCCCCGAGCGCAAGCGCGAGCCCATGAAGGCCCATGCATCGAGCTGCGTCAGAAGGAAGTCGGGATCGACGCCACATACACATCCGGTGTGCCCGCGCGGGCACTGCTCATGTAGAGGCGACATTGGTCGCGCGAGACCCAGCTGGGCCCGTCGGTGACGGTGGAGTTCACCGTCGGGAGGCGTCTTGGGCTGCCGAAGGCCGCGGCGGTCGTGGGTCGGGTCGCCTCGAAGATGTCCAGGTCGGTCAGCCCGCGGTCCGAGGCGAAGTAGAGCGTGAGGCCGTCGGGCGCGAGCACCGGGTCCTGATCGGCCCCTGTGCCAGCGAGCTCCGTGATCTCGCTCGGCACGCCAAACGTGCTGCCCGTCCGAGGCGCGCGGTAGATGCGAGACGCGCCGCTGCGGTCGGAGATGAAGAGCAGCTCGTCGTCGCTGAGGAAGGGCTGTCGGTCCGCCGCTGCCGAGTTCACTGACTCGATCGGACCGCGGAAGGTGAAGGGCGCGGTGTCGACGCTACGGTCGGCGAAGTAGAGGTCCTCGCCCGTGCTGCCACGTGCGCTGCGGAAGACCAAGAGCAGCCCATCACGAGAGAGGGTGGGCTCGAACTCGACGCTCGGCGTGTTCAGCTCGTCGAACGTGGGGTCGTAGGTGAAGGCACCGGTGTCCACCGTGCGGGTGACGCGGGCGAGGTCGATGCCGCCCAGTCGCGTCGACCACAGATAGCCGATGCGCTCGTCGTCCGAGAGCCGCATCGTCGCCTCGGCGAACATCGTCGTCGAGACGCCTGGTACGAGCGTTGGCTCCCCGAACTCCGCCGTGAGAACGCAGGGGCCCGCGATCCCTCCATCCGTCGGCACGTGGGCATCGGGCATCCCTGCATCGCCGATGGGCGCATCGAGCAACGTCACATCGGCATCCGGCGAGGGTGCATCGAGCGAGGCCGTCGGTGAGAACGCATCCACGGGCAACGAGGCATCCGAGGGTGCATACCGAAGCCTTCCGCACGCGCAGAGAAGGCTCGCCGTGAGCGTGAGGCCAAGGCGTCGGGACATCATCGCGCGCGAGGATACAGACGTCGCCGCGCTGTGCCGTCGCAGAACGCCACGCGAGGGCGCAAGGCCCTCCTCCTGCACCGATCCGCGGCAGGCGCTCGGTCCCTTCGCCTCGTGCGGGTCACCGTTCTTCGCATGACGGCGCCGCGCCCACCGCGCTATGACGGGCCATGCCCACGCCCGAAGCGCTCCGCGTCTACGACGATCCCGCGTCCTTCGAGAGCATCGAGATCCCGACGAACGGCATCACGCTGCGCGTGCGGGTCGCCGGCTCAAAGGCCAGCAAGAAGCTCGCGCTCTGTCTGCACGGCTTCCCCGAGTCGTCGTACTCGTGGCGCTACCAGATGAAGCTGCTCGCGGATCTCGGCTACCGCGTGTGGGCGCCCGACCTCCGTGGCTACGGCGACTCCGACAAGCCCGCGCGCGTCGCCGACTACCGCATGCAGGAGCTCGTGCAGGACGTCGCGGGCCTCGTCGATCACTTCCGCAAGGACGCGCCAGAGGGCGAAGTCATCGTCATCGCGCACGACTGGGGCGGTGTCGTCGCCTGGCACTTCGCGCTGCGACGCGTGCGCAGGATTGATCGGCTCGTGATCCTCAACATCCCTCATCCACGCCGCATGGCGCAGGCCCTCTCGCGCCTCGGGCCGCAGATCCGGCGCAGCTGGTACGTCTTCCTCTTCCAGCTCCCGTTCCTCCCCGAGCGCTACCTCGCGCGAAACGACTACCACGCGATCGGCGCGGCCTTCGCGAGCATGGCCGTCGACCGCAGCCGCTTCCCCGAAGAGGTGCTGCGCATCTACAAGCGCTCGGCGGCGATCCCCGGTGCCCTCCGCGGCATGCTCGCGTACTACCGCGCGGCCGTTCGCTATCGCACCACGGTGAAGTACCCGCCGCTTGAGACACCCACGCTCATGATCTGGGGCGAGGACGACACCGCCCTCGGCAAAGAGCTCACGGACCGCACCGACGAGCTCGTCCGCAACCTCACCCTGCGCTTCGTGCCGCGCTGCTCGCACTGGGTGCAGCAGGAAGCACCCGAGGTCGTCAACGCGCTGCTGACCGACTGGCTCACGGGCAAGAAGGTCCGCGAAGCCACCGAGATCCCGCGCAGCTGACGTCGACGCGCGGGCGCGTCACGGGA
>JBILLJ010000226.1:0-10295 GCA_044376125.1 Sandaracinaceae bacterium
GGTCCCTCGAACCGGGAGAGTCAGAGCATGAGTCACTTGCATTGACTCATGCTCTGACGTTTCTTGCCGGAGGGTCTGGCCGCAGCCCCTCCCTCTCGCCGCGGGTTCTCCCCGTGCTCGGCCTTGGGCCTGCGCGCGGTGTCCGATCACCGGAATCGGCGAGAGCCTCCCTCCCGCCGATTCGAGCCCGTGGCACTCGCATCGATCAATCCGAGTGCCGCGTGCTCTCAGTGAAAGCGCTCGCCGCGGGCGAGCTGGGCGACGATGCGCTCGATGCGCGCGAGCCGGGTCTCGGGCTTCTTCGCCGTGTGAAGGCGGTGGTAGATCGAGAAGAGGTTCGTGCGATCGAGCGTCGCGTAGAAGGCGCTGGCCTTCTTGCTCTTCGCGAGGGCCGCGAGGAAGTCCTCCGGGATGACCATCTCGCGCGCGCCCGCATACGCGGCGTCCCAGCGGCCGTCCTTCTTCGCAGCCTCGACCTGCGCGAGGCCCGCGGGCCGCATGCGCCCCTCGGCGATCAACCGCTCGGCGTGCTCGCAGTTCTTCTTCGACCACCCCGAGCGCGCGCGGCGCGGCGTGATGCGCTGGAGAAACGAGCCCTCGTCGAGCGACTTCTTCTGTCCGTCGATCCAGCCCCACGTCAGGCCCGCGATGACGATGTCCTCCCACGTGACCGACGCGACGCCGGAGCCCTTCTTGTAGACGCGCACCCAGAGCTCGGTCTCGCTCGCGTGGTGACGCTCGAGCCAGCGCTCGAGCGCGTCTCGATCGGTGAAGGCCTGGGGGCTCGGCGGCGGGGGCATGCGCGACTTCTACGACGAGCGCGCGGCGCGTTCGACTCGGATTCGGGCGTCCCGCGCTCGAGGCAGCGACGATGCCCGAGTCCTGATACGAACGGGGTGATGAACGGCCGACTCGTCGGGGTCCTCTCCTCGTGCGTCCTCGCCGTGCTGGGCTGCGAGTCGCGCGTGTCGCTCGGTGCGCGGTGCAGCGCGGACGCCGAGTGCCCGAGCGGGCTCGTGTGCAGCGTCGGTCGCTGCCGCACCACGTGCGAGAGCGCCGCGGACTGCGAGAGCGGGCGGCGCTGCCTCGCAGCGAGCGGACAGTCCGTGTGCTCGACGGTGCCCGACGACGCGTGCCTGAGCGTCGAGGACTGCGGCGATCCGGCGTTCGCGACGTGCGTCGACAACGAGTGCCGCACGCGCTGCACGGAGCAGTCGCAGTGCAACGGCGGAGAGTGCGTGCTCAGCGGTTGCGTCGAGCGGCCGCTGCTCGACACCGCCCCGATCGGTCGCGTCGCGTTCGGAGATGCGCGCCCGAGCGACACGCAGGTGGGCTCCACAGTGCTGGCGAACCCGGACGCGCCGGCCCAAGCGCTGGAGCTCTCCTACGACGCGGCCTACGCCGGCATCGCAGTCACCGTGGAGGACGCCTCGTCCGGAGGCAGCTGGGCCGCGCACGTCGCTTCCATGGAGCGGACGATGAACGCCGACGGCCGCCGCGACCCGGGCGTCGGCCTCCGCATCGACGTGGATCTCGACGGGCCGCTCGCGACCCGCATCGCGCGCGAGCACTACCTGAACAGCTTCACCTCGGCGGTCGCCGCCGAGGCGCAGGCCGACGGCAGCCTCGTCTACCTCTGGACCGTGCGCTCTGCGAGCGAGTCGATCGACTCACCGAACACGGTGGCGTTCGTCGCGCGCGACAACGACCCGAGGCTGCTGACGATGGGCGGCCCGGAGCTGCGCACCTTGCCGCCACCGGCCGTGCTGCTCGGCGGGTTCGGAGACGCCGGCGACGAGCCCGCCTTCGGCCTCACGGTGGTCGACGCGATCGCGTCGGAGATCCAGGTCACGGGGCCGGGCGCAGGACCCGAAGGCATCGCGCGCATCCCCCTGCCCGATGCGGCGCCGCCACGCGCAGCGGTCGGCACCACGCGCGCCATGCTGATCCAGCACGCCTCCGGACGTGTGGCGCTCGCGCGGATCGCGGGCACCGACAACCCCCTCGAGCACGCGGAGCACCCGATCGCGAGCGCGTCGTCGTGCGCGCCTTCGATCGTGGATCGCGACGTCGTCGCCGCCGGAAACTACGTCGTGGGCACCTGCCTCGACGAGCGCATCGAGCTGCGTCGACTGCGCTGCTCGACCGACGCCGCGGAGGCACTGGAGGCCTGTGCGGACGAGGCCTGGACGACGATCGCGGCGCCGCTGCCGCCGACGCGGATCTCCCTCGAGAGCTGGCCCCGCGGCGTGATCATCGTCAGCGAGGACTCGATGGGGCTGCACGTCGACCTGCGTGCAGACGAGACCTTGGAACCCGCACCTCCGCGGCAGCGAAGCGTGCTGCCCGCGTCGTACCGCGTGGACGCGTTCACCGACTACCGCCTCGTGCACTGGGCTGCGCACACCGCATGGCGTGACGACGCCGCGGTGCTGGTCGTCGCGGGTCTCTACGTCGACGACAACGACGTCGCGCAGGTGCGCCTCGGCGTGCTCGAGGTCACGGCGCGCTGACCCTGCTCACGACGTGAACGACTCGAGGGGCACGCTCGCGGCGGCGCACGCGCGGGCCCAGAGCTTCGTGCGCTCCTCCGGCCCTTCGTGCGTCGCGGCGCGGAGGTGCGTCGGCGCTGGCGCGCGGTCGAAGTAGAAGCGACCGTTCGCTTCGCGTGCGCGCGCGGCGAGCGCGAGGAAGAGCGCGGTGTCGGCGCCCTCGGCGGGGGTGCGCAGGATCCGGCGCGTCACGGCGAAGAAGCGCGGCAGCGAGGTGCGCACGCCGGGCGTGTCGGCCCATCCGGGGTGCATCGCGCTCGTCGTGATCGGCAGCGTCGCGCGCGCCGAACGCGCGGCGATCTCCTCGGTGATCACGATCTGCGCGCGCTTGGCGAGGGCGTAGCGGCGCACGCCGTCGAACGGTGCGTCGTCGGGCTCGTCGAAGAGCGCGTCCACGTCGAGCGGCGCGGCGTACATGCCGCCCGAGGACACGTGCACGACCCGCGCGTCGTCGGAGCGCCGGAGCGCGGCCCAGAGACGATGCGTGAGCGAGAACGGTCCCACGAGGTGCACGGCGAGCGTCGTCTCGAGCCCCTCGCTCGTGCGCGTGCGCCGATCGAGCAGTGCCCCCGCGTTGTGCACGAGCACGTCGAGGCGCGCGGCCTCGAAGCGGCTCGCGAAGGCCTCGACCGAGGTGCGCTCGCCCACGTCGAGCCGCTCCACGCGGGCACGCGCCGCGAGCGCACCGAAGCCCGCGCGCACGCGCTCTCCCTTGTCGACGTCGCGCACGGCGAGGATCACCTCGAGCCCGCGCTCGAGCAGCCCCTTCGCAATCTCGATCCCCAGGCCCGAGCTCGCGCCCGTGACGACCGCGGTGCGTCCCTCGCCACGCACGTCGAGCTCGCCCGGCACGAAGCGGCGCGCGTGCCGACGAAAGCCCGTGCGGTCGAACGAGAGGACGATCGAGCGATCGAGGAGCGCGTCGAGCACCCCGCAAGCACTGCGGCCGCGCGCGCGCCTTCGCAAGCGCGCGAGGGAGAACTGGCACCCGACGCGTCAGACGAGGGAGAGGTCGAAGCGGTGCTCGCGCACCACGAGCCCCAGCACGCGGGCCTCGACGAGGACGCCGCCGACCACGACGAGCGAGGCGAGCAGGCCCCACCCCACCGTGGGGCCACCGAAGAGGGCGACGCCGACCATCCTCGTGACGCCGACGGCGACGAGGTGCGCGATGGCGATGACGAGAAGGGTCGTGCACGGCACGAGGTACGCGCGTCCCACGCGGAGCGCGAACGAGATCGGGCGCAGCGGATTGAGCGCGGCCCCGAGCGTCTCCACGGAGGCCACGACGATCTGTCCTGCGGGCACGTAGAGGCAGAACGCAGCGATCCCGGCGACCACGAGCACGGTGCGCTCGGTCGGTGAGCGGACACCGAGCGTCTCCGAGACGAGCGCCGCGAGCAGCGGCAGGCCACCGACGATCAACGCCGACACGTGACGGACGATCGCGCCCGCGGCGCCGTCACCGAAGAGCGGAGGCGGCGCGTCGTCCCCTCGATGGGTCGCGTGGATCACGGCGGCCGCGCGGGTGGTGAGCACGGCGAACGCGAGCGCGAGGCCTGCGAGCTCGGCCGCGGGTTGCCCGAAGATCCACGCGGACGAGAAGAGCCAGACGACACACGTGAGCCCGAGGAGCGTCGGCAAGACCTCGCGGGCGAAGGGCCAGGCGACGGCATCGACGAGCACCCACTGGAGTGATCGTGGTGCACCGTCCTCGCTGCGAGGGCGCTCGGCGCGGCGTGCGCGTGCCTCGGGAGGCGCCGCATCGGGGCGCGCTGCGCCGCGCGCGCGGCTCGCTCCGAGGTAGCCGTTGCAGACCGGGCACACGGCGAACGTCTTGCGCCCGTCGCGCGTGAGCACCTGGATCTCCGCACGCGGCACGCGGCGGTCACAGGTCTGGCAGTGATACTCGAGCGAGTCTTCGACGACGGTCGCGACGCTCGGGCGCTCGACCATGGCGAGCGGCGGCGCGGGCGCGGGCTCGGCGCTCTCCTCGTGCTCGCCGCGCGTCGCGTCGCGCGCACCGGCCGCGTCCTCGCGCACCGTGTCCGCGGGCGCGGGGACGTGCGAGGCCGTGGCCTCACGGCTCGGCGCAGGAGGCGGTGGCGGAGGCGCGCCCGATGGCGTGGGCTTGCCGAGCCGATCCCGCGGCGGCGGTGGAGGCGGAGGAGGCACGGGGTCGAGGTCGATCTCCTCCACCATCTCGGCGACCGTGGCCTCGTCGTTCGTGCGCGCCTCGAGCTCCGGTGCGCTCACGCGTGGTGTCGCCTCACGAAACGGCGGAAGCCGCCCGAGCCGCGTGGGCGCGCGCGGCGCGGCCGTGCCGCTCGGTTCGTTCTCGCCCGCTCCGTCGGCGTGCGTGCGATCGATCGCGGTCAGGCCGGCGAGCGGATCAGCCAAGGGCGGAAGCCTGCCGAGCGACGGACGTCGTGGCGGCGGATCGACCGCCGCGACGGGCGCGTCGATCTCTTCCACGCGGTCGGGGACCGTGCGCTCGCCGCTCACTCGAATCGATGGTCTGGGAGCCGGTGTCGTGGGTCAAGCCGCGCGCGGTGCGAGGGCGCGATGTCACCCGGCGGCTCAGGTCGCGCGACGGAACAGATCCACGATCGCGCCCTCACGACCGGCCGTGCGGGCTCGCCCTCGCGCCCACTCGCGCAGCTCCTTGATCTGCTCGGCGTAGGTCTTCGAGAGCGGCACGACGTCGCGCGCGGCGTGGCGCAGATCCGCGTCGCTCGCCTCGCGCCCGAGCTTGAACGCGCGATGCAGCGCGGCGACGACGACCTGCTCGAGCTCGGCGCCCGAGAAGCCCTGACAGAGCTCCGCGAGCATCGTGAGGTCCGAGGTCGCGGGATCGCGCGCGCGCTTGCGGAGGTGGAGCGCGAGGATCGCCTTGCGCGCCGCGAAGTCGGGGAGGTCGACGAAGAAGAGCTCGTCGAAGCGACCGCGTCGGAGGAGCTCGGGCGGCAGGTCGGAGACGTCGTTCGCCGTCGCGACCACGAACACGCTGCTCGTGCGCTCCTGGAGCCACGTCGAGAACGCGCCGAGCAACCGCGCCGCGCGGCTGTCGCCGCCCTTGGATCCGGCGAAGCCCTTCTCGATCTCGTCGACCCAGAGCGCGACGGGGGCGAGGCTCTCGACCGCCTCGAGCGCACGGCGCAGGCCCTCTTCGGCGCTCGCGCCCTCGCCGCCCGCGCCGAGCACCCGCGGCAGATCGAGGCGCACCAGAGGCACCCCGAAGCGGGACGCGACGCACTTGGCCGAGAGCGACTTCCCGCAGCCCTGGACGCCGAGCAGGAGCACGCCGCGCGGTGCCGCGAGGCCGAACCGCACCGCCGCGGGCCCGAGCGCTTCGGCCCGCTCGTCGAGCCACTCCTTGAAGCTCTCGAGGCCTCCGAGCGCGTCGACCGAGTCGGTGACCTGCACGTGCTCGATGCCGAGGTCGTGCGCGAGCATCGAGCGTTTCTCTTCGGCGATCCGCGCGATCGCCGACGGGCCGAGCCCCGCCGCACGTCCGACCGCACCGGCGAGGCAGCGCCGCAGCTGGATGCTCGAGAGCCCCGCCGAGACGAGGACGAGGCGATGGAGTTCGTGCTCGCTGACGGTCGTCTCGAGCGCGGCGAGCACGTCGCGCACGAGCTGGGTGCGCTCGGCCGCGTCGGGCAGCGGCGCGACGATCACGCTCGCGTGCGCGCGGAGCGACGCGGGCAGCTCGGCGCGCTCTCCGACGAGCACCAGGCGCCGGTCATCCGCCTCGAGCGCCGGCAGCAGATCCTTGAGCCGCCGCAGGACGCGCAGATCCGCGAGCCACGGCTCGAAGTCGAGCAGCACGGCGATGATCGGGGTCGGCGCGGCCGCGAGCGCGTCGAGCATCGCGAGCGGCTCACGGGCCTCGGGCGCGACCGGGGTGAGGCCTCGATGGCAGCTCCACACGGCGAAGGTCGCTCCGACCTCGGCCGCCGCGGCCGCGCACTGCGCGATGGCGCGCGACTCCTCGTTGCTCACGAGCTGCACGAGCACCGTGCCCGCACGCCACGCCTCCACGAGCTCGAAGGAGACCGACATCAGCGCTCGAGATCCGAGGTCGCGCGAAGCGCCTCTTCGATGGACGTGGTGCCGAGCGCGACCTTGCGGACCGCGTGCTCGCGGAGCGTGCGCAGACCGTCCTGACGCGCGGCGCGGTGCAGGGCCTCGGGCGCGACGGACTCCGCGATGAGCTGCCGCATCCGTGGGTTGACGGCGAGGATCTCGAAGACCGCGGAGCGTCCCCAGTACCCCGTGTAGCGGCAGCGCGCGCAGCCCGGGCCGCGACGCGCCAGGAGCTGGCCCGCGTGCTCGTCGGGGTGCCGCACGCCGAGCGCGGCCATCTCGTCGACGGTCAGCACGACGTCCTCGCCGCACGACGAGCACACCTTGCGCACGAGCCGCTGCGCGATGACCCCGGTGACGGTGGCGCCCACGAGGAAGGGCGGCACACCGAGGTCCGACAGACGCGCGACGGCGCCGACCGCGTCGCTCGTGTGGAGCGTGGAGAGGACGAGGTGTCCCGTCAGCGCGGCCTGCGCCGCTTGCTCCGCGGTCTCGCGGTCGCGGATCTCGCCGATCATCAGCACGTCGGGATCCTGGCGCAGCACGTGACGGAGCGCCTCGGAGAAGCTGGTGCCCGTCTTGGCGTTCGCGGCCACCTGCGTGATGCCGGGCATCACGACCTCGATCGGATCCTCGAGCGTCAACACGTGGATCTCCGGCGTCGCGATCGCGCGCAGCGCGGAGTAGAGCGTCGTCGTCTTGCCGGAGCCCGTCGGACCGGTGACGAGGATCAGGCCGCTCGGGCGCGACAGCCACTCCTCGATCGTGCGCTTCTCGTCTTCGAGGAAGCCGAGCTCCGAGAGGTCGCGCAAGAGCATCGAGGGATCGAGCACGCGGATCACGATCTTGTCCCCGAACGCCGTCGGCAGCGCGCTGACGCGCAGATCGAGATCGGCCTCGGGCCGGCCGATGCGGATGCGGCCGTCCTGCGGCTTGCGCGAGGAGATGTCGAGCCGCGACATCACCTTGATCCGGTTCGTCAGGGCCGCGTGGAGCTCGCGCGGGACGCGGTAGATGGGATGGAGGATCCCGTCGATCCGCATCCGCACGACGCTCTCTTCTCGCTGGGGCTCGACGTGGATGTCACTCGCGCGCTGATCGAACGCGTAGTTGAGGATGAAGTCGACCGCGGCGACGACGGGCGTCGCGGCCGGGTCGAGCTCGGTGGCGCCCGCGAGGCTGAAGAATTCCTCGAGGTCGTTGCCCTTGCGCGCGCCGACCTGCGCCTGCGCGTGCTGGATCGAGGCACGGAAGCCGTAGACCTCCGCGATGGCGCGCTGGATGTCGCTCGGGGACGCGAGCACCGGCAGGATCTCCTTGCGCGTGAGCGAGCGCAGACTCGCGAAGACCTCGGCGTCGAAGGGGTTCGAGACGGCCAGGTGCAGTCCCTCGGCATCCACCTGGAGCGGCAGCACGCCGTGCTTGCGCGCGTAGGCGCGCGAGAGCGTGCGGGTGATGAGCGTCGCATCGAGCTGGAGGCGATCGATGCGGCGCGACGGAACGCCGGCGAGCTTCGCCACCACGGCCACGAGGCGATCCTCGTCGAGGACGTCCTGGCGCTTGCGCGCGTCGGGGAACTGGAACGACGCCAGGATCTCGATGGGCGAGAGCTCCGCGAGGCGGATCCCCAGCGACTGCCGCGCGGGGGACTGGAGCAGCTTGGTGCGATGGGCGCGCTCGCGCGTGATCGCGATCTTGCGCTGCTCCTCGGTGATCGCGTCGAGATCGAACAAGAGATCGACGAGCAGCTCGAACGTGAACTCCGAGGCGCGCCGGGGCTTCAGCATCGACGTGCGACGGTAACACGCCTCGCCGATCGTCGGTCGAGGCGGCGTCGCGCGCCGAGGCTCTCGAGCGACGGCCGATCGGTCCCCATGAATCGAAGCCATCGGCTCGCGACGTTGGGTACCATCGCGGCCATGCGGATCCTCTACGGCGTCGTCGGTGAAGGAATGGGCCACGCGATGCGCTCTCGCGTGGTGCTCGAGCGGCTCTTCGAGCTCGGTCACGAGGTCGAGATCATCGCGTCGGGGCGCGCGGTCGACTTCCTCGAGAAGCGCTTCGGCGACAAGAGCGAGGTCAACCGCATCCGCGGCCTCCACATCGTCTACGAGGACAACGAGGTGCAGCGCGCGCGCACGCTCTTCGAGAACGTGCTCGGTGGAAGCCTCGCGATCCCGGCGCAGATCGCGAAGTACTTCGATCTCATCCGGGACTTCTCGCCCGAGCTCGTCATCAGCGACTTCGAGAGCTGGACGTACTTCTACGGCCAGGCGCATCGGCTGCCGATCCTCTCGATCGACAACATGCAGATCCTCAACCGCTGCGTGATCCCCGACGACGTGATCGAGGGACACCGCGCGGACTTCGAGATCTCCAAGGCGCTCGTGAAGAGCAAGCTGCCGTTCGCGAACCACTACCTCATCACGACCTTCTTCTTCCCCGAGATCCGCAAGGACAAGACGACGCTCGTGAAGCCCATCCTGCGCCCCGAGATCCTCTCGGCCGAGCGCGCCAGCGGTGACCACCTGCTCGTCTACCAGACGGCCGAGGGCAACGACGAGCTCGCCAAGACGCTCTCCGAGACGGGCCTCGAGTGCCGCATCTACGGCATGCGCCGCACCATCAAGGAGGAGCAGGTCGAGGGGCGCCTCCGCTATCGCCCCTTCAGCGAGACGACGTTCATCGAGGATCTCGCGACGTCCAAGGCCGTCATCGCGGGCGGCGGCTTCACGCTGATGGGCGAGGCCGTGTACCTCCACAAGCCGATGCTGTCGGTGCCGGTGCGCGGGCAGTTCGAGCAGGTGCTCAACGGCCGCTACCTCCAGAAGCTCGGCTACGGTCAGTACGCCGACTCGCTCGACGATCCGCGCGAGGTCTTCTCGTTCATCGAGAAGGTGCCGGACTGCGCCCGCGCCCTCGAGGGCTTCGTCCAGCACGGCAACACCGACCTCTACCGCGAGCTCGACGCGCAGCTCGATCGCGCGGCCGCCGGCGTCTACGGCTGATCTGCGCGCTCGTCAGCCGCCCACGCGCACGGCCAGCTCGGTCATGGCCCGCTGCATCAGCTCCGGCTGGTGCAGCGCGGTGGCCATCATCGGGCTCTGCATCTCGAACATCACGAAGGCGACCGCCCCGCCCTCGCCCACGATCTGCACACCGCTCGAGCTCGCGAAGGGATCGAAGTGCGACAGCACCGGGGCGATCGCGGCGGCCACCGCGGGATCGGCCGCGAACACCTGGTACTGCGCGTCGAGCGTGGCGTGGCCGGTCGCGCAGAGCGGCAGGCTCAGCTGCCTCTGGATCGGCCCGCCCGCGAGGGTCGGCGCCCGCGAGACCACCTCGAACGAGGGGAACGCTCGCCGCGCCCACACGGTGAATCGACACTCGAACGCACTCGAGGTGTGGAGCGCCTTGCTGAGGATGTCGGACTCGACGCGCTGGTCCATCCGATAGAGGTACGAGAGCCTCGTGGGGTAGCCGTCCGGAGCGCCCTCGAGACGCGACTCGACGTGCGTCGAGCTGCTGCCGAGGACGAGCCCGCCGGGGCTCCGCGCCGCGAGGGGGTTCGCGAAGTCGAACGCGGGATGACCTGCGACGAGCTCGAGGCGCAGTCGTCGCCCGAGGTCGGCGGCCGTGAGGGTCCCTGGAGTC
>JBILLJ010000107.1:0-32882 GCA_044376125.1 Sandaracinaceae bacterium
TCGGCGAGAGGGAGGGGCTGCGGCCAGACCCTCCGGCAAGAAACGTCAGAGCGTGAGTCAATGCAAGTGACTCACGCTCTGAGCCGGCGCGGCCCACGTTTCGCTGCGTGTCGGGCGATCCTGTGTAAAGTGCGCGCCCGATGAAGGAACGGCTCCTCCGGTGGCGCACGCCGCTCGTCGTGTACCTGATTGCGGCGGGCGTGTACCTCGCGGTCACGGGGCCGCGCCTGGCGGGGCCGACTGCGGACAACCACTTCGTCCACCTCGCCACGAGCTACATGCACGGCCAGCTCGGCGTCATGGACAACCGTCCGCCGGGCAACAACGACTGGGCCTGTTACGACGAGGCCACCGACGAGATCTGCCCCTGGTCTGCCTGGCCTCCGCCGTGGGGCCGCGGCCCGAACGAGCACCAGCGCTGGTACATCTCGTTCCCGCCGCTGCCTGCGCTCCTCATCATGCCCGTGGTCGCGATCTGGGGCATGGACACGCGCGACGCGCTCTTCTGGGCGCTCGTCGCAGGCCTGTCGCCGACCTTCCTCTACGTGCTCCTGCGGACCCTGCGCGAGAGCAAGCGGAGCGAGCGCACCGAGGCCGACGACCTTCTCCTCACGTGTCTCTACGCGTTCGGCACCGTCTACTTCTTCGTCGCGGTGCAGGGCACGGTGTGGTTCGCCGCGAACGTCGTCACGAGCGTGCTCGTGCCGCTCCTGCTCCTGGCCTCGCTCGGCGGTCAGCGCCCGCTGATCGCCGGCCTCGTCATGGCCGCGCTCTTCCTCACGCGGCCCAACACCGCGCCGCTCGTGATCATCCCGATCGTCGAGCTGCTGGCCGCGCACCGGAAGAAGGAAGCGCCGGAGATCCCCTCGATCGACGAGCGCGGGCCGCTGCCACGCTTGTTCGCGTGGCTGCGCGGGACCGACTGGTCGCCGGCGCTGCGCGCGCTCGTGATCTGCGCGGTGCCCGTGCTCGTGGCGGGCGGCATCGCGATGTGGATGAACGAGGCGCGCTTCGGTCGGCCCACCGAGTTCGGCCACCGCTTCCTCATGATCAACTGGCGCGGCCGCATCGAGCGCTGGGGTCTCTTCAGCTACCACTACCTCGGCAAGAACCTCGCGGTGTTCTTCGGCTCGCTGCCCTGGCTCACCACGCGCGAGCCGCACGTGATCATCTCGCGACACGGCCTCGCGCTCTGGTTCACGACGCCCGCGCTCCTGCTCGCGCTCTGGCCCAAGCGCGCGCTCGACTTCCGCATGCGCGCGTTCTTCGCCGCCGCCGCGATCGTCGCGGTGGTCGACCTCATGTACCAGAACAGCGGCTGGGTTCAGTTCGGCTACCGCTTCGCGACCGACTACCTCGTCGTGCTCTTCGCGCTCATCGCGCTCGGCGGCCGCAAGATCCGCACCCCGGGCTTCGTGATCGCCCTCGTGTTCTCGATCGCGGTGAACCTCTTCGGCGCGATCACGTTCGACCGCGCGTGGCAGTTCTACGACGACGACGCGACGCAAGACCGCCTCTTCCAGCCAGACTGAGGTTCCCGCTTCGCGGCTCGAGGGACTCGCCTTGGGGCGCCCTGCGGCGGGGTTGCGAAGCAACCCCTGGAGCAGCGAGGAGTAGGAGTCTTCGACGATCGACGAGCGGGGGGAGTAGGGGGGGCCGTCCTAGGCTCCCCCAGCGCGCCGAAGGCGCAGCAAGACCGCCTCAGTCGCTCGAGACGAGCGAGCCGCTCGGCAGGCCGACGACGAACTTCGCGCCGGCCTTGGCCATGTCGGAGAACGCGCTGACCTTGCGGAGCTCGAGCAGCTCGGGGTGATCGCGCAGGGCCTTGGCCTCGTCGATCTCCCACAGGAGGCGCAGGCGCTGCTTGTCGGCCTCGGCCTCGAGCGCCACGCGCTGCGCTGCGCGCTGCATCTCGAGCTGCTCGCGCTGCGCGGCCGCAGCCGCTTCGGCCTTGATGCGGCTCACCTCGGCCTCGCGACGCGCCTCGACCAGCTTGGCCTCGGAGCGGCGCTCGACCTCGAGCACCTGGTTCATGATCTCGCGGAGGTTGCCGGGGAACACGAGGTCCTTCACGTCCGCGCGCACGATCTCGACGCCGTAGGAGCCCGCCGAGCTCGCGACGTCCTTGCGGACCGCGTCGGAGATGTCGTTGCGGTCGTTGAGGATGTCCGTGAGCGCGCGCGACGCGAGGAAGCGACGCGCCGCCAGCTGCACGTCCTCGTAGATGCGCTCCTCGTAGGACGTCACGTGGTGCAGGGCCGCCTTGGCGTCCATCACCTTGAAGTACACGAGCAGCGAGATGCGGATCGCGGCCTTGTCGGCCGTGAGGATCTCCTGCCCCTTGATGGTCACCGAGCGCTCGCGCAGGTCCACGACCGTCACGCGTCGCGTGACGCCGCCCGCGAGGGACTCCCAGAACGAGCCGAAGCGGTGCTTGCCCGGCGCGAGCTCGCGCGCGAACGCGCCGTCCTCGTAGAGCAGGCCGATGGAGGACTCGGGGATCGTGATCTGGTTCGTCATGGCAACACCTCGCGGATCGAGGGAGAGGTAGCGCCAGGCGCGAGCGCATTCGGCGATGTGAAGGACGGGATGGTGGGACGCGCATTCCCAGATCTCTTGGAAGGAGAGCGCGGTTCCATTCGCTCCGGCCGCTCGCGCGCCTGGCGCGAACGAGATGCGTCACCGCACGCGTCCTGACGCGCGCGTCGTCGTGGGCCCTTGCCGCCTGCGCCTCGCTGCCCGAAGCACTCTCGCATGAGCACCGAGCTCGAAGCGTACGCGGCCGCACGCATGCCGCAGGCGGTCTCGCGCGCCGACGAGATCCAGGCGATCACGCGGGAGCTCGAGGAGGCGCGACGCAGTCAGATCGTGACGCTCCGCGCGCTCGCCGCGCTCCTGGCCCTCGTCCTCTCGGCCGCGTGCGTCGGCGGCGCACTCGTCTCGTGGACGGAGCGCGATCCGACGGCGCTCCTCGCTGCGCTGGGCGGCACGGTCCTGCTCGGCCTCGGTCCCGTGCTGGCGCTCGGTCACCACCGAGGCTTCGTGCTCACGCACCATCCGGCGTTGCGCACCGAGCTCGCGCAGACCGGCGTGCGCGGCCGAGCGATCCTCACGCGCTACGTGGTCGGCCGCGCCGTACTCCGCCTCGGCGCGCGCCGCCATGCGATCGATCGCGCCTACTTCGCCGTGCAGACGACCGGGGCTCCCTACGAGGTGCTCCTGCACGTCGTGGCGGATCTGCACGCGCGCCGCCGCGTCGAGGCGAATGGCGTCGTCGTCTACGACATGCCGGCCGTGGGGGAGCGCTTCGACGTCTTCGTCGATCGAGAGCGCCCCGAGCTCGTGCACCTGCCCCCCCGTCGCGGTGAGGCCGAGCACGGAATGACCTGATCCTCGACCTCACCCTTCTCGACCGCACTCGTGTCCGCGAGCACACTGCCTCCGCGATGAGTTCGGGTTGTGGTGGGAACACTCATGGCGGCCGACAGGCGATCGTCACCCTCGCTGTCGCACTGGTCACACAGCTTGGCTGCTACGCGACGCATTCGCCGCGCCGCGACCTCCCGGAGGAAATCGTCTGGCTGCACGCGGAGCAGCTCTCGAGTCGCGCAACCATCAGCGTGGGGCCCTGGCACGATCGGCGGGCCGTCGCAGACATTCCGATGTCCCTCGGTCTCCAGATCTCTTCCGACGGACGTTGGGCGCTGGCGGGGCAGACGCTCGTCGAGCTCGATTCGGGCACCACGCACGATCTCCACGCCGTGCTCGAAGTCGGTGATGCCTGCGAGGTTGCTGCCACTGGCGAGTTGGTCTCGAGGGGCGGACGCTTTCATCCCGACGCACGCGCGCTCGTCTACCGCTGCACGCGCTGGGGACCCGAGCCGCTGATCGCCGAGTCGCGAGCTTGGGAGCTCGAGCTCGACCGCTTCGGCGCTCGACGGATCGAGGGAGACTGCGTGTCGGCGGACTACGCGCCGACGGGAGAGCTCCATGTTCGTGAGCACCGATGCCCAGGAAGGGAGGCGCTGCGAAGCCGTCTCGAGCTCGCAGACGGCAGCTCTGTGCCGCTGCCCCCACTGGCGTTTCCTTTCAGTCGTGAGCGCTATCTCGTCGTCGAAGGAGAGAGCCGGCGTTCGCTGCGCTGGGTCGCGCCGTCCGACGAGCGCGTGATCGTCGAAGACTACGATGCCGCTTTCGTCGCTCCCCTCGGCTTCGGCCTCACGATTGGTGTCAGACCCTCACGCGCGCTCGTCCCGATGTCCGAGGGACGGTGGATCGAAGTCTCCGCAGACGGCGAGGTCCGCGAGCCGGGAAGCTGTGCGGGAGTTCCGTTCGCACGCACCGACGGCACCGACATCATCCACTGCGTCGACCTCCCGCGGACGCTCGTTCTGGATCGCGCGACGAACACGGAGCGTTCCTTTCCATCGCTCGAAGGCGTCTCTCGGCTGCTCTTCCGAGGCTTCGACAGCGAGAGCTCTTGGGCGCTCGCTGTGCAACGGGCCGAAGCGGGGGCTCGAGCCTCACAGCTGTACCTCCTCGACCCGGAGACGTTCGAGGCGGTCGTGCTGCCCGGGGACGATCCCGAGCTCGGGCCCGTGATCGACGCGTCGTTTCGATATCCTGCAGAGATCCGCTGATCCGACGGGCCGACGGCGCTTCTCCCGCCTCGCGACGACGACGTGGACCGCGCTACCGAGCCCGAGCACCTCGCGCTTCCGTTGGAACACGCGATCGATGACCTCGTTCGCGAGGTCCGACGCGCGCCGCTGCGTGTCCTTGGCGCGGTTCGCGATCTCCACGACCTCCGCGCAGGGCCTCGTCCTCTTCGACCGGCGGGTGCACGCCAGTGAGCATCTCCGCGGCTTCCTTGTGGAGGAACACGCCCACCATCTCGTGCATCGGCGCCGAGAAGCGCGCGTACGGCTCGGCGCCCCGCCCACGTGCGGGCCAGGCTCGGTCGAGTACGCGCTCCGCAGCGCGCGATCAGTCTTGCGCGGCGGTCACGCTCTCGAGCACGTAGCGCTTCGTCTCGCGATCACGTCGCATGATGGTCACGACGTGGAGCCGTCCGGCTACGCCTTGCCCCACCAGCTGCTGCGCCACTGCGATCTCGATGTCCTGGCCGAGGCGACCGGAGATCACCGTGCCGTCGGTCGTGCGAAGTTCGAACCGCCGCGCCGTCGGGAGGATCCCCAGGAGCACGCCGTGCTGGGGCAAGTCCCGCTCCTCGGTTCGCCGTGAGTGAGCGCGCTCCCTCGCGGCGTTCATGACGTCCGGATCCTCGAGAGAGGCCACGACGTCGCCGCTGACGACACGCACTGTGGCGCCCCGCTCGCTGACCAGATGCAAGAAGTCGTCGAGTTGGTCCAGCACCGCGGGATCCGCTTCCACCGCCGCGTCAGCAAACGCGTCGTCGCTCGAGGCCGCTCGGGCGAGCAGATCCACCGCCTGGTCCACCGACATGGCCAGGGGCGAGGTGTCGATGAGCTGCGCCTGATCGGGCATCTCGCGAAGCACGAACCCGAACGAGCCCGGCACGGTGTCGGTGATGAAGAGTCGACTGTCGCCGGCTCCTGGGATCGGGCCTCGCTCTCCGAGGCGACGCCCGCTCCGGGCCGCCGACACCTTCGACACGAGCTTCTGGAAGCTCTCGATCGCGGGGCCAGCGAAGGCCGCTTCGATGCCTCGCGTTCCGACGACAGGCGTTCCCCGGAACAACACCTTGGCCTCCGCGAGCCTGCCCACCGGCACGGCAGTGCTCGCGAGCGCCTCTTCGACCTCGGCGAGCCGGCTCTCGAACCCGATGCGTGAGACGTCATCAGGATCACAGCCCGCGATCAGCGCCTCGAGCTCGGCCTTCTCCGCGCGGAGGAACTCGAGCGTCTCCGGGGGAGTCATGGGGTCACCGCCAGCCGGTGCCGTGCCCGGGCATCGTCCGCTGCGTCGAGAGGTACGGCGGTCAGGCCTTTCCACCGGCCGTCGCGGCGATGCGAGAACAGACCGAACCAGTACGTCACGTTCTTGATCAACTGCTCCATCGAGCCGACGCGCGCGAGATCCAACGGGTACGCGTCGCAGTGGAACCGGGCCTTCGTCTGTCGCGAGTCGAGGAGGGCACGCTGCGCGCCCGTGAGCCCAGACGCCCGCGGAAACGACGCGATCGTGACCACATCGACGTCAACTGGCGGGCGCGCCTGCATTCGCTCGACGTCCTCCACGAAGCTGCCGTCCAGCCACTGGATGCCGGTTGTGATGCCCAGCTCGCTGCTCAGTGCCGCTCGGTACTCGATCAGGCCACCGAGGATCTCGCGACGGGCCTGCGATGTCGCGAAGCGCGCGACCACGTCGTCCATGGTGGATGCATAGGGAGAGCGCTCGGCACTCGCCGTCGCGCGGCCCACATACGGGGGCAGGATTCCGGAATGGTCGAAGGGGGGCACCGGCATGAGCGATCGACGCGCAGCGTAGCAAGGTACTGACATCGGGTCGCCGTTGCGATCCACGTCTCCCCGACGCGATACGTGCTGTAGGTCGGCTATTCGAACGATTTGGAGCGCGAGATCAAGACTCGCGCAAACGGGTTTCGTGCGTGGGGCGATCGGACGACACGCGTCGCCGCTCAGTACTGCTCCAGTCAGGACACCGACGAAATGGGAGGATGACCTCATCCGCTGGTACTGCCCTCCTTGGAACACGAGATTCTCGCGCCACCAGTGCGGTGAGTCCGTCGGCGCGCTCAGCTGCGATCGAGGCCGAGGACCCAGCGGCGCTGGCCGTCGTCGCGGCGCGCGACGACGACGTGGACCGCGCTGCCGAGCACGAGCACCTCGCGCCCCGTGCCCTGCTCGCGGAGCACGACGCCGCGCTCGTCGGGCTCGAGCCACACCGGCGGCTCACCGCGGGGCGCGAGCTCCTTGCCGAGATCGCGCAGGTAGAGCTTCACGTCGATCGGCGGCGCATCGAGGCGCACGTGCACCTTGCCGCCCGCGATGCCCATCACCGTGCCCGAGAAGCGCGTGCGCGCCTCGCGTGCTTTGCCGAGCTCCGGGCGGAACACGCGATCGATGACGACCTCGTTCGCGAGGTCCGACGCGCGCCGCTGCGTGTCCTTGGCGCGGTTCGCGATCTCCACGACCTCCGCGCGCAGGGCCTCGTCCTCTTCGACCGGCGGGTGCACGCCGGTGAGCATCTCCGCGGCCTCCTTGTGGAGGAACACGCCCACCATCTCGCGCATCGGCGCCGAGAAGCGCGCGTACGGCTCGGCGCCCACGCCCACGTGCGGGCCAGGCTCGGTCGAGTACGCGCTCCGCAGGTTCACCATGATCGCCTGGCGCGTGATCGCGCGCGCGACGCGATCTTCGCGAGCACCGGTCTCACCGACGGGCAGCGCCGCGAGGTAGCTCGCGAGCGAGTCGCGCTCGTCGTGCCAGATCCACGGATCGGCGGGCAACCCGTGCACGCGCGCGAGCTCCGCCGTGAGCGCGGCGAGCGCGCGCAGCCGCTCCGGATCGGGCCCGCCGTGCACGCGGTAGATCGGCTGCACCGCTGGCGCGGGGTGCTCGCGCAGGAGGCGCCCGCCCTCGGCGTTGCAGAGGAGCGAGATCTGCTCGTTCCAGAGCTCGACCTCGTCGCGCACCTGCTCGACCACCGAGAACGACGCGCCGCCGTCGGTGAGCTTCACCTCGACCTCCTCGCGTCGGTAACGCACGAGGCCGCGCTCGGTCGCGAGCTGCATGCGCTTCTGCCCGACCTCGCGCAGGAGGTGCAGGCTCTCGGTGAAGGGCTGGCCCGCGAGCGAGCGATCCGTTCCGTCGATCAGCGCCTGGACGCCCGAGAACGAGAGCTTCGCACGCGAGCGGATGCGCGCGCGCACGAGCTCGGTCGAGAGGATCTCCGCGCGCGCGTCGAGCCGATGCAGGAACACGAGCGCGCGCCGCGGGCCGTCGGGGTTGAGTGAGACCAGGCCCTCCGAGAGCGCGCGCGGCAGCATCGGCACCGACAGGCCCGGCAGGTAGTACGTCGCGCCGCGTCGCATCGCCTCGCGGAAGAGCGCCGAGCCCGGCCGCACGTGGTGCGAGGCGTCGGCGATCGCGTAAGCGACGAGGTAGCCGTCAGCCTCGCGCGCGACGTGCACGGCCTGGTCGAGATCGCGCGAGGTCGCGGCGTCGATCGTCACGAACGGCGTGCCCTCGTGATCGGCGAGCGACGGATCGTCGATGCCCGGCTGCGCGACGAAGGCCTCGACCTCGCGCAGCACGTCCTCGGGGAAGTCCACCGCGAGCTCGAGCGAGCGGACGATGTCGGCGAGCGGTGCGGGCAGGCTCTGGCTCATGCCCGCATCGTATCTCTCATCGCGGCCCGAGGCCGCGGACGAGGCCTTCTTCGTTGCGATCGGTCGCGCTCGGAGGTGCGGGCACGAGCTCGGTGAGGCGCGCACGGAGCTCGGGGGTCATCTCGAAGTCGGCGGCGGCGAGCGCGGGCACGAGCTGCTCGACGTTGCGCGCGCCGAGGATCGGCGCGGTGACCGCGGGGTGCGACATGACCCACGACACCGCGAGCGTGACCGGGTGCACGCCGAGCTCGCTCGCGATCGTGCGGAAGCGATCGGCGATCTCGTAGTTCGAGGGCGCGCCGTAGCGCGTGCGGTAGATCTCCCAGTCCACCAGGCGCGCCTGGCTCGGTCGATCGACCGTGCCGTACTTGCCCGACAAGAGCCCGCCGCCGAGCGGCGAGTAGGGGAAGACCGCGAGCTTCTCGCTCTCGGCGAGCGGCAGGATCTCCACCTCGGCCTGCCGCTTCACGAGGTTGTACATCGGCTGGACCGCGACGGTCGGTGACCAGTCGTGCAGGGCCTGCACGCCCAGGGCCTTGGCGACCTGCCAGGCCGCGAAGTTCGAGAGCGCGGGGTAGAGCACCATGCCGCGCGACACCATGTGCTCGACCGCTCGCAGCGACTCCTCGAGGCTCGCCGCGTCGTCGAAGCGGTGGAGGTAGAAGAGCTCCACGCGATCGGTCTTGAGGCGTCGCAGGCTCGCCTCGAGCGTGCGCACGAGGTGGTAGCGGCTCGAGCCGCGATCGTTGGGGCCCTCACCGGTGGGGAAGTAGCCCTTGGTCGCGATCACGAGCCGATCGCGCAGGCCCTCTGTGAGATCGCCGAGGATCTCCTCGCTCCGGCCGCGGTTGTAGACGTCCGCGGTGTCGAAGTGATCGACGCCCGCGTCGAGGCATCGGTAGAAGAGCGCGCGCGAGGTCTCGAGGTCCGCGTCTCCGCCGAACGTCATCGTGCCGAAGGCCAGGCGCGAGACCTTCACGCCCGTCTTGCCCAGGAACGCGTGCTTCATGACTCAGCCTCGCACGCACACGCCGCCCGTGCAGGTCACTGGGCTCGGCAACGCGAACAGATCGGTGCACTCCTCCGGCAGCTCGCAGTCTGGCGTGCACACCCCCACGCGACGAGTGACTCCGCGATCGTCGACCACGGTGTGGGCGCGACTCAGGTCGCAGATCTCGCGGCCGCCGATGCAGTCCTCATCGCCCTCGCACCAAGCGAGGCACACCCCTGTCGCATAAACGCCGGCGACACAGTCGAGGCCCGTCGCACACTGCTGGTTGTTGCACGGGCCCCAGCGCGCTCCCCCATCGCTGGCGGCCGGCTCGCACACGCCGTACACGTTTCGCGATGGAATCGAGACGCCGCAGTTGAGGCCGTCGTTGCATCCTGCCGCGACGCCACTCGCGGTCGGGTCGCACGGCTCGGTGCAGTAGCCGAATCCCTCGGGCGGTCGCTGCGCACCGACGGTGTCGCCCCCGGTGCAGAAGCTGTTCGTCCCGCACGAAGAGAGTGGGGTCCCGTCGCCGGCTCGGCGGCAACGACGCATGCAACGTCCCCCTCCACACACGAGGCCGTCGCGACAGTCCTCGTCGTCCACGCACGGCGAGTGCAGCTCCGCGGTCGCGCCGGGCGCTGGGAGCCCCAGCATCACGCAGCCCATGTCGGTACAGGTCTGTCCCGCGGCGCAGCTGCCACCGAGCGGATCGCAGACCTCCGTCGTCGGAGCGCGCTCGCACACCGTGCTCGTCGCGCACGTCTGCGCGGCCGCACACTCGTCGTGATCCGCACAGGGCTGGGCGCACCGTCCCGAGACGCACTCGAGCCCCGGTGCACAGTCCACGCTCCCGCGTGGGCACGCCCCGTCTTCGGTCACACGACAGCCACCAACGCCGCCGAAGAGCATGCACTCGAGCGGGAAGGGGCAGTCACGCGCCTCGTTGCATTCGCTGCGACACCGGCCGCTGAGGCAGACGTACGGCGACGGACAGTCCGAGCTCACCGAGCACGCAGCACCCAGTGACACACGCGACTCACACGCCGCGTTGGAGAACGCAGCGAGGAAGGACAGCGCGAAGAGCGAACGAGACAGCGACGCACGACGCGACGCGGAGAGAAGGGTCCCCATGGTGCTTCGGATCCTAAACAGATTCGCGGAGGAAGTGGATCCGTCCCTTCGGGCGCCGCCGCTCTGGCCGTTCAGCGGCAGAGCCCGTACGACACGCGATCACCGCTCGAGACGAGCACGCGGACCGCGCTCGTGAGGTCGCACGTGCCCGTCGCGCAGTCGTCGTCCGACGCGCAGCGCTCGAGGCAGCTGTCGGTCATGGTCGTGCCGTCGGTCACGCACTCGAGGCCGAGCGCGCATTGGCCCATCGCGCAGGGCCGGCCCGCGCAGCCATCGGCCATCGTGTCCGCGGCGCAGTCCACCGCCGCGGCGGCCACGCACTGGCCGTACGAGCGACCGTCGTCGCCGGTCGTGATCACACACGTCCGCGTCTCGTCGACGCAGTTCTGGCCGACGGGGCTACAGCCCTCGGTGCAGAAGCCGCACGTCATCGGGGCCGTCGCGCCCGCGTACGTCGGCACACACTCGCTGCCCGTGCCGCAGTTGCTGCCGACCACGCCCATCGTCTCGTCGTAGAGGCACCACCGCAGACACTGGCCGTTCACGCACGTGAGGCCGTCGCGGCACGGGCGGATGAGGTCGGTGTCGGGGTTCGCGTCGCAGGCCTCGTTCTCCTCGGCGTCGCGGATCTCGCCCACCGCGAGCGTGATGCACTCGATGCGGCGCTCGGCCCCCATGCCCACGATGCCGCAGCGCTCTCCCGCGTCGCAGCCCGTGCCGCTCAGCACGTCGCACGGGCCCACCGTCGCATTGCGCACGCAGTACGTGCCGTTGCACACCATCGCGACCGAGCACTCGGAGTGATCGGTGCACGGCTGCACGCAGCGGCCCTCCTCACAGGCGAGGTCACCCGCGCAGTCGTCGGCGTTGCGGCACATGCCGTCCTCGGGGACGCGACAGCCGCCCGCCTCGGGCGTGCCTGCTGCCATGCAGTCGAGCGGGAACGCGCAGTCGCGCGCCTCCGAGCACTCGTTGCGGCAGCGCCCCTGCCGGCACACGAGGTCCGTGGGGCAGTCGCTGTCGATCTCGCACGACACACCGAGCGAGACGCGCGCCTCGCAGCCGACGGCCCAAAGAGCCAGACCGACCGCGACGAACGCGACGCAGAGGGCCACGGAGCACGAGCGAAGTGAAGCGGTCGGCAAGGTCGATCTCCTCGGCAACGGGTTGACCTTCTCTCCCCACGCTGACTCTAGCGTGCGCAGCGCCGCGGTCGCGAGATCGCGGCCGACTCCTAACTCGGTTTAATCGACCGCGCGGGCTTGTATTACTGCGATGGTACAGCCGCGGCTCTGGGCCCGAGCGCGCGCCGAATGGCGCGCAGAAACTCTGGTAGATCCCCCCCATGTCCAGCACCGACCGCGTCCTCGTCTCCATCTCCGATCACGTCGCCACCGTGACGCTGAACCGCCCCGACAAGCGCAACGGCCTCGACCTCGCGATGTTCGAAGCGATCGTCGGCGTCGGCGAGGCGCTCGCGAAGGACCCCGCCGTGCGTGCCGTGGTGCTCGAGGGCGCGGGCAAGATGTTCTGCGCGGGCCTCGATTGGGGCGCCTTCCTGGCGATGGGTGATCAGGCGGGTCCGACGCTGCTCGCGCGCGACGCGGGCTCGCCGGCGAACGTCGCGCAGCGCGTGGGCTGGATCTGGCAGGAGCTGCCCGTGCCCGTGATCGCCTCGCTCCACGGCGCCGCGCTCGGCGGCGGCTTCCAGATCGCGCTCGGGGCCGACGTGCGCATCGCGCACCCCGACACGCAGCTCTCGGTGATGGAGATCAAGTACGGCCTCATCCCCGACATGAGCATCACGCAGACGCTCCTGCGCCTCGCGCGCCCCGACGTCGTGGCCGAGCTGGTCTACACGGGTCGCGTGCTCACCGCGTCCGAGGGTGCGGGCCTGGGCCTCGTCACGCGGACCGCCGACGATCCGCGCGAGGCTGCGCACGCGCTCGCCAGGGAGATCGCGAAGAAGAGCCCGCACGCGATCCGCGCGGGCAAGAAGCTCCTGCGCGGCGCCGTCGGCCTCGGTCCGAAGGAGAGCTTCCTCCTCGAGACGGAGCTCCAGCTCGGCCTCCTCGGGACGCCCAACCAGATGGAGGCCGTGATGAGCGTCATGCAGAAGCGCGAGCCGACCTTCTCGGACGTGTGAGCGCTCGCCTGCCTTGACGCGATTTGAGGCGCCCGGAGGGATCGCGGCGCCCACGTCCGCGTACCCTGCGCACGCGCTCGGTCTCCGCGGCCATTGGCCTCGACACCGGGTGAGCTTTCGTGGCGTGATCGCTCCGCCTCTCGGCCGGCGCGCAGGTGTGCGCGGTGCGGATGAGCGGGGCGACGAAGAAGGACGAGATCTCGGATGGCGATCGAACGTGGATTCCAGGCCAAGCTCCGCTACCGCATCGACGAGTTCATCGGAGGCGGCGCAGGCAAGCAGCTCCTCTTCCTCGCTCTTCTCACGATCTTCCTGATCGTCGCATTCACGGGCCTGGCCGTCGTGCTCTCGTTCATCGTGCCGGTCGGCCCCGAGCAGGGTGATCAGGGCTTCTTCGCCTGGGTGTACGAGACGCTCTGGTTCTACTTCGGACGCGTCATCGACGCGGGCACGTTCACGGGCGACGAGGGCATCGTCAACCGCTCGGTCTCGACGACCATCTCGATCCTGGGCGTCATCGTCGCGGGCCTCTTGATCTCCGCGCTGGCCGGCAACTTCCAGGAGCGCCTCGACTCCATCCGCCGCGGCGGCGCGCCGGTCATGGAGGACGGTCACTTCCTCGTCCTGGGGTGGAGCGAGAAGATCTTCTCGGTGCTCGACCAGCTCTCGGAGGCCTACGCGTCCGAGGGCCGCATCGTCTGCGTCGTCATGGCGGAGCGCGACAAGGTCGAGATGGAGGAGGAGCTGCACGACAAGGTGCAGTACGGCGACCGCATCAAGATCGTGGTGCGCAGCGGCAGCTCGGTCGCGCTCAACGACCTCGAGAAGGTGAGCTTCGCGCAGGCCCGCGCGATCGTCGTCCTCGTCGACGAGAAGGACGTCGAGGATCCCGACCAGGCCGACGCGCGCGTGATGAAGACGCTCATGGCGATCTTCAACCACCCCGAGGCGCGCTCCATCCAGGACAAGCTCCGCGTGACCGCGGAGGTCATGCAGTCGCACAACCAGGAGCTCGCGGTCATCGCGTCGAACAACCGCGCGCGCGTCGTGAAGACGAACGAGATGATCTCGAAGATCATCCTCCAGACGGCGCGCATCCCGGGCCTCTCGCTCGTCTACGACGAGCTCCTGCGCTTCGAGGGCAACGAGATCCACTTCAAGCCCGTGCCGCACCTCGTGGGGCGTCCGTTCCTCCACGCGCTGCTCAACTTCCCCGACGCATGCGTCGTGGGCCTCGCGAAGGCCGACGGCTCGGGCCACGAGCTCAACCCGGCGGCCGACCGCATCATCGGCCAGGACGAGGTGATGCTGCTGCTCGCCGAGGACGCGAACATGAAGGTGCAGCCCTACGCGGGGCCCCTTCACCCGAACCAGATCCCCGCCCTCGAGTCGAGCGCGAAGAAGCCCGTCGAGCACATGCTGATCCTCGGGTGGAACCCGAAGATCTACCCGATCATGAAGGAGTTCGACGACTACGTGGCGCAGGGCTCCACGCTCACGCTCGTGAACTCGCTGCCGACGCACGAGCGCCAGGAGCTCATCAAGGAGAACGTCGGCGAGCTCGGCACGATCCAGCTCCGTCACCTCGAGGGCGAGTTCTCCACGCGCTCGCTCATGGAGGAGCTGCAGCCGCAGAACTACCCGAACGTGATGGTCCTCGGTGACGCCGTCTCCGCCAAGAGCGCCGAGGAGGCCGACACCCGCGCGATCATCGCGCTCCTCCTCCTGCGCGACATGCGCCGCCGCTCCGCGATGGCGCCCAACCAGCGCGTCTGCAGCGAGATCCTCGACCCGAAGAACCGCGAGCTCGCCGCGACCACGCAGATCAACGACATCGTGATCTCGAACCAGATGGTCTCGATGGTGCTCGCGCAGATCACCTACGAGCCGCGCGTGCAGGCCGTGCTCGAGGATCTGCTCCGCAGCGAGGGCTCCGAGATCTACGTGAAGCCGCTCGAGCTCTACTGCCCGCCGGGCCAGCCCGTGACCTTCGAGTACCTCCTCCTCGCCGCCAAGGCGCGCAACGAGCTCGCGCTCGGCATCCAGGTCTACGAGGACAACGCCGACAACCGCTACGGCCTCGTCCTCAACCCCAAGGTCCGCAACCAACCGATCATGCCCAAGCCCGGCGACAAGCTCGTCGTCCTCGCCGAAGAGGACGGCTGATCGTAGGTCCCGGCAGCGTCACTCGGACGTCGCGGTCTTCGTCGTCTCGGGCCTTCGCACCATGCGTTCGTAGGCGAGCATCACGAGGGCGCTCACCACGCCGAGGGCCGCGTAGATCGCCCAGATCGTGAAGGGATCGCGCTCGCCTTCGAGCGGGAGGTAGCGGTCGATGAGGCGGCCCGAGACGATGCCGCCGACCATGCCGCCGAGCGCGACGGGCAGGACCGTGAGGCCCATGAACGTCGCCTCCTGACCCTTGGGCGCGAAGCGGGCGACGTAGTCGTAGAAGCGCGGCGCGAAGATCATCTCCGCGAAGGCGAAGACCGCGAACGAGACGCACGCGCCGCCCAGGCCCACCGCGACGCCGCCGCCCATCTGCGCGCCGAGCACGGGACCGAGCGTGCCCATGAGGAACATCGAGAGCGCGCCCACGCCGCTCGCGGTGGCCATCGCCATCACGGGCGAGATCGCCTTGGTCCGCTGGGTCACGACGCCCTGGAAGAGCGCGATCGTGAGCGGGTTGAGCAGCGTGACCCACTCGAGCGGCGCGTCCTCGCTGACCACGCGCGTGATGTACTTCGGGAACGTCTGATAGAACTGCTCGCTCATGAAGTAGAAGCCCGTGAGGATGAGCAGCGCGCCGGAGAAGCGCAGGTCGCGCATCGCCGTCCACACGGACCTCAGCACCACGAGCACCGAGGGCTTGGCCGCGCCGACCTCTCTGTCCGCGGGCTTCGTCTCTTCTCTCGCCTCGGTCTCCGCGCCGGGCTCGACGAAGACGAAGACCGCGAGCACGAACGCGACGATGCTCGCCGCGACCGCGTTGTAGACGACGAGGCTCAGCGCGCCGAGCGTGCGGATGCCGTACGTGAGCGACTTGCCGATCACCGAGCCCGCGTTGACCGTGCGGTAGAAGATCGCGAAGCCCTCGGTCTGCCGGCCGGGCGGCGAGGTGCGCACGACGGTGCCCGTGATGATCGGCTTGAATAGTGCGCCGGCCAGGCCGATCAGCACGATCGAGAGGCTCGCCATCGAGGCGTCGTGCGCGAAGCCGAGCACCGCGTAGCCCACCGCGTAGATCGCGAGCGAGACCGCGAGCGCGTTCTTGAAGCCGATGCGGTCCGCGATGACGCCGCCGATCAGCGGGCCGAGGCGGAAGAACGCGTAGAGCGCCATCACGTCGCCCGCCTGCGCGTCGCTCAGGCCCACCACGCTCGTGAGGTGCAGCGAGAGCACGACGTAGAGGCCGTAGAAGGCCCAGCGCTCGAAGAGCTCGATGCCGTTGGCGACGTAGAAGCTGCGCGGGAAGGCCGTCGCCTTCGCCTCGGGCGTGGGCTCGGTGCTCGTCATCGCGGCGAGCGTACGTGATTGACGTGTGCGCCGCGCGGGTGTGGACTCCCCACGTGATGCCGCGCCTCGCACTGCTCTTCGCGTCCTGCCTGCTCGCCCTCGGCTGCGCCGCGCCTGCGCGCCTGTCGGGCCGCTACGTCTACCTCACGAACCGGAGCGACGAGCACCCGGTCGCCGTCGGACAGTCCGACATGCCGCAGGCCGGAGGCCCCTTGCACCTCGTGCCCGGCTCGCCGGCCGCTGGCGCGTGCATGCCCGCCGAGGAGTACGAGCAGATGTTCGGTGGCACCTGCGAGCACGAGAGCGAGGGCGATGCGCCCGGCGCCGACGCGAACGTGCGCTGGTACTGCGGCGGCAGCATCGCGGTCCGCGTGCGTCTCGAGCCCTGTGAAGAGCACCGCGATCGCTTCCGCGTGACCGAGCTGGCCGTCGCGACGCACGGCGAGTGATCGCGCGCGCACGCCACGACCTCGCTGCCATCCGTTCTTCCCCCTTGATAGGCTCCGGACCTCGATGAGCGACTTCGAGACGATGCCACCCGATCCGCCCGCGGCCCCCAAGGCTGCGGTTCCGGTCCTTCCGATCGCGCTGGGCACGGCGCTCGCGGTCTCGCTCATCGGCAACGTCGCGCTGCTCGTGCGCGGCCCCGAGATCGTCGAGGCCCCGCCGCCCGAGTGCCCGCAGTGCGAGGTGTGTGTGCCGCCGACCGAGTGTCCTCCGCCGGTCGAGTGTCCTCCGCCGGTCGAGTGCCCCGAGCCGGACTGGGAGACCGGAGGCGGCGTCGCTGCGGGCGGTGGTGGAGGCGGCGGTGGCACGCGTCCGCCTCGCGTCGACGAGGCGGCTGCGGCCGAGGGCGAAGCGCACCTCACGCACGCCGAGACCGAAGGCGAGCGTGATCCCGTGCAGGTCGCGGCGCAGCGCCGCGTCGCCGACGGCGTCGATCGCATCGTCGCCTCCCACAGCGCGGCCTCGGCGCGACGCTTCTTCCAGCGCAACCTCCCCTCGTTCGCGAGCATGGACTGCGCGTTCCGCGATCCCGCCGCCGCCGAGCACGTGCGCATGCAGCTGCGCCCGATGAACGAGCTCCTTCCGGCCGACGAGCGCTTCTCCGAGGAGCAGCTCCGCCGCTACGAGAGAGATCTGCGATGCCCACGCGAGTGACGAGCCCCTTGTCCTGGTCGAGCTTCGCGCGCGTCGCCGCCGCGCCCACGATCGTGCTCGGCGCGGCGCTCGCGCTCGCCGGCTGCGGCAACAACCGACCGCCGCCGTGCCTGGGCGAGGCGTGTCGCAACTGGCCGCACGTCGACCTGCGCTTCCACCGCAACCGCGAGGGTCGCGCGTACACGGGCGCGCTCTGCGTCCAGGTCTCGTTCGACTGCCCCGAGGAGGGTCGACACGAGGTGTGGATCGAGCCCGAGCACCCGCGCTGCGACACCTACCTCAACACCGACGGGCCCGAGTGGCTGCGCGTCGAGCGCGGCCGCATCTCGATCCCGTGGCCGGCGCGCTGCCTGGGCGATCACGTGGAGATGTACATCACCGCGCAGCCGAACTTCGCGACGTGCACCGCGGTGAACAACGAGCTCGTGAACGTCACGCGCGAGGGCCTGCGCGGCGACGTCGTCTTCGAGTGTCGTTGATCACGAGGCGACGGTGACGGTGCCGTCGATCGGATCGACGCGCACCCGCTCGCCCGTGCGGATGCGTCGGGTCGCGAGGCCGCAGCCCACCACGGCCGTCACGCCGTACTCGCGCGCGATGACCGCCGGGTGCGAGAGCAACGCGCCCTCGTCGGTCACGATGGCCGCGACGCGCCCGAGCGCGACGGACCACTCCGGAGAGGTGATGCGACACACCATCACCTCGCCGTGCCGCAGCGACGCGAGCTCTTCGGGGTGATCGATCACCCGCGCACGCGCCGTGACGACGCGCGTGCCGATCCCGATGCCCTTCAGCGCGCCCTCCTTCGTGGGCTCGGGCATCTCCTCAGCCTTCATCATCCACGCGAACATGCGCATCACGCGGCACAGGCCCGAAGGGAACGCATCGAGCGCGGGCATCGGCGGCGGGGGCTTGCCGTAGAGCAGCGGCCCGCGGTGCTGGAGCGCCCAGCTCTCCTCGCCGCGGCGTCGCGCCACGCGCTCGCGCAGATCGGGGATCTCGCGTCGCAGCGCCGGCGCGTGCTCTTGCACCGTGAGGTAGACGCCGTGCTCGGGCGCCTCGAGGCCCACGCGTCGGCCGAGCTCGAGCACGTACCAGCGCAAGAGCCCCGCTGGCCGCGAGACGGTCTCGATGCCGTTGTCGTCGCGCAGCGCGTAGCCGCGTCGTGCGTGGACGAGCAGGCGCTCGAGCTCCGCGAAGCGATCGGGCGCGAGCCGCTCCTCGGCCTCCGCGAGCGATGGGCTCGCATCCGGCGGTGTCGCGAGCTCGCTCCGCGACCGACGCGCCTCGACGATCGACTGTGCGATCGCGAGCACGACGTCGGGGCGCTCGCCGAGCATCGAGTGACGCGGGTCGTAGTGCATCATCCGGAGGCGATTGGCCTCGAGCCAGTCCGCGAGCTTCGCTGCGTGCTCGGGCACGCGATCGAAGAGCTCTCCCCACGTGTGCGGGAACGCTCCACCCCCGAGCGCGTCGTCGATGCCGTCGAGCACCGACTCGATGCTGCGATGGAGCTCGGTGGTCTTGTCCGAGCTGCCCGCGACGAGCTCCATCGCGCGGTTGCCGTGCCATCCGAGCTCGTCCTCGACGAAGAGCACGAGCTTGCCGAGGGGGAACATCCACTGCGCGCCGAACGCGGCGTGGAGCGAGAGCCCCTTGGCCGTGTGCGCGAGCGCGCGCTCGATGCGAGCGAGCAGCTCCGCATCCGAGAGCCCGCGCGGCTCGCGGGTGAAGAGCGCGTCCGTCTCGGCCGCGAGCGCCGCGCGCCCCGTGCGCTCCCACGCCTCGATCGCCTCCATGTACGTCTCGCGGTCGAGGAGCGCTTCGCAGTGCCGGTTCGCGCGGCGCAGCGAGGGAAGGATGCGCGACACGAGCCAGAGCACCCACCGTGGCGGAAGAGGACCGTCGCCTCCACCCTCCATCACCATCTGCATGTAGAGCTGACCGCCCACGTTCTTCGTCCGCATCTCGCGGATGGGCATGATCGCCGCCATCTCCTTCGCCATCGCGACGGGGTAGGGCGCAAACCACGACCACCCGAGCGGTGAGAGCGCGCCGTGGTGGTCGTCCCGCTGCCAGTCCCCTTCGGGCGCGACCACCTCGAGCGGGATCGGCGCCGCGGGCAGCGCCGTGATCGGCCGCGACTGGAGCACGTGCAGCTCGCCGCGCGCGAAGGCCCACTCGACGTCCTGGGGTGCGCCGAAGAGGCGCTCGAGCTCGCGGGCCAGCTGCGCGATGCGTCGCGCGAGCTCGGCATCGAGCACCGACGCCTCGCCCGTCTGCACGCCCGTCACTCGCTCGGCGATGGCCGCGCCCACGCGCCACTGCTCCGGTGTGACCTCGCCTCCGACGAGCCGGTCTCCGAGCCCTCGCACGGCCTCGATCACGACCACGCCGCGCGTGCCCGTGCGAGGGTCCGCCGAGAAGGCGACGCCCGCCTGCTCGGCCCGCACCATCTGCTGCACGATCACGGCGACGGCGCCCGGCGAGCCCGCGTAGCGGAGGACGCGCATCGCGCGCGCGGAGCCGCGGCATCGCTCGATGGCGCGCGGCACGTCGTGGCCCTCGACGTCGAGGATCGTCTCGAGCTGGCCCGCGAACGAGCGAGCCGCCGAGTCCTCGTCGACTGCGCTCGAGCGCACGGCATACGGACCGGGGCCGACGCTCGCGAGCGCCTCGCGCAACGAGGCCGCGTCGAAGGACGCGTCGGGTGGCACGACGAAGCCCGGTGGCACGTGCAGGCCCGCCGCCATCGCGCGCGCGAGCGGCCCCGCCTTGCCTCCCACCTCGCTCGGGCTCGTCGCGGCCCTCAGATCCACGAGCCCTCGTGCGCGGCCTGTCCTCTCGCTCATCGCTGCATCCGTCATCGGCTCCTCCTGCCGCCCCGCACGCGATCGCGCGCGGTCTCGGGCGCGCGCCGGACGCGCCCGTCGTTCTTCTTCTTCGTCGCTCGCTTCGCGTCGCTCGGGAGATCGATGCCCAGCGCGCGTCGCACGTGGTGCCGGTAGAGCGCGCGCCAGTCCTGCGTCGGGTTCGAGTGCCCCACCACGGCGCCCCCGAAGAGCAGCACGCCGAGCATGTGGCCCATCTCGTAGTCGGTCCCCGCGAAGCGCGCGCCGTCCACCTCGCGCGCCTCCGCCGCGAGGGCTGGCAGCGCCTCGCGACCGAAGACGAGCGGCTCGTGCGCGCGCGTCGTGGACACGAGCTCGCGGTCGGCGCGCGTCAGCGGCTCGAGCGCCAGCTCCGGCGGTCGCGCGGCGAACCACGCCATGATCTGCCGTGCGCGCCCCGGCGCCTCCGCCACGCGCTCGGCCATCGCCTCGAAGACGTGCTCGATCGCCGCGACGCCCCGCAGGCCTCGGTCGCGCCGCGCGCACTGCTCGCGGTAGATCCAGAGCTGGAAGAGGTGATCGAGCGCGTGCTCCTTGGTGGGGAAGTGGTTGAAGAACGTCATCCGCGACACCCCGGCCGCCGACGCGAGCTCGTCCACCGTGACCTCGAAGAGCGCACGTGTCTCGAGCCGTGCCCCGAGCGCGTCGGCGAGCGCGAGGCGCGTCTGCGCGGCCTTGCGATCGCGCAGCCCCACGGTCTCGACCTCCGCCTCGCCCTCGGTCGCCTCGTGCTTCACTGGCTCGCGCTTCACCGGCTCGCGCTTCACCGGCTCGCGCTTCACTGGTCCGCTCCGACGTTCCTCGCCGCTCGTGGGCCTCGCCATGATTCGTAGACTCTAGTCAAATATTAGACTCGAGTCAACGACGTGTGCGACGCGGCCCCGCGCGCTCCGTCCGGGCGCTCGTGCGTCGCGGGTCGTCGTCGACCAGGCGCAGCCACGCGCGAGCATCCGCTCGGGCACCTCGAAGCCGTGCACATGCTTTCGCCGAGACGACCGTCGCGGGCTCGGGGTCGCGCGGCCACGCGCCGAGAGCGAGTCGTTACCGGCGCTCGCTCAGGAGATGGCGACGTCGAGCGCGAGGCCCACGAAGAGCGCGGGGAGGTAGAGCAGCGAGGCCACGAAGACCTTTCGCCCCCAGCGTGCGTGGGTGGTCGGCTCGCTCACGTTCTCGGCCGCGTAGGCGCGGAAGCTCTTCACGCAGAACCAGACGAAGAGCGCGCCCGCGACGAGGGCGACCGAGGTGTAGAGCGCGCCCGCGATGCCGAGCGGACCGAGCAGGAGGCTCACCGGCACGAGCGCGAGGGCCCACGCGATCGCCTGCCAGCGCGTGGCATCGGCGCCACGCAGCGCCGGGACGACCTTGATGCCGGCGCGTGTGTACTCGGCCTCGCGGAACATCGCGATCGCGAGGAAGTGCGGCAGCTGCCAGAGGAACAGGATGCCGAAGAGCACCAGGCCCGCGGCCGAGAGCTCGTTCGTCGCGGCGGTCCAGCCCATGAGCGGCGGCATCGCGCCCGGCACCGCGCCCACGAGGAGCGCGACCGTCGAGACCTGCTTGAGCGGCGTGTAGACGGCGACGTACGAGACGAGCGCGATCGCCGCGAGCACGGCGGTGAGCGTGTTCACCGTGAGCGCGAGCAGCGGCACCGAGATCGCGCCGAGAAGGAGGCCCCACACGAGCGCCGTGCTCGCCGCGAGCCGACCCGCCGGCAGCGGGCGGTTCTTCGTCCGCGTCATGTGCTTGTCGACGTCGCGCTCGATCCAGCAGTTGAGCGTGTTCGCCGAGCCGACCACGAGCGCCGTGCCGAGCAGCGCGAAGAGGATCGTGCCGAGCCCCGGACGCGACGGTGCGAGGAACAGACCGCCGAGCGTGGTCACGAGGACCATGAACGTGATCCGCGGCTTGGTCAGCGCGACGAGGTCCGCGATCCACGCGAGCCGCGTGGAGCGGGCCGGAGACTGACTGTGCACCGCGTGGTTCAAGGCCGGGCTCTCTAGCAGCGCGCACCGCAGGGATCAACGGGGCGACGCGATCCAAGTCATGTCGTCACGCTTGTTAACGCCTTTACTCGTCAACGCACCGTGAGCGGTCTCATCGGATCCAGCACTCGCCCCGAAAAGTCTATCGAGCCTGTTTCGATTCGGAAATGCGGGTATACGCGTCGCGTCATTTACACGAAGTCCGTCTTGACACCTTGACTGCTGTCAACGCGTCAAGTAGGTATGGCCCCCATGAGCGCGAGCAACCTCGGACACGGCGTGGGCTTCGTCGGCGAGCTCTCGGGCGAGCGCGCCGAGATCCTGACGCCCGAGGCCCTCGCGTTCGTGGCGGGCCTCGTGCGGCGCTTCCGCGGGGCGGTGGCCGAGCGGCTGTCGGCGCGCGAGGCGCGCAAGGCTGCGGGCACGGCGCCCCGGTTCCTTCCCGAGACGCGCGCCATCCGCGAGGGCAGCTGGCACTGCGCGCCGCTGCCAGCCTCCATCCTCGACCGCCGCGTGGAGATCACGGGCCCGGTCGATCGGAAGATGATCATCAACGCGCTCAACTCGGGCGCGAGCGTCTTCATGGCGGACTTCGAGGACGCCAACAGCCCGACCCTGGGCAACTGCTTCGACGGTCAGCTCCACCTGCGCGACGCCGTGCGCCGGACCATCACCTTCGAGCAGGGCGGCAAGAAGTACGCGCTCTCGGGCGAGCCCGCGGTGCTCTTCGTGCGGCCGCGCGGCTTCCACCTCGTCGAGAAGCACTTCCTCGTCGATGGCGAGCCCTCGCCCGGCATGCTCGTCGACTTCGGCTTCTACTTCTTCCACAACGCCAAGGCGCTGCTCGAGCAGGGGCGCGGCCCCTTCTTCTATCTGCCGAAGATGGAGAGCCACCTCGAGGCGCGCGTCTGGAACGATGTGTTCGTGCACGCGCAGTCGGCGCTCGGCCTGCCGCTCGGCACGATCAAGGCGACCTGTCTCGTCGAGACGCTGTGGGGCGCGTTCGAGACCGACGAGATCCTCTTCGAGCTGCGCGAGCACTCGGCGGGCCTCAACTGCGGGCGCTGGGACTACATCTTCTCGTTCATCAAGTCGCAGGCCGAGGATCCCACGAAGATCCTCCCCGACCGCGGCGTCGTGACGATGACGCAGCCCTTCATGCGCGCGTACTCGCGCATGGTGATCCGCAACTGCCACAAGCGCGGCGTGCACGCGATGGGCGGCATGGCGGCGCAGATCCCGGTCAAGGGCGACGAGGCGAAGAACGACGCGGCCTTCGAGAAGGTGCGCGCCGACAAGCTCCGCGAGGTCGAGGACGGTCACGACGGCACGTGGGTCGCGCACCCCGCGCTGGTGCCCGTGGCCAAGCAGGTCTTCGACGCCGCGATGCCCGGCAAGAACCAGATCGACTCGGGCAAGCAGGCGAGCCTCGTGGTGACCGAGGCCGAGCTCACGGCGGCCCCCGAGGGCCCCAAGACCGAGCACGCGCTCCGACACAACCTCCGCGTCGGCGTCCAGTACCTCGAGGCGTGGCTGCGCGGCTCGGGCGCCGTGCCGCTCTACGACCTCATGGAGGACGCGGCGACCGCCGAGATCAGCCGCGCGCAGATCTGGCAGTGGCTGCGCCACGGCGTGGTGCTCGACACCGGCAAGAAGGTCACCGCCGAGCTCGTGCGCGCCCTCCTCGACGACGAGATGAAGGTCGTCGCCGAGGAGATCGGTGCGGACCGCGTGAAGAGCGGTCGCTTCGGCGAGGCGCAGGCGCTCTTGCTCGACGTCGCCACGTCGGTGCCGCTCGAGGACTTCCTCACGCTCCCCGCCTACGAAGCGCTCACGCGCTTCGAGGCTCGCTGATCACCGCTCCGGCCCAGGGCCCCAACCACACGCTTCTCGTGCCGCTCGTCGTTGGAGCGGCGCGCTGGGTTTCTCCGTCTCTCGTTCGTTCCGTTCACCCCATGGAGATCACGATGACCTCGCAGCCCCCGATGATGAAGGACACCGATTCGTTCACGCACGAGCGCTGGAACGGAATCACGCGGCCCTACAACGAGGACCACGTGAAGAAGCTCCGTGGTCACCTGCGCATCGAGTACACGATCGCCGACTACGCCTCGCGTCGCCTCTGGAAGTCGATGAACGAGAAGCCGCTCGTGCGCTCGCTCGGCGCGCTCACGGGTGGTCAGGCGGTGCAGATGGTCCGCGCGGGCCTCGAGGCGATCTACTGCTCCGGCTGGCAGGTCGCGGCGGACGCGAACACCTCGGCGCAGACCTACCCCGACCAGTCGCTCTACCCGGCCGACTCGGTGCCGAAGCTCGTCACGCGCATCAACAACGCGCTTCGCCGCGCGGACCAGATCGACTCGGTCGACGGCGTGCAGCGCCGCGACTACTTCGTGCCGATCGTCGCGGACGCGGAGGCCGGCTTCGGCGGCGCGCTCAACGCGTACGAGCTCATGAAGGGCATGATCGAGGCGGGCGCGGCGGGCGTGCACTTCGAGGATCAGCTCGCGTCCGAGAAGAAGTGCGGCCACCTCGGCGGCAAGGTGCTCGTGCCGACGGCGCAGTTCGAGAAGACGCTCATCGCGGCGCGCCTGGCGGCCGACGTGTGCGGCACGCCCACGGTGCTCATCGCGCGCACGGACGCCGAGAGCGCGAAGCTCCTCACGAGCGACATCGACGATCGCGACAAGCCCTTCTGCACGGGTCAGCGCTCGGCCGAGGGCTACTACTACGTGAAGCAGGGCCTCGAGAGCTGCATCGCGCGCGGCATCGCGTACGCGAAGTACGCGGATCTCCTCTGGATGGAGACGAGCACGCCGGACCTCGAGGTCGCCAAGAAGTTCGCGGAGGGCGTGCGCAAGCACCACCCGAACAAGATGCTCGCGTACAACTGCAGCCCGAGCTTCAACTGGAAGAAGAACCTCGACGACGCGACGATCGCCAAGTTCCAGCGCGAGCTCGGCGCGATGGGCTACAAGTTCCAGTTCGTCACGCTCGCCGGCTTCCACATGCTCAACTACGCCTCGTTCATGCTCTCGAGCGACTACAACGAGCGCGGCATGGCGGCGTACTCGGAGCTCCAGCAGAACGAGTTCGCGGCGGAGAAGCAGGGCTACACCGCGACCAAGCACCAGCACGAGGTCGGCACGGGCTACTTCGACGTGATCAGCGAGATCGTGTCGCAGGGCCAGAGCTCCACGAAGGCGCTCACCGGCTCGACCGAAGAGGCTCAGTTCCACTGAGCTGTCTGAGGAGGGGCCGTGCGGCCCCTCCTCGCGAAGCGCGGGGCCCCTCCCGCTCCATTCGCTGACGCGAATGCTGCGCGCCGGGTTCTCCCCGTGCTCGGCGCAGGAGCGCCTGCGCGCGGTGTCCGATCGCCGGCCCCAGCCCCGCTTGCGCGCCTCGCGCTACGCTCGCGGCGATGCGTGTGCTCCTCGTCGGTCCCGGGCAGCTCGGTCGTGTGATCGCGGGCGGGCTCGTCGCGTGCGGCGTGTCGGTCGATCCGGTGGTGCGCGGCGAGGCGATCGCGCCGCGCGTGGAGCACGACGTCGTGCTCGTCGGTGTGGGTGAGCGCGACCTCGACCCCGTGCTCGCTCCGCTGCCCGAGACGCACCGCGCGCGCGTCGTGCTGCTGCAGAACGAGCTCGTGCCCGCGAGCTGGCAGGCGCACGCGATCGCGCGACCCACGGTGCTCGTGGTGTGGTTCGAGAAGAAGAAGGGGCGCGCGATCCAGGAGGTGCGACAGACCGAGGTCGCGGGCCCGCACGCGGCGCTCTTCGTGCGCGCGCTCGCGGCGATGGACGTGCGCGCGCGGGAGATCCCCGAGCCCGCGCTCGCCTCGGCGTTGGTGGTGAAGAACCTCTACATCGTCGGTGCGAACGTGCTCGGCCTCGCCCTCGGGGGCACGACGGGCCAGCTCGTGCACGCACACCGGGCGCGCACCGAGCGCGTGCTCCGCGAGGTGGTCGCGATCGAGCGATCGCGCCTGGGCCCGGCGATCTCGATCGACGACGACGACGTGATCGCGAGGACACTCGAGGCCTTCCTCGCCGACCCGCAGCACGGCACCGTGGGCCGTACGGCCCAGGAGCGGCTCGGCCGCGCGCTGGATCGCGCCCGCGCTGCCGGCCTCGCCACGCCCGAGCTCGACGCGATCGCGCACGCCCACGCGAGCTGACCCGGGCGCATCGGCTGCGGCGCGCCGAGGGCGCAGCCACGACGCGCCACGGCGAAATACACGCGGTCGCTCGCTCGAAGGGCTCGAGCGAGGACCATGAGCGAGCCGAGACCACGATCACGCTGGGCGAGCGCAGGCACGTCGATGTTCGCTGCCGGTCTCGCGGTCGGCCTCGCGCTCGCCGGTCTCCTCTCGTCGCTCTGGCCCGTGCTCGGTCTCTTGCTGCTCGGCGCGTCCGTGCTCTCGCTCGTGCTCGGCCTCGCCTCGGCGCGCCTCGCGCGTCGCGCGCACCTCGCGCGCGGTGAGCGAGGGTGGGGCGCGCTCGTCGCGTACGTGGTGCATGCGCTCGCGTCGCTCGTGGTGTTCGCCTCGCTGCTCGGTGGCGGCGTGCTCGGCGCGCTCGTGACCTTCGGCCCACCGCTGCCACCACCGAGCCACGCCTCGCGCTCGTCGCCGTCCTTCGAGGCGCGCGCGCCCGAGCTCCTGGCCGTCGCGGGCATCGTGGGCACGGTCTACGTGCTGCACGCGCTGTCCGAGGCCGACGGGCACGACGCGGACACGCTCCCGGCGAGCGCTTCGCGGGCAGACGCGAGCGCTTCGCGGGCAGACGCGAGCGCTTCGCGGGCAGACGCGAGCGCTTCGCAGGCAGACGCGAGCGCTTCGGCACGGGACGCGGGTGGGGACGACTTTCCCTTCGGCGCGGTGGTGCTCGGCGCCTTCGGTGTGGTCGGCGTGGCCGAGTACGTCTGGGCGCATCGCGAGGAGGCGGCGTGGGTCGCGGGGATCCTGGGCCTCGTCGCGGTCGCCGCGGCGCTCGAGCCAGAAGCGCCCGCGCCCAGTCCCGCCGCACCATGACCTCGATCGTCCTGGCGTCGCGCGCTCGAGCCCTGTCGGAATGTCGCGCCGCGCCGGAGGTTCCCAGGTCTCCGCGATGCGCCCGATCGACGAGGTCGTTCTCGTGCTCGGCGGGGCTGGAGTCCTCGGCCTCCTTCCCTTCCAGCTCCTGCCGCTCTGGCGGCTCGGCCGCCTCCATGCGAGCGCCGAGGCACGCCTCGTGGTGCTGGCCGCGTATGCGGTGGCGATCGCCCGTGCGCACGGGGCGAGTGTGTCGAGCGAGGCCCCCGGGACGTCGCTCGCGCGCGTCGTCGCGTCGGCGGCGCTGCTCGCCGCGAGCGTTCACGTGCTCCACGTCGTCGGGCTCTCGCTTCGGGACGACGTGCTCGAGCGTCGCAACACCGCGGCGCTCGCGGCGCTCGTGGGGGCGATCGTCGGCCTCGGTGGTGCGTTCGGCGTCGCGGTCGTGCAAGCGACGGATCTCTCGGAGCTCGCGGTCCACGCGCTGATCGTCGTGCTGGTGGTGCCCACCGCGTGGTGCGTGCTCCAGCTCCTCGGCCGTACGCACGATCTCGTGACGATCGATCGCGACGAGGGCGCGGGCGTGCGCGCGGGCACGCTCCTCGCGGGCGTCGGCCTCGCGTGTGGCCGGGCCCTCGCGCTCTCGCACGGCTCGCTCGAGGTCTTCGCGCTCGCGTCGTGGCCTTCGGCGCTGCTCGTCGTGGGTGGTGGCCTCTTCGAGCGCTGGGTCGCCGGGCGCTCGAGCGCGAGCAGCCGTCTGCTCGCGGCGCCCGTCGCGGTGGTGTTGCTCCTGGTGGATCTCGCGCTCGCGATCGATCGCGCCGCGTTCTGACGGCAGGCAAGGGACTCGCGCGCTGTCTGAGGAGAGCCATGACGTGGGACGAAGCGAGCGTGATCGAGGCGTGGATGCCCTCCACCGGCGCGTGGTCGACGTGGGTGAAGCCGCTCGCCTTCGCCGAGCTCGCGCGCGGGCACCGCGGACGCGAGCTCCCGTACCGCGAGCGCTTCGATCTCGCGTGGGTCCCGCCCACGCACCGCGAGCGCATCGAGAAGCGCGAGGGCTCCTACCGTGATGGCGCGACGGTTCGAACCGTGCGCGAGCCCGTCGAGGCGCGCGCGGCGCTCGTGATCGATCTGCCGGCCGTGCGCAGCATCGATCTCGGCATGGCGCTCGTGGCCCACGGTCATCGGCCCGTTCCGCTCTTCGCGGGCGGCGCAGGCGCACCGCCGCACCACACCATCCACGACGTCGCGCGCCGCATCGCCGCGGGGGCGCGCGAGCTCGCCTCGGCCCTGCTGCCGCCGGACGCGCCACCGGCGTTCCTCCTCGATGCCTCGCGCCTCGAGGACGTCGTGCCCGAGGTCTACTCCGCGCGTGCGCCGCTCTTTCCACAGGACTTCCCCGGCGCACGGTGCCTCCTCGAGCACGACATCGACCGCGCGATCCTCGTGAGCACGCGCCGGACACCCGCCGAGGATCTGCGTCACGTGCTCGCGCGATGGCAGCTCGGCGGCGTGCGCATCGAGTCGTGCCCGCTCGGCAGCGCGTCGCCGCGGGCGCTCGAGCTCGAGATCCCGAGCGATCTCGGCTCGCTCACGCGTCGAGCGCTGAGCGTCTGGACCGCCGTGCGCGGGGTCTCGGGCGGATTCGGCGGCGTTCTGCCGGACGTCCAGAGGAGGCGTCGGCGGCCGTGATCAGACCGCGCGACGCGCTCGCGCGTCGCACCGCGTCATGACTCACCGACTCGCTGCTTCCTTGGTCCTCGCTCACACTGTCTCTTCATCCTCTCGGGCTGTGGAGGTGTGCTCTCGTCGAGCCAGCCCACGCTGACGGTGCGCGACGCGCTCGCGACCGACGCGCTCTGCACCTCGGGCATGCTGTGCGAGGCCGAGCTCGCTGCGCTGATCGAGGCGCGCCCGCGTGTCCACGACGACTTCCGCGTGGCGTGGCTCGCCGTCGCGCCCGGTCACGACGCCGCGCTCGAGGCGAGCGTCACGGGCCTGCCGGGGCAGCGCGACGCACACCGCCTGAGCCCGCTCGTCGCCGCGGGACGGCGTCGCTTCGACGAAGGCGGGCGGAGCGAGATCTCGCTCCAGATGCTGCGCATCCTCGCCGCGCGCGCGCACGCCGACGTGCTCGTCGTCGTCGATCACGGCTGGCGCTCGACGCGCAGCCCCAACGGATGGGCCGCGCTCTCGGTGCTGCTCGTGCCGAGCCTCTTCACGCCGCACCTCGACGCGGACGTGGAGGCCTACGTCGAGACGACCGTGCTCGACGTGCGCACGGGTGCGATCCTCGGCGAGACCACGGCGACCGACACGTTCCACGTGGCGAACCTGACGGTGTGGTCGAGCGACGATCACGATCGTGCCGAGGCCCGCATCGACGCGCTCCTCGCGACGACGCGCGAGCGCCTCTCGGCGGTCCTCGCGGCCGCGGGCGGCGACGCCGATCACGCCGACGCGATCGCACAGCGAGGGGTGTCGGTGGGTGGAGAGGGCTGACGTAGGTTCTCCCCCGCGGCTCGGGCGCTTCGTGTAGCGTTGCGGGCCGTGCGCTCGGTGCTCGCCTTCCTCGTCGTGCTCGCGCTCGTGCCCCTCGCGGTGGCCGCGCCCGCGCGCGCCGAGGATCCGGTGTGCGAGGAGCTGCCCGACGACGAGGTCGTCGCGCGTCTGCGCGAGGTGCGCGGCTACGTCGAGCGGCACGAGCCCGACACGCGGCACTGGGCCACGGCGTTCCTCTCGCTCCACGTCGCGATGGTCGGCGTGCAGCTCTCGCTCGCGATCTCCGCCGACAACGAGGGCGCGCTCGTCGATGGCTGGGTCGGCGCGCTGAGCTCCACGCTCGGTGTCGCGACGCTGCTCATCTCGTGGCCGCAGCTCATCGGCGCGGGCGGTGCGATCGACGAGTTGCCGACGCGCACGCCCGAGGAGCGTCGCTACGCGCTCGCGCGCGCCGAGCAGCGCATGCGTCGCGCGTCGGACCAGGTGGCCTTCGTGCGCTCGCCCTTCACGACGATCCTCAACGCGCTCTACGTCGGTGGCGCAGGCGCCTTCACGCTCGTCGGCTGGGGACGCGTCACCGGTGGCTTCATCCTCGCGGCAGGTGGCTCGGTGCTCTCGCAGGGCCGCGTGCTCCTCTTCCCGACCGGCATCCGCGAGGAGTGGCTGCGCTACCACCGCCGGCACCCGGACGCGGGCTGCGAGCCGATGCCCGTGCCGAGCGGCGCCACCGAACCGAGCCTCACGGTCGTCCCGAACGGCCTCGGCGCCTCGATGCTGCTCGTGTTCTGACCGCGCCCGTGCCCGTGCCCGCGCCCGCGCCCGACGCTTCGCGACCACTCCCCCTCCCCCGCGGCCCGATTCGAAGGCGGAGATTCTTTCTCCATCTCATCAGTCCCGTTCAGATCGTGCTCGCGAAGGGTTCGCCTGGTCAGCCGAAGGCTTCGGAGCACCACCACAAGGCTTGTCGTTGCCCTGCGAAGGCCTGTCTGTGCGCTCCGGAGCCTTGTCGTGCCCTCGAGGTCGGTGTGCGCCCCCGCGCTTCTCCCTGGCGGCCCGCCCATGCTTGAATCCGCAACCTTCGCGGCCCGTCCGAGGGCCGTTCCGCGGATCGAGCCCGAGACCGGGCGCCTTCCGAGCCAGAGGAGACCGATCGAGATGTCGTCGAACCACGGGCCTTCGTCCCAGAGCCGTCCCTCGAACCGCGCAGCGCGCCTGCGTGGGGCTCTGGCTCTCGCCCTCGCCCTCGCGGCCGTCTTCCTGCCGGGCACGAGCGCTGCGCCGGTCGACGCGCAGGACGCGGCCGGCACCGTGCTGCGCCTCGCGTGCGTCGCGCCACGCGGCTCGGCGTGGCACCGCGTCTTCACCGCGTGGGGCAACTCGCTCCGCGAGGCGACGGGTGGCCGCCTGAGCATCACGGTGCAGGCCGGCGGTGCGGGCGTGAGCGAGCAGGACTTCGTGCGCCGCATCGGCGCCAATGAGCTCGATGGTGCCTCGCTCTCGGCGCTCGGCTTCGCAGCGCTCGGCCGCGCGGGCACGACCGAGCGCCCCGTGCTCGTGCTGCAGGCGCCGGGCCTCTTCACCGAGTACGCGCCGCTCGATCGTGCGCGCACCGCGCTCGATGCGGACCTGCGCACGGGCCTGCGCGACGCGGGCGTGGAGCTCATCGGCTGGAGCGACCTCGGTCGCGGTCGCCTCTTCTCGACGCGCCCGATCACCACGCCGACGGAGCTGCGCGCGGCGCATCTCTGGCAGCCGTCGGACGAGCCGCTCTCGGCGGCCACGCTCGCGCAGCTCGGGGGCGCGCACCCGGTCGCGCTGCCGCTCGCGCAGGTGGGCGCGGCGATCAGTGATCACCGCGTCGACACCGTCGTGGCCTCGGCGATGGCTGTGAGCGCGCTCGGCTGGACGGGGCAGGACCGCCTCACGCACGTGAGCAGCCAGCCCACGAGCGTGCTCATCGGTGGCACCGTGATCTCGAGCGCCGACGTGGCCGCGCTTGCGCCCGATCTGCAGGAGCACCTGCGCCGCACGGGCACGCAGGCGCACGAGACGCTCCAGCGCACGCTGCGCCGCGACGACGATCGCGCGTACGAGACGCTCACCACGCGCCAGGGCGTGACGCCGTACGCGCTCGGTGCGGACGCGGAGTGGCGCACGCTCGCGACCCAGACGCGCGATCGCCTCGTCACCCAGCACGTGCTCCCGCGCGCCCTCCTCGACCGCGCAACACATTGACCTGTCGAAGAAGCTGGTGAGCGCGTCACGCTCGCTGGCCATCGACGAAGAGGCCGACGCGCGGGCGAGCAAGAGGCCTGCGAGCACGTGACGCTCGCTGGCCATGCACGAAGAGGCCGAAGGGCGGGCGAGCACCGTCGCCGAGCACGAGCGCCTCGCGAATCGCGACGACGCCGACGCGAGAGCGCCTGGCAGGTCCGAGGGGAGTCGCGAGCACACGAACCTCGCGACCACACGAGACGCGACATGCGACATGCGCCACGGCGTCAGTTGACCGACACGCGACGAGCGCCACGGCCTCTGCTGCGTCGCGGCGCGAACCTGACGCGTACGTCGCGAGCATCTCCCCGCGGACCTGCCGGACGCTCCGCGTCGCCGTCGGGAAAGCCTGCGAGCACGTGACGCTCGCTGGCCATGCACGGAGTCGCGGGGAGCTGGGCCAGCACGGTCACCGAGCACGTGAGCCTTGCGGCTCGCGATCGCGTGTCCGCGAATGCGCTCGGCAGGCCCGAGGGGAGTCGCGAGCACACGAACCTCGCGATCACGCGAGACGCGAGATGCGCCACGACCTCTGCGGCGTCGCGGCGCGAGCCAGATGTGTACGTCGCGAGATCTCCCCGCGGACCTGCCGGACGCTCCGCGAGGCCCTCGAGGAGGCCTGCGAGCACGTGACGCTCGCTGGCCATGCACGAAGAGGCCGAAGGGCGGGCGAGCACCGTTGCCGAGCACGAGCGCCTCGCGAATCGCGACGACGCCGACGCGAAAGCGCCCGGCAGGCCCGAGGGGAGTCGCGAGCACACGAACCTCGCGATCACGCGAGACGCGAGATGCGACATGCGCCACGGCGTCAGTTGACCGACACGCGACGAGCGCCACGGCCTCTGCTGCGTCGCGGCGCGAACCTGACGCGTACGTCGCGAGCATCTCCCCGCGGACCTGCCGGACGCTCCGCGT
>JBILLJ010000348.1:0-2687 GCA_044376125.1 Sandaracinaceae bacterium
GCCATCTGTCGCGCAGTCCAGATCGCGTTGCCGCGCTCGTCGCCCACCGAGATGTAGGGCGGGGGCTCGTCCCCCGCCTGCCCTCGTCCGACCACCTCGTCCGACCGTGGGCGTACGGCTCGCCGGAGGCCGTGGAGGCCTATCGGACGTCCTACTCGGACATGCTCGAGCTCAACCAGGTGGCCTCAGCCAAGTTCCGCAAGACTGGCAAGCTCGATGTTTTCCTCGCCGGCACGTTCGCGCCCTGGTCCTCGCGCCACACCCTCGTGACCCGAGCTCCTCCGGGCGGCCACGGGAACCCCGCGAAACCGGGCAAAAACGGCATCACGTCGACAGGCGCCCAGCAGCCCAGTGTTTTCGAGGAGTTGCAACACCGGGAGTGACCCCATCAAGCGGAGCGCCAATCGGACGTCCTACTCGGACATGCTCGAGGTCTACCGGGTGGCCTCGGCCAAGTTCCGCAAGACTGGCAAGCTCGGCGTGTTCCCCGCCGGCACGTTCGCGCCCTGGCCCTGGGAGGTGCCGACTCCCCCGTAGCCAGTCGATCCGATCCCGAGACTGCCCCTGTCGCGCCCCGCGACGGGAGACGTGTACCCGCCGACCACGAGGCCGAGCGGGGCAGAGGCGCTTCCGTCGCGGCCTGTCTCTGGTCGAGTCCGCGGCACGGTCTTGGTGGCACTCAGCGCCGCTCAGGCGCTCACACGCTCCTGTCCAGGGACGAACGATCCCTGCACACCGCCCCTCCCCGCCGGTCTCCCAAACCAAGCTCCGACACCGCTCACGCTGAACTCAGGCACCCCAAGACAGAAGTGCTGAGTCAAACCAAACATCCATATAGCCATGCTCATCCGCCACAAAGCGCCAGCCGGGGGGCAAGTCCAGAAAAGGAACGGCGACTGGGCACACTTCCGCAAGGTGCAGCACGTGAACCGGTTCAAAGAAGTCGTCTGCGTCGCTGTACTCGCCTGCCCAAATAAACCAGCCTGTCACTTCACCTTCCGCAGGCACACGCATTCCGTGGACAGGAGATCCACCGCGAGCGGACCTGGATAGTCCAACCTTCGAGAGTACCCGTTCACGGGTTCAGCATGAGAGAGGGGGCGGACTTGCCGCGTAGCGAGGCCTCGATCGTGTCGCGGAGGAACGTGAGCACGTGACGGTCGGTCTTCCGACAAGTCTCGACGACGGTCATGATGCGCTCGGCGAAGCGGTCCCCGTGCTCGCTCCTGCTGCCAAAGGTCTTCTTCCGCCAGAGGACGAATGCGCGGACGAGTTGCTCGGCATGGTTGTTCGTCGGTTCCACGTCGAGCTCGTAGGCAAAGGTCCACAGGGCGGCGCGGTGCTTGAGAATGTCGGTGCAGGAGCCGCTGACTCCCCTGATGCCCAACGCCTCCAGGCCCTCGAGGTGCCCCTCGAAGACCGGACGCAAGTTCTCGACGAACACCTGAAACGTCTCTCGCGTGTCCGTTCCGTCGCGGACCCTGTGCCACGCAGAGAACATGGCTTGTGTGAGCAGGAGGAGTTTTCCTGCGGCCTCTCGCGCTCGGGGGTCTCTGTCGTCGCCGTACGCGACGAACTTGCGGCTGAGGTGAGCCCAGCAGATCTGCCGACGCGCCATCGCCCAGAACCCGAACTGAGAGCCTCGGTCCGACATCAGGATGCCCTTGAGAGCGCCCATGAGCGGCTCGAGCAGGGCCTGCGAGCCATTCGACACGATGTGGAAGACCACCGCCGTCTTGCTGGCGATCACCCACAGCGTCTCGCTTACGCCGTCGCGAAGCCATGGCGTCGCGTCGAGGTTCTTCGTGGTCGCATCCTGAACCGCCCGGGCGGCTTCGTCGTGAGCAGGCTTGAGCATGGCGCCGACCTTCTTCTCGAGCTTGCTGACCAAGCCAACCGAGAGCTCGACTCCGAGCAGGTCTCCGACGCATCGTGCCGCCTGTCTGCGGCTCAGGTGGTAGACGCCGACGAGGAGCGAGAGGATGGCGATCAGGTTCGGACCGCACATCCCGCGCTGCCGACCCTTGGGCTTGGCCTGCGTGACGTGCTGACACTTGGGACAGCGCACGGAGTGCCACTGATCCTCGGTCACGTCGGGCACGATCTTCGGCACTTCGATCGTCTGTTCGCGCAGCGGCTCGCCGGCAGGCGTCTTCGGAAGCTCGGCTCGGCAGTCGGGGTTGCCGCAGCGACACGGGAAGTGCGGGCGTGTGCGCGTCACTCGGTCCGGCGGCAACAGCGTGCGCTGCGTCCCCTTGTGCCCCAACTGCCCACCCGGCTTCCGCTCGCTCGGCTTGCGCGCAGGCCGCTCTTCCTTGTCCTCGGGACTGTCCGTCGAGGGCGGCTTGCTGGAGTTGCGGGAGTTCTTGCCGAGCTCTCGCTCCAGCTCGGCGATGCGCGCTTCCTGCTTCGCGATCGTGGCATCGCGCGACGCGACGGCGGCTCGCAGTTCCGCGAGCTCTCGCTCCATGCGCGCCAATCGCTTCGCCAAGCTCACGAGCTGAGAAGATCACGTCAGGAACCCCCCGTCGATCCCCGCACTGTGTCCGTCCGCACGATCAACTACGCTACGACCCGTGAACGCGTACCCGCGAACGCCCTTGGCCTCGTCGACGTCTTCTCCGACTTCGCATGTCGCTCCGCCCCCCATGGGCTGACCGTCGTGCTCTGAACGCTTCGCTTCGCAC
>JBILLJ010000349.1:0-2686 GCA_044376125.1 Sandaracinaceae bacterium
CAGGGCGGGGAGGCACGCCGCGCCGGCAGGCAAGCGCCGATACGGTCCTCGAGGCGCAGAACCTCGAAGAATTCGCGCGTCAGCTGGCGGGCTGGCGGCGGCCTGGCGGCGGATGAGGGCCCTCGAGCTCGATGAGGCCCTCGCCGACGGCGGCCTCGATGGGGTCGGTATGGGCCGCGAGCACGCGGGCGGTCGCGTCGTGTCCGCGGAGCACGACGAAGCGGATGGGGCTCTGCGCGTGGCGCAGCACACTGTTCAGGAGGCCGAGGATCGCCGGGAGGTCGAGCCAGGGTCCGCGATCGATCGCCAGGATCTCCCACGTGCAGAGCCCCGCGTGCGCCCGGAGCCGACACAACCCCAGCACGGCTGCATCCGCGGGGATGAAGGGCTCGTCCGGCAGCGCGGAGATGCGGGCCGGGTCATTGCCATCGTCCGCCGCGCGCTCGCACGACGCGGTCGTGTCCTCCACCGCTTCGGGATCCGAATCGAGCGCGATCTGCTCGAAGCTCGCCGTGCGGAGCTCGGCGCCCGCGAGCGCGGCGAGCTGTGCCGCCACGTGGTCGGCCCGCACGTGACCGCTCGGCACCTCGGTCTCGATGCGCAAGACCCGTTCCGCGCGCGCGAGCAGCCCGGCCGCATCCTGTGCTTCACCCTCGAACGCCGCCGCCACCGCGGGCTCGATCAGGCCGAGCTCGGCGAGCCGGCGACCCAGCGCGGTGCCAGGGGCTCGCGCCACACGCAGCGCCGGCCGGCGGGGGGTGCGGCCCGCGACCGTCACGACCTCCCGATCGCTGCCGCGACGAGCGCTGGGCGTGGTGCGCGCGTACGCGAAGAGCTCCTCGACATCGACGGGTGTGGGCGCGAGGGACACGGCTCGACAATGTAGGACGGGTCGCGCTCGGTGTTCCCTCTTCTGGCCGAGGCGGCCCGACAACCCTCGATCTCGCCCGGAATCAGGGGGCGCCGTGGGCTCGCCCGGGGGGCCTTGAATGAAGTGCTCGACCCGTGCGACCAAGGGGGATGCTTCAAATCAATCGTGGGGTCGTGGGGTTCCTCGTCGTGTGGGCTTGTCTCTATGCGGCCAGCCCCGCGCAGGCACAACGTTCGTTCACCGGCAGCTTCCAGGAACAGCGGTTCGAGGCGTTCCGAGGCAGCGGGTTCGCCCCCACTCCGGCGGCTGGACAGCTCGACTCGGACGAGTGGTCGGTCCGCAGGCTTCCGATGGGCAGCGTCATGTTCGGTGCGACCTGCACCACGGGCGCATGCGCGCGCGGAGTCGCCACCAGCGGCAGCGAGAGTGGGATCTACGCGTTCGACACGGGCCTGAGTGAGCGCCTCCTCGGTGTTCAGGGAGCTCCGAGCGAGTCGATCGGCTTCGTCTGGAAGCTCCGCAACAACACCGGAGCTCCGATCGTGGGGCTCCACTGGGGCTTCGCCGGCGCGGAGCGCAACGTCGATGCGCGCACCAGGCGCTTCGAGGCCGTGGTCCTTCCGGGGTGCACCGTCGACTTCGGAGTCGTCAGCGCCAGCTCGTCGGTCACCTCGAACCGCACGCCCGGCTGGGTAAACTTCAGCAATGTCATCCACGACGAGGGGACGACGATCGCCACCGGAAGCGAGTTCTGCCTCGCGGTTCTGTTCGGACCTCCAGGGACCTCCGGCGGCATGCTCCCCGAGGAAGACATCGGCATCTCGCACATCTGGGTCACCGGCGTCACGTGCGGCGACGGAGATCTGACCGCAGGCGAAGCGTGCGACAACACCTCCATTCCCTTCGTCCCCGGCTTCGCCGGCGCCAGCTGCTGTCACCCGTGGTGTCTCCCCGATGACGCCGCAGCAGGCCTCCGGTGCGGGGACGACGAGCTCTTCTGCAACGGCCCGGGCCCTGGGTCCTGTCGTGCGGGTCGGTGCGTGCCTGACGTCGTCGCCTCCCCATGTGTGGCGGACGTGTGCACCCCGGTGGAGTGCATCGAGAGCGCGCGCGCCTGCGCGACGCTGCCCACCGACCCGGCGTGCTGTACGCGCGACGAAGACTGCGAGGCTGGGACGGTCTGCGGGATCGACCACGAGTGCATCCCCGATCCCAGGTTGAGCGATGCGTTCACGGCGGTCGACGCCGCCGTCTTCGGGCCTGATGCGAACGTTCCTGCGGACGATGCCGCCATGAGCGCGGACGCGGGGCTGCCTGGGAACGACGCCGCCGTCGCGCCCATGGTGGACGCGGGTCCGCTGCCCGATACGGGCCGCAACGCCGAAGACGCCGGCTCGAGCACCCGCGATGCGGGCGGCGACATCGACGCAGGCGCCCCGGGGGCCTTTGCCGGCAGCGGCTGCACGTGTCGCACCGCATCTCCGCGGGGAGCGAGCGCTTGGTCGATCTTGGTCGCCATCGGCATCGCGCTGGCCGCGGCAGGGCGACGGCGCTGAACGTCAAGACGCGAGGGGCACGCTGTCGACGATGCGATAGCGCCCCTCGGCACGCTCGATCAAGCCGTCCGGAGCCCCGGAATAGAGCGCGATCCGGTCGGAGCGTAGTCCGGATAAACGGCGCCTCGGTTTCCCGATCTGAACGTCGGCGTCTCCATGAACCACCCGTTCGATGGTCTCGGAGGCGCTCATCGAGGTCGAGCGGGGGTCGCGGCCGGGGCGGGAGAGGCTCGCATGCCGCTGAAGCGTCTCGTGGGCG
>JBILLJ010000227.1:0-10256 GCA_044376125.1 Sandaracinaceae bacterium
GGACGAGCTCGCCCTGGCGCTCGCGACGAAGCTCCGCGCGCTCGACTCGGATCGCATCTTCGTCAACGAGTCCGACCGTGCCGTGCATCGCGTCGCGGGGGAGCTCGCGGTCGATCGTGATTTGGTCGCCGAGGGCGTGCAGATCACGCCGGCCTTCCGCAAGTACCTCGAGGGCGTCGAGCGAGCGCGCACGCTCCAGCAGGAGTCGAAGAACCGCTTCGTCGCCGCGAACCTGCGCCTCGTGGTCTCCATCGCGCGCCGCTACAACCGTGGCCGTCTGCCGCTCATCGATCTGATCCAGGAGGGCAACATCGGCCTCATGAAGGCCGTGGAGCGCTTCGATCACAACCGCGGCTACCGCTTCAGCACGTACGCGTCGTGGTGGATCCGTCACGCCATCAGCCGCGCCCTCGCGGACAAGGGCCGCGCAGTACGCATCCCCGTGCACATGCTCGACACGTACAACCGCGTCGCGCGCGCCACGCAGGCGATCGCGACGCGTACGGGCCAGGAGCCGACGCCGGAAGAGCTCGAGAAGGAGACCGGCATCGCGGCCGAGAAGCTCGAGAAGATCAAGGGCTACTGGGCCGAGACGCCGTTCTCGCTCGATCGTCCCGTCAACGACGAGGACGGCCGCAAGTTCATCGACTTCCTCGAGCAGGAGAACGTGCCGACGCCGTACGAGCAGCTCGTCTCCAAGACCTGGAGCGACGAGGTTCGCCGGCTGCTCGACACGCTCTCGCCGATGGAGGCGCGCATCCTGCGCTGGCGCTTCGGCCTCGACGACGAGGACGAGCTCACGCTCAAGGAGATCGGCGACAAGTACAACCTCTCGCGCGAGCGCATCCGCCAGCTGCAGGAGCAGGCGCTCGCGAAGATCCGTCGCCAGATCAAGGAGTGAGCGCCGCGGGGATCGCCGCCGCACCAGGCACGCTCGCCATTGCAGGGATGAAGGCTTCGCCTTTCATCCCTGCACTCGTTTCGGCCGCTTGGCGCTCGGTCAGCGCAGGCTCGGAGAGCCCGGAGCTCGGTCAGCGCGCGGCGCCGTGCCAGAGATCCTCGGCGCACGCGCGCGCGATCGCGTCGGCGAGCGTCCTGGCGGCGCCTTGCCGCCCACGCGCCCCGTTCACCAGCACGCTGAAGGCGTACGTGCGTGCAGGGGTCGGCCCGAGCACGTAGCCGGAGAGCGCGATCGCGTCGTCCAGCGTTCCTGTCTTCGCCCGCACGACGCGCGGAGCCGGCAGATCGTGGAGGCGCCGCTCGAGCGTGCCGTCCACGCCACCGATCGCGAGATGCGAGACGTACTCGCTCGAGATGCTGGGCGTGTTGTAGGCGTGCACCAGCACGCGCGTGAGCTGCGCCGACGAGATGCGGTTGCCCTGGAAGAGACCCGAGCCGTTCACGATCGCGGGCTCACCTTCCACGCGCGCGTCGGCGAGGTAGGCGCGCACGGCGGCGATGGAGTCCTCGACCCGACCTGGCCGGTGTCGCTCGGCGCCGAGATCGCGGAACAGCATCTCCGCCACGAAGTTGTCGCTCTGCTTGCCGAGCGCGGTGACGAGCTCGGCGAGCGGCCTCGACTGGTGCATCGCGAGGAGCGGCGCGTCGCTCGGCGTCGATGCGATGCGCACACCACCACTCACACGGATGCCCGTGTCGACGAGCGCGTCGTGCAGGAGATGTCCCGACCAGGCCACCGGGTTCTCCACGCGTCGCCGGTACGACAGCTGCGCGGAGCCGAGCGGGACGGAGCCGCGCAGCGTCAGGCGGAGCTGTGCGCCATCCGCGCGCTGATCGGCGATGACATTGGGCGCGCCGCCCTCGCTCGTGGTGATCTGGCTCTCGATGCGGAAGTACCCATCGCCATCGACGTCGACCCGCGCGGGCGCGCCGACCGTGTCGCCGGGGCGCACGCGCAGCACGTACGCGTTGACGTCGACGGAGATCGCGCCCGTGGCGGCGCGGAACGGCGCGACCTCGTTGGGCTGTTGATCGAACGCAGGCGGCAGCATCTGCGCATCGAAGTACGTCGCGTCCACGACGATCTCGTCCACGCTGCGCACACCACGACGCTCGAGGTCGCGCGCGAGCTCGGCGAGGTCGCTCTGGTGGAGCGAGGGATCGCCCATGCCACGCAGGACGAGGCCACCGGTCACCGCGTTGCCTTCGACGCGCCCGTAGAGCCCCGTGCGAAAGCGCGTCTCGGCGCCGAGGATGGAGAGCGCCGCGGCGGCGGTCACGAGCTTCTGGTTCGACGCCGGATTCAGCTGGAGATCGGGGTGGTGCTCGAAGAGACGGCTGCCCGAGATCGCGTCCGCGACCGTGATCGACACCTGCTCGCCGAGCCCGGCCTCGCCGACGAGCGTGGTGAGCGTGCTCGACAGACCCGTGGTCTGCGCGCGTCCGGGCGAGAGAGAGGCGAGGGCGAGCAGCGCTGCGAGCGCGGCGAGGAGGCGAGGGCGGAGGTCGCGCATGACGCCGGGTTGTAGCGCAGCGAGCCCCGGCGCCACGAGCCGTCGCATGCGCCGAGCGCACGCGCCGTGCTAACGCACGGCCCGTGATTCTCCGCGATCCCGTGCATGGTCTCGTCGCGTTCGAGGGCGACGAGGAGCGCCTCGCGCTCGCGCTCCTCGACACGCGCGAGGTGCAACGCCTGCGCCGCGTCCGGCAGCTCGGCCTGACGTCCCTCGTGTTCCCCGGCGCCGAGCACTCGCGCTTCGCTCATGCCGTCGGAGCGGCGCACGTGATGTCGCGCCTCCAGGCCCGCATCGCGCACGTCATGGGCGAGCTGCCCCCCGAGCAACGTCTCGATGCGCAACGAGCGCGCGACGCCTTCGCGGCGGCGCTGCTGCACGATCTCGGACACGGCCCGTTCTCGCACCTCTTCGAGGAGGTCGTCCCCGACGCGCGCCCGCACGAGGAGTGGACCGTCACGGTGCTCCTCGATCCCTCGACCGACGTGCACCGCGCGCTCGCCAGCTTCGATCCGGAGATGCCGGCGCGTGTCGCGGACCTCATCACCGGCCGGCACGAGCTGCCCTGGCTCGCCTCGACGATCTCGAGCGTGCTCGACGTCGATCGTTGCGACTACCTCCTGCGCGACAGCCACATGACCGGCGTGCGCTACGGCATCTACGACCTCGACTGGCTCCTCCGCGCGCTCACGTTCGGCGAGATCGCGACCGCCGAGGGCGACAAGCGCACGGTGCTCGCGATCGAAGGGCGCAAGGGGCTGCCTCCCATCGAGGGCTTTTTCCTCGCGCGTCACTTCATGTACCAGCAGGTCTATCACCACAAAGCGACGCGCGCGGCCGAGAGCCTCGTGCGCGCGATCCTGCGGCGCATTCGCACCGCGGTGCGAGAGGGGGCGCGCGCCGCGGCGTCCGTGCCCGTCGCGCTCCGACGCGCTGCGCTCGGCGAGGTCCCTTCGCTCGACGACTACCTCGAGCTCGACGACGCCGTGCTCTCGACGGCGCTCGCGGCCTGTGAGAAGGACGACGATCGCGTGCTCGCGGATCTCGCGCGCCGCTTCCGCAACCGCGTGCTCCCCAAGACGGTGCCGCTGCCCGTCTCGGCCGACGAGACCGCGCACCCGGAGAACGAGGCGAGCTGGCACGAGGCGCACGCGCGGGCCCGTGACGTGGCCGCTCGCGCGGGGCTCGACCCCGATCTCTACGTGTGGCTCGACGTCGCCGACGACGTGCCCTACCACGACGATGCGCCCGACGCGGGGCTCTGGGTGGTGCTTCGTCACCACGCTCCGCAGCGTCTCGGCGACATGTCGTTCGCGCTCGAGAAGCTTCGCAACCAGCGCATCGTGCGACCACGGCTGTGCTTCGCGCCCGAGCTGAGAGACGCCGTCGTGGGCGCCATCGAGCCCACGCTCGCGAGGGTTCGATGAGGACGGTTCGCTCGACGCTCTCGGTGCTCCTTCTCGTCGCGCTCTGCGTCGGGGGGCTCGCGCTCCCCGTCGGCGCACAGCGTCGCGTTCCACCGCCGCCGCCCGCGACGCTGACGGTGACGCCGACCACCGGATACCGCGTCACGCTGAGCGTCGAGGCACGCGAGACCGTGGAGATCGCGGCCGATCGCCGGTTCCTCCGCGTCGAGATCCGCGACGCGCGCAACCGTCGAGCGAGCTGCGCCTCGAGCGTTCGGCCGCGCCCGGAGAGCCGTGTCCGCGCCCTCGCGCCGGGCGAGCGGTGGTCCGAGTGGCTCGACCTCCGCGAGCTCTGCTGGGGCCGCGCGCTCGCCGCCCTCGAGGGCGCACGCGAGGTGACCTTCCACTTCGATGCAGGTCGCGCTCGCGGTGCGTGGGTCGCTCGGACGAGGAGCACGAGCGTGCGTTCGCTGGCGCCCGTCGTCTCGTCGTTTCGCCCGCCTCCGCGCCCGGAAGCGCCCGTCGGCCCGATCGCGATCTCGATCGCGCCCGCGGACACGATCCGCGGTGGGCGCCCCACGCTGCGCGTGCGAGTGGTCGCTGGATCGGGCGGGCCCGTGCGTGCGTTCGTGCGGCCGGAGCACGTCTCGTTTCGCGTCGTGACGCCGAGCGGAGGTCGCATCGAGTGCGCGCTCCCGCCGTACGCGGGGCGAGCGCTGCCCGATTTCTTCGCCCGCCTGAGCTCGAGCCGTGGCGTCGCGTTCGCCCTCGATGGCACCTCGTACTGCGGGAGGTTCGAGGAACCCGGCATCTACGAGATCACCCCCGTCCTGACCCTTCGCGAGTCAGGCGCGGAGTGGCGCCTCGGTGCCGCCACAGGCACGTTCGTGGGCGCGCCGACGACGGTTCGCGTTCGGAGCACCACGTACGTCGAGCAGCCCGTGCGCGAGACCCGATGAGCGATCGCACGACTCGTCTGCTCGCGCTCCTTGCGCTCAGCGTCGCGCTCGTCGCGCTCGTGCTCGCCGGCTTCGCGCTCAAGGTCTCGCAGGATCGGACCGAAGAGATCGAGAGGCTCCGCGAGACCCTCGAGCGAGCCGCGTCCGCGACCTCGTCGAGCGGCGGTGGACGGCCTTCGCTTCCGCTCGATCCGGGAGACGATCACTAACCGCTCGAATGCACGAGCCGAGGTTGCTCGTGTGCGCCGAGCTTGCGACTATGCCCCGGGACCATGGCGAAGATCCTCGTCGTCGACGACCAGCGGAACATGCGCACCACGCTCTCGCTCATGCTGCGAGGTGCGGGCCACGAGGTGACCGAGGCTGCCGACGGTGACGAGGCCTGTCAGCGCGTCGACGGCGACGCGTTCGATCTCGTCCTCACCGACCTCCGCATGGCCGGCAAGGACGGCCTCGACGTCCTGCGCCACGTGAAGGAGACGACGCCCATGACCGAGGTGCTGGTCATGACGGCGTACGGCACGATCGAGAGTGCCGTCGAGGCCATGCGCATCGGCGCGTACGACTACATCCAGAAGCCCTTCGCCGAAGAAGAGCTGCTCGTGAAGATCGAGCGCGCGATCGAGAAGCGAAAGCTCGCGGGCGCGATGAGCGCGATGACGGCGAGCTTCCGCGAGCGCTACGGCTTCTCCAACATCATCGGCCGCTCCGCGGCGATCCGGGACGTGCTCGCTCGCATCGTGCGCATCGCGCCGACCGACACGACCGTGCTCATCACGGGTGAGAGCGGCACGGGCAAGGAGCTCGTGGCGCGCGCGATCCACGCGAACTCGCTGCGGGCCGACAAGCCCTTCGTCACGGTGAACTGCGCCGCCGTGAGCGAGACGCTCCTCGAGAGCGAGCTCTTCGGCCACGTGCGTGGGGCGTACACCGGCGCGGTCACCGCGCGCCGCGGTCTCTTCGAGGAGGCCAACGGCGGCACGTTCTTCTTCGACGAGATCGCGGAGACGCAGCCGGCCTTCCAGGCGAAGCTGCTGCGCGCGATCCAGGAAGGCGAGATCCGCCGCCTCGGCGACAACAAGGCCGTGACGGTCGACGTGCGGATCATCGCGGCGACGAACCAGGATCTGCAGGAGGCGATCGCCGACAAGCGCTTCCGCCTCGACCTCTACTACCGCCTCAACGTCGCGCGCTTCGTTCTCCCCCCGCTCCGCGAGCGTCGCGAGGACATCCCGCTCCTGGTCGAGCACTTCGTCGACAAGTACGCGCGCAAGATGCGGCGCCGTGTCGAGCTCGGCGAGGGCGTGATCGACTACCTCGTGCGCTACGACTTCCCCGGCAACATCCGCGAGCTCGAGAACATGATCGAGCAAGGCGTGGCGCTCGCGGTCGATGGTCGCATCCGCCTCGACGACATCGTGCCGCCCGAGATCCAGCAGCGCGTGACGCCGACGCCCGGCAGCGTCGCCGGGCGCCGCCTCACCGAGGTGGTGGACGACGCGGAGCGCGAGGCGATCGCCAAGGTCCTGCGCGAGGTCGAAGGCAACAAGGAGAAGGCCGCCGAGGTGCTCGGCCTCTCGGGCACGACGCTCTGGCGCAAGATGAAGCGCCTCAACATCCAGGGCTGAGACGAGCCGCGCGCGGCGTCAGACGGCGCCGAACCACGCCGGGCGCTCCCGGAACAGCGATCCGACCGGTTCCTCAGCCCGTGCCTTCTCGCTTGATGCCGAGCGAGCGCATCTTCTTGTGGAGGTTGGTGCGCTCGACGCCGAGCACCACGGCCGCGCGCGAGATGTTCCAGTCGAGCTTCTCGAGCGTGTCGATCACGAACTGGCGCTCTGCGCGCTCGCGGTACTCGCGCAGCGTCTCGCGCGGACCGCTCTCGCCCTGGAGAGGGGCGGGCAGGGCGGCGGCGTTCTCGGCAGCCTTCATCTCTCGCCGCGGCAGCTCGGGCAGGTCGTCGAGCGTGATCGCCTCGTCGCTGAGGATGGCCATGCGCTCGACCACGTTGCGGAGCTCGCGCACGTTGCCCGGCCAGCTCCGCTCCGAGAGCGCCTCGAGCACGTCGGCCTCGAAGGGCTTGGGGCGCATGCCGTTCTCCTCGCAGAACTCGATCAGGAACGCCTTCGCGAGAAGAGGAACGTCCTCGGGCCGCTCGCGGAGCGAGGGGCTGCGCATCGGGATCACGTTGAGGCGGAAGAAGAGATCCTCGCGGAACTCACCCGCGCTCACGGCGGCCTCGAGATCCTTGTTGGTGGCCGCGACGACGCGCACGTCGACGGCGATCGTCTGCTCGCCGCCCACGCGGGTGATCTCGCCGCTCTGGAGCGCACGCAGCACCTTGGCCTGCGCGTTCGGGGCCATGTCGCCGATCTCGTCGAGGAAGAGCGTCCCGGTGTGGGCGACCTCGAAGAGACCCTTCTTCTTGCCGATCGCGCCGGTGAACGAGCCGCGCTCGTGACCGAAGAGCTCGCTCTCGATCAGCTCCGCGGGGATCGCCGCGCAGTTCACCTTGACGAAGGGCTTCTCCGCGCGCGGCGAGAGCCGGTGGATCGCGCGGGCGATGAGCTCCTTGCCCGTGCCGCTCTCGCCCGTGATGAGGACCCGGCCCTTGGTCGGAGCGACCTTCTCGATCTCCGAGAAGAGGCGCTTCATCACGGCGCTGTCCCCGACCATCTCGTAGCGCTTGCGCGCGTTGCGCTTGAGCGCCCGCACCTCCTTCTCGAGCGAGCCGGTGCGGAGCGCGTTGCGCACGCTGACGAGGAGGCGGTCGCGATCGAGCGGCTTCTCGAGGAAGTCGGTCGCGCCCTGGAGCACCGCCTCGACGGCCTCGGCGATCGACGCGTGACCCGAGATCATCACCACGGGCACCAGCTCCTTCTGTGCGCGGAGCTTCTTGAGCGCATCGACGCCCGTCATGCCGGGCAGGCGCACGTCGAGGATGACCGCGTCGAGGTCCTCGCTCTCCACCGTCGAGAGGGCCTCCTCCGCGCTGCCGGCTTCGAGGACCTCGATGTCCTCGCCCTCGAGCACCATGCGGATCGTGCGGCGGATGTTCTTCTCGTCGTCGACGACGAGCACGGTGCTGGTCATGTCGTGACTATAGCCGCGCGGGCCCCGACCCCGTGACACGCGTTCGGTCCGTGTCGCAGGCGCGCCCCCGGGCCCCGAGGCGCGACGTTCATCCCACGAGGCGTGCGTGAAGTGCGCGCACGAGGCCGTCGAGCGAGCCTTCCTCGACGACGAGTGACACGCGAGAGCCGCTCGCGGCCACGCTCCTCGGGACGACCCCGAGGTCCCGCGCCGTCTCGATCGCGAGCCCGACGTCCCCCGGGTCGACGCCCACCACCGACGCCGCGGCCAGCCCGTTCTCGAGCCGAACCTCCGCGCCGAGCTCGTCGACGAGGCGGCCTCGAACCGCGTCCCAGTCGGGTGTGAGCGCGGTGGCGACCGTCATCGTCGCGTCGAGATCCGCACCGCGACCCTCGACGTCGCGGGTCGGAACGGACGCCTCCGCGAGCAGGCTCGTCGCGCGCGAGAGGGCGCGCGGGCCACGCGTCGAGAGCAAGACCACGCCGCGCTGTCCGACGACGCTCCGCGCGTCTCGTCCCGTCTCGTCGCGAACGACGGTCTCACGTCCCGGCTCGAACGTGCTGCGCGCGTGGATCGCGATCTTGGCGCGCTTGGCGAACTCGACCGCCGTCGCGTTCAAGACCTTCGCTCCGACGTCGGCCATCTCCTGCATGGCTTCGTACGTGAGCTCGGGCAGGTGCTTGGCTTCCGGCACGACCCTCGGGTCGGCGCTGTAGACGCCGTCCACGTCGCTGTAGATCTCGGCCCGCTCTGCAGAGAGCGCCGCCGCGAGGGCGATCGCCGTCGTGTCGCTGCCCCCTCGACCGAGCGTCGTGATCTCGCGGCGATAGCTCATGCCCTGGTAGCCGGCGACGATCACGATCTTCCCGCGCGCGAGCTCGTCCTCGATGCGGTGCGGTCGCACCTCGAGGATGCGCGCGTCGAAGTGTCGATCGTTGGTGATGATCCCGCTCTGCGATCCGGTGAACGAGATCGCCTCGTGACCGCGCTTCTGGATGGCCATCGCGAGCAGCGCCATCGAGACGCGCTCGCCCGTCGTGAGCAGCATGTCGAGCTCGCGACGCGGAGGGTTCGGATCGACCTGCTTGGCGAGCGCCAGCAGCTGGTCCGTCGTCTTCCCCATCGCGGAGACCACCACGACGACCGAGTCGCCCTCGCGGCGCGCGGCCACGACCTTGTCCGCGACGCGCCCGAGCTTCTCGACGTCCGCGACCGAGCTGCCTCCGTACTTCTGAACGACCGTGGCCATGACGCCTCCGCGCTGGAGCGAGCGATGGCTCGCCCGAGTCGCGGATAACACGGGGATCGAGCGCGCGTCCGCTTTCTGGCAGGCGGCCGGGATCTCGCACCCGTGCCTCGCTCTCGCTACGATCTCGCGGCCGATGGAAGGAGAGCTGTACACCTCGCCCGAGCTCGCCGAACGGCCCGCTGCCGACCGTGCGCTCACGCTTCGTGCGGAGGCGTTCGTCGAGAGCCTCGATCGTCTCGCTCCGTTCCCGATCGATCCGCCGCGGCGCTCGGAGCTGATCACCGAGGCCGCGACCGTGCTCGACGCGTTCGCTCGTGCGGCCGATCCGGTGGGAGTCCGCGAGGCGCTCGCGCTCGCTGGGCTCCTCGGCCGGCGAAGCGCCGAGCTCGGCGCGTCCGCCGTCGAGCTCGCGGCGGTGGTCGAAGCCCTGCTCGCGGTGGTCAGTGACACGCTCTCGACTGCGGATCGACAGGGCCTTCGTGGTCTCGTCCTCGAGGGCTACACGCGTGCCCTCCTCGAGCGCGATCGTGAGATGCAGCTCGATGCCCGCGTGCGCGTGACGCGGCCGTTCGTGGTCGCCCCACGGACGGTGATGCACGTGCTCCAGGGAAGCGCCGACGGCGACTGGATCGCGGGCGCCTCCGAGGCGCTGGGCCCACTGCTGCTGCACGCCGACGCGCGTTCGATCGTCGTGGTGGCGCAGCTCGATGGCGACGTCTCCGGAGCGTGCCTCGCGGAGCTGTCCGCCCTGGTCGACGTCGCGAACGTCGTCGGCGCTCGTGTGGTGTTCGCTTGCAACGCCGCGCTCGCCGAGGCGCTGCGGGCCCGCGTCGGGGAGCGTGCGAGCCTCGTGGTCGACGACACGACCGCCGCGGTCGCCGAGGCGCTCTCGAACGCTGCGACGAGCCCCACCGACGCCGTGCGTGCGCGGGTCGCGGGCCTGCTCAAGCGTCTCGGGGTCTGAGAGCGGCGCCCCCTTGCGTTGATCGATCGGGTCTGATCCCATCTTCGGGATGACGGCACCGATACCGGTCGCGCTTCGGCAGCGCATCGTGGACGCAGTAAGCGACGGGAT
>JBILLJ010000228.1:0-10214 GCA_044376125.1 Sandaracinaceae bacterium
GATCTTCGGCGCGTCTCGGTCGTCCACGACGGCGACGACCAGGTGGTAGTGGTTCGAGAGGAAGTTGAAGGCGACGACGCGGATCTCCGGGTGATCCTGGCAGGCCTTGTGGAGGGCGACGGCGATGAGGCCCAGGGCCATCGGATCTGGGCGGAACAGCATCTCGTCGCCGCAGCACTTGGCGACGACCTCGTAGTAGTGAATCCCCGGTTCGTAGTGCCGGATGCGGTGCCCCATGACCTTCGTTCCTCCACGCGCCGTGGATGAAGGAACGGCGCGTGGAAGCCCCACCTGCAGGAATCATCCGGGTCCCGAGCGCACGAAATGCAGGAGATTCGAGCCTCCGCTGGCGGATTGGCGGGCGCCTGGCGGCGCAATTCCGCCAGGCCCGATCGGACGAGAGGACCCCGCGTGGTGTCGGACCTCACCGACGGGCGCCCGGCGGCCGGGTAGCCGAAGGCGACCTCGCAGGGTGTCGGACCTCGCTGGTGTCGGACCTCGCTGGTGTCGGACCTCGCGTGGTGTCGGCTCGCACGGCGCGCAGCGGGTGACGGTGGGGATCGCACGCGATGTATGCTCGCGCGCGATGGCTCGTTTCCTCTTCGGTCCGACGCTCGCGCGCGCGGCTGCCTCGGTCAGTGCGACGGTCGCCTTGTCGTTCGGCGTGGCCGACGGCGCCGCGGCACAGGAGCGCAACTTCGACCTCGAGCGCTATGCGCCCGCGCCGGACGGCGATGGCTTCCTCACGGTGCCGGGCACACGCACGCCGGGCCCGTGGCGATGGAACGTCGGCCTCTCGCTGAGCTACGCGCGCGAGCCGCTGATCGTCAACGTCGCGCCGCGTCAGATCGTGTCCGATCGACTCGACGGGAACCTCTTCCTGCAGCTCGGCATCCTGGGACAGATCGCCGTCGTCGTGAACGCGCCCGTCGCGCTCTGGCAGAGCGGCGCGGCCGAGCGCATCGACGGTGGCGCGCCGCTCATGGTCACCGCGATCCGCGATCCGCGCGTGGCGGTGCGCGTGCGCGTGCTCGGCGAGGACGCGACCGTCGAGCGCGAGCGCCACGAGGGCGAAGGCATCGCGCTCCAGGCCGCGGTCACGCTGCCCTTCGGACACGAGGGCACGTTCGCCGGCGAGGGCGCGCCGCAGGTGGAGGGCGCGATGATCGCCGACTTCCACCTGATGGACATCGGCGTGGGCGGCATCCTCGGGTTCCGCCATCGCTTCGCGGAGCCGGTGCTCTTCGGCAGCTCGTTCCGCAACCAGATCTTCGGCGCGCTCGCCGTGCAGGTGCCCCTCTTCTTCGTCGATCACGTGGTGGGCCTGGGCGAGCTCGACGTGACGACCGACGCGGAGAACGCGTTCGGCGACTCGGGCTCGACCTCGGCGGAGTGGCGGCTGGGCTTCCGCATCGACGCGATCCGCGATGTCGAGCTCACCTTCGCGGGAGGCACGGGCTTCGTCGGTGGCGCGGGCTCGCCGCTCGCGCGCGGCATCGCGTCCATCTCGTGGGCGCCGCGCGTACACGATCGCGATCACGACGCCATCGACGACGATCACGACGCGTGCGTCACGTTGCCGGAGGACGTCGACGACAATGAGGACACCGACGGCTGCCCCGAGCCGGACAACGATCACGATCTCGTCCCGGACCTCGACGATCGCTGCCCGAACGAGGCGATCGCCGATGGACGCGACCTCGACGACGACGGCTGCACCGATCCGTTCGTCGACGCGGACGGCGACGGGCTCGAGGACGCGAACGACACCTGCCCGCAGGCGGCCGAGGATCGCGACGAGCACGAGGACGGCGATGGTTGCCCGGACCTCGACGACGACGGCGACGGTGTGCCCGACGCGGCGGATCGGTGCCGGAGCGAGGCCGAGGATCGCGACGGTCACGAAGACGCAGACGGCTGCCCCGATCTCGACGACGACGGTGACGGCGTGTCCGACGCGGCCGATCGCTGCCGGGGCGAGGCCGAGGATCGCGATGGTCACGAGGACGAGGACGGCTGCATCGACCTCGACGACGACCACGACGGCGTGCCGGACACGCGCGACACCTGTCGCGACGAAGCCGAGACCATCAACGGCGTGAACGACGACGATGGCTGCCCCGACCGCGGCGGGCGCGCGCTCTGGACGCGCGAGCGCGAGCGCGGCGAGCGGACGCCCGAGTCCGTCGATGCGCGCGTCGCGCCGCCCGTGTGGGTGGGCAGCGTCGCCTTCTCGCGCACGGGGATCGCGCCGGCCTCCGAGCCCGCGATCGCGCAGCTCGGGCGCGTGCTCGTGGCGAACGCGCCCTTCTCGCATGTGATCGACGTGGGCGCGCCGGAGGGCAGCGAGGCGTTGCTCGCGGATCTGACGCAGCGCCTGCGTGCGGCGCTCGACGCGAGCGGTGCGAGCACGGTGCGCTTCGAGGTGCGGCGCTCGGCCGAGCTGCCACGAGGTCGGGTGCGTGTGGTGCGGCTCCTCGTGGGCGGGGCCGCGCTCACGGCCCCGATGAGCGCCGCCTCGGCGGAGGCGATCCGCGCCGCGGTGGCCTCCGGCGCTGGCCACTGAGCGTGCGAGATCGCGGCGTGCCTCGCCCGCCGGCGCGGGACCGAGCCTCCCGGGCGCTGCTGGCAGCGACTTCGTGAAGCGTCGCGAGGCGCGCGCGTCGAAGGTGCCCGGGCCCCGTTGACGAAGCCCCCGTCCTTGGCGACAGTCGAGTCTCGATCGGTCGGCATCGCCGGACCCGAGAGCCGCGGAGCTGCGAGGAAGTTCGTGTCTTTCTCCCCTTCACCACCGATCGGGTCTTCAACACCGGTCGGGCCGGGCGTGCCGCCGCCTCGCCGAGAGCGAACCCTGACGGGAGCGCTCCTCGCGATCGTGCTCGCGCTCGCGTGCGGCTTCGGTGCGCTCGCGCCCGCGCACGGGCAGCTCTCCGATCGCGCGGCGGTGGTGCGTGTGCTCCAGGAGAGCCGCGACTTCCGCGCCCGCACGCGCGCGGCGCTCGCGCTCGGCGGGAGCGCGGATCCGACGATGGCCGCGCCGCTCGCGACCGCGCTGCGGGACGAGAGCCCCGCCGTGCGCGCGGCGGCGGCCGAGGGCCTCGCGCGCATCGGCGGCGTGACGCAGCTCGGGGCCTTGCGCTCGCTCACACGCGATCCGGAGCGGCAGGTGCGCGACGCGGCCGCGCGCGCGGTGACGGCGATCGAGGCCCGCGTGCACGCAACCGCGCCCGCGCCTGCGCCTCGAGGCACCGCGCCTCCGCCGACCTCGAGCACGCCGCTGCCTTCGGTGTCCGTCGCGCCGGCCGCCGCGCCGAGCGTGCCGCCGATCCACTGGGCGGGCACCCGCTACGTCGTGGTGCTCGGCACGATGGCCAACCGCAGCGGGTATGCGCACGCGCCGCTCGCCAACGTCCTCCGCAGCGAGGTCGTTCGCAGCCTCGTCGGCGTGCGCGGCGTCGGCATCCTCGGCGGGGCGCCTTCGTCGACCGAGGAGCAGGAGATCACGCGGCGGCACATCCGACGCTTCCGCCTCGACGGCTCGATCAGCACCGTGCGCCCACAGCCTGGCCGCGACGTGAGCGTGCGCTGCGAGGTGAGCCTCATGCTGCTCGACGATCCGGGTGCCAACCTGCGCGCTGCGCTCAACGGCGCCGCCACCGGGACCGAGCCCGCGCGCGCAGGGACGGCCCGCCCGCAACAGGAGCGGGCCCTGGCCGAGCGAGCGCTCCAGGGGGCCGTGCGCACCGCGATGAACGGCGCGAGCCGCGCGATCGCCCAGTCCCGCTGACGAGGGCTCGTCCGACGTTCGAGTGGAAGGCGCCTCGCGCTCGCTCGTCAGAGCGGGGTGACGCGGAGGTTGTCGAAGTGGATCTCGACCTCCCAGTCGTTGAACGCGAAGTGGTCGTGGCCGCGACCCTCGAGCGGATCGGGATCCGTCATCGACACGAGCTCTTCGTCGTCGACCCAGGCGGTGATGGTCTGCCCGCGGCGCTCGATGCGCATGTGGTAGGTGCGGTTGACCTCCACCCGCCGGCCGCGGGACTCGACCCGATCGGCGCCGTGCTCGTCGAGCCGGGCGAGCACGTTGAGCGAGTTGCCCCAGCCGCCGAAGATCACGACGTAGCTCGTGGCCGTGTAGCTCTCCGTCGTCGCACGAGAGGTGCCGTCTCCGAACACCTCGCACTTGATGTCGCCCTCGGGGCTCGTGGAGCGCACGTCGAACTCGATGCGCACGTCACGAGGCAGCGCGCGTCGCAGCCAGAGGGGGCGGTTGCGGGCATTGCGGATGACGAGCTCGCCATCGACGATCCGCCACGAGGCACCCGTGTTGTTCCAGAGATCGCCGAGCTCCTGGCGCTCGAAGTCGTCGGAGAAGCCCGAGGGGCCGATCGCGGGATCGCCTTGCGGTGTGCAGGAAGCGACGAGCGGGCCGAGCGCAACGGCCGCGGTGAGGACGAGCGTGCGAAAGGGGCGGGACATCGCGCGCGACCGTAGCAGGTCCTCGGTCGGGTGACGCGCGAGCGCACGCTCGGTGGAGAGTGCCCCCCGACGGGAGCGTTGATCCCGGGGCGACGGTGAGTAGGTGGCTCGCATGCGCCTGCTCTGCTGCGTGGACTTCGGACCCTCCACCGACCGGATCGTCGCGGAGGCGGTGTCGCTCGCGCGACCCGCCGCCGGAGAGGTGGTGCTGCTCCACATCGCCCCTGCCGAAGAGCCGCTCACGAGCGGCGGCGTCGCGCCCCCGCGGACGCACCCGGTGCCGCCGATCGACGTGGCCGAGCGCCGCGCGCGGCTCGAGGCTGCCGTCGGGAGCGCGCAGGGCCAAGGGGTGGACGTGCGAGGCGTGCTCTCGGTGGACGAAGCGCCCGCCGAAGCGGTTCTCCGCGAGGCCGAGGCGCAGGGGGCCACGCACATCGTCCTCGGCTCGCACGGCCACGCGATGGTGTTCGAGCTGCTCGTCGGGAGCTTCACGCAGGCCGTCCTGCGGCGCACCAGGCTGCCGGTCCTCGTCGTGCCGGTGGCGCGCGCGGAGGAGTAGGGACCAAGGCTTTTTCGACGGGCCGTTGGCGCCGAGCGCGGCCATGGGACAGCATCGCGCCGTGCTTCGCCTCTTCGGCCGCTCGACGGCCACCGCCCTCGCTCTGGTCCTCGTGCTCGGCGTCCCGCTCGCGCGCGTGTCGCACGCGAACGCTCAGGACCGTGACGCGGCTGCTGCCGTCGTGCGCGCTGGCGCACCGCCCGAGACGTGGGCGCCGGGTCCGCCTTCGGAGCTCTGGGCGCCACCCGCGGTGGGTCTGGGCCTGGGTGGCTTGACGCTCGCCCTCGCCGTGGTGCTCGGACAGGTCGCGTCGGCGAACCACCACGAGGCGATCGACCCGATGACGACGCAGGCCCGCGCGTACGATCTCGCCCGCACCGTGCCGGACCTGTCGCTCGCGGCGAACGTGCTCTTCGCCGTGGGTGGCGGCATGGCGACCCTCGGCGCGATCTGGTTGATCGCGGTGCCGTTCGGTCACCACCGCGTGGTGCCTGAGGCGCCCGCCGTGCGCGCGTCGATCGGGCCGGGCGGGCTCACGATCTCGGGGTCGTTCTGATGCGCGGGCTCGCTGTCCTGGGTGTCGCGATGCTCGGTGTCGCGGGGTGCGTGTTCGAGCCCGTCGATCTCGAAGGCCGCGCGTGCAACGCCGACTCGGATTGCATCAGCGGCTATGCGTGCTCGGCGGCCGAGCGCGTGTGCGTGCTGGTGCCCGACTCGGGCCGGCCGGACGCGGGTCGCGCGGACGCCGCCGCAGCGGACGTGGGCCGCGACGCGAACGGCGACGCGTTCGCACCGCTCGATGCGGATCTCGATGCCCCGACGCCGCTCGATGCGGCCGAGACGAGTGAGGACGCGGGCCCCGACGCCGCGGCCTCCGACGCCGATCTCGATGCGGCGCTCGAGGACGCGCCGACGTCCGATGCGGCGCTCGAGGACGCTCTGCTCGCCGACGACGCGCGCTGATCACTCGAGGACGATCGCGCCCGTCTCGGTGCGCTCGAGCGCGCCGATGCCCGGGTGCTCACGCTCGAGGCGCGCGAGCTCCTCGAGGCGCACCTCAGCCTTCGAGGGTTCCTCGCTCGCGACCGGATCGGCGCGGCGGGTCGCTCGCGCGGCCTCCGCGTCGCGGGCGGCGACGAGCTCGCGGATCGTCGCGAGCAGCACGTTCGGCGGGCACGGCTTGGTGAGGAAGCGGTGCACGCTGGCGTCGTTCAAGGCGCGCACGGCGGCCTCGACGCTCGCCTGCCCCGTGAGGAGGATGCGGATCGTGTGCGGATCGGCGGCGCGCACGAGCGAGAGCAGCTCGCTGCCCTTCGTGCCGGGCATGCGCTCGTCGGAGACGACGACGTCGACGGGCCCACGCGCCAGACGCTCGAGCGCGGCCTCGCCGGAGTTCGCAGTCTCGATGGCGAGGCCCGACTTGCGCAGGGCCTGGCGCAACGCCGAGAGGACCTGCGGCTCGTCGTCGACGAAGAGGACGTTGGTGCTCATGCTTCCTCGCTCTCCTGCCAGCTCTCCCAGGGTGCGTCGTTCGCGGACGGAGCCGACTCGAGCTCCGCTTGCTTGAGGCACACGCCCAGCCCCTCGGGCTCGGCGTCGTGATGCGTCATCACGGCGGTCACGAGGTTCGCGGGCAGGCCCCAGAGCGCGAGCAGGGCGGCGCCCAGCTCGGGGTGACCGAAGCCGAGCCGCAGCCGCTCGAGATCCAGCTGTGCGGCCTCGTCGCCGGGCGCGGCCTGTCGGATCTCGCGGAGGATCTCGGGTCGGGTGATCGCGAGGACGAGTCGACCGAGATCGTGCACGAGGCCGGCGACGTAGGCGTCCATGGACTGCTCCTTGGGCGCGAGCTCGGCCGTGCGAGCGGCGATCTTCGAGGCGTGCCGCGCGTGCTCGTCGACGTCGAGCACGTCGAACGCGATCGGTGGGAAGTCGTGCGTGGCCTCGAGGCCGAGCGCGAGCCGCTGCACCATCGTCACACCCAGCACGCGCACTGCCTCGCGCACCGACGCGATCGAGCGGCGGAAGCCGAAGAACGGCGAGGCCACGACCTGGATGAGCTTGGCGGTGAGCACGGCGTCGGCCTCGACGACCGTGACGATGTCGTCGAGCGACCAGCGCGCGAGCGCGAGCAGCGACGTCAGCTTCGCGTAGGTGCGTGGGGCGGGCGGCAGGGTGGGGCTCGCCGCGACGAGGGAGACGACCTCGGGGTTGCCGAAGAGCGACTCGAGGCGCTCGCGCCGCTCGACGACCTCGACGATCTGATCGACGTCGCACGGCTTGGAGAGGTACTGGTGCGCGACCGAGAGCGCGCGCGTCGCAGCGTCCGTGGCGATCTGGCCCGAGAGCGCGATGCGCACCGCGTGCGGATGCTCGCGCTGCACGCGCCGCAGGAGCTCGTTGCCGTCCATCGTCGGCATGCCGAGATCGGCGACCACCACCGTCGGCCCGAGCACGGCCATGCGCTTGAGGGCCTCGTCTCCCCCGGTGCAGAAGGAGATCTCCCACTTGCCGCGGAACTTGCGGAGGCGGTTGCCGAGGGCGGCGAGCGCCATCGGCTCGTCGTCGACGAAGACGATGTGCGGCCGCGACGCCACCGTCCGCGACTGCGCCGGGTTGGGACGATTGGCCTCTGGAGTGGACACGCTCGTTCGATCGGTCGCACGCCGAGGGGTCTTGAGCGAAATCGAGCCGTCGCGGCGCCAAGGCCACGATCCGCTTGCGAATTCACACCGTCAGGCGGCGCGGAGCGGGGCCCAGCCGATCCGCAGGAGGATCTCGGACGTCGCGTCGTCGGGCGTCACCTTCACCACCTCGACGCGCGGCGAGGTGTGCGCGAGGCCGAGGAGCGCTTCGATCGCGCCGGCCCAGGCCTCGGCGCTCGCGCGCGTCTCGCGCACGCCGCTCGTGCGCATCGTGAGCACCGCCTCGTCGGTGCCCGTCGTCGTGACCTCGAAGCCGATGCCTCGCGCGCTCGAGCCCAGGACCAGCGGCAGGCGCGCGACGACCCCCGCGGGGCCCATCGCGAGGCGCAGCACGCCCTCCACGAGCGGCCGGATCAGCGCGAAGATCGGCCCCGCGGCGGCCTCGCGGGACATGCGCCGCACGGTCGCGAGATCGCGTCGTCGCGCCACGGCCTCGACGATCGGCAGCGTGGTGTCGGACGCGCGGAGCCACTGCGTGGGCGGTGGGAGGTCGCGCAGCATCTCGGCGAGCGCGGGCGAGACGTCCTTGCCGATCGCGTCGGTCATCCCCTCCGCGTCGAGCCAGCGCACGTAGCCACGCAAGACCGTCGCCTTGAGCTCGGCTTTCACGTCGGGGGCCTGCACTGCGGAGGGCACGTGCTCCAGATCTAACAGAGGGCCGTGGCCCCGCCCATCGACGGGGTTGGCAAGCGCACGCGGGGTGGGTATGGAAGCGGCCGCGACTACAGCTGTCCCCCGGAGCACCGATCCGGGTCGAGCGCCGGAGCATCCCATGAGCGTCCTGACCGTCACCGAGGCGACCTTCGAGAAGGAAGTGATCCGCTCGGAGCTGCCCGTCCTCATCGACTTCTACGCAGACTGGTGCCAGCCCTGCAAAGTCCAGTCGCCCATCGTCGAGCAGGTCGCCAAGGAGCTCGAGGGCAAGGTCAAGGTCGTCAAGATCGACAGCGACAAGAACCGTCGCCTGACGCAGGCCTTCCAGGTGCAGAGCATCCCGATGCTCTTCGTGGTCCAGGGCGGCGAGGTGGTCGGCGCGTGGGACCAGGGCCTCGCCGACAAGAAGACGATCCTCAAGCTGCTCGCGCCGGTGCTGCCGCGCACGGCCAACGAGATCAAGCCCGCCGAGCTGGCCGAGCTCCTCAAGCAGCGCCGCGTCGTCCCCGTCGACGTGCGTGAGGAGGCCGCGTTCAACCGCTACCGCATCCCGGGCGCCATCAACATTCCGGCCGCGAGCCTCGAGACGCGCGCGACCGAGCTGGTGCCGCGCGACGGTCGGATCCGCGTCCTCTACTCGCGCGCAAACGACGAGGCGAAGGAGCTCGCGGAGAAGCTGCTCAAGCAGGGCCACCAGGTCGGCTTCCTCGCAGGCGGCTTCCTCCACTGGGAGGCCGACGGGCTCGAGGTCGAGCGCGGTCCGCGCACGTGAGCCCCGCCTCGCGCGTGCCGCTGCGCCTTCCGCTCCTGGGCGAGGAGCCGGGCGAGATCCCGCCGATCGACGACTCCCTGCGCATGCCGTTCTCGGTGCCCGCCGTCGCGCTCGTGGCGACGCGCAAGGCCGGCCTCGAGGCGGCGCGCGCCGCGCTCGCGGCTGCAGCGGCGGCGCGCGGCCTCACGTGCGCGGAGCTCGAGGCCATCGTCCGTGACGGACGCTCGGAGCAGGTCACGCAGGGCTCGCTCGAGCGCGTGAGCGCACCGCTGCTCGAGCTGCCCGAGCACCTCGCGGCGATCGACGCGCGTCTGTCGGCGGATCTGCTCGTCGCGATCGGCGCCGCGATCGTCGCGATCCGTGCGCCGCGCGTGAGCGTGCTCGTGACCTCGGGCCTGCCGAGCAGCGACTGGGATGCGAGCGTCCGAAGCGTGCGGAGCCGGTTCGATCTCGTGATGCCCGAGCTCGACGCGGTGCTCGCCCGCGAGCTCGTCGCGCGCCTCTGACGCTTCTTGCGGCCACGAGACGCGTCGAGCCCGCCGCGGGTCGCGACGGGCTCGATGATGGAGTCGACTCAGAGCATGAGTACGAGTGCCACGGGCTCTCAGCGAGACGCGCGGCACTCCGCGACGTAGCGGCCAGTGCCCTGCGCGACGCACGAATCGAAGGCTGCGCGCGCGCCAGCCCGATCGCCGAGCTCGCTGCGGGCGGCGCCGAGGACGAGCCAGCCCTGCGCGTTGGTCGGATCCGCGGCCGTCGCGCGCTCGGCGAGCGAGCGGGCCTGCTCCATGTTCGCCCGACCCGGACGCTGGATGTAGATGTACGAGAGGCGAGCGAGCGCATCGGCGCCGTTCGGGTTGAGCTCGATCGCGCGCTGCAGGAGCGGCATCTGCCGCGAAGCGCCACGCGCGGCGACCGCCTGCGCGAGGACCGACTCGTAGGTCTCGGCAGGAGCCGTCTCGGTGGTGGCGGGCGGCGCGACCTCGGTGGTGGCCGGCGGTGCGACCTCGGCGGTGGTGGGCGGCACGACCTCGGTGGTGGCGGGCGG
>JBILLJ010000229.1:0-10151 GCA_044376125.1 Sandaracinaceae bacterium
TCGATGTCGGGTGCGCCATCCTCGAGCCAGCGGAGGTTCACCGTGCCTCGATCCGCGACCGTCTGGGTGCCGACGAGCACGCCATCGGTCCCCCGCAGCACCACGAGATCCGCAGGAAGGTGGAACAGGCGGCGCACCGGTGAGCCGACCGCCCGCTCGCCGTCGAAGCTGGCGAACAGCACCTGTCCCGCGGGCGTGCCGCCGACGTATGCGAGCGACCAGGTCTCGTCGTCCTCGCTGTCGACGTAGCTGGCCCGCCCGTAGAGCACTGGCAAGCTCTCCGAGGTGACGTCCGGCGAGGTCACCGCGAACTCATCCCCGAGCGGCGTCCCGACTCGGTCGAAGCGCCGCGCTCGGACGTGGAGCTGGAACCCGAACCGGCTCTGCCAGCCGATCACGAAGCCCGCGTCCGTGCGTGCGAGCGTGGGCTCGACCTCGGGATGGGAGGTCGGCGCATGCGCGCATCGTGGCGCCGGGTATGCCCCGCTCGGCGACGCGACGAGGTAGGCGATCCCTTGTTCGTCGACCGTGTTCGAAGGCCAGGCCAGCGCCCAGCCTCGCGAGAGCGGCACGACGGCGGCCAGCGGCGGGTTGGTCGAGGGTGCGGTGTCGAGCTCCACGGGGACCTCGTCGATCGCGCGCCCTCGTCGGTCGAAGCGCTGCGCGAGCAGCGCCGTGTTCTCCGTGGGGTCCGCGCCGGGCCGGTCGACCACCCAGGCCACGAGGAGGTTGCCAGCGTCGTCCATGCCGGCCGCCGCCGCGCCGACGACTGCCTGCATGCCAGAGAGAGACTCGTCGACCGTGATGACCTCCGGCGCGCACATCACGTCGCAGCCATCGCCGTCCACGAGGTTGCCGTCGTCGCAGCCCTCCCCCGCCTCGCGCCAGCCGTTGCCACAGCCCGGCGCGACGCAGAGCGCATCCACGCAGACGAAGCCCGCCATGCACTCGCTACCGTCTGGCAAGGGGTCGTAGGAACACGAGCCCTCGCACACGAGCACGAAGCAGGGATCAGCCGGCGCGCACAGCTCACAGTCGACTGCGGCGTCCGGCGGAGAGACGGGAGCATCAGTATCGAGGACGTACGCGTCCGGGATGAAGTCCGTGATCGGCACATCGGGCAGTGTCATCGCCGGCGTGTCGAGGTCACCCACATCGAGTGGCCCGACGTCCCCGGCGTCGGGAACCAGATCGCCGGGGAGGCAAGCTGTGGACGTCACCCCGGACGTGACCAGAGCGAACGCGAGCACCCCAGGGCGTCTCAACGCGGAGTGGCGTCGAGCGCTCATGGGCGATCGTCGCCCGCACGAGTGAAGTAGCGATAGTTGAGGACGACCTGAACGTCCTCGATTCCGCCGAAGTTCACGTCTCCGGTATCCCAAATGCGAACCCGGAGCTCACCCGAGAGCGGTCGCCCACGAAACTCAGTACGACGATACTCGTCGAGGAGCGCCCGATCCGCCGGCGAGATTGGGTTGGTGATGACCCGCTCGGCGGCAAGCCCGCGAGCCTGTTCGATTCGAGCGCTGAAGATGGGAGCTTCGTAGTGCGCGTCGCCCGAGCGGTTGATGACCGGGAAGGGCCCATCGTGCTGAATGGAATACTGGATGTAACCCGAAGAATAGCAACTCGAGGCCCGCGCAGGGTCGCTGCACACCCGGGAGCCCGTCCCCACGAAGTTCAACGCCACATCGTCGATGCGATAGTTGAAGCTACCTCGTGCGAGCCCGGCGCGTTCGAACAACCCGCCTGGGGAGAACTGCTCTGGACTGAGGTTGACGGGCGGAGACTCCCAGTAGCACAACCACTCCCCCACCTCGTCGGGGCGACAGCGGTCCACACCCGCCTCGCAGAGCCGGGCGTCGCACTGATACGCCCAGTGCCTCCGGCGGAACGTGCTCCCGTCGATATCCTCACAAGAGGCGAAGAGCGCAGTGCCACGCGACGTCGTCGCAATGAAGTCGCGCGGCCAATACACCCGCGGGTTCGTCGTGATATCCGCCTCCGAGATCGAAGTCGCTGCGACCGTCAGTCGATCCGAGACCGACTCGAGTTGGACGCCAGCGACATCGATCGAGTGCTCCACGATGCTCGTGAGGGACTGATCCGCACGAACGCGGACGCGCACGGTCCCCGTTCGTGGAACCTCGAAGTAGCGCACATAGCGCAGCCAGCCGCTCGGCCCAGGAAGCGGTGTTGCCGAGGCGGCGTGCGAGGTGAGTGTACCCGCATCGACTGACGCGAGGTCCACGCGCTGGGCGGAGACCGCCGAAGCCTCACTGACTCTGCCGTACCATGACAGGCGATAGAGCCCCGGCCGAACCTCGAGGTCCTGCCCCCAGTTTGCGGCGAGAGTGAACGTCATCGGAGGGGGTGCCGAGCCGATGGCCTCGGCCGCGAAGATCACCCGAAACGGTGCGGGTGGTGTACGGCCCGCCGTGTCCGGAACCGCCGGACCGTCCGAGATCGGGCTGACCGAGACACAGTTGTCCAGGATGCCCTCGCCACCCTCAGCGCACCCCTCGTCGGTCCACGCCAGAGGCACGGCCTCGCTGTCGCTGGTGTCCCCTTCGTCGACCACTCGGCCGTCAGAGAGGAACTCGTGGCGGGCAACCAGGTCGTTCGATGCTCCCAAGAGGTTCCAAGCTGTCGATGCGCACGCTTCGGAGCTCGTGGCGATGTCGTTCCGCATCGAGAGGACGACGGTGTCGCGACCATCGACGTAGGGGAAGTCGATGCGGTAGGTATCGAAGAACTGCTCGAGGTTCCGCACGTAGTCGCCGACGAACGCACCTGCGTAATTGTCGCCGTCGATGTCGTCGACCCCGCGAATGGCCGAGTAGTCGACGCCCGACGATGTACAGGCGGAGTTCCACCAGTTCCGTGGGTTGTCCACGAGCGTCAGGTCCGTCCGATCGACGTCTGCCAGACTCAGCCCGAGCCGCTGCTCGAGGGCGATGCGCGCGATCTCCGCCATCTGGACCGCAGAGCGGTGAGCACGCTCATAGCGCACGCGAAGCGTGTTGTAGCGGCGCCGCATGACGGTGTTGACGGCGTAGTGTCGCCCCGCCTCGTCGCTCGAGAGGAAGAGGGCGTACCCGAGGTTGCGGCGTGCCTGACGGCGGCCACTGCGCAGCGCCGAGAGACTGGCGTTCGCCTGCTCGGAGGCGGCAGCAAGTTGCTCCGCAAGCTGCGCGAGCCGCTCCTGCGCGGCCTCGTACTGGGAACGGAACTGGAGCAACTGCTGCTGTCTTGTAGAATCGAGGATAGCGCCCTCCAGATCGTTGATGCGAAGCCCGATCGCGATGTGAGCCGCGGCGAGGGCGCACGTCGAGATCGCGCCGAGCTGAACGCTGGACGCCGCTGAGACGCATGCGACAGCCTGATCGATCGTGCTCATTGCTGTCTGCAGGTCGCCAATCTCCTGCCGTGCATCGATCTCGCTGAGCGCGAGTTCAAGCAACTCGAGCGCGGTACTCACATCGCGAAGTTGCTGAGCGATAGACCTGGGAATCGAGGCGATCAGTCGGAGGTTGTCGCGCAACGAAATGGAGTTGCGACCGTACTCACCCTCGTCGGGACGAATGATCGAAGCTTCATTGCGAACCAACGCGACAACTCCCCGAGGAACATCCTGAAGCACTACCCTATCGCCCATCGACTCCAGTCGGTTCGCGATGCAGGACAAGTAGGCGCGCAGCTCAGGCAGATTCTCTCTGGATGTAACGACGGGCGGGTGCGCAGGGTCGCACGTCGTCGACACATTTACATGCATTGCGGCTTCGCACACCAACTCCATCGCGTCGAGAATCTCTGTCCGACGCATCGTCTCTGGCGCGATGCGTGCAAGGTTGACCGACACACCCAGCGAGCCCCCGACGCGAACGTTGTCGAATGGATCAGACCAGTAGCGCGTCAACTGATCCCGATGCTCACCGAGCCACGGGTCGTCGCCCGGAATACCGGCGGACCCAAAGCCTTCCAGAACCCGTCGGAAGGGACCAGCTGAGTAGGGTGACCGAAGGCCGGGCGGGGTTCCACTCGACATCCCGTCCCAGAGAGCTTCCGAATAGACCTCACTGGTCTCCGTGAGCCCGGCACCAAGGTTAACGAACACAACATTGGCCAGTCCGCTCCCACTGCCCGTCGTCCATACCACCGCAGGGGGCTCAGCGGCGGGTGGAAAGGCGTACACGCCGGAGCGACGGTCATCCCCCCCAATGATCCCGCTGGCCGCCACCACCCACGTTCGCCCGGACTCGTCGTGCACGAAAGAACGACCATCCAGTGACCCTGGGGAGACGGGTACACCACCGTACTCCACAGGAAGGACGACGTTCAGGCCGTACTCTGCGGCCATGCCAAGCGTTATCGCGGCGCGCGCCATGCGATCATTCCAACCGGCGCGCTGGATACGATCCGTGCAGTCGGTCGGGGTCCCACAGAAGAGACCAGTCTCGCCTACGCCGCAGACATCGGGACGAAGATGGGCCCCGGTACATGGCCATGTGGGTGACGGTCCAGCAGGCCGCTCGCCTGGCTCCAACACCCCGTCGCCGTCTTCTCGCGCCCATTCGACAAATGGCTGGCCGGTGGCGTACCACGTCGCACCGTCCAGCGTGAACTCGCTATAGTCATTCGGATTCGCGCGCCAGCCTACTCGCCTGGCCCAATAGGAAACGTTCCCGTACCCGAAGAAGTCCGACTCGACGATACGCTGGAGGGCAGCCTCGTCACCCGTGGAGCGAACCGTGCGAAGGTCATCACAGACCGAACTGAAGTCTCCTTCAGCGTGCGAACCGAGCAGAATTCCACCAACATCCCGGGCGGGGATCAGCCTGAGGAGATCTTCCCCTTCAATCGTCGTCCATCCGGGCCCTTCGGGGCAGTTCTCGTCGCGCCGGATCACCTGAGGGCACTCTTCACCGCCCGTGAGGTCGGGCCTACACAGCACGTTTGGTGCGGCGGGGTCGACGACCACACAGATTCGCGACGAGCCGAGCCCGACCCGGGGAACAATCTCGTCTTCTGCACCGAGACCCAGACACTGGGAGAGCACCTCCGTGTTGTAGTCATCGTCCGGGGCGCTTGTGGGGCGGGCCCCGAGGTCCAGCACGCAGCTGCCCGCGACACAACTGTAGCCCGGCGTCACGCAAGCCCCGTCCACGCAGGGGCCAGTCACGACCTCTGCGACGCTCCGTACGCCGGCCTCGGCGCCCGGCGCCAGGAAGGGGTCGACATTGATGGTCGCGCCGCACTGTTCCTCGATGGTCTCGAGGGCGGTCTCCGCCCGCTGGTCCATCGCAAGGCCGGCCTGGACCAGTTCCTCGGCGAGCCTATCGCTCTCGGCGGCAGCCGCAGCAGCGCGGTTGAGGTGGTACCGGAACGAGTTCTCCGTGCCCGACCCATCGTCGATCAGGATGTCTTCCAGCGGAATCCTGCTGTTGGCCACGCCGTAGCAGTCGTTCGCCGGCTGATTGCAAGTCTCGGTCGAGACCGCCATGGCCGTGGCGGTGAGCTCCGTTGTGGTGGGGTCGAAGGGCAACCCACGGCAGAACGTGAACCCCGTTGAACCGGAGGGCCGCTGGGGCCGTGCAGTCTGCTCCGGGAGACTCACTTCTCCGATCACTTCGTAGTCACCCGCGGCCACCTCCGTCGTGCCTTCTCGCGCCTCCACGACGTACCAGCGGAACGCTCCCAACGGAAGCTGTGTGAAGCCGAGGCGCACGTAGGAGTCATAGCCCTCCCGAACCTCGCTCGAGCTGACGACGTCCGATCCCGCGAGGTCGGGGGCGAGGTGGTCCTGGAGCCGACAGACCTGACCCTCGACTTGACCCGTCGTCGCGCAGTGAAGCCCAGCTGTCCCTGCCACGAGGCGAATCCTCGAAGCGTCCGCTCGACCATGGACCCTAACCTCGAGGGCGGTGTTGACGGATGGATCCTCGTAGCACGATACGATGCGCGCCGTTCCCGTCGCCTCGCCCATGGCCACGAGCGTGCCGAGGATATCCTTCACGCTGGACATCGAGGCGGGCGCTGCACTCCATCGGAGGAACTGTCGCGAGACCGCCTGGACGTAGTCCAGGGTGTGCGCGAGGCTCCGACGGGCGTAGGTGGGCGTGGGATAGACCGCCCCTTGAACCTGGTCGTTGTTCGTCGCGGAGAGCGCTCGAGCCGAGGCAGCGAAGAAGAGGGGCGGTGCCTCCGCGGGTGGGTGGACGGTCGCCGCGTAGTAGGTGAACGCGGAGACGTTCGTGCCTGTCGGGACGACGGGCGGCGGCAGCACGACCTCCGTCTGTCGGTCGAAGACCTGAACTTCTTGGCGTAGGTAGGCCCGCGCGTTCTCGAAATCAGCCATGCTCAGATGCAAGCGATCGAGAAGAACCTGCGCGTCGCCGTCCGCGAGCTCCGGGTCGTCAAACCGTTCACCGAGGCGATCGGCGACCGAGCCGTCGGCCCAGGAGCCTCCGAGCGCCGCGCTCAGATCTTCTGCCGCAAGGAACGGTCCGAGTCCGATGCCGGAATCGCGGATGGTTCGCATCGCGTCTCGGCAGGGTCCGGTGCAATCGATCGCGCAGATGCCACTCCTCACCAGCGAGCTGTCGAGCCCCCCCGACGGCGCACTCCCGGCGATAGGCACGGCCCAGTCCGTCGGGTCGCCACCGCTCACGAGCTGCGACGCGTGGAGGCGGGAGAGAACCGGCGCCATCCACGCGGTGCGGGCGGCCAGCCCGCGGTCGGGGATGCGGGCCAGGTCCTCGTCGGCGACGGCAACATTGTCGCGGACGGCGTACTCTGCCGCCTCTTCCGCCAATCGACTCGCCTCTGCCATGTTTCCGGCAAACACCTGACCGAAGGTGATCGTCGGAGTAGGCAATGGTGGAGTCGGCTGACTCGCCCATACGCCACGCGCCAGTTGCGCTGCACTACAAGTGGTCACACGCGCACGCGTATCACCGCTGGCCCGTCGCAGGCTTTCACCGGACAACTCGAGCGTGTACGTGGCCAGTCGGAGGCCCTCTTCGCTCAGACCGGCATTGGTCGCGGCGGTCTGCGGCCGGACCCTGATCGTGCCAACGGAGCCCCCCACGTCGAACTGCAGCGGCTCTGCGGTGCGCGCCACCTCGAGAAGCGTCTGCGCCATGCAGAGCGAGATCTGCGCTCTGCAGGCCGCTCCCTGTGGCAGGGCCGCGGCATCTGGAGGGATGGACGGGAGGTTCACGCAGGCCGTTCCGGACGCCGGCATCGCCAGAACGTCGGCGCCCGCCGACTCGCACGCACTGAACGAGAAGTTGCTGGCTCGAACCACACCTTGGCAGTGAGCCGCAACGTATCCACGGAAGACGTCCTGCGTTACGGTGGACTCAAGCTCGGACTCCAGCGATTCGACTCGAACATCAAGGCGACGACGACGTTCCTCCCAGTCTATGCCATCCGGATCGAGGAGCGACAGGTCGTCTGGTCCAGCACACGAAAGGACGCTCGCGAGTGCGACCACGCCTGATGTCACAATTGAATACTTCCTCACGGTGACACCTCCACGCTGCGCGCGCAGCGATAGCCGTACCGGGAGAGCGCTGAGGCACCCCCCCGCTGCGTAAGAGCTTCGTATTCAGGGTTGGCGTGGGGCGTCGTCCCTCTTACGACATGCTCGCTGGCCCCTGCCGCTGGACCCGTCGGATCGGGCCAACCAGACATCGGGTCCTCGTAGTAGGTCCTCGAGTAGAAGTCCGAAACCCACTCGAACCCCGCACCGAACTGCAGATGCGTACCGTAGTAGCTGCGCGTGATGAGCAGACCGTCGATCGGGTCGTCGACGAGAAACATGGGGTTGCTGTCGACGTAGCCGCACTCGACACTGAAGTAATCGCTACAGGTCACGTCGCCATCCCACGGGACATCATTCGTGCGGGGCGCAGGTCCCCGCGCGGCCTTCTCCCACTCCGCTTCGGTGGGCAGTCGTCGTCCCCCATCCCACGCGCAGAACAGGTTCGCATACTCGAAGTCGATCGGTTCCATGGGGTAGTTCTCTCTGCTCCAGAATGGAATGGACTCGCACGCAGGGGGGTCGCCGGGTGCGTCCGAACAGGCCCGGTAGCGGCCGTTGGTCACCGGGTACGCATCAACGTAGTAGGCGGAGAGGTAGATCTCACGCTGAGGTGACGACGGGAACGGGCCCGCCCGATCTGAACCGCGCAGGAACGTCCCGGCAGGCACACAGACCTCTCTCGACCACTCGGGGGTCGTCCGCGCCGTATCGCCACAACCGTCGGTGCAGGTCCCACTGCCGGGCTCGAATGTGCAACTGTCCCCGCACACCTCGTACGTGCCGCGAGCGGCGCCGCAGCGCGCCTCGTCGCGGGTGAAGCGCAGTTCGCCAGGGCGACACTCGCCACCTTCAGGCCGACTCGTCGCCCAAGCCGTCCAACTGCAATCGTTCTGACAGAGGCGCGTCTCCTCGCCGCACATCCCCATCGGCCGCATCTCCGCGGTGCCGCGCGCGCACTCGCCCTCCATGAGGCAGGCGCTGGTGTTCTCCCACACGCGTGACTCGTTGCATCGCTGCGAGGCCTGGCCGCACATGCGTCCGCATGGGCCTACCCTCGTCTCGCCCACCGTGGTGCAGGACTCGACGGGCTCGGCCGCGTCCGTCGGGACCGGGGCGTCCAAGGGGGCGCCGCTGTCTGCCTCCGACCCCGAGTCGTCGCTCGTTGACGAGTCAGCGCCCGTGTCCGGAGAACTGTCGCCGCCGCAGCCCAGGGCGCACAGCGCGGGGGCACAGAGCAACGCCGCGACGAAGAGACCCCGCCGGTACTCACACGATCTCATCCAGACCTCCGTATTCCATGAAGGGCGCGACGTGAGCCGACGCGGCGCCTCAGCCCGAGCGCCACCGCAAGACCCAAGAAAGCAACCGAGAGCGCCCGCGGCGGTGTGCTTGCTCGTGCGTGCGGCACAACACTGCACGCGGCGCTGGGGATTGGGCGACAGACGAACTCGGACTCGACCTCGACGCACGACCACTCAAGGGGGCACACCTGACCGCAGGGCCGCGTGCAAAGCGGTGCAGACGAGGCGCCAGCCAAGCATTCGAGACCGGTGCAGTCCGCGGAAGTGGTGCAGGACTCACCCAGTTCCGCGAGGAACGGCCGACACAGGCGACCGTCGCATTCGTAGCCGTGCTGGCAGAGCGCACCAGTTTCGGAGCACATCGCGGTGCAGCGGCCCAACTCGCAGACGCCATAGGAACAATCCGTGTTCAGCGCACAGGGATCGCCAAGCTGCCCCGAGACGCGGACGCAGAGCCCGTCCATGCAGTGTTCACCCACGTCGCAGTCCGGGGATGACGCGCACGCCTGCGGAATCGCTACGCAGGCCCCGGCCGTGCACTGCTCCCCGGCCTCGCATGGCACGTCGGCACAGGGATCGGGTGGATAGAGCCAGCAGAGCCCGGCCGCGTCATCGGAGCCGACCACCGACTGCGGCTCCGCGGCATAGAAGGGATACATCGTGCTCCGCGCACAGAGCGAGTCTTCGGAACACTCCGGAGCACCCTCGAGCCGCCCGCAGCAGTGCTCCATGCCGACGGCGTGTAGCAACTCGTGCAAGACGATGGGTAGGAGCGCGCGGACGTCGGGCGAGCCGCCAGCATCGAGCGCGAACGTGTAGCCCTCCGTGTTGAGGAAGATGTCGGCGTCGACGATGGTCCAGCCGGCTGCCGAGGACTGATAGACGATCTCCGTGCGCCCCGCCGAGTCGGCTGGGTAGCCGCGTGCGGCCCAGCTCGTCGAGAGCGCCCGGACCGTGACGATGCCATCCGCCAAGGTCGTCTCACCCGCAGGCTGAACGCGCTCGTGCATGAGGTGCGCGCAGGACACGCGGTCGACCTCCGCCCAGGCACGCTCCACGATGCGCTCTATCTCCTCCGCCGAGATGCCCTCGAGGCCTGCGGGGTCGACCCGCCAACGAATGGGGGCGCGCCAACGCACGGGCTGCGTCGGATCGAATCCCTCCGTATCGGCCGTCGTGCGGTACGCGCGTGCCGTGGCCGGGGTGATGGCGGCGGCCGCGACGGCGGCGGCGAGGAGGGATGTCGTGATCCGCGAGCTCACCGGGGCCTCCTCACGTCGACCGGACGGCTCGAGGGACGG
>JBILLJ010000350.1:0-2635 GCA_044376125.1 Sandaracinaceae bacterium
AGTCCTCCCAGACCGAGGCGAGCTCTGGTGCGTCGGTGGCTCGCCGGAGACGCGGAATGACCTCTTCGTACAGCGCCAACGCCGCACGGTCCGGTGCCGCGGCCGGAGGAGAGCGCGAAGAGTCGGGCAGGGATGAGCCGTCGAGCCCAGCCGCCAGCGCACGGGCGAATCCCGCATCGAGCTCCGGCCAGACGGCGATGTCAGCCAACGCGAGTGTCACGAGCGCGAGACGCTGCTCGGGCGTCAGCGCTCTCGCGAGCTCGAGGAAGGGACGCGGCCGGAGCTCTCCCACCTCCAGGTCGCCAGCTTCGACGTCGAGATCCTGCTCGTCGCGCGGCAGCGTCTGAAGGCAGCCAGTCATGCCACGGTACCAGGCGGGGCGAGCCATCAGCGCATCCCGGCGAGCACCGCCGCGACGCCGCTCGTCGTCATCGCGTGGAACAACGCGACGGCCTCCTCATGCGACATCGTTCGTTCCTGCCCGCCCACACGGACCTCGATGCGCTCGGTCTGGCGCTTCGTGGTGAACACGCAGCCCTCACGCTCGAAGTTCTCGAACTCGAGCCGGCCGCCTTCACGCACGACGTCACGAAGAACAGCCACCACCGTCGATGCCGGTGCGACGGCGAAATGCTTGGCCGAGCCGCCACCGGAGTCGAGCTTGTAGCGACAGAAGACGATGGGTGAAGGCGTGCGGGTCACGTCGTTCAGGGACGCGTCCTTCATGCGCACCGTCGCCTCGGCGGCCGTCTCGTCTCCGGTGAACTCGATGTGATGGATCGGATATCCAGCGACCGTACGGGAAGGAAGGAAGTGGCCACCAGGTGCGGATTTCTTTGCCACCCCACGGCCCAGCACCAGCAATGCATCGGCGAACGGCGGCCCAGCCGTCCACGGAACGAGCCTGGCGACCTCTCGATCCGCCACCTCCGCCCAACGCGCACCGAGGGTGTCGAGCACGGCGACCGCGAGCTCGACCGCGGCGTCCTCCGCGGCATTCCGTACGGACGCGAAGTGCACCACGTCCTCCGCGAAGGGTCGAAAGAAGTGAAACGTGGTCCGTCCGCGCTCGCGTTCGGGCACGCGCTCCACGAACGCGCGCGCCGACGGCAGAGGCTTGAGGGTCTTCAGCTGAGCAAGGCCGGCATTGAGCTCGTCGACATTCATTGCGATCGATTCCCGTGGGTGGTCAGTAGGTGGGCGGGTCTTGACGATACGTCTCCCCAAGACTGGCGCCAGAAGACGAGTTGTCGGAGCGAGACATCGGGCTCAACCTGTCAGGGTTGTTGAAATCATCGTTCCGGTGAGACTGCGGCTGCTCGAAGTCACCACCATTGTAGCGCTGGACGAGAGGGGGATCGTGATCGTAGGTGAGATTGGTGATGGGTCGACCCAACCGGTCGCGGCGAATGTTCCCGTCCGCGTCGCGCGCGTAGTACGGAATCTCGTCGTTCGTGGAATCACGCCAGGTCATCTCGTCTCGCGCCAGGGGTGCGCCTGCGCCTCCGTCGGCACGGACTGGCGGCGGAGCCGGCACGCCCACAGGGTCCGCCTCGTGCGCAGCCATGTGCGCCCTCCCCTCATCGGTGTGCCGAATCGACATCTCGTCGTGTGTGCTCTGTCGGAACGAAGATGGATAGACATCCTCGCGTCCGATCCGCCCACTTGCAGGCGCGTCGGGATCCCGGATGAACCGTCCTCTGCTGTCCCGGGGCCGAGAGGGGGAAGTGCTCGGAGCGTCCTCCGTTCCCCCGTGCGCCGGCCCGTGGGGTGGCGTGTTGCCGTCGTCGGCGTGAGGATGCGTCAGGCCTAGGACGTCGACGTCCGTGAGTGGGTTGGCCGGATACCCGTAGAGGTTCGTCGGGCTGCCCTCGTAGCCGAGGGGGTCGGTCTGTAGGTAGCGGCCCAGCGCCGGGTCGTAGTAGCGGTAGCGGTTGTAGTGGAGCGCCGTCTCGGGGTCGTAGTAGTGGCCGGGCCAGCGGAGGTTGTACTCGAGCTGACTGGCGGGGTGGACCTCGATGTGGCCGTAGGGGTCGACGCGGCTCGCAAACCACACCAGCTGGCCTTTGCTGTCTTCGATCTGGAGCGGCTGACCCACCGGGTCCGTGAACACCGTGTAGTGCTTGCCGCTCTCCGGCGACGCATCGGCGCTCGCGTAGTCCGTGAACGCCAGTGGCACCAGCGCGCCGTGGCCCGCGTACTCGTACACGCGGAGCGCGCCGTTGGGCATCACCTCGGCCGCGAGGCGATCACCATCCCAGTAGAACTGCCGTCGATAGCCGCCGCGACGGACCTCCGTGCGACGGCCGAGGGCGTCGTAGGCGTATTGCCAGGGGGGCTCCACTTCCGTGCCAGACGCGTCGCGGGTTTCGACGCGAACCAGCATGTCGAACGAGTCGTAGACGTAGTGCGTCGTCGTCCCGGTGCGACGATCACGGCGCGCGCTCAGCTGGTCGCGCACGTCGTAGGTGAACGTCTCGGTGTCGCTCGCGACGAGGCGATTGCCACTGCCGATCTCGACGCGACTGACACCCTGCCGGCCCGGCTTGGGCTTGGACAGCACGTTGTCGGCGAGGTCGAGGTCGTAGGAGAGCTCCTGTCCGTCGGGAGTGCGCTCGCCGATCAGGCGGTGTGC
>JBILLJ010000014.1:0-93608 GCA_044376125.1 Sandaracinaceae bacterium
GATCGGCTTCGACGCTCGCGTGAACCCGATCCTGTCGTTTCTGGCCTCACTCCCGACGCCGTACGCACCGCGCGCCGAGGCGCTCGTGCGGCGCATCGCGTGGGAGCTCCCGCGCGGTGAGGCCAGCGTGCGCGCCCGCGAGAGGCTCGTTCGACTCGGTGACGCCGACTCCCGCGCTCGCGTCGCGAACCTCCTCACGGCCCCCCACCACGCGAGCATGGCCGTCGAGGTGCTCCTCACCCTCCCCGACGGAGCCGCGAAGGCGCGCACGCAACTCGGTGCGCTGCCGAGCGTCCCGTACGAGATCGCGAGCGCCTTCCATGGCTTGCTCCACCACGCGCCGCACTTCGGTGCCGCCGCTTGGTTCGACATCCTCGACGCGACGGTGCAGCAGCGCGATCGGTTCACGACGTGGGTCGCGACTCACCGCGTGCATCGCACCGCCGGCCGGCTCGACGCTTCCACCGCGCGCTGGCTCGCGAGCGAGTACCTCTGCTGGCGCGACGCCGACCTCGCGAGCGAGCTCGCGACGTTTCCGCCCGAAGCGCTCGACGCCACCGTGCTCCAGGTGGTGCTCGGCGTCGCGACGTCTTTCGATGTTTCGTCCGTGCTGCTGGCCGCGCCACGCGAGCTGGCTCGGGCTGCCGTGGAAGCGGCGATCGCCGAGAACGGCGACGACCCGCCGGAAGTGCTCACGGATCTCCGTGCCCGGCTGGCGTGAGTCGAGCGCGTGTGCGTTCGCCGGCTCGATCGTCGAAGGCTCCTCCCGCTCCCGCTCGAGCGGTGAGCTCCGCTCACCCGGCGGGAGGCGCCCCGACGTCCAGTGCCCCATGTTCTTCGCGCGCGTTTCGGCCGGGCGGCCGGAGAAATCGGGGGTGGCTGCGAAGGTCGCGACGCATCCGTGCGAACCCTTCTACACGTTGAATTCCGCCTCCTCCGCGGTAGTAACGGCCCCCCATGACGAGCTGGATCAAGGACAAGGCCCACGGCGAGCTGGCGCGGATCCGCGAGGCCAAGGCCAAGCAGGTCTACCCGTACTTCCGCCCCTTCGAGAGCGGCGGTCTGCACACGTCGATCGCCGGGCAGCCGATCGTCAACTTCAGCTCGAACGACTACCTCGGCCTCACCAACCACCCGAAGGTGAAGGAGGCCGCCAAGGCCGCGGTCGAGAAGTACGCCTGTGGTCTCTCGAGCTCGCGCGTGCAGGCGACCACGGTCGCGCACGTGGAGCTCGAGGAGCGCCTGGCCGCCTGGTTCAAGATGCCCAAGTGCCTCGTCACGACGACGGGCTACCAGGCGATGGTCGGCACGATCATGTCGCTCGCGGACATCGACACGACGCTCGTGCTCGATCAGCTGAGCCACGCGTGCATCCTCGACGGCAGCTTCCTCGCCGCGGGCGTGCCGAAGAACGGCTCCGAGATCCGCTTCTTCAACCACAACTCCGCGCGCTCGCTCGAGCGCGTGCTCAAGACGCGCGAGCGCAAGAACGCGCTGGTCTGCCTCGAGGGTGTGTACTCGCTCGACGGCGACCAGGCGACGATCGCGGAGATCCTCGAGGTCTGTAAGCGCTACGACGCGTGCGTGGTGCTCGACGACGCGCACGGCACCGGCACGCTCGGCGTGCACGGCCGCGGCATCCTCGAGGAGCACGGCCTCGAGGGGACCTTCCCCACCGAGAAGCTCGTGATCGTCTCGACGTTCTCGAAGAGCCTCGGCGGCATCGGCGGCATCATCCTCGGCGACGAGGAGGTGGTCGATCACATCAAGCACCGCGCGCGCTCGTTCGTGTTCTCCGCGACGCTGCCCGTGCCCATCGTGGCCGCGGCCTCGACGATCCTCGGCATGCTCGAGACCGACGGCCCCGCGCTCGTCGGCGAGCTCAAGGAGAAGGCCGAGTACATGAGGAAGAACCTCAAGCAGCTCGGCTTCGATCTCGGCCACTCGAACACGCACATCATGCCCGTCATGTGCCGCGACGAGCGCAAGGCGCTCTTCATGCACGTCGCCCTTCTCGAGAACGGCGTGATGATGGTCCCCATCACCTACCCCGGCGTGAAGCAGGGCGAGGAGCGCCTGCGCGTGAACGTGACCCGCGGCCACTCGAAGGAAGACATGGACAAGGCCCTCGAGCTCCTCGACCTCTACGGCCAGGCCTTCTTCGTCCAGAGCGGCGAAGAGCTCGGCCCCATGGAAGCCTGAGCCTCGCTCGGGCGGCGCGGCTGGGGCTCGCATCTCGCCACGCGGCGCGACTCGCTCCGCCGGTCGTCCAAAGAGCGATAGTTCAGAGAGGCTCGAAGACACCCAGCCCGGACAACTTCCGGAGCGGCCCTCTCGACGCGACGTTCGGGCCGAACGATTCGGTGGTGTTCTCGGTCATGGAGCGTGACGACTTCACGGCCAATGACCCGTGCGGAGAGCCTACGGCATTCGACGTACGCAGCTGGCTCGCCCCCGACGTGGACGCGGTGCCCCCAGGGCCGGTCATCGGCACGCAGACGCGAGGCACAATCACGCTTCGATACGAGGTTCGCTACTGAGGATCCGTGCGACCGCGAACGTGACCGGATGAACAACGTCGCCGCCGTGGTCGCGTGCTGGGGGGTGTCCCCGACGGCCCCCGTTGGCTCCCTTCCACGAGGCTACTCGAGACCCGGCGGGCCTTGCATCTCGGGTGCGGCGAGGCCGCGTTCGTGGAACCAGCGGAGGCGCTCGCGCTCCACGATCTCGGAGGCATGCCGTACGCCAGAGGCCATCGCGAGGTGATGCACGAACGATGTTGTGATGTCGCCGTGCTCGAGCTCGGCGCGCACGTGCTCGATCAACGCGGCAGCGTCGCCCCGTGGTAGCTGGAATGCGCGCTCCTCCCAATCGTCCCTCATCGTCGCGGGATAGCATCACGGTTCGTTCGGTCGCCGTGAGCGACGACACCCGTCGAAACGCCGCGTGCTCGATCGTCCTGCCAGCGTCGCGAGGAACGACGGCCGCGCTGAAGCGGCAGTTGTGCGGCGCAGGGTTCTGGGGCACGAATACTCGTTGCAGCCCCGAGGACCGATGACGACCGCCCGCGATCTCGCGGCACATCTGCTCCGTCACCACGGCGAGATGACCGCAATGAAGCTCCAGAAGCTCTGCTACTACGTCCAGGCGTGGTCGCTCGCGTGGGGCCGTGGTCCTGTCTTCGACGAGCCGATCGAGGCGTGGGCGAATGGGCCGGTCGTGCCGTCGTTGTGGCGCGAGCACCGTGGGGCTCACCGCGTGACGTCGGTGGCGGGGAACGCGGAGGCCGTGCCGGCACACCACCACGCAACGATCGACGCGGTCATGGAGTTCTACGCGCACCGCGACGCCGAGTGGCTCAGCGAGCTCACCCACCGCGAGGCGCCGTGGCTCGAGGCTCGGGAGGGGTTGCCCCCCGGAGCCCGGTCCGCTAGCCCGATCACACGCGAGTCGATGACGGAGTACTACGGCGGCCTCGCGAGAGCGATGGATGCGCGAGGCATGGGCGCCGAAGCCGTGCACGCGCCCGTGCTCACCGAGGCGTACGCGCGAGGGTGCGAGCTCTTGCTGTCGCTGGCTCCGCACGAGGTCGCGCGGTTTGCGGAACCCGTCGACGTGAGCGACGAGGACGTCGACCGATGGCTGCGCGAGGGGGGTGAGGCGCCTTGGCCGGGACCATCAAGTACGCGAACGGCTTCCTCCTGACCGCTCGCAGCTTCGTCGACACCCAACTGTCGGGGCGGATCATCGCCACGAAGGCGGCCTTGGCCAACGACTGGCCCGACCTGCCGGCGGAGGAGGACGAGGTCTTCATCCTCCCACCCGTCGGTCGGGCACACGCGAGGCGGGTGCGCGGCACTGCGTTGCAGATCGTCTACAACCTCACGGACACAGGCGTGTTTCTGATCGCCATCGTACCCGTGTAGTCGGCGCACGGAAGGCGCGCATGCGCGTCGTGGGAGGCTCGGATGGTGCGAGGGATCTTGTGGACGCTACCCGTGCTCGCGCTGCTCTTGGGGAGCGCGTCGGCGTCTGCACATGGAGGCGGCCTCAACGCGTGCGGGTGTCACGTCCATCACCGCACCGGCGAATGCCACTGCCATCGGGACGAAGGCTGCGGGTGCGCGTGCCAGCCGGAGCGATGTGACGAGACGTGACTGGGCGTGTGGGGGCGCCCGCCGCCCGGTACGCTGGGGTCATGTGGTTTCCGCGGGACGAGCCGTGGCAGTACCGGGTCCTTGATGCGCTTCCGGCAGGCGTCGACGAGGCCCGGCTCCGTGAGGCCAAGCGGTTGACGCCCGAGGAGCGGATCGCGCGCGCCGAGGAGCTCGCGCGCTTCGCCGAGGAGCTGCGCAACGCGACGAAGAAGGTCGCTCGATGAGCACGCGGTTCGGGAGCCTGCTCTCGCGTCTCACGGAGCACGGCGTCGAGTTCGTGGTGATCGGTGGCCTCGCAGTCATCGCCCACGGGCACATCAGGACCACCGCGGCCCTCGACGTCTGCGATGCGCGCACTCCCGAGAACGTGCGTCGCCTCGTCGCGGCGCTCGCCGATCTCTCGCCCCGCCTGCGTGGCGCACCTCCGGAGCTGCCGTTCTTCTGGGACGAGAAGACCGTGAAGAATGGCCTCAACTTCACGCTGGTCACCTCGCTCGGGGAGCTCGACCTCCTGGGCGAGGTCACGGGCCTCGGGACCTACGGCGACATCGCGCTACGCGCAGAGGTCGTCACCAGCATCAAGCTGCTCTCGCTCGAGGACCTCATCCGATCCAAGGCCGCCGCTGGACGCGCGAAGGACCTGCTCGACCTCGAGGCACTGAGGAAGCTCCGCGACGAGCGCTGACCTCACGCTCGCCTCCGCTGACCTCACGCTCGCCTCCGCTGACCTCACGCTCGCCTCCGCTGACCTCACGCTCGCCTCCGCTGACCGCGCGGAGCGTCAGTTCATGCGGGGGAGCTCGATCAGGGACGACGTGCCACGAAGAGCTCGTAGGCGTACTCGTCCGAGTGATCTCGGTGCAGCGCGATCTCGCCGGCCAGCTGGTCGAGCGCCACGAGCGCCTCGCGGTCGTGGGAGAGCTCGGCGCGCAGCGCCTCGATGCGCCTCGCCATCGGCGTGTAGAAGTCGTCCCACCATGCCTCGTCGGGGAGAGTGAAGTGTCCGACGCAGACGAGGCCCGCGCGCTCGATCGCGCCGAGCACGTCGGCGACACGTCCCATGCTCGGGTAGTCCGTCTCGAAGCTCGCTCGAACCTCGGGCGACGGACGCTCAGTGCGCCAGACGGCGTCGGTGAAGACGACGTGTCCGCCGGGTTTGAGCAGCGATCGGCAGAGCCCCATGGCCGGCTCGATTCCCAGGTTGTAGAGCGCGCCTTCGGACCAGACGAGGTCGAGACTCTCGGGGCCCAAGGCGAGCTCTTGATTCTCGCGCGCGTCGAGCATGTCTCCCACCACGGCGCGCACGCGTCCGGCGCAGCCCTGCTCGGCCGCGGCGGCACGCAGCCGAGCAATGCTCGGCGCGTGGCGATCGATCGCGCTGATCTGCGCGTTCGGCAGCAACGCGGCGAGGTGCAGCGTCTGGCCACCGACGCCGCAGCCCAGATCGAGCACGGCCGGCGCGGGCACGAGCTCGCCACACATCGCCAAGGCTCGCTCGGCGCATGCGCGGTTGCCGGGACCCTGACGCGGCAAGGCCTCGTAGACGGCGAAGAAGACCTCCAGCGAGCGCTGTGTCGGCTCGGTCACCGCCTGCTCCGTGCTCCGCGCTCCCGGCGGGTCGACTCCGCGCGGGTCGACTCCGGGCGGGTCGAGCCTCGGGGGACGCGGCCTTCGATCACGATGGCGTCTTCGATGCGGGTGAGCGCGGCGCGGGCGACGTCGGCGTAGCGCGAGGCGTTGCCGCCGACGGAGAAGAAGGTGCGGAGGCTGCGCCGCGCGCGGCGGCGCTCGACGTCCTCTTGCTCGGGGTCGGTTGCGTGCGCGGCGAGGGCCTCGTGCGTGAGCGCCTCGTAGGCGTGTCGCTCCCAGCGCGGCTCGAAGCTGACGCCGGGGTGATGCAGGGGCGCGACGGGGCCGTGCTGCGCGAGCAGGGCCTGCGCGGTTCGATCCTGCACGTTGGGCACCCACGTGCTCGCGGCGCGGTGCGCGGTCTCGAGCGCCTCGGCGTGCGCGCCCGCGCGCTCCTCGGCGAGCGCGAGCCCGAAGAGCGAGAGCGCGAGCTCGAGCGAGGCCGCCTCGGACGTCGCGACGGCGTCCTCGTAGTGCGCGCGCGCCGCGACGAGATCTCCGCCGAGCATCTCGACCTCGGCCTGGTTCATCGCGAGCAGCACGGGCACCGGCGAGGCGAAGAGCTCGTAGCGGGCGACCTCGGCCTCCGAGGGCAGCACGTCCGGGGGCAGCACGAGCGGCACCGCGGCGATGCGCGTGTGGGCCCGCGCGCGCTCGTACTCGGCCGCCGCGAGCGCGTAGTCGTGCCGCCGCGCGTAGAGCAGCGCGAGCTCGCTCGCGACGACCGCGGGCTCGTAGTCCGGCGCGAGGGCACGGACCCGCTCGAGCTCGGCGATGGCCTCGTCCGTGCGGCGAACGAGCTGACCCCCCGCCTCCTCGCGGGCGTACCTCGCGAGCGCGAGGGCGCGGTAGAGCGCGAGCTCGTGATCGTCGCGGAGCACGACGCGCGCGCGATCAAACCTATCCAGCGCGCGCTCGATCTCGAGCTGCGACGAGTCGTCCAGGCCGTCGGAACGCACCGTTCGCGCCGCCACGAGCAGCCGCACCCCGTCGCGCAGGAGGATGCGCGCGTCGCGACGCTCGGGCGCGAGCACGTCGCCCCACGAGCCCTCGCCGATGCGCGCACGGCCGTCCGCGAGCGGCTGCAGATCCGCGCGCGTCGCGCCCGGCACGCTCCACACGCTCGCCAGCGCGAGGACGACGGGGACGATGGCCAGCGAGCGCGCCTTCACGGCGCTGATGGTACGGGAACGGGCCGAGCCCGCGAACCGGATCGCGCCTGCGCACGCTGCTCGAGGGTGATCGGCTGTACGTGGACTTCGCCGACGACAAGCCACCGCTCGTCTACGCCGTCCATGCGCTGGCCCAGTGGTTGGGTGGGATGGGCCTCGACTCGGTGCGCTGGTTCGGCGCGGTCGTCCTCGTGCCTTCCATCGCGCTCGCCGCGTTCGCGTACTTTCGCTTCGAGCGCACGGGGCTGGCCGCGGGCCTCGCGTTCGTGGTGGCCTCCTCGACGCTCTTCGCCTCGGACGGCCAGGTCGTGCACTGCGAACACGTCATGCTGCTGCCGCTCGCGTGGAGCTTGGTCCTCACACGAGCACCACGGTTCTTCTCACGCCTCGCGCTGCTGTTCGCAGCCGGCGTGCTCGTCGGCCTGGCCACGCTGGGCAAGCAGCCCGCGGCGCTGTGCCTGGTCGCCTACGGGATCGGTGTCCTCTGGTTCGCGTGCGACGCGGTGATCGTCGTCGTCGGGGCCGTGATCTACGTACGTCGCGGGCCTGCGCGCACGGCACGTTGACGCCGAGGGGCCGGCGCCGAGGTCGGGCGAGCTCCGCGATGGCGCGGTCGTGCGACGACACGGTGAGCCTTGGAGCGTGGGCGCGAGCGCGCGCGTGCACGGCGCCGATGGCACGGGAAGGTGCCGAGTCGGCGAACCGGGTCGCGCCGGCCCGCGGCGACCGCTACCCTCGGTGGATGGCTTCGGACCGTCGTTCGCTCCGCGTCGCACCTCGGCTCGCCCTCTCCGGGCTCGCGATCTCGCTCGCGACCGCGGGCTGTCGCCGCGAGCCACCGCCCGACGCGCCCGATGCGTACATGCTGCCGACGTGGGCCGACGTCGGACCGGACGACGCGCACTTCGAGACGCCCGACGCGAACTACCCGGACGCCAACCAAGACGCGAGCAGCGAGTGCGCAGCGGCGACGGTCGGCGCGCTCGTCGAGCGACTGCCCGTCGACATCATCTGGGTCGTCGACAACAGCTCGAGCATGGCGCCCGCCATCGCGGAGGTGCAGTCGGGCATGGACGCCTTCGCGCGGCGCCTCGCGACGAGCGACCTCGACTACCGCCTCATCGTGCTCTCGCTGCGCGGAACGGGCGAGACGACGATCAGCGGAAGTCGGCGCTTCCAGGTCTGCATCCCCGAGCCGGTCGCGGGGCCGGGCTGCGCCGACAACGCGCCGCGCTTCTACCAGATCGAGGTCGACATCAAGAGCACGCAGCCGCTCGAGCAGATCCTCGGCACGCTCGCGCAGACCGCGGGCTACACGGAGGGCACCGAGCGCGGCGGTCCGGCGTGGCGTGATCTGCTGCGGCCCGAGGCGACGAAGTCGATCGTCGTCGTCACCGACGACAACGCGCGGCTCTGCGGAGGCCCGCGCGGCTGCGACATCACGGGATCGCCGTGGACGTGCAGCGTCGCGGGCGCGATGCCCTTCGATCAGGCGACGGACTTCGAGACCTATCCGGGCGGCGCGAGCCCCTTCAGCTCGACGGTGCAGCTCGGGCCGGGCTTGCTCACGGCGGCGTACGACCTGCCCGACACCGGCCCGCTCTTCGAGGGCTACACGTTCAACGCGATCTACGGCTGGGGCGACGAGACCGACGACGGCGTCTCCTGCGGCACCTGCGGCGTGAGCGGCGCGGTCGTGTCGTCACCGGGGCCCACGTACAGCGCGCTCGTGCGTCACACCGGCGGTGTGCGCGCGCAGATCTGCGACGGCCCGAGCGCGTGGGGTCCGTTCTTCGAGTCGCTCGCGACCAACGTCGTCGAGACCTCGCGCATCGACTGCGAGGTGGCGATCCCGCCGCCGCCCGATGGCATGTTCTTCGTCGCCGATCAGGTGAACGTTCGCATCCGCAGTCGAGGCGGGAACACGGACGTCGGCCGCGTGATCGGCATGGGCGCCTGCAACCCGACCACGGGCGGCTGGTACTACGACGACGAAGCGGCGCCCACGAGCATCACGCTGTGCCCCGTGAGCTGCGAGCTCGCGCGCGAGCGGGTCACGACCGCAGAGGACGGCGTCGACGTGGCCTTCGGCTGCGACTCGGTCCCCGGCTGAAGAGTCTCCTCACTCGAGTCTCGCTGCGGCGCGTGCGCTCCACTGCCGACCGCGCGCTCGAAGGCCCTCCGCGCTACGCTCGGCGGGACTTGTGGAATGGCCTACGGGATCTTGGTGAGCATCGACGCGGCGGCCCGCTGCGAAGACGTTCATCTCGCGGCGCGCACGCTCCCGTCGGGCGCGGAGATCGTGGGCGCAGCTCAGTTCCTCGGTGGCTCGACACCCACGCTGAGCGCGACGCACGGCGCGCGCATCCTCGTTCCAGCGGGGCGACGTCTCTGCGGCCAGGTGAGCGTCGGCACGAGCAGCGGGCTGCGATGGGCCGGCTTCCGCCCTTACGACTGAAGGAGCGAGAGCGGTCGCTCTCTCAGGGACCGAGAGAGAATCGAGATCTCGCCGAGCGTAGCGCGAGGCGCCCAAAGCGGGGCTGGGGCCCCGCGCGGGAGCATTCGCGTCAGCGAATGGAGCGGAAGGGGGGCCCCGCGCTTCGCGGGGGAGGGGCCGCACGGCCCATCGAGGAAGCTCAGTCCTTGCCCATGAGCTCGTCGAAGGCGGCGTCGAGGTCTTCGTTCGGCGCGGCCTCGGCGGCCTTGGGCCGCTGCGGCTTGGTGAGCGCGTCGATCCGGTCCTGCACGTTGAGGAACCTCGGATCGCGCTTCTTCACCTTCTCGTAGTAGTAGAGCGCCTCTTGCGGGTCGCGCATCGACTCGTACGCGCGGCCGAGCTCGAAGTAGAGGCCGAGCTCCTCGCGCTCGGTCTTGTGCTCCGCGTAGAGGCCCTTCTTGAAGGCGCCGATCGCCGCGGGCACGTCGCCCTTCTCGAGGTGACAGAGCCCGATCATCGTGTGCGCCATGCACTCGCGCGACGCGTTGACGAGGCAGAGCTCGAACTCGTGGATGGCGTCCGCCGTGAGACCCATCTCCTTGTAGGCGATGCCGAGATCGAAGTGCGTGTCGGTGTCGTCGACGGCGACCTGTTGCTCCACGCCCTTCTTGAACTGCGCGAACACTTCCTCGACGTCGAGCACGTCGCTGCCTTCGCGCGTGCTCGTGCCCAGCTCGTCCGCGAGCTTCTCGGCCAGCTGGAAGCTGTTGTCGATCGGCGGCGGCGGCTGCGAGGCGTCTTTCATCGCCGCCTCGGCGCGCGCCGCCTGCTCCTCGATCTCCGCGATCTTGTCGAGGAGCAGACGGTTCTTCGGGTGCGCGGCGACCGCGTCGCGAAGCACCTGGATGCCCTCTTCGAAGAGCCCCTGCGCGACGAAGAACTCGGCCTCGTCGAGGATCTCCTCCACCTCGCCCGGAGGCAGCGACATGCGCTGCGGCGGCGCGATCTCGTCGACCGTGCTCGGGCGGAGCGGAACGTTCTCGAACTCCTCGGGCGAGATCGGCGCGAGCGGATCGCCCGCGGGCACCAGCGTCGGCGCGATCTGCGCCTCCATCGGCACGGCCTCGGGGAGATCGGGCAGCATCGGCGAGCGCTCGTCGTCGGCGAACGCGGGCGCGTCGAAGTCCTGCGGGGGCTCGGGGATCGGCGCACCGAACACGGTGCGGCCATCCTCGAAGAAGCCGTCGTCGTCGTTGCGCGGAGGCGCAGGCGTCGGCACGGCCGGACGGGGCGGTGCGGGCGCGGGCGTCGGCGCGCGAGGCGCGGGCGTGGGGGCACGCGCGGCGGCCGGCAGCGCGATCTCGCCCGTGACCGGCTCGCGCGGCGCTTCGTGCGAGTCCGTGCGCGGCTGAGGCCGTGCCGGTGGCGAGGCGAAGGGCCTACCGGGCTTGGGCGCAGAGATCGGTGCGGGGCGCGCGCCGAGCGGAGAGCCCAGGGGCGAACCCAGCGGCGAACCCAGCGGCGAACCCAGCGGACGGCCGGGGCCCTTCCCGCCGAGCGGCGCTCCGATCACGGGCTTGGGCGGAAGCGCTGCGGGCTTGCCGGCCGCGGTCAGCGCCGGGTTCGGGCCCGTCGCGGCCGCACCCTTGCGCGCGAGGTACGACGTGGCCGGCTGCGGTCGCGTCGGGGGCGACGGCGGCTCGAGATCGGTCTGCGCAGAAGGTGGCTCGACGCGCGGGGCCGCGAGGGCCGCTTCCTGCCGTGCCTCTTCGCGCTCGGACTCGGGCGCGGCGTACGCGGGCGGCACGGGCGTCGGCAGCGACGGCGGCGGCGCGGGCGCACGCGGCGGCGGAGGCTGAGACGCGCCGACGTCGAGCGACGAGAGCCGACCGAGGATCGCGGGGTTCTCGGGATCGAGGTCGCGCGCCTGCCGCAGGTAGAGGAGCGCGACGCTCGGCTTGTCGCCGACGAAGAGATCGGCGAGCGCCACCAGCTCCTCGGCCGCCGCGCCGGTCTCGCCGCGCTCGACGTAGAGATCCTTGAGCTTCTCGCGCGCCTCCACGTGGCGCGGCTCGAGCGAGAGCACGGTGCGCAGCTGCTCGACCACCTTCTGCTTGAGGCCGTAGCGGAGGAACACCTCCACCTCGGTCATCAGCTTCGCGATGCTCGCCTCGCGCGCGACGTCGGGCGGGAGCGAGGCGCGCGGCGCATGCGACGGTCGCGACGCGGGCTCCTCCGCCATCGTCGCGTCGTGCGACTCCTCGATCGGCTCTTCCTCGACGATGAACACGTCGGAGCTGTCGTCCTCCGCGCCCGCCGCTGCCTCGGGCTCCTCCGCGGGCTGCTCCGCGTTCGCGTCGTCGCGCGTGGCGGCGTCCATCGACTCGCCGCTCTGCATCTCGCCAGCGGCGTCCATCGCGCCCGCCTGGTCCGAGCCGGCGCCGTCCATCGGGTCGGCGGCCATCGGCTCGGGCGGCTCGCTCGCGGGGTGGATCACCTCCGCGTCGTCGGCGTCCTCGTCGACGTAGGCGATGACCGCGTCCTCGTCGCCGTCCTCGGAGACTTCTTCCTCTTCTTCTGGCTCGAGCTCCTCCGGAGGCTCCGAGACCATGCGCTGCTGCTTGCTCGGCTCGATCACCGCGCCCGGCGGCGGCGCGAGGTCACGCTTGACGGCGGCGGCCGCGGGCCGTGCCGGACCGGCGAGCTGTGCGAGCGCCTGTCGCGCCTCGGGATCGCCGGGGTCGAGCGCGACGATGCGCTTGAGGGCCCGCGCCCGCTCCTCGACGTTCCCCTTCTCGCCGTGCAGGCGCGAGATCTCTCGCAGCACCGAGATGGTCTTGGGCAGCTGCTGCACCTGCTCGAACGCGCGCGCGAGCAGCTCGAGCGTCGGGATGTGCTTGGGGTCCGCCTTGAAGAGGACCTGGAGCTTCGCGAGCGCGCGCTTGCCGTCGTTGCGCTCGAGGTAGAGCTCGGCGAGCTCGCGCGAACGGTCGACGTCCTCGCGGTGGAAGAGCAGCCGCTCGACGACCTTGAGGTAGTCGTCCATGCGGCCCTGCTTCTTCAGCAGCTCCGCGCCGGCCTCGAAGGCGGCGGCCGCCTCTTCGTTGCGGCCCGCGCGCGAGAGGGCCTCGGCGTACTTGATGCGCGTCGGGATGTTCGTCGGGTCGAGGTTGACCATCTTCCCGAACGTCGAGAGCGCCTTCTCCGCGTCACCGAGCCGACCGTACTCGGCGGCGACCTGTTCGTAGGCCGCCATCGCGTCGCTCGTGAGCTGCATCGACTCGTGCATCTCGGCGAGCTTCAGCTTCACGTCGAGGCGCGTCTGATCGAGGTTCAGGATCTGCTTGTAGACCGCGACGGCCTTGTGGAAGAAGCCCTGCCCCGCGTACTGGTCGGCCACGCGCGCGTACGTGTCGATCGCCTGCGGCCGCTGGTTGAGCTTGACGTAGAGGTCACCGATCTTGAGCCACGTGCGCACGTCGCTCGGGTCGGCCTTCACGAGCTTCTGGAGCTCGACGATCGCCTTGTCGTAAGCGCCCTTGCTCAGATGCTTCTGGGCCGCTTCGAGGACTTTGGTGCGATCGATCGCCAACGGAATTGATTCCTGCGGCCCTGGGCCGATTCGGGGAGTGCCGATGCGCGGTGTGGTCGATGCGAGGGCCGTCCGAGAGCGGCCGAAGAGGGAGCGCGACGAAGGATCCCGTCGCGCCCCGCGAAGCACGGGACGGCGCCGAGACCTCGAACGTTTCGAGGATACGAGCCCCCCCTTTCGAGGGTCAACTACGATTCCAGGCGGTTCCAGCGCGCGCCGCTCGGGATCGAGCGTGTCGAGCTGCGTGATAACGTGCCGCCATGCAGAGCGAGCGTCAGCCAGCGACACGCCACGGAGGTCCCGACCTCGCGGCGGGGTCGGGCACGACGGACGCTGCGAGCGCGGGCCGTGCGGTCGAAGGCCGCGGCCTTCCCGCCGCCACCAGCTCGGGCGCCTACCGGCCGATCGCGTACGAGCCGAGCCCCCTCTGGCGCTCGCTCTACGACCGCTTCTTCTCGCACATAGCGGTCGACGAGGGCTGGGCCGACGCGGTCCGCCAGGCGAGCGCGCGTGGGCACGTCGTCTACATCGGCCGCGCGCAGTCGTTCCTCGACTTCCTCGGCCTCGACTACCTGGTGAAGAAGCACGCGCTGCCGCTCATCAAGCTCACCAACGATCTCGGCATGTCGGTGCTCGAGCCGTTCGGTCGTGGGAGCCGGCGCTTGCGGAACGCGGCCCCGATCCCGGAGGAGAGCGCGCTCGCCGACACCATCGCCGCGGGCGCGAGCGCCCTGCTCTTCCTGCGGCGTCCGCCGTCGGTCTCCGGCGCGCTCACCGGCGCGAAGGAAGGCCGAGCGGGCGCGGCGCTCGACGTGGACCTCGTCCGCACGCTCGTCGAGCTCCAGCGCAAGACCGAGAAGCCGATCATCCTCCTGCCGCAGACGCTCGTCTGGACCAAGCGCACGCCGAACAAGCAACCGACGCTCGTGGACGTGCTCTTCGGGCCGAGCGACTGGCCAGGGCGCGTCCGTACCTCGCTCCAGTTCCTCCTCAACTACAAGAACGCGATCCACCGCGGCGGCGAGCCCTTCGATCTCCTCGCGTTCCTCGGAGAGAACCAGGACCTGACGGACGCGCAGGCCGCCGACGCCGTCCGCTACGCCCTCCTGCGCCGCATGGAGCGCGAGCGCACGATCATCCTCGGTCCCGCGCGCAAGACCGGCGGTCGCCTCAAGGACGAGCTGCTCCGCAGCCCACGCCTGCGTCGGCACATGCAGCTCGCCGCCAAGGAAGGCCCGCGACCGCTGGCGGCCATCGAGGCCGAGACGCGGCGCGAGCTCGACCGCCTCGCGGCATCCCCCGACACCAACGTCGTGGGTCTCATGGACCGCGTGCTCCGCGTGGTGTGGGACCGCATCTACGACGGCCTCGTGGTCGACGAAGAGGGCATGGCGCGGGTGCGCGAGGCCGCGCGGCACGGCCCGCTCGTGCTCGTGCCTTCGCACAAGAGCCACGTCGACTACCTCGTCGTCTCGAGCGTCTTCTACCAGCGCGGGCTGGCCCCCCCGCTCATCGCCGCGGGCGACAACCTCTCGTTCTTCCCGCTCGGCACGCTCTTCCGCAACGCGGGCGCGTTCTTCATCCGCCGCAGCTTCAAGGGGCAGAAGCTCTACCCACACATCGTCGACGCCTACATCCGCAAGGTCCTGCACGAAGGCCACAGCATCGAGGTCTTCGTGGAAGGCGGGCGCTCGCGCACCGGCAAGCTCCTGCCGCCCAAGCTCGGCATCCTCTCGATGATCGTGGACGCCGGCCTGGGCCTCTCGCAGCCCGTGCAGTTCGTGCCGATCTCGATCGGCTACGAGCGGATCATCGAGGAGGGCTCGTACGTGCACGAGCTCGAGGGCGGCGAGAAGCAGAAGGAGGATCTCGGCGGTCTCTTGCGTGCGCCGCGCGTCCTTCGCTCGCGCTACGGGCGGCTCTACCTCCAGTTCGGCGAGATCTTCGATCTCGCCTCTCTGCACCGCGAGGCAGCGGGCCTCGACCCGGAGGCCACGGGACGCATCCCCGACCTCTCGCCTGCCAAGCGCCGCGCGCTCGTCTCCCGCATCGCGCACCGCATCACGTACGAGATCGATCGCGTCACGATGGTGACGCCCGCGTCGCTGCTCGCGACCGTCCTCCTCATCCACGAGAAGCGCGGCATCACCCGCACGGATCTGCGCGCGCGCGCCGAGGAGCTCGTGCAGGTCTTCCGCCGCCTCGATGCGCCCGTCGCACGTGCGATCACCGATCGCGCCGGCGCCCTTCGCCCGGACACGCTCGAGACGGCGATCGCGCTCTTCCTCGACGCGAAGCTCGTCACCGTCACCGAAGGCGCGGGCGACGCGAGCGTGCTCGCCGTGCCCGAGGGCAAGCGGCTCGCGGTCGAGTACTTCAAGAACAACGTGCTCCACTTCTTCGTGCCGAGCGCGCTCGTCGCCAGCTCGCTCGCCGCGCTCGGGTGGGAGGCGCCGATGACGGCGCTGCGCGATCGGGTGCGCGAGCTCTCGCGGCTCTTCAAGCTCGAGTTCCACTACCGCGCGGACGCGCCCTTCGAGGAGATCTTCTCCGATGCGCTCGGCCGGATGATCGAGGCGGGCGAGGTGATCTGGGAGGGCGACGTCGTGCGTCGTGGGCCCGGGCGCGACGGCGCGCGCGTCGAGGTCTACGCGGAGATGATCCGCACCTACCTCGAGGCGTACGTGCTCGCGCTCGACAGCGTGAAGGCAGAGCAGGCCCTGCCCGTCGCGCGCAAGGACTGGAGCAAGCAGATCCTCGCGCGAGGCCAGCGCGCCTTCGCGGCCGGCGACATCACGCTGCGCGAGACGGTCTCGAAGCCGAAGCTCGAGTCGGCCCTGAGCGCCTTCCACGAGCTCGGCCTCGTGCGCCTCGACGGCAACGACATCCGCGAGGGCGGTCCCGAGGCGAGCGCGTCGCTCGCGCGCTGGCGCACCCTGCTCGAGAGCCACCTCGCGCGCTGAGCGAGAAACGATCGATTCTCGCGATCGAGGGTCTCCGTTCCTCCGGACCGTCAGCCGCGTCGCCAGTGGCGACACACGGTGCGGAGCTCGCATGACGCGCATCGCGCGGGATCGCGACGGCTCGGGCACGCGCGTGAGACGCCGAGGTGGCAGATCGCGAAGTCGTAGCGGACGGGGTCGTCGGCATCGAAGCGGGCGAGCGCCTCGGTCACCTCGATCGCCGTGCGGAGGGACGCGTCGGGGCGGCGCGTGAGGCCGAGGTTGCGCGCGATGCGATGAACGTGGGTGTCGAGCGGGATGACGAGCGCCGACGCCGGGAAGCTCGAGAGGCCGAGGTCGACGCCGTCGGCGGGCCGACACATCCAGCGGTAGAAGAGCAAGAGGCGCTTGCACGCGCTGCCGCGCCGCACGTCGGGCACGAGGTGCACGAGCCCTCGGCGGTGCGGTGCGGGTCCACGCAGCGCGTCTCCCACGGCAGAGAGCGAGCGAACGAGACGCTCGCGCGCGACGCCCGTGTCGGGCCCTTCGAGCGAGAGGACGTCGATCGCGCGCGCCAGGCTGCCGTGCGCCCTTCGCAGCGAGGCCGCGCCGGCGAGCACGCGCGCGACGTCGCTGCCCCGGTAGACGCGGTGAACGAAGCCCTCGAGGCGCGTCGCGAGCTCGGCCTCGCTCGAGGTGTCGATCGTGCGCGCCGGCCGAGCGCCGAGCGCCGTGAGCGCGCGCGCGACGGAGGCGCGGATGGCCTTCACGTTGCCGAACGCGAGCAGTGCGGCGAGCAGCGCCACGACCTCGCGATCGTCGGGCGCCTCGTAGCGATGGGCGAACGAGACCGGATCGTCGTCGCGGCGCGCCTCGCGATCCGTGCGCGCGATCAGCGCGTCCAGATGCGTCTTCATCGCGGGCTCGACCACCGTCAGGCGGACGCGGCGGCGCGCGGCGGCGGTGCGACTGGGCATGCGGGACGAGGACACGTGCGACGCGTGTTATAGCCTCGCCGTTGGATCGCCGTCCGAGAGCTCTGCCCGTGCTGGGTGGGTCGCGTGCCCTGCCCCCTTCGTGCGCGCCCCTGCGCGCGGCGCTCGGGCGGACCGGGCTCCGCCGCGCTGGGCTGTGGCTCGTCGCGTCGCTGCTCTCCGCGCTCGTGCTGGGGGCGTGTGGTGCGGGCGGTGAGGGCTCGATCGGCAGCTCGCACGCGCAGCGCGACGGTCGCCCAGTCGAGCTGCACCTCCGCTCGACCGAGGGCCGCGTGGTGGCGCTCGAGGATCAGCGCGGCTCGCCGGTGCTCCTCGTGGTGCTCGCGACGTACGACGGCGTGAGCCAGGCCGCGATGAGGCCGCTCGCACGCTACGCACGCGAGCACGAGGACGTGCTCGTGCTCGGCATCCTCGCGCAGCCCGACGCGCCGACGTTCGCGCCGCTGTTCGAGGAGGCGATGTCCTCGCCGTTCGTGATCACGTGGGATCCGGAGGATCGCGTCGCGCGCGGGACCTCCGACCTCGGACCGCTCGAGGCCGTGCCCTGCTACTTCCAACTCGACGCGACGGGCCGCATCGCGGAGCGCCACGTGGGCTTCATGAGCGAAGGCGATCTCGAGCGCTTCATGGAGTGAAGGCACGGGCGCTCGGTTGATCCGGGAGGCCGTGTGATCGACCGTCGGGCGCCGCCCGCGAGGGGCCGTGCTCGTCGGCGTGCTCGCGATTCCCCACGGGCCCGGGCACGGGCACGGGCACGGGCACGGGCACGTGGGCGTGGGCGTGGGCGTGGGCGCGGCGTGGGTGGGCGTGGGTGGGCGCGCGATCAGTCTTCGGGTGTGCGCTGGGGGGTGGTCGGCGCGCGGTGGGTCTCGCCGCGCATCACGCGGCGGTTGAGGTCGGCGAGATGCCGTCGGACCTCCACCGAGAACGCGCCGCGCGGCCAGCGGCGGAGGTAGGTGCGCAGCGCGGCGCGCGCTTCGTCGATCGAGCCCATCGCCTCCGCGCACTCGGCGAAGAGGAGGAGCCCGTCGTCCTGCAGCTCGCGATCGACGTTCTGCTCGGCCACCTCGGCGGCGAGATCCTTCGCGCGTGCGTCCTGGCCGAGGTGACGGAGCGCGCGCGCCAGATCGAGGCGCACGGCCGGCGTGTGCGGGCCGTCTTCGCGCAGGCGCAGCGACTCCTGGAAGGCCTCCGCGGCTTCCGCGTAGCGGCCCGTGCGCACGAGGTCCGTGCCGTTCTGGTAGGCCTGGACCGACAGGTCCTCCTGGAACTGGTCGATCGTGTCGCGGAAGAACGCGGCCTCGGCGGCCGAGAGCTGCTCGCGACGGATCGTCGGGTACTGCTCGACGGCCTCCTCGCGACGACGCTCGCGGATCAGCCGGTAGAACTGCGCGGCCTGCGCCTCCGCGTGCGCGCGAGACTCGGCCCGCTGCGTCTCTTCGCCGAGCTCGCCCTGGAGCTGCTCGACCTGCCCCTCGAGCCGACCGATCTGATCTTCGATGTCCCCGACGCTCGCGTTCTTCGCGAGGTAGAGGCCGAAGAACGACAGCGCCGCGAAGAGGATGTACGCGACCCAGCTGTTCCACGAGATCCGGCGCTCGTAGTTCGCCTGCCGCTTCGCGATGGACTTCACGTCGGCCGCGAGGGCGCTGAGCACGTTGCTCGTCTTGATGACGAGCGCACGCGACTCGATGATCTCGCGCTTGATCTCGCGGATCTCGTCGTCGACGTCAGCCATGGGCCGGCACGCCTAGCCCTTCCGAGGCCCTGCCGCAACTTCAGAGCGCAGATGACGGGTGACCGCACGGGAGACCCATCGCGGATCCGTGGCATCCTCCGCCCGTGTCCGAATCCGACGACACACTGCGAAACACCATCGCCGAGCTCGAGGGCACGCTGGCGAGTGAGCGTCCGCCCCGGGGGCGAGACCAGACCGGCAGGGTGTCCAAGCTCCCTGCGGCCGGCACGGACCGATACACCCTGGGCGCCCAGCTCGGGCGCGGCCAGCACGGCGTCGTCCACGTCGCCGAGGACAAAGTGCTTCGTCGGCGCGTCGCGATGAAGCTGGTCTCGGAGTCGTACGCGCACGACGAGGATGCGATCGCGCGCTTCGTCGCCGAGGCCCAGGTCACCGCGCAGATCGAGCACCCGCACATCGTGCCCATCCACGACGCTGGTCGCTGGCTCGACGGGCGCCCGTTCTACACGATGCCCCTGCTGCCTGGTGGCAGCCTCGCCGAACGGCTCGACGCCATCCGCGACGGGACTTCCGCAGAGCCGCTGGTTCGCCTCGTCCGCTGGTTCTCGAGCACCTGCATGGCGGTGCACGCCGCGCATCGTGCCGGCGTCGTGCATCGAGATCTCAAGCCGGGGAACTTCGTGCTCGGTCCAACGGGCGAACTGCTCGTTGCGGACTTCGGCCTCGCGCGTGTCTCTCGCGACAACCTCCTCGTGAAGGCCGACGGCCCGCTCGAGCGCACCCGGATCGGCACGCCGATCGGGACACCGTACTACATGCCGCCCGAGCAGGCGCGGGGTGATCTCCCGAACATCGGTCCTTGGAGCGACGTGTACTCCCTCGGAGCGATCCTCTACGAGATTCTCACGCTTCGGCCGCCCTTCCTCGCCCACAGCTTCGCCGAACTCATCGTGTCGATCCTCGAGGCACCCCCGGAGCCGCCGAAGCAAGCGCGGGACGACCGAGAGGTGCCCCGAGACCTCGCGGCGCTCGCGTTGCGCTGTCTCGAGAAGGACCCCGCGCTGCGCCCCACCAGTGCCGCAGAGCTCGTGGAAGTGATCGACGGCTGGCTCGAAGGGCGATTCGAGAGCGAGCGGCGTCGTGCTGCCGTTGCGGATCTCCTCGCGTCCGCGCGCGACGCGCGCGCTCGCGCCGACGAGCGTGCTGCGGCGATCTCCGAACGGCGCCGAGGCCTCGTGGAGCGCTGGGCCAGCACACCCGATCACGCGCCCGTCACGCAGAAGGAGCCGCTGTGGGCGGAGGAAGAGGTGGTCTCGGACCTCGAGCGGATACGCGAGGGTGAGGAGGGCACGGCGATCACGGCGCTCGAGGCCGCACTGCGACTCGCTCCTTCGAGCGCGGAGGTGCGTGAGGAGTTGGCCTCACTGCACCTCACCCGACGTTCTCGGTACGCGGCGCGCGGACAGCGAGATCGGGCGATCGAGGACGAACGTCGCGCCATTGCGGCGGGCGGGGCCGCAGTCGCTGAACGCCTCAACGCGGCCGGCACGCTGGTCGTGCGTTCGAGTTTCGAGGTGGCGCTCGCTCAGTATGTGGAAGAGCGTGGTCGCTTGCGTCTGCGTGGCCTCCGAGACGTCGCGCTCGACGTGCCACACCGTCTCGCCCCGGGTTCGTACCGGATGCAGGCCGAGGTCGGCGGTCGCGTCGCCGCGCTGCCCTTCCAGCTCTCGGCGGGCGAAGCGCTGACGATCTCGTTCGACGTCGAAGCGCTCGCTTCGTTGCCGATGGACATGGTCCTCGTACACGGCGGCGCGAGCATCGTGGGTGGGGACGAGGGCGACGCTCACGCGGTGGAGGTCGGCTCGTTCGCGCTCTCGGTCTACCCGGTGACGTGCGGTGAGTACCTCGAGTTCCTCCGTAGCGGCTTCGAGCGCGTCGAGGACGCGCTCCGCCGCGCGCCGCGCCCTGCCCACGACGCGGCGCCCTACTGGCGCGTGATGGATGGCGTCGTCCAGATGCCCAGCGTGGATGGAGACGGCGATCGCTGGGACGCGCGCTATCCCGTCTTCGGCGTCTCGCTGCTCGATGCGCTCGAGTTCATCGCGTGGCGCGGGGCCCGTGACGGCCGGACGTATCGCCTGCCGACCGAGCACGAGTACGAACGCGCGGCGCGCGGCGCCGACGGACGCAAGTACCCATGGGGCGACCGCTTCGATCCTTCGCTCTGCAAGATGCGCGCGTCGCGAGCCGGCGACTTCACGCCCGAGGTCGTCGGCGCCTTCTCGACCGACGTGTCCCCTTTCGGCGTGCGCGACCTCGCCGGAGGCATCGCCGAGTGGACCTCTTCGCCGTACGGGGATGACCCTCGGGCGCGCTGCGTCAAGGGCGGTGCGTGGAGTACGCGCGCTCATCGCTGCGCAGCGTCGTTTCGCGCCTCGATGTTCGAGCACCACGTGAGCGGCGACCTCGGGTTCCGCTTGGGGTGTGACGTGTCGCTGCCTGAAAGAGGCTAGAAGGTCGCGGGGAGCGGCGGCGCGCCGGGTGGTTCGGGGAGCATGGGGCGGACCTCGGCGGCGCCCACCGCGAGCCCGAGGTTCGTCGCGCTCCCGGCGAGGAGCGTCGACCAGCCGACGTCGCCTTCGAACGAGAACGATGCCCCGTTCTGGTCCACGACCGTGTGCACGCTGGAGGCGCCCGGCGTGGCGACCAGGCAGTTCGGTCGCACGATCCCCTGGGCGCTGCCTCCATCGCCGACGATGAGCGCGCACATCCCAGGCCCACAGACGCGAGGGGCGTCGAGAAGAAACGTGTTCGACTCCACCGTGAGCGTTCTGGCTGTGCCTCCCGATGCGACGAGCCGGATCTCGTCCGCGCGCCCACTGCTGTCCGGGAGCGTGCCCCCGAACGTCGCGCGACGGACTTCGGCGGAAGCGCCGTAGAGCGCGATGGCGGCTCCGACGTTGGCGGCGAACGTCGTTCCATCGACCACGACCCATGCGCCACCGCTGACCTCGAGCCCCAGACCGCGGCCGCCGCGGATCTCTCCTCGGAGCATCGCCAGCGCTCCTTCGGCATCCACGAGCAGCGCAGTCCTGCGCGCTGCGGACACGTCGACGTCGGTGAGCGTGTGCGAGCCAGCCCCGAGCCAGATCTCGGCGCTGTCGATCACGTCCGTGCCCTCGATCGACAGAACGCAATCCTCCGCTCGGATCGCGACGCGGCTCGCTTCGAGGATTCGGACGTCACGGAGCGACAGGCGCCCACCGTCACACACGACACCCATCTCCGAGCCCCCAATCTCTCCGCTGCTCGCGGTGATCTCCCCGTCGGCCAGGAGCCCGACCTCGGCACCTCGAATGGTGAACCCACTCAGCGTCACCGTCCCGCCGGCCTCGGCGTAGGCGCCCACCGTCGCGCCCGCCACGGTGAGACTCGCCCCCGAGGCCATCTCGATGCGCCCGCCGGCGTGTGAGGCGAAGGCCGCCAGACCGCCTTCGACCACGAGCGAGCCGGCGACCGTCACCTGTCCACCGTCCGATCCGATGGCGGGGCCGCCGCCTGACCAGCGTCCGCCCTCCACACGAAGCGCGCTTCCCGCCCTGGCGATGAGCGCGTGGTCGACCACCTCGCTCGCGTCGAGGTCGACCACGGTGACCGCTGCGCCGTCACGGACCGCCAGGCCGTAGCCGTCGATGTCGCGAAGCTCGAGCCTCTCCACCTGAGCCGTACCCCCGAGGATGACGTTGGCGGCAACGGCCTCGACTCCTTCGAAAGCGAACCGACGGAGGCTGCTCACGGCCGTGTCGCGCACGAGGATCTCGCCAGCGTCGCGTGTGCCGCGCAGGAACAAGCCGCCCATGCCCCCGACGATCCGGGTGGACTCGATGTGCGCCCGCGGTGTGTCGAGCGCGACCACCGCGATGCTCCCGGCGCCGCCGTCGAACGTGTCGTCGCGCAGCGTGAGTGACGCGCCTTCGAGCGCGGCCACGCCGCCGACGAAGGTCGCTCCATGACCGACGAACAGCGCCCTCGTCGAGACCCGTGAGTTCGAGACCTCCAAGCTCGCGAGCGGCCCCACCGCCAGCGCGACGGTGGTGCTCTCGCGCGCCGTGATGCGCTCGGCCACGAGCCCTCCGCCTTCGACGAACATGCCGATGTCGCAACCGCGGATCACGACGTCGCGTATCGTGACGGTACCGCCCCCCACCACGACAGCGGCTTGGTTCGCTCTGCGCGTCGTCGCCTCGAGGCTGGTGGGCGCCGAGACCGTCGAACAGGCCAACGTGCCGTCGATCCGGGTCGCCTCACCGCTCCCCTCGATGCTCACGGTCCGCGTGATTGGCTCCGAGGGCGGCGGGTAGTCGCCCTCGAGGAGACAGATGCGCGTCGCGCCTGCGGCCAAGGCCGCGTCGAGCGAGGCGAAGCGGTCGGCTCCACCTCGACCATCGACGATCGCGCAGGCCACGGCCGCGTCGTCGACCACACTCGAGTCCTGGCCGGTCGGCGGCGACTCGCACGCCGCGAGGAGGACGGCGAGCGCACAAGCCGATTCGATGAGGAGATGCCTGGGCATCACGTGGCGCCCTCAGCAATGCAGCTCCCCAGCCTGACCCACTGCTCGTCGCTCGGCGAGAGAGGAGGATCGAAGGTGGCCGGGTCGGGGGTGACACACACACCGCCGGCAGGGCACGCGAGCTCGGGCACGTCTCGGTACGCCTCGGCGGCGCAGAACCTCGCCACGCAGAATCCCGTCTCTTGCTCGCAGAACGAGTGGCCGAGGGGATTCGCACAGTCGTCGTCGCTGTCGCAGCGCCCGAACGACGTCGCGGCGTTGTGTGGAAAGAACGGGAAGCAGTAGCCGGACTCGAGCGCGGGGACGGCACTGTCGCCAGGGTTGCACGCCCAGTCCCGCGGACACGCATCGCCGTCTCGATTGCGGCCATCGACGCCTGGCACGCAGCGGGGTACGCACAACGACAGTCGGAGGTCCCAGCCAGTGGGGATCCCGTAACAGATCGCGCTCGCGGGACACGCGCGATCGCCGCCGAGATCGCATTGGGTGTTCAGGCAGCCCGCCGCATCGAAGCATGCCGCGCTGGGACTGCAGTCGCTGTTCTCGATGCACGCATCGCCGTGTCTCGCTCCAGGATTCGCGCCCGTGCGGCAGCGGCCGGACGAGAGCTCACAGCTGGCACCTGGCGATGGCGGCGCCCGACCTGCCGGAGGATCCTGGTCGCGGGAGATGCATTGTTCGTCCGTCGTGCAACCGACAGTGCACGCGCCGTCGTAGCTACACGCATAGCCTTCGCGGCAGCCTCCCCGCTCCCCCGCGATCCGTTCGCACGGCGCGAGGCATCGGTCCACCCCACCGGTTCCATCACGGTACGCCTGCCCACATCGAGCGCCTCCGCCGCAGTCGTCGTCGGTCCTGCACGACCGGGTGCAGTAGCCGCCCGGCCACACACGCGCCTCGGAGGCGCCGCTGAAGCACTCGAGCCCGGCGCGGCAGTCCGCGTCGGTCGCGCAGGGGCCGCCAATCGACTGAAGGGCCGTTGTGGGGCTGTCTTCCACGTGGGCGTCGGCGGTCGGTGGCGGGGCTGAACAACCTGGGACGCCCCAGACCAGCAGCCACGCCGAGAACACTCGAGCCACCCACACTGCCTTCGGCATGTCGTGCCCCTACCGTGCGGTCTGCCAACCAGCAACCGATTCGTCGCATCGTCGATAAGGCCGGCATGACCGACCGTCTCTCCTGCGATCCCGCCATCGAGGACCTCCAGCGATGCCACGGGCTCGAAGTCACCGGCCGACTCGACGCCCGAACACGTCGTGCCGCGTCTCGCACGGAAGCCTGGCTTCGTCTCGCCCGCGCCGCGGACAGCACGCTTGACGCCCGAAAAGCATCGCCGTACAAGCGGCAGACATGCGCCAGACGTCCCTCTTCCGTGGTCTGATGCTCGGGCTCGTCCTCGCGACCATGCCGCTCGCGGCGTGCGGCGGTGGCCCGCGCAACTACACCCTCCGAGGAACCCAGCGCGATCCGGGCTCGGACGCGCGCGTGCAGGTCGAGACGCTGGACGGGGGCAATCACCTCGTCACGCTGACGGCGACCAACGTCACGCCCCCCGATCGCATCGGGACCAGCAACACCGTCTACCTCGTCTGGATCCGCACGCCGAACGGCCAGGCGCAGATGGAGAGCCAGCTCGCCTACCAGCCCGACCAGCGCACGGGCCGCGCGACCATCACCACCCCGCAGCGCCGCTTCATGCTCCTCGTCACGGCCGAGCGCGACGCCGCTGCCGCGACGCCGAGCGAGAACGTGGTCCTCTCGCAAGAGGTCCAGCTCTGAGCGCGCCTGGGCGCGTGGATCCACCGCGCCCCGCTCCTTCCCTCCGGCCTCCGCTGCCACGTGTTCCTGGCCGCGGGGGCCTCGTGCCTTCCTCGCTCCGATGAGCCCCGACAGAGAGAGAACGTCATGTACGAGATGTCCGATATCCGCAAGAACCTGAAGGTCGTGCTCGATGGCGCGCCCTACACGGTCGTCGAGTTCCAGTTCGTCAAGCCGGGCAAGGGCCAGGCCTTCACGCGCACGCGCGTGCGGAACCTGCTCACGGGCAACGTCGTGGAGCGCACGTTCAAGTCGAACGAGTCGCTCGAGAAGGCGGACATCGAGGAGCGCCAGTACTCGTTCTCCTACAAGGAGGGCGACGCGTTCGTCTTCATGGAGACCAAGACGTTCGAGCAGCTGCACATCTCGGCCGCACAGCTCGGCGACGCCGTGAACTACATGCAGGACGGCATGCTCGTGGACGTGCTCTTCTGGAACGAGAAGCCGATCGGCGTGACGCCGCCGACGTTCGTCGAGCTCAAGGTCGTGGAGACCGAGCCGGGCTTCAAGGGCGACACGAGCACCAACACGCTCAAGCCCGCCAAGATGGACACCGGCGCGACCGTGATGGTCCCCCTCTTCATCAACGAGGGCGAGACGCTGAAGGTCGACACGCGCACGGGCGAGTACGTCGAGCGCATCCGCACCAAGTGATCGTGCGGTGACCGCATGAGCGAGGACGACGTCCGCTTCGAGGGGGACGGGGTGGTCTACGACCCCCTGCCCCGTCCGCGGACGCCGCCCGTCATGCCGTGGATCCGGGGGCGCGTGACGTGGGTGGGCGACGCGCGGGTGCGCATCGACGGGCACCTGCCCTCCCATCACGTCGTGCCGTGGCCAGACGCCGACGAGCGCTTGCTGGGGCGGTGGGTCGCGGTGCGGCTCTCCGAGGACGGGGCTGCGCTCGCGGAGCGCGTCGTGCACGAGGCTCCGGTCGCTGCGTTCCCAAAGGTCGGAGGTGACTGGCTCGCGCTCCAGCGCGACGAGCGTGCCGCGATCCGTCGGCTCGAGGCGCGGGCGAAGGGGCTCGCCGTGATCCGTCGCGAGCTCGAGCGCGAGGGATTCCTCGAGGTCGAGACGCCGCTCGCGGTGCCGAGCCCCGGCCTCGACGTGCACCTCTCAGCGTTCGAGGTGCAGGGGATGCGCGCGCCCCGCTGGTTGATCACGAGCCCCGAGTACCAGATGAAGCGTCTGCTCGCGGGCGGTCTTCCGTGCGTGTTCCAGCTCGCGCGGTGCTTCCGCAAGGACGAGCGCGGCGAGCGGCACGAGCCCGAGTTCACGATGCTCGAGTGGTACCGGGCGTTCGAGGGATCCGCCGAGCTGATGAGGGACACCGAGCGGCTCGTGTCGAAGCTCGCGCTCGAGCTCGCGGGCTCGCACTGCCTCTCGGTGGACGCGCTCGGAGCGGCGGGTGCGGTCGACGTCACGCCGCGCTGGGAGACGCTCACGGTGGCCGAGGCGCTGTCGCGTCACGCGGGCGCATCGCTCGGCGCGCTGCTCGCGGACGAAGACGAGTTCTTCCGCGTGTGGTCGCACGACGTGGAGCCGAAGCTCGGCTTCGGCCGCCCGACGTGGGTGATCGACTGGCCGGCGTCGATGGCCTCTCTCGCGCGCCTGCACCCCGATCGCCCAGCGTTCGCCGATCGCTTCGAGGCGTACGTGTGCGGCATCGAGATCTGCAACGGCTTCGGCGAGCTGATCGATCCGGTCGAGCAGCGTGCGCGGCTCGTGCGTGATCAGGAGGAGCGCCGCGCGCGAGGGCTGCCCGTCTACCCGATCGACGAGCGCTTCCTCGGCGCGCTCGAGGAAGGTCTGCCGCCGTGCGCCGGCAACGCGATGGGCGTCGACCGTGTGCTCGCGCTCGTTCTCGGTGCGAGCACCGTCGCAGACGTGATGGCGCTCGGCAGCGAGCGGCTCTGAGGTGACCGAGGGGTACGGAGGGCGATGCGGTCGATCGAACGGCTCGGACGAGGTCCGATGAGATGGGTGGTGGCTGCGATGTGCATGCTCCTGAGCGGCGCGGGCTGTGCTCCACGCGCTGCAGGCGTGTTCCACACGGTCTACCGCGGCGCGTCGTGGCTGGATGGCGTCAGCCAAGTCCGCCTCGTGGTCGGGAGCGACCCCCGTGCGCGTGCAGTCGCGGATGCGCTGGCTGTGTCGCTGGGTGGGCGAGTTCCGGCTGAGGTGGTCGCCACACTGGGGACGGCGAGCCCCGACACGCTGATCGTTCGCGTGAGCCTCGAGCGCACGGTGCTCGGCCAGGAGGCCGCTGGGCCCGGCACCGACTGGACCGTCACGCCGGTGGGGACCTACATGGATGCGCCGTCACGCCCTCGCGACGAGGTGTCCGTGAGCTACGCGGTGACGCTGGGGCTCTCGCGGCAGCGAGTCGCCTCGATCCGTCGGTACGTCCGAGAGGAAGGGAGCGCTCTGTCGCCCACGGAGTCACGCGTGTTGCGCGCGGTGGTGCAGGACCTCGTCTCGGAGCTCGCATCGCGCGAGCGCGCGTCCGACATCGAGGTCACCTGGACCGGTGACGGTGATGCGGATCGAGCGATTCGTGCCGCGCTCGAGCATCGGAGCCCTCGTCTGTGCGTGGCGATCGCGCACACCGCCGAGCGCCTCTCGGGCGAGCAGCGGGGACGTGCGTTCTTGGCGGCCGCACGGTGCGACCAAGCGCTCTACATCGACACTTCGCTCGGGCGCGGGCTCGACCGCTCCTTGCTCGACCGCGCCTCGAGCCTGCTCGAGCAAGCGCGGGCCGCGTGGCCCGACGAAGGCGTGGACGCGGCGATGCGCGACATCGCGTCGCTGCGTGAGGCTCCCTGATGCTGGTTGGAGGAGCGTCGTGTCGCGAGCGCTTCGCGTAGCCTAGGGCGGTGAGCTGGCGCCAGAGACGCGTGCCCTTCGGCCTGCGGGCCGTGCACCGTCTCGTGCGGACAGCGCTCGCGCTCGCGTGCCTCGTGTGCGTGACGGGCTGCGGCGGCGCGGCGTTCCGCGCCGTTCGCGAGCGGCCGCCGGAGATCGTGGTGGGCGAGGCGCGCGAGATCTGGATCGCGACCGATCTCACCGACTCGGTCTCCGCGCGCGTGGCCGAGCGCTTGGCCGCCTCGCTCCGCGACCTCGGGCCGACCCGCGTCGTCGCCGTCGGTCGGCCGCCCGAGGCAGGCGTGCTCGTGCTCTCGCTCGCGCTGCATCGATCCGTCGAGCAGCGCCCCGCGCTCGTGCAGCAGCCGGCCTGGGCCTGCGATCCCGCGATGGGTTGTTACACGCGGCCGACCTCGCGCGTCGTCGACGTGCCCGTGGTGCGCGTGATCGTCCGGCTCGCGGCACACGACGCGACGGGGCGCGTGCTCGTGGCGCCGCGCGTGATCGAGCGCTCGCAGGCCGGCGACGACGAGCTCACGGCCGAGGTCCGCCTGGTCGTGCGTCTGTCGGTCGAGGTGGACGCGCTCTTCCGCCCCGACGAGCACGCGCTCTCGCTCGAGGTGCTCGCGGTCGACGATCCGCGCGCCAGGCGCGTGGTCGACGAGGCCACGACCTCGCCCAGCGAAGAGCGCTGCGCCGCGATCGAGGCCGAGGCGTCGCGTGTGCGCGCGCCCGGCGAGCGTGCGCGCCTTCTCCACGCCGCGGGCCAGTGTCATCGCGTGCTCGCGGTCCAGGGCCGCGACGAAGCGCTCGAGCTCGCGCGCGCCGAGGCGCTCTACACGGCTGCGATGAGGCTCGCGCCCGGCGAGGTGTATGCGCGGGCGCTGGCCGAGACGCGTGCGTGGCTCTCGCAGCTCCGCACGCGCGCCCCGGAGGTTCCCGAACCGCCGCCCTCGTACCAGTGAGCGCGCACCAGACGCGCGCACCAGACGCGCGCACCAGACGCGCGCGCCCCGCCTGCGGGTGCGGGCGGGGCACGTCGTCGTACGCCGGGCGTGAGGTCGTGAGGGGATCGAACCGCCCAGATGAGATCAGATCAGATCAGATCAGATCAGATCAGATCAGATCAGATCAGAGGCTCACGTAGAAGAAGTTCAGGCACATCTCGTCCTGCGTGCCTTCGCCCCACGTCGTGTTCGTGTCGCGCGTCATCGAGTTCCACTCGCACGTGATGCGGACCTGATCGGAGGCCGACACGCGGAAGGGCGTCTCGTACCAGTACGCGAGCTGCCAGTTGAAGTCCCAGCGCGGCACGCTGATCACGCACTCGTCACCGGTCGGGCGCACGAGGTCGACCTGCAGCGAGGTGCCCATCGTGTGCATGTGCGGGAAGCTGCCGTACACACGCGGGCTCAGCGAGCCGAGGGCATCGAGCGACTGCGTCGCGCTCGAGCTGTAGCTCTCCATGCGCGGCGGGATGTTGAAGCCGCTGTCGACCATCGGGAGGATGTACGCGGGCACCGCGCGCGCCTCGGTCTGGATGTCGACGGTCGTGCGATCCCCGCCCGTGCCGCCGAGCAGGTTGTAGTGGATCTGCACGATGAGCGGGCGCGAGCTCGGGATCTCGACGCCCGTGCCGCGCGGGAAGTTCGTCGCGCCGCCGCCGGGCGCCCAGAGCACCACCGGGAACGCATCGACGCCCGCGCCACCGAAGCACGTGTAGCCGGGGCCTGCCTCCCGCGCGTCGTTCGCACGCGCCTGGTCGCCCTCGCCATCACTCGTGGGCTCGTAGACGATCACGTGGTGTACGATCGCCGGGTTGTCGGGGTGCACGTCGTAGCCGGTCACGAATCCGCCAGGCGAGTCGACGAGGAAGCAACGGTAGTCGTCGGTGCCGCTCCGGTCGGGCGTGTACTCGACGCCGATGTCGAGGTTCGTGACCGAGCCCGTCAGCCGAGGCGGCGGGATGATCTCGGGCTCCGGCGTCGTCGGATCGCCCATCAGCATGCCCTGGTCGAACCACATCGCGAACGTCGCGATCTCGGCGTCCGACAGCCATCGCGCGTCGCGGTACGTCTGGCACGCGCCGCTGTTGTCCGCGAGGTAGGGCGGCATGATGCGATCGCGCGTGACCTCGACCAGGCGCGAGCCCCACGCGGCGGTCTCCTCGTAGGTCGTGAGCGGGAACGGGGCGACGCCGCCCGTGACGTGGCAGGACTCGCAGTGCTGCGCGACGATGGGCCGCAGGTCTTCGTAGTACGTGACGTCTCCGGTGGGGCCCGGCGCGTCCTGCCCCGGAGGCACGAACGCGTCGTCGCCGCTGCTCACGGGCGCATCGACGCCCGGAGGCACGAACGCGTCGTCGCGGCCCCCTCCCGCGGCATCGGGGGCGGCGGTGCCTCCGTCGCAAGCAGCGAGGGCGAGGGCCGGAGCCAGAACCAGGAGCGCGCGCGAGGTGAGCGACATCGAGACCTCCGAGCGAGGGAGCGTAGGGGAACCGAGGCGGCGACGGTAGGGCGGTGAGCGTGGACCGTGTTAAGGGGTGGTCGTGCGCTCGTTCGCGGAGCTCGGAAAGACACTGGCCGTGCTGCTCGCCTTGTGGCTGATCCTCGGGGCGATCGGCTACTTCGCGGGGGCCTTCCCCACCGCCGGTGCACCGAGCGAGGACACCGACGCTGGCCTCGTCGCGACGGAGGACGCGGGCGCCCTCGAGGACGCGGCGGCCGAGCCCGTCGAGGAGCCCGACGCGTGGGTCGAGCCCGACGATGCGGGTCGTGTCGAGGCGATCGAGGCCGTGCGTGTCTGCGCGGCGTCGTCCGAGATCGCGTGGGCGCTGGGTGATCTCGCGGGGGATGCAGGCGAGGAGGCCGTGGTCGGCTGCGCCGATCGGGTGGACGTGATCGCCGTGCCCGCGGTCGGTCTGCCCGCGCGCATCGCGCGGCTCGTGCCCGCGCGAGCCACCACGTTGCGCGCCGCGGCGATCGGCGACCTCGACGCCGATCAGCGCAACGACCTCGTGCTCGCGATGGAGCTCGGGCTCTTCGTGGTGCCGCGCGACGCGAGCGGAGGCCTCGCGTCGGCGCGCGCGCTCGCTCCGGGCCGACACGGTGCGCTCGCGCTCGGCGAGCTCGACGCGGCGCCCGGTCTCGACGTCGCGGTCGTGCACGGCGCCGATCCGCGCGCGGAGCTCTGGCTCTTCCGCGGTGGACCGACACCCGTTCGCGCCGGCACCGCGCCCGCGCCCGTCGACACCTCGGCGCTCGCGGTGCTCGATCTCGACGTGGACGGGCACCTCGACGTGATCGCCGTGGGCGCGCAGCAGATCCTGCTCGCGTTCGGCGACTCACGCGCAGGCATCGCGCGCACACGCTCGCTCACGCCCGGTGGCCGCGGCGCGGCCGTGATCGACGTGGACGGTGACGGCGCTGCGGAGCTGATCGTCGAGCGCGACGGCGGAGCGTGTGTGCTCGACCCCGGCCCCTCGCTCGCCGACACGGGCGAGTGCAGCGCCCTGCCCTCGCTCGATCCCGCGGCGCGCGCGTGGCGCGTGGCGGGCGAGAGCCTCGTCGCGGTCCGACATCCGGATCTCGTGGCGTGGACGCCCGCCGGCACGAGCACGCTCGCGACGCTCACGACCACGCGCTTCGGTGTGCACCGGGTGACGCGGGACGCGCACGGCCTCCTTCTCCTCGGCTCGAGCCTGGACGCAGGCGGTGTTCGGGAGATCGAGCTCGCGCGCGCGCCGCTCGAGGTGGCCCTCGGTGACGACGACGCCCGAGAGGACCTGGCGGACGCACCGCTCGTGCTCGCCCTGACGCTGCCCGATCCAGACGCGCCCTGACACTGCACCTCAGCCCTGCGCGTCGGAGAGCGGCCGCTGCGCGTGATGCGCGCGCGTGCCGAGCATGCGCGCAGCGGCCCGACGGCGAGAACGATGTGGGCGGGGTGCGCCTGTGGGCTCCGTTGCGCGCACGTGTGCATTCGTGTCGAAGCGACGGACGACGAAGGGCACACCGACGTGATCGGTGTGCCCTCGTCCGAACGAGCGGTGTGTGGGGATCAGCGCGCGACGATGCGACGCACCTGCGCGCCCGAGCCGAAGCTGATCACGTAGAGCTCGCCGTCGTTGCCTTCTCCGAACGAGACGAGCGCGCCGACGCCGCCGCCCATGTCGAGGCGCGCGGGCTCGCGCACGGCGCCGTCGCAGTAGCGCAACGCCGCGACGTCGCTCGAGCAGTAGTCGCCGAAGAGGTACGCGCCGCGCAGGCCCGGGATCGCAGAGCCGCGGTAGACGTAGCCGCCCGTCACCGAGCACGCGCCGCGCAGCACCTCGCTCGAGGAGTCGTGCTGGAACTCGTAGATGGGCGGCGTGTGCGTGTCACCCGCGCGCAGCGTGTCGCCGCCGGGGAACGCGCGTGTGCCTTCGAACTGGCTCCAGCCGTAGTTGTGGCCGCCGCTGCCCGGCGCCTCGAAGTCGATCTCCTCCCAGGTGCCCTGGCCGACGTCCGCCACGTAGAGGTCGTCGGTGTCGCGATCGAAGGAGAAGCGCCACGGGTTGCGGTAGCCGAAGGCCCAGATCTCCTCGCGCACGCCCGCCATGCCGACGTACGGGTTGCTGGCGGGGATGCGGTACATCGTGCTGCCGCTCGTTCCGTCGACGTCGATGCGGAGCATCTTGCCGAGCAGATCGCTCGGATCCTGCGCGGTGTTGCGCGGATCGCCGCCGCCGCCGCCATCGCCGGTGCCGATGTAGAGCAGGCCGTCGGGGCCGAAGGCGACCATGCCGCCGTTGTGGTTGCCGGCGAAGTCGCTGATCACGAGGATGTCGGTCACGGCGGCGTCCGCCACGTCCGGCGAGCCCGCGCTGCGGCGACCCTCCGCGACGGTGTTGTCGCCGCCGTTGGGCGTATAGCCGATGAAGAACCGGCCGTTCGTCGCGTAGTCGGGGTGGAACGCGAGGCCGAGCAGGCCCCACTCCGCGCCGCCCGTGGGTGTGCCCGAGAGCGACGAGCGCACGTCGAGGAACGGCGTCGGCAGCACGGCTCCGTCGCGCACGATGTAGATGAAGCCGCGCGCGTCGACGACGTAGAGGTCGCTCGAGCCGGGCGGGTGCGTGAGGAACACGGGGCGCGTCCAGTCGTAGCCAGGCGCGACGTCGACGAGCGAGAGCGCCGGGTAGCCCGTGCGCATGCAGTCATCCATGCCGCTCGCAGCGTCGGGCGACACGAACGCGTCCGGGTCCGCCATCCCCGTGTCGTCCGTCGGCACGACGAACGCGTCCGGCAGCGGCCCCGCGTCGACGCCTTCGGGCACGAACGCGTCGATCTCGCCGACGAACGCATCGACGGCACCGCTGCCCGCGTCCTCGGTCCCCGCGGGGTTGTCGCAGCCAGCGAGCGACATCGCGCTCACCACACCGACGCCTGCACACCCGAGCTTCACCAAGTTTCTCATCGAGTCCTCCGTCGACCCATGCTGGAGCCCGCCGACCGCGGGCCAAAGAGCGCGCAGTCTGCACCACGCGACCGCAGAGGTCGAAGGTCTGCGACGCTCGATGTGCGGAGCGCGCGGGGTGTCGCTACGCTCCCCTCATGCCGACCGCCCCGCTCGGGTCGTCTCGCGCGTCCATGTCACCGCGCTCGCGCGCCTGGGCGAGCCCCGGGCGGTCGTTGCTCGTCGGCCTCGTGGTCTCGGTGCTCGCGCACTGGATCGTCGTGCGCTCGGTGCCGGCGCATCTCTTCGTCGCGAGCCCCGCGCGCGTGATCGAGGCGACGGCCCGCGAGACGGCGGAGCCGGGGGCCGAGCACGGCGCCGAGCACGGTCTGCCGCGAGAACGGGACGCGGTGACGCCCGGCGGAAGCGAGGCGCGAGACAACGTCGATGCGCTGCGGCGCGGCGGCGGAGGTGAGCTGACGGGCGCGTACGAGGTGGCGTTCCTGGTCACGGAGAGCGCGCCGATCACGCTCGTCGACGCGCCGCTCAACGCGGCCGATCGCAGCCAGGTGCAGCGCATCGACACCGCCAGCGATCGCGCCTCGTGGGACGACCGTCGCGCGACGCCGCACCCGAGCGACGATCCGTTCCTCGCGTCGGGCGAAGGCGAGCACCGCGAGCGACGCGATCCCTCGGCCGAGGATGCGCGAGCGGGCGCGCGCATCGCGCCGCAGGCCAGCCTCGAGGGCGACTCCGCGCTCGGTCGGGGCGAGGGCGACGGTGTCGGCGCGCACAGCGGGGCGAGCGCGACACGCGAGGCATCGCTCACGGCGAGCGCCGAGGCCGACGTCCTCGAGCTGTCTCGCGGCGGCTCCCGCGGGACGGCGCTCGGCGCCGCGCAAGCGTCACCCGGCCGCGGGATCATCGCGGGGCGAGGTGTGCAGGCCACGGCGCGTGCACGCGTCGCCACGGGGCGACCGTCGGTCGATCTGGGCCCCGCCGCCACCGTGGCCGAGCGCGAGGGCGCGGTGCGAGACGACACGGACGCCGAGCTCCTCGCTGCGCAGCTCTTCGAGTCGCGCGCGGACGCGTCTCGCCGCGCAGGCGAACGAGAGGGGGCCGGACGCGGCGGCGTTCCAGGCCCGGCGGGTGAAGGAAGCGGCGACGGACACGGCGTCGGCGGCAGCGCCGCGCCCTACGGTCCGGGCAGCGGCGCGTTCGCGGCGCTCGACACGAGCGACGCCCGCTACCGCACGTGGCTCCTCGCGCAGCGGCGGCGCATCGAGGAGCGCCTGGTGTTCCCTCGTTCGCGGCAGCTCGCGCGCGATCAGGGCACGTCGGTCGTGCGCGTCGTGATCCGCCGCGACGGCTCGACCGTGCGTGCACCGCGCGTCATCCGATCGAGTGGCTTCGACGACCTCGACAGCGCCGCCCTCGTCGCCGTGCGCGACAGCCTCCCGTTCACCCCGGTCCCTGCGGACCTCGCCGTCGGACAGCGCGAGATCTCGGTGACGCTGCCCATCGAGTTCGCCAACCCGATGGTCGACTGAGATCGGCGCGCGCTCGGGGGCTCGGGCGCCCCCGGACCCCGCGTCGATCGAGCTGCGCTGACCCCGCCGCAGGGCGCCCCGACGATTCCTCTGGGCCCGTGAGCCTCACTCGTCTTCGTCGAGCAGGCGTCTCCAGTTCGGCGGCAGATCGAGGAAGCCCTCGCCGTGGAGGTAGTCGTACAGCGCGTCGTTGATGACCGTGCAGATCTCGGCGTGGATCTGCGGGTCGGCCACGAAGCGCAGCGTGGCCTCGCGGAAGCCGGAGGTCTCGCTCGCCTTCTGGACGATGGGCTCCTGCACGTTGAGCACGAGGCGCTCGAGGAACTTGCGATCGAAGACCTCGCGGAACGCATCGAACTTGTCGGCCGTGAGCTTGTAGCCGAGGTCGTGGCCGACCGCGACGCGCGACTCGCGGATCACCTCCCACGCGAAGTCGCCGAGCTCGATGGGCAGCACCTGCTGGAAGAAGTGCAGGAGCACGGCCTTGTAGATGGCGAGCAGGCGCTCGAGCTCGGGCGTCGTGCGCGAGAGGAAGTCCGTGCAGAGGCCGCGCATGAAGGTCTGGAGCTTCTCCTTGGCGCGCTCGCGGATCTCGGCGTCGGCGGGCGTGGATTCGATCTCGGACTCGATGAAGTCCTCGTACCTCTTGAGCGCGAAGTAGAGGGCCTGCTCGGGCCAGCTCGCCGCGGGCAGCTCCTGCGAGCCCTCCTGGATGCGCACGTAGAGCTCGCTGTTGAAGAAGAGCTGCGTGATGCGGCGCTGCACCTCCTCGATCTTCTTGAGGAGGAACGAGCTGCGCTTGGGCGACATCAGCTTCTCGAGCAGACCGCGCAGCGACTGGATGAGCTCGATCTCGACCTCCTGCGTCGGCCGCCCCGAGGCCTGGCCCTGCGCCATCTGCTTGAGCTCGGCGACGACCTGCGCCGTGATCGCGTCGAGCTCGGCGTTCGTCTGGAGATCGGAGTTGTAGTACTGGACGCGCGCGCGCAGCTGCTCGTCGCGCAGACGCAGCGCGCTGTTCGCGGCGATGATGAGCTGCTGCGTGTTCGTCGTGCGCGCCGAGGGCGCCGGCTTGGGCGCGACCAGCGGCACTGGCTCTTCGGGCGGGCCGGGAGGCTGCGTCCCGAAGGCCCCCGAGGGCGCGCCCGGCCGTCTCGGGGGCGGCGGCGGCGGCATGCGCGGAATGGAGCGAGAGCCCGGGGGCGGTGGTGGCGGCGGGCGATCGTTCATGACGGCGATGGTGCCCCGCGTGGCCGGGTGTTCGCCGAAAAATCTGCGCGACGCCCCGCCCTTCCCTCCACGCCTGGTCGGCCCGATGCTGCGGAGGTGGACGAAGACCGGCTCAGGCGCCTGCGCGCGCACACCTTTCGGTGGAACGAGGGCGACGACACCACGGGCTACAGCGCGGCGGAGATCGAGGGCGATCGGGTGCGCTGGCTCCGCTGGTCGCACGTGCACGGAGAGGGGCGCCGCGATCTCGGCGCACAGAGCCGACGTGAGATCGAGCGCGACGGGCCGCCGCTCGCGGTTCCGGCGCGCGTGCTCGCGCAGATCCTGGCCGCGCTCGAGTAGCGCAGCGCGTTGCCCCCGAACCCCTCGCGGCGCGCGCGAGGGCCGCCGTGCTGGCAATCGAAGAAGCGGACGACTAGCCTCGTCGTCGTGAGCGCTCCTCGGCCATCGTGGATCGAGCTGGCCGATGCCCTCGGCCTGGTCCGCGAGCCCGTGCCCGCCGGCTCCGCGGCGAGCCGACTGGTCTCCCTGGGCCTGACGGCCGAAGAAGCCGAGGCCCTGCTGACGCGGATCGACACCGCCGGCTTCGGCGCGGTCGCGCCGCGGGCACCGCGCCCGGGCTTCGTGATGGCGCGCGAGGGCGACGGGCTCGTGCTCGTGTGCTCGCGCGAAGGGGCGACCCCGCAGTCGATGGCGATGCACGAGCTCGCCAACGCGATGACGCTCGTCGTGGGCCTGGCCGAGCGCGCGCTCGATCACCGCGAGGGGGCGAGCCCCCTCGAGCGCACCGAGATGCTGGATCGCATCGCACGCACCGCGCGGGACGGTCTGCACGTCGCGCGGCTCGTCGGTCGGAGCGAAGGCGACTGGAGCGAGCGACGCGTGGCCACGCGCGGTGAGGTCGCGTCGGTCCTCGCGCGCGTGGTCGACGGTCTGCGGCGTTTCGCGTCCGCCCGAGACGTCCGGCTCGACACCGACCTGCGCGTGGCCGGGACCGTCGCCGACGAGCACGCGCTCGCGGCGATCACCTGGAACCTGGTCGAGAACGCGGTCGAGGCGTCACCACCTGCGAGCACCGTCTCCGTGGCGGCGATCACGGTCGGCGAGACGCTCGAGCTCAGCGTCCTCGACGACGGCGCCGGTCTCGAGGCACGACCCAAGCGCCGCCGCGGCCGAGGCGTCGGGCTCACCGTGGTGCGTGCGCTCGTCGATGGCCTGGCCGGATCCATGGAGCTCGAGGCGCGGCCAGCGCGCGGCACGCGTGCTCGCGTCACGGTGCCGGTCCGCCTCCCGGAGGCGGAGGCCTGCGCGCCGGACCCGGCGACGTCCACGGTGCGGGCGCGTGTCCTCATCGTCGAGGACGACCCGGCGCTCCGCACGTTGATGAGCGAGCGCTTGTCGATGCTGGGCTGGCAGGTCCGCGCCACCGCCGATCCGTGGTCGGCGCTGTCGAGCGCCGCGCGCTTCGATCTCGCGCTCGTCGATCTCCACCTCCACGGCGAGGCGCTGTCGCAGTCGTTCCTGCGGACGATCCGCGAGCGCGTGCCGCGCGTCGTCGCGGTCACGGGCGATCCCGTGGGAGGCGCCGACGTCGACCGCGTGCTCCGCAAGCCCTTCGAGCTCGACGAGCTCGTCGAGCTGGTCGAGGAGCTCACGGGCCCAGCCGCGCACGAACGCGCGGCTCGGTGATATACCGGATCGGCTCATGACCACGACCGGTGAGGGCTGGACCACTGCCTCGCTCGAGGCGATGCCGCGAATCGACGGCATCGAGGGCGCCGCTGGTCTCGTGCTCGTCTACTCGCGCCTCCACCGCGAGCTCCCGAGCGTGGTGTGTCTCACCCAGGCCGTGCACCGCATCGGGCGCGAGGTGGACGGCCCCGGAGATCTGCGGGTGCAGGAGGGCGCGGTCTCGCGCCTCCACGCGCTCGTCGAGCTCCGACCCGACGGGGTGTGGGTCGTGGACGCAGGCTCGACGAACGGCACGCTCGTCAACGGCGTGCGCGTGCCGGCGGCGCGGCTGGTCGAGCACGACGTCGTCCGCATCGGCGACACGGTGTTCCGGTTCGCCGCCCACGGTGCCCAGGACTACGGGGCGTATCGGCTCGACGGAACCGTGGAGGAGAGCCAGCGCAAGCACCGCCCCGCGGTGCGCACCGAGCTCGTCGGTGGTCACCAGATCGATGCGCTCCTGGCGCGTGTGGAGAAGGTCGCGCGCACGCAGCTCGCGTGCGTGGTCACGGGCGAGAGCGGCACGGGCAAGGAGCTGCTGGCGCGGACCATCCACGACACGAGCGAGCGTCGTGGGGCCTACCAGGCGGTCAACTGCGCGGCGCTGCCCGCGAACCTCCTCGAGAGCGAGCTCTTCGGCTACCGGCGCGGTGCCTTCACCGGCGCGACGCAGGACAAGCCGGGCCTCGTGCGCGCCGCGCACGGCGGCACGCTGTTCCTCGACGAGATCGGGGACATGCCGCTCGAGGCGCAGGCCAAGCTCCTGCGCGTTCTCCAGGAGCGCGAGGTGCTGCCGCTCGGATCGACGACGCCCGAGCGGGTCGACGTGCGGGTCATCTGTGCGACGCACCGCGACCTCGAGGCCGAGGTGGCGCTCGGGCGCTTCCGCGGCGACCTCCTCGCACGGCTGCGGGAATTCCAGGTACGTCTTCCGCCGCTGCGCGAGCGTCGGGAGGACCTGTTCCGCCTCACGCGGGCGTTCCTTCGGCGCTCCGGACGGCCGGACGCGGAGCTGTCGTTGTCGTTCATGCTGGCGCTCGCTCACTACGGCTGGCCCTACAACGTGCGCGAGCTCGAGAGCGCCGTGCGCTTGGCCGTGGCGCTCGCAGACGGTGGTGAGCTGAAGGCCGAGCACCTGCCCGAGAGCGTGCGCTCGGCGGTGCGCGATCACGGCCGGGCGCCGACGGGCGGCGTGGCGGCCGCGCCGTTCGTGCCCGTCGCTGCGGAGCCGAGGGCGCCGCTCCCCGCTCACCCAGCGGGCACCGGCTCGCTCGCACCGTCCGAGGCGGAGCTGCGCGCGATCTGCGCGCGCCACCACGGCAACGTGACCGCCATCGCGAAGGAGCTGGGCAAGGAGCGGATGCAGATCCACCGGTGGCTCAAGCGATACGGAATCGACATCGAGGAATTCCGCTCGCGGGGCTGATCGGCCGTCAGGATCCGCACGCCGCCGGAAACGCCCGGGCCGCCCGAGGCGCAGAACGGCCCGATTCGCGAGGCACGGCCGTTGCTGTCCCTTCGGGCATGGCGGTTCCGCGTCATCTGCGTCTGCTTGAAGGTCCGGGAAACGCCCCGTACCCTCCGGGCTCGTCGTCAGGAGCCCCCATGACGCCTGTCCGGCTCGAGCTCACGCGTGTGGAAGAGACCTCGGAGCGCCGCCCCGCGCCCGTGCCTCCGCTCGCCGTCACTGGGTGTCCGGGCCGCGAGAGCGAGCTGGAGCAGCTGCAGCAGGCCGCGCGGCACATCGTCCGCGAGCAGCTGATCGTGGTGGAGGGCAACACGGGCATCGGCAAGTCGCGCCTGCTCGCCGAGCTGCGCGGCCGGGTGCGGCTCGACGGGGGCGTCGTGCTCGAGGGGCGCTGCGAGCCGGGGCGCGCCTTCGGTCCGTTCGCAGAGGTCGTCGATCGCGCGCTCCGTTTCCTCGACGAGGTGGGCGCGAGCCACCGCGCGGGCGCGGTGCGCGCGCTCGAGGGGCTCGGCTGCGGCCACGGCTGTCACCGCCTCTGGCACCAGCACGCCGACACGATGCCGCTCGCGCGTCAGGTCGGAGAAGATGGCTCGGGCGCGACGCCCGAGACGCTCGCGTTCGAGCGGAAGATGCGCTTCTTCGACGGCGTCGCCGCCCTCCTGCGCGAGGTGAGCGCGGTGCGTCCGCCGCTCGTGCTCCTTCACAACCTCGAGCGCGCCGACGAGGGCACGCTCGAGCTCGTGGCCTTCCTCGTGGACGGCGGCGCCCTCGTGGGCAGCGCCACGGATGCGCCCGGCCTGCGCGCGCTCTTCGTGGCTTCGCTCCGCAGCGATGCTGGTCCACGGAATCCTCGCATCGATCAGCTCCTCGCCCTCGAGGCGTGCCGCCGCATGAGCCTCGGCCCGCTCGACACCGCCGGGCTCCGCGCCTACCTCACCTCCGAGGAGACCATCGCGCGCCTGCTCGCGCGGACCGGCGGAAACCCCGACGTCCTCGATCTCCTCCTCGAGGCAGAGCCGCTCACGCAGCGCTCGCGCGTGGAGCGGCGGCTGCGCCTCCTCGACCGACCGGGCCGCGCGCTCGTCGATGCGCTGTCGGTGCTCGCGCGCCCCGCCACGCTCGAGACGCTGGCGCGCGTCGCGGGCATCGCGCTCGATGGTCGCGTCGACCCGACCGCGGGGGACCTCGTCTCGCGCACGATCCTCGACGGCGAGGTGCGCTTCGTGTTCGAGCGCGAGGCGCAGCGCGTCGAGGTCTACGACCTGATCGGTGCCGCCGAGCGGCGCGAGATGCACGCGCGGGCGGTCGAGGTCTGCGCGGCGGAGTTCGCGCGTGAAGAGGCGGTTCGACACGCGATCTCGACGAGCAACCTCGCGCGGGCCGGTGCGCTGGCCATCGCCGCGGCGGCATCGCTCTCGGCGCGCCACGCGCACAACGAGGCGGCGGCGCTGCTCGAGTCGCTCGTGGCAGCCGCCGACGATGCCCCCCGCGAGATCCGGGTCGAGCTGGTCGACCTCCACCGCGTGGCCGGCAACTATCGCGCAGCCCTCGCGCACGCGCGTGCGCTCGCAGAGGCGGCGCCCAAGGACGCCTCGAGCGCCGCACGGGTGGGCCATCTGCTCCTCGTCTCGGGTGAGCTCGCTCCCGCGCAGACCGAGCTCACGCGCGCCCTCTCGCTCGCCGAGACCGACGCGAGCGCGCCCGCCTCGCTCGCGATCGAGGTCCAGTCCCAGCTCGCCGAGCTCCTCTATCGCCGCGGTCGCTACGCCGAGGCACGCGTCTGGGCCGAGCGCGCGCTCCAGGCGGCGCGCCACGCGAGCGCCGCGCGCATCGAGGTGCAGGCCCGCAACATCCTCGGCAAGCTCGCGCTCGCGCAGAAGGAGCCGGAGCACGCGGCCCGGCTCTTCGAGGAGAACCAGGCCCACGCCCATCACTCCGGGCTCGCTCACCTCGAGGCGCAGGCGCTCACGAACCTCGCGATCGCGCACCTCCTCCGCAACGATCTCGGCGCTGCCGAGGAGCACTGCCTGCGCGCGATCGATCTCGCCACGCTCGCGTCCGACACGCGCGACCGCGCGATCGCGACGGAGAACCTCGCCGTGCTCGCGCACCTTCGTCGCGAGTACGATCGCGCGCTCGAGCACTACCTCACGGCGGTGAAGCTGCTGAAGCGTCTGGGCAACCGCTCGATGCTCGTGCGCCTCGCCCGCAACCTCGGCGAGCTCTACCTCTCGCTCGGCGACCGTGAGCGCGCCCGCTCGTTCTGCGACCACGCGGCCCACCTCGCGGGCCCCGGCACGCCGCCGCCGGTCACCGCCGAGCGTCTCGTGCTTCGTGGGCGCATCGAGGCCGCGGAGGGCAACACCGAGGCGGCGCGCGCAGCCTTCGAGGGCGTCGTCGAGATCTACGAAGAGCTGGGCGATGTCCGCATCGTGGACGTGCGCCTCGAGCTCGCGACCGTCGCCATCGCCGAGGGCGACCTGACGAGCGCACGACGCATGCTCGCGCTCGTGGCCCCGCAGGATGGCAAGCGCGGCGCCCAGCTCGCGTACGTGCAGGCACAGCTCGAGCGCGCACACGGCGGCGATGCGGTCGCGGCCGCGGCGAGCGCCGTGGCCGCCGCCGAGCGCAACGGCGACGACGAGAAGCTCCTGCCCGCGCTCGTCCTGCATGCGACCGTGCTCCTGGACGACGGCGAGACCGGCCTGGCGGCCCGCACCCTCGAGCGCGCGCAAGCGGCGGACGAGCGGCTCTCGCGACACGTGCCGCGTGACGCGGCGGGCCCCTGGGCCGCGCGGCCCATCCGCGCCGAGATCGGTGCGCTGGCGGCGCGCCTCGCGGCGGCTGCTCCAGCGCGTGCCCGCGACTCGGTGCCGCCCGCCCGCATCACACCCGCGGGCGGCGTCTCGGTCGGCGCCCTCCGCCCGCGCCGCCACACGTCCATCGTGGGCAGCTCGCCCGGCATCCAGCAGGTGTTGTCGGTGATCGACAAGGTCGCCGCGCACGACACGATCGTGCTCGTCCGCGGCGAGAGCGGCACCGGCAAGGAGCTCGTCGCAGAGGCCATCCACCAGGCCTCCTCGCGCGTATCCAAGCCCCTCGTGAAGGTGAACTGCGCTGCCCTGGTCGAGACGCTCCTCTTGAGCGAGCTCTTCGGTCACGAGCGCGGCGCCTTCACGGGCGCGCAGGCCCGCAAGAAGGGCCGCTTCGAGCTCGCCGACGGCGGCACCCTCTTCCTCGACGAGATCGGCGACATCTCGGCCAAGACCCAGGTGGCGCTGCTCCGCGTCCTCCAGGAGCGCGAGTTCGAGCGCGTCGGCGGCACCCAGCCCATCCGCGTCGATGTGCGCATCGTCTGCGCGACGCACCGCGACCTCGAGAAGATGGTCCGCGAGGGCACGTTCCGCGAGGACCTCTACTACCGCCTGCGCGGCGTCACCGTGGACATGCCTCCGCTGCGCCGTCGCCTCACCGACCTGCCGGCGATCGCCGCGCGCTTGCTCGGACGCATCGCCGACGAGCGCGGCGAGGCCCCGCGCACGCTCTCCGATGCCGCGCTCGCGTTGCTCTCACAGCATCGCTGGCCGGGCAACGTCCGCGAGCTCGAGAACGTGCTGCGTTCGGCCACGCTGTTCGCGGAGGGCAGCGAGCTCGAGGCGAGTGATCTCGCCGCGTTCGCCGAGAGCTTCCTGCCCGCCGAAGCGCGCGCGGAAACGATGGGCGCCGAGGCTCCGCGCAACCCGGCGGACATCGAGCACCTCGTCTACGAGCGCGTGCGCCAGGGCGCGACGTCGCTCTTCGAGATGAAGAAGAACCTCGAGCGCGAGTGCATCGTGCGCGCGCTCGAGGAGACCAATGGGAACATCACGCGTGCGGCGGCGCTTCTGGGAATGAAGCGGCCTCGACTGTCTCAGCTCGTGAAGGAGTACGAGCTGGGGGATCTCGGAAAGTGAGCAGGATGATGACAGCGAACCTCCACCTCCACCCCGCCCGGACGGGGCTCGCCCGGCCTCGCGCCGCTGCGCTCGTCGCGTTCGCCGCGCTGGCCTGTCTCGGCGTGGGCTGCAGCACGGCCACCGGCGGCACCTCCGCGGACCTCTTCATGTCGGAGGACACGCTGAGCCAGGTCGGCCTGGCGGATGTCGAGTCGGCGTCGTCGAGCTGCGAGGATCTGCTCGCGGGCGTGACCGACTTCGCCGTGCTCGGCGAGACCGGCCTCGTCGTCGGCCTGGACGCGACGGGCGGCGCCGTGTGCATCGACACCGTCGACGCCGTGAACAGCGAGCTCTCCGAGGACGGCCGGTCGAACGACGCGCTCGCGCTCGTGGCGCGCTACGAGGCGACGATGGCGGTGCGCGGGCACGGCCAGGGTCCCTTCCTGCGTCGCATCGCGCTCGGTGGCGATCCGGACCCCGAGCCGAACTCGCCCCAGTACTCGCAGCCCTCTCAGCGTCCGGGGATCTGAGCGTGCGCCGCGCTCGGTCCACGGGCGCGATTCTTCGAGTGTCTCGACGAGACGACCGCGAGCTGGCGCCGCGGTCGTCTCGTTCGTTTTCCGTCGTCGCGCTTCAGGCCCCGGGCTCGGTCGGGGGCGCCTCGCCGGGCGGAGTCTCTTCGGGGGGCGCCTCCTCCGGCGGTGTCGCTTCGGGCGGCTGCGGGCGGCGTCGCGTGCGCACGTCGCCGTAGTCCTCGCGCAGCTTGCGCGTGAGGCGGTCGAACATCATGCGCTCGACGTAGCTGGGCATCGCGGGCACCTGCACGGTCACGCGGATGTGCTCCTGGCCCCGCGCGTCGGTCGAGCGAACGATCTCCACGCTGCCCGGATACGTGCGGCCCTGGCTCGTGTACTCGAAGAGCACGAAGCCCATCTCCTCGTCGCGATCGGTGATCGGGCACTGGAGATCCACGCGCAGCATGCGGACGGCGGTCTGCCACGTCTGCTCGTAGCTGTACGCGATCTCTCCGCTCACCCGGGCTTCGGCGATGGCGGGCGTGAGCGAGACGCCCACCGTGCAGAGGGAGAGCACGAGGAGGAGCCGACGAGCGGCTTCGAGCGCACGAGGAGCGATCATGGGCCGAAGCTACGGAGCGTCGGCGAGCGCTCCAAGTTTTCGACCAGCGGCTCAGGTCGCTTCGGTGCGCATCAGATCGCGGAAGTGGAGGTTCATCCCGTAGAGCGGCACCACGCCCGCGAGGGTGATCGTGATGGCCTGCACGAGATAGAGGAGAAGGATGTACACCGCCCCCTGCTCGCCCACGATGGACTCGGGGAAGAAGAGCTTGAGCGCCACCGACACGGCGAGCTGGAAGTTGCCGAACATCCCCGGACCCGCCGGCAGCAGCACACCGATGGCCAGGATGCCCATGACCGCGACGGCCTGATCGAAGCCGAGGTCGAGGCCGCAGCCGATCGCCAGCACCCACATCCCGAGCGCGTTGAGCGTCCAGTAGAGGAGCGTCTCGCCCACGAAGCCGAGCGCGAGGCGCGCGTGCGCGATCGAGCGGATGCCCTGCGCGATGCCGCCGACCTTCTCGGCGACCTTGTCGGCCACGCGAGGCGAGACCAGGCCGAACGTCAGGTGAATGAGCCGAACCGCGAGATCCTTCTGCCAGAGAAAGAGCACGAGGCCCGAGAGCGCGGCGGTGAAGACGGTGACCGCGAGCCATCCGTAGTACGGCAGGCTCTCGACCACGGGATCCTCGGAGGCGAGGCGAGGCAGGAACGCGAGGCCCCAGACGACGCAGAGGCTCGTCACGAGGCCATCGAGCACACGCTCGACCGCGACGGTTCCGAGGCCCACGGAGATCGGGATGCCCTGGCGGATCTTCGAGAGCGCCGGCCGCGCGAGCTCACCGAGGCGCAGCGGCAGCGCGAAGATCGCGAAGAAGCCGATCCAGTTGATCAGCACGCTCTCGGTGAAGGGCACGTCCTTGATGGGCGCGGCGAGGAAGCGCCAGCGGCTCGCGCGGAAGAAGTGCGTCGCGAGCAGGATGAGGACGTACAGCCCGACGAGCTCCCAACGCACGCCGGCGAACGCCTCTGCGGGCGGAAGCAGCGGCACGCCGCCTCGCGAGGCCAGCCACGCGAAGAGCGCGCCGAGCGCGAGGGAGATGCCGAGCTTGGGCGCGAGCGAACGGAGGAGGCTCGCCGGCTCGCTCGCGCGCTGGGACGAGGGGGAGCCGTCGGACGGCGTCCCGGAAGCGGAAGTCATGGCCGGCTGCCTATACCACGCGTCACGCCGACCGGCGCCCGTGCCCATGTGCGTGCGATGTTCCTCCCCATGCGCCCTTCTCTCCTTCTCCTCGCGCTGCCCCTGGCTGCCTGCGTGGGCAGCGGTCACGCCGTTGCCGCACGACATCCGGCCTCGCCCTCCGCCGCCGTGACGTCGCTGCCTGCGGTGGCCGTCGCCATCACGCGCGAGGACGACGCGGTGAGCACGACGGCCGCACCCGCCCACCACCACCATCACCACGCGATGCCGAGCGGGGCCGCCCATGAATGACGCTGTCCGCACGCTCGCGCTCGCGTCGCTGATGCTCGGCGCGGGTGGTTGCTACACGACGCCGCTCTCGCGGCCCGTGCAGCGTGTGCTCGACGAACACGTCGTCGGGGGCGAGTCCGTGCACGTGTCGCTCGCGCGCGAGCCCGATGGCGAGGCGCCCGACGCCGCGGGCCTCGACACGCTCCTGGCCCAGCCCCTCGATGCCCGTCGTGCGGTGCGGGTCGCGCTCGTCGCGAGCCCGGACATCCAGGGCGACCTCGAGACCCTCGGCGTGGCGCGGTCGGAGCTGCTCGCCGCGAGCCTGCTCCCCAACCCGGAGCTCGACGTCGAGCTGCGGCCCGGGCGCACCACGGGTGGTGACGAGCTCGAGGCCCACGTGATCGTCGACCTGGTCGAGATCGCGACGATGCCGCTGCGGCGTGCGGCCGCGGAGGCGCGGCTCACGGAGGCCGAGGTCCGTGCGGCGGACGCGGTGCTCGCGCGGACCTACGAGGTGCGTGTCGCGACGATCCGCGCGCAGGCCGCGCGGGCACGCTACGAGCGGCTCGCGGCGGTCGTCGACACCGCGCGCGGCGCGTACGAGACCTCGCGGGCCCTCGGTGAGGCCGGCAACGCACCGGCGATGGAGGTGCTCACGCACCGCGCGCTCTACGAGGAGCTGCGCTTGCTCCGCGCCGAGGCCGAGACCTCCGCGCTCGAAGCGGAGGAAGACCTCGTCATGCGCCTCGGCCTGCACGGCCCCAGCGCGAGCCTGCACCTCGCGGCGCTGCCGCTCACGGTCCCCGACGACGCCCTCGACGAGGCGCGCCTCGAGCCCGTCGCGATCGAGCGCAGCCTCGCGCTCGCGACGACACGCGCGGCGCTCGATGCGATCGCGCGGGATCACGACGTCGCGCGCGCCGACGGCCTCCTTCCCCACCTCCACCTCGGCCTCTCCGCGAGCTACGCGGAGCAGGTCGCGGCGTTCGGCCCCGCGCTCTCGATGACGCTGCCGGTGCTCGACCAGGGACAGGGCCGAGCGGACGCGATCGAGGCCGAGCTCCACGTGCTCGAGCAACGCTACGCACAGCTCGCCGTCGCGGTGCGCTCGAGCGTGCGACGCGCGCGCAACCGAGTGCTCCTGGCGCAGCGACGGCACGCCTTCCTCGTCGGCACGCTCGCGCCCGTGCGCGCGGAGCTCGTCGAGGAGACGTTGCGCCAGTACAACGCGATGAACGCAACGCCCTTCGCGGTGCTCGAGGCGCGTCGCGCCGAGCTCGAGAACGAGCTCTCCATGATCGACGCAGCGCGCGACTACTGGCTCGCGCGCGCGGCCCTCGATCAGATCCTCGCGGGCGGCGATGCCGGCCTCGCGCGAGCGCCCATGGGAGGTGAGTGATGGATCGGCGACGATTCCTCGTCGGGAGCTCGGCGCTGCTCGGCGTGCCCGCAGTCTCCGGCCTCGCCGGCGTGAGCGATGCGGCCTCGCAGGACCGCAGTGACGCGGCGGCGTCGGACGAGGCGCGCGTGCACGAGGCGCCCCACGACGCGGCCCAGCAGGTCTCGGCCGACGCGAGCCGCCTCGTGGTGCCCAACGGCGTGATCCTCCCGCACCGCGTCGTGAACGGGGTGAAGGTCTTCCACCTCGTCGCCGAGGAATTCGATCACGAGATCGCGCCCGGTCTGGTGATCCGCGCGTGGGGCTACAACGGCCGCACGCCGGGCCCGGTGATCGAAGCGGTCGAGGGAGATCGCGTCCGCATCTACGTCACGAATCGCCTGCCGGAGCCGACCGTCACGCACTGGCACGGCCTCTTCGTGCCGAGCGGCATGGATGGCGTCTCGGGCCTGACGCAGCCGCCGATCCCGACGGGCCGGACGTTCCGCTACGAGCTCGAGATGCGGCGCGCGGGCACGTTCATGTACCACTCGCACTACGACGAGATGACCCAGATCGCGCTCGGCGCGGTCGGCATGTTCATCGTCCACCCGCGTCGCCCCACGGGACCGCGCATCGATCGCGACTTCGTGCTCATGCTGCACGAGTGGTCCATCCACCCGGGCACGCGGCGACCCGACGCGCTCGCCATGAACGACTTCAACGTGCTGACGTTCAACGGCAAGGCGTACCCCGCGACGGCGCCGCTCGTCGTGCGGCGCGGCGAGCGCGTGCGCATCCGCCTCGGCAACCTCGGACCGATGGATCACCACCCGATCCACCTGCACGGCTACGCCTTCGAGATCACCGCCACCGATGGCGGCCCCATCCCGCCGAGCGCGCGCTGGCGAGAGACCACCGTGCTCGTTCCGGTCGGCAGCACGCGCGACGTCGAGCTCGTGGCCAACGAGGTCGGCGACTGGGCGATGCACTGCCACATGACCCACCACATCATGAACCAGATGGGGCACGAGGTTCCGACGATGATCGGCGCCGACACGCGCGCCGCCGACGCGGTGATCGCCCGCACGGTGCCCGGCTACATGTCGATGGGTCAGACCGGCATGGGCTCGATGAGCGAGATGGAGATGCCGCTGCCGCGCAACGCGATCAGCATGCGCAGCGCGCCTGGCCCTCACGGCACCATCGACATGGGCGGCATGTTCACGGTGCTCAAGGTCCGCGAGGATCTCGCGAGCTACGACGACCCGGGGTGGTACGAGCCGCCAGCGGGGACGCTCGCGCGCTTGGCCACCGAGGACGAGCTTCGCGCGGACGGGATCGAGGGCGCCTCGAGCGAGTGATCGTGGGGCAGCGCGGCGCGTGCGCGCCCGTCCCCGCGCGGGGTGCGTGGTGCTAACGTCCGCGCGCCATGATCCCCAACCCCCACGTCTTTCGTGAGTACGACATCCGCGGCGTCGCTGATCGCGACTTCCCCGACGACTTCGTGGAGCTGCTCGGACGTGCGCTCGGGACGCTGTGGGCACGACGCGACGCGCGTCGCGTCGGCCTCGGGCGCGACTGCCGCCTGAGCTCGCCGCGGCTGCACGCGGCGTTCACGCGAGGCCTCTTGCGCGCGGGGCTCGAGATCCTCGACATCGGGATGGGGCCGACGCCGCTCCTCTACTTCACGGTCTTCCACTACGACCTCGACGGCGGCGTGCAGATCACCGGCAGCCACAACCCGCCCGAGGACAACGGCTTCAAGATGATGTCGGGCAAGGCCACGCTGAGCGGCCAGGACATCGCGGAGCTGCGCTCGATGATCGAGCGCGGCGACTTCGTCGATCGTCCGGGGGGGCGCCTCGTGCCGACGGACCCGACGCCCGCCTATCTCGGCTTCGTCCGGGGCAACATCCGCCTGCCGGATCTCTCGGGCCGTCCGCTCCGCTTCGCGATCGACGCGGGCAGCGGTGCAGGTGGCCCGCTCGCCGTCGCGGCGATGCGCACACTGGGGCTCGCACCGGTCGCGCTGCTCTGCGATCCCGATGGGCGCTTCCCGGTGCACCACCCCGATCCGTCGCTGCCCGAGAACCTCGAGCTGCTCGTGAACACGGTGCGCGAGCAGGGCCTGGACTTCGGCATCGCGTACGACGGTGACGCGGATCGCATCGGTGTGGTCGACAAGCACGGCAATGCGGTCTTCGGCGACAAGCTCCTCATCTTGCTCGCGCGCGACGTGATCGCGCGCCGGCCCGGCGCGGCGGTGCTCGGCGAGGTGAAGTGCTCGCAGATCCTCTACGACGACATCGCCGCCAAGGGCGGTCGGCCGATCCTCTGGAAGACCGGTCACTCCCTCATCAAGCGCAAGATGAAGGAGGAGCACGCGCTGCTCGCCGGCGAGATGAGCGGGCACGTCTTCTTCGCCGATCGCTTCTTCGGCTTCGACGATGCGGTCTACGCGAGCCTTCGCCTCATCGAGATCCTCGCGCGCACCGGCAAGCGCGTCGACGAGTTGCTGTCCGATCTGCCCGTGACGTCGTCCACCCCCGAGCTCCGCGTGGACTGCTCGGACGCCACGAAGTTCGACGTCGTCGCGCGCGTGCTCGCGCACTACCGCGAGGTCGCGTCCCGCGGCGAAGGCCACCGCGTCATCGACGTCGACGGCGCCCGCATCGTCTTCCCCGACGGTGCGTGGGGCCTCGTCCGAGCGTCGAACACGCAGCCGGTCCTCGTGCTCCGCTTCGAAGCGACGAGCCCCGAGCGGCTCGCCGAGATCCGCGCCGAGGTCGAGGCCCGCGTGTCGGAGGCCCGCGCCTGACCCGAGTGGCGCGTCGTCAGCGTTGAGGGAAGATCGTGGGCGCTGCTGCGTAGCAGGGCGGACGAGGACGCCCGAGCTGCGTCCACACCCACGAGGATCCATGCGCCACTTCGCCTTCGTCGCCTTCGCCTTCCTCGGTCTCTGCCTGACGGCCCGCGCCGAGGCGCAGGTCGTGATCCAGGGCCAGGTCACGTACACGGATCCCAACGCCGGATACCAGCAAGGTGGCGGGAACTACGTCCAGCAGGGCGATCCGAACGCCTACCAGCAGCCCACGTATGCGCAGCCTGCCGGCTACGCGCAGCCCGTCACGCAGCCACAGCCCGTGCGCTACGTGCACCGCAGCGCGTCGATCCCCGCGATCTTCGTCCCGGGCATCATCCTGCTCGCCGGCGGCTACGTCGCGCAGGCCGTCGGCGCGCCGATGCTCGTCGACGGCTGGGAGACCTCGGATCAGCTCGGCTTCGCCTACATCCCGATCCTCGGCCCCTGGCTCCAGCTGGGTGGCTTCTCGGACGTCGGCGCCGCGTTCGACGACGGCATCGGCTACTTCTCGGTGATCACGGGCCTCGCACAGGCCGTCGGCCTGGTGCTGACCATCGTTGGCCTCACCGTGCGCGAGGAGTGGGACGAGCCCGTCTACGCGCTCACCGACGATCCGAACGGCCCGACCCTCGCGTTCGACGGCGCACACGCGACGCTGTCGTTCTGAGCCCGGCCGATCCCGGCGCCGATCAGGGGGAACACAGCCCGTCCTCGACCTGGCAGGTCCAGCCGTGAGTGCATCGAGAGCCGCTCGAGTCGCACTCGTGCCCGCCGCCCGTGAAGCAGCAGCCTCCGAGCAGGCCGCCGGCTCCAACGAGCGCGACGATGCGAGCGCTCAGCAAGCCTCGAAGTCCTTGCAGAAGTTGACCGGGGTGCCCTCGGCGGTCGGCCTGCGGTGGGGCGCGGTGGGATAGCCGTGTGCGCAGCGTGCGCGCTCGGGCTGCGCCTCGTCGAAGAGCGCGCAGTCCTCGCAGTGCATGCGAAGGCCGTGGGCGTCGCGCTGGGCCCGGAAGAGCGCGTCCGCCGGGACGATCACGCGGGCTCGATCTTGGCGACGCGGCGACCGTGTCGCCCGCCCTCGAAGCCGGTCTGCACGAAGGCCTCGACGATCTGCCTCGCCACGCCGGGGCCCACCACGCGCGCGCCGAAGCAGAGCACGTTCGCGTCGTTGTGGAGGCGCGACATCGTGGCCGAGTAGCTCTCGGAGCACACGACCGCGCGCACGCCGCGGTGGCGGTTGGCCGCGATCGACATGCCCACGCCGCTCCCACACACGAGCACGCCGAGGTCCACCTCGCCTGCGGCGACGCGCGCGGCGACGACGTGCGCGAAGTCCGGGTAGTCCACCGACTCCGTCGCGTTCGCCGCGCCGAGATCGAACGTCTCGTGACCGAGGCGCGCGAGCGCGTCGAGCACCTCGGCCTTGAGCGGGAAGCCCGCGTGGTCACAGCCGAAGGCGATCTTCATCGCGCTCACCCGTGACGCGCGAACGCCAGCGTGACGTTCGTGCCGCCGAAGCCGAAGGCGTTCGAGAGCACGACGTCGAGCTTGCGCTCCTTGGCCGTGTGGGCGACGAGCTCCATGCCCTCGGCCTCCTCGTCGGGGTCCTCGAGGTTGATCGTCGGCGGGATCACGCCCGTCGAGAGCGACTTCACCGAGAGCACGGCCTCGAGGCCGCCCGCGGCGCCGAGCAAGTGCCCCGTCATGCTCTTGGTCGCCGACACCCACACGCCGCTCGGGTCGCGCGCGCCGAGCGCGCGGTCGCCGAAGATGCGCTTGAGCGCCTGCAGCTCCTGCTTGTCGCCGATCGGCGTCGAGGTCGCGTGCGCGTTCACGTAGCCCACGCGCTCCTTGTCGATCTTGCCGTCGCGGAACGCCATCTTCATCGCGCGCTGCGCGCCCTCGCCTTCGGGGGCCGGCTGCGTGAGGTGGTAGGCGTCCGACGTCGCGCCGTAGCCGATGATCTCGCAGAAGATCGGCGCGCCGCGCTTGATCGCGCGCTCGCGCTCCTCGAGCACGAGGATGCCCGCGCCCTCGGCGATCACGAAGCCGTCGCGGTTCTTGTCGAAGGGGCGGCTCGCCTTCTCGGGCGACTCGTTCTGCTCCGAGAGCGCGCGCATCGCCGTGAAGCCACCGACGCCGAGCCCCGTGATGGTCGACTCCGCGCCGCCTGCGATCGCGAGATCGAGATCGCCGCGCTGGATCCAGCGGAAGGCCTCGCCGATCGCGTGCGCGCCCGAGCTGCACGCGCTCGTCGTCGTGTAGTTCGGCCCCTTGAAGCCGTACCGCATCGAGATCTGTCCAGGCGCGAGGTTCGCGATCGCCGACGGGATGAAGTACGGCGAGATGCGTCGCGGGCCCTTCTCGAGGAGCGTCTCCTTCATGCGCTCGATGACCTCGAGGCCGCAGAGACCGACGCCGACGAAGGTGCCCGTGAGCTCCTTGTCCTCCTCCGACAGCGCGCCCACGCCCGCCGCCTCGACGGCCTGCACGGCCGCGCCCATCGCGAGGTGGATGAAGCGGTCGCCTTCGCGCAGCCGCTTCTTCTCGATGTACTTCTCGGCGTCGAAGTCGCGGCACTCACCCGCGATGCGCGAGGGGTGCTGGCTCGCGTCGAAGCGCGTGATGGGGCCGATGCCGCTCTTGCCCGCGACCACGTTCGCCCACGTCGAACCGACATCGTTGCCACACGGGCTCACGGCGCCCATGCCAGTGATCACGACCCTACGCATTCGAATCCTCCAAGAGAGCCGGACGCGCGCCGGCGAGACCAGCGCGCTCGGACACCAACCCAGACCACGCGAGCGGCACGAACGCAAACGCTCGCACCCCCCAAACACGAACGGACGAGCTCTCGCCCGTCCGTTCGCTCCCGCAGCGGCGGGATGTGGGCTCAGCCCTTGCGCGACGTGATGTAGCTGACCGCGTCGCCGACGGTGCGGATCTTCTCCGTGTCCTCGTCCGGGATGTTGATGTCGAACTGCTCCTCGAAGGCGAGCACGAGCTCGACGATGGCGAGCGAGTCGGCACCGAGGTCCTCGATGAACTGGGACTCGGGCTTGATCTGCGCGACATCGACGTCGAGCTGCTGCGAGATGATCTCCTTGACCTTGTCGGCGATCTCCATGCGGTCCTCCGCCCCTCTTCCGGAACTGTGTTGGGCTGTCTGTCGGTTGGCTACGGTGGGTGGGGTCGAGGCCCACGCACGAACTGGACGTTGTCTGCGGCTGTCTGGCTCAGACGTACATGCCGCCGTTGACCCTGAGCACCTGGCCGGTGACGTAGCCGGCCTCGTCGCTCGAGAGATACACCACGGCGGCCGCGACCTCGTCGGGGCTGCCGATCCTCGCGAGCGGGGTCTGCTCGACGATCTTCTTCTTCACCTCTTCGGGGAGACCGGCGGTCATGTCGGTGGCGATGAAGCCGGGCGCGACCGCGTTCACGGTGACGCCGCGCGAGGCGTACTCTCGCGCGAGCGTCTTCGTCAACCCCAGGAGCGCAGCCTTGGAGGCCGAGTACACGGCCTGTCCGGGGTTGCCGGACTCGGCCACGACGCTCGAGAGGAACACGATGCGACCGGTCCGCTTGCGCATCATGTGGCGCATCGCGGCCTTGGCGCCCCAGAGCGCGCCGCCGACGTTGGTCGCGAAGGTCTTCTCCAGCTCCTCCGGCTTGATCCGGAGAAGGAGCTGGTCCATCGCGATGCCGGCGTTGCTGATCAGGATGTCGAGCTTGCCCTTGCGCTTGACGAGGTCGTCGATCGCTTCTTCGAACGCGCTCTGGGAAGCCACGTCGAAGCGCACGATCTCACCGTCGCCGCCCTGCTCACGGAGGTACGTGAGGGTCTCGGCGGCGGCGGCCTCGTTTCCGGCATAGTTGATCGCGACGTAGGCGCCCTGCTTGGCGAGCGCCACGGAGACCGCACGGCCGATGCCGCGCGAGCCGCCGGTCACGAGCGCGACCTTCCCGGTGAGCTCGAACATCGTCGAGCTCAGCTGCCGGTCTGCTGCTCGGAGTCGCCCTTCTTGACGATCTCCTTGCCGTCGTAGTGACCGCAGGCCTTGCAGACGCGGTGCGGGACCATCATCGCGCCGCAGTTCGCGCAGGGGACGATCGTCGGGACGGCGACCTTGTCGTGGTTCGCGCGGCGCATGTTGCGCTTGCTGCGGGTGGTTCGGCGCTTGGGCAGTGACACGTCGGATCTCCTTCGGAAACGGGGCGAAACGGTGCGCGCGCGATCAGACCGCGCGCTTCTTGGTCTTCTTCGGTGGTTGGGTCGCGTCCGAGCCGTCGAGGCCCTTCTGGAGCGCCAGCAGCGGGGCGAGGCGAGGATCGATCACCTTGCCGTCGACGACGGGGCCCTCGACGAGGCTCGCCGGGCCGCGCACGTGCTCGGGCACGGCGAGGCCGGGGCAGTCCTCCGAGCAGTGGACCTGCATCGGCACCTCGAGCACCACCTGCTCGCGCACGAGCGTGTCGAGCGAGATCGTGTCGCCGCTGTAGGTCTCGCGATCGAGATCCTCGGGCGTGAGCTCGAGCTCCTCCGGGAGCGGCCGCGCGTCCGCGCTCTTGCGCGTGAACAGGGCCGTGAGGTCCGTGTCGACCGCGATCTTGGTGTCCGCGAGGCAGCGCGCACAGGGCGCGATCACCGCGGTCTCGAGGCGTCCGCGCACGATCACGTCGGTGCCCGAGAGCGTCGCGTAGAAGCGCGCGCGGCCCGTCGTGTCGGGGCACGCGCGGAGGTCCGGCGTGTCGAGCACGGAGTCCAGCCACGACGGAGCGACGGGAAGGTCGTAGCTCTTCCCGCCTTCCTCCAGCTCGTTGACCTTGATCTCGAACTCAGCCATGGCGCGCACGAAAGGCGCCCGAAATGGGGCGCCGAAAAAGGGGCGTAGGTATAGACGGGGGGTCTCCCGAGTCAAGGAACGGTCACGGGCCCGAGGCCGGCCGGGCCGAGCGCCACCAGAAAGGGTCCCGACGGCGCGCGGCTGCCGTCGGCGCCTTCGAGCGCGGGACCGACCAGGGCGGGCACGATCACGCGGAGATCGGGGCCGGGCCCGGTCGCGGGCGCGGGCGCCGACGCAGGCGCCGACGCAGGCACCGACGCGGGGAGCCAGATCCCGACGCGGACGTCGGGGCCCGCGAAGAGGCCCGCGTGGACCTCGCCGTCGTCCATCGCGGCGCGCACGATCTCGCTTCCGGCCTCGGCGCCGTCGAGGCCCTGGGTCAGCGGCGTGCCCGCAGGCGCGTCGAAGCCCACGAGCACGCGCAGGCGCTCGCGCGAGCCCTCGTCGATCACGTCGTCGAGATCCTCGAGGTGGCAGGCCCCTTCGAGCACGTAGCGCGCGTCCACCGTGCCCGACGCGACGAGCAGCTCGACGCTCCCGATCTCGACGACGTGCACGCCCGCGAGCGAGACGACGTTCGGTGCAGGATGCGCCGCGAGCGCCGCCTCCAGATCCTCGAGGCGATCGCGCGGGCCCGGCACGAGGAGCGCCGGCACGGTGAGCTCCGCGAGCGAGGTGACGAGCTCCTCGAGGCGCGGACCGGTGCCGAAGCCTCCGAGCACGAGCACGCCATGGGGATCGAGCGCCTCGATCGCATCGAGCACGGGGGTGAAGGGGTCGGTCGCGAGCGCGGGACCTCGGCCGATCACCCACCGGGTCGTGTCCGGCAGGCCCGTCACGAGCAGCCGTCGATCGTCGAGCGTGAGCGTCGCGGCGCCGAGGGTGCGGGGCTCGCCGAAGACGGGATCGGCGGTGCTGCAGCTCACCACGCTCGCGGGCGCGCTCGGGCTCGCGCCGCCGCAGTCGCATGCCGCGAGCAGCACGGTCGAGGAGAGCGAGAGCCTGCCGATCACGCGGCGCATCGCGGCGCGTCTACCGCGGGCGCGCGACACGGTCGAGGAGCTCGAGCTGCCCCGGTCGCACCGTGTCGCCATCGACCTCGACCCCTTCGAGCGCCAGGAGCGCGCGCTTGCGATCGGTGCCGCCGGTGTAGCCGCCGAGGCGCGCGTGATCGGCGATCACGCGGTGGCACGGAACGACGAGGGGGAGCGGGTTCTTCGCCATCGCTTGCCCGACGGCGCGCATCGCACGTGGGGAGCGGGCCGCGCGCGCGAGGTGTGCGTACGTGCAGACCTCTCCGCGTGGCACGGCGCGGAGGGCGGTCCAGATCTTCACGAAGAACGGCGGGCCCGAGAGCACGACGGGCGCGCTCGCGACGTCGACCGGCTCGCCGCGTGCGAACCGCACGAGCACCTCGAGCGCATCGGGCAGCGGCGTGATGGGCACGGCGTCGCGGAGCGCGATCGCCTCGAGCGAGCCGTCCTCGATCGCCGAGAGGCGCACGCAGCCCGCCTCGACGTGCCACACGGCGTAGTGGCCGAGCCGCGGCGCAGGCCCGCTGCGGAAGTCGAGCAGCGAGACCGCCGCGGGAGCGATCTCCGCGCGCCGGATCTTGGTAGGGTCCGTCGAGCCCATGGTTCCGCTGGCTTCGATGCTCTCACGGATCGCCGCGTCGATCGCAACCGCGCCGCGCCGCGCGGCGATCGCGGGCTCGGCGCTCGCGTGGCTCGCAGGCGCGTCGCTCGGGTGCGGGCCGAGCCTCCGCCTCGTCGAGCAGTCGAACCTCTACTTCGAGCGCTGCCACGCGGCCGACCTCGATCCCGCGCGCACCGACGCCGAGCGCCGCGCGTGCTGGCAGGCCTGGCGCGATCACTACGACGTCGGGCAGAGCGCCGATCGCGACGACTACGTGCGCGAGCGCCTCGTGATGCTCGATCCGCAGAGCGGCAGCGCGATCTCGCTCGCGACGGCCGACGAGCCCGAGGCGGACGTCGGCGACGGGAGCGTCGAGCCGGCGCCACCCGAGGGGCCCGAGCTGTCGGACACGATCGGCGATCGCCCTCCCCGCGCACGGCGCCGCCCCGTGGTGCCGCGCACACGGACGAGCGCGTGCGGCGCGGGCTGCGAGCCGGCCTTCGTCACGTGCGGCACCGCGTGCAACGTGGGCGATCGCGGCTGTGTCGATGCCTGCCGACACATCTACCGCCAGTGCGCCCGCGGCTGCTTCTGACGGTCGCTACCCTCCTCGTCACGGCAGTGCCATCATCCGCCCCGCTCGCGCCCCGGCCATGCCACGCGGCGCGGTGAGGCTCCATGTCGATGCTGCCGCACATCCTCCTCGGGCTCTCGTTCTTCGCCGTCTGCTTCTTCGGCGTCGGCGCGTGGGCGGCCGTGCGCCACACGAAGAAGCGGATCGACCTCCTGCCGGACGAGGCCCTGCCGCCAGTCTCGATCCTCAAGCCGCTCAAGGGCACCGAGGAGGCGCTCGCGGCGAACCTCCGCTCGTTCTTCGAGCAGGACTACCCGCGCTTCGAGATCGTCTTCGCGACGACGAGCCCCGACGATCCCGCGCTCGCGGTCGCGCGCGCCGTCGCGGCCGAGCACCCCGAGGTGCCCGCGCGCTTCGTGCTCTCGAACGAAGACTACGGCCTGAACCCGAAGGTCTCGAACCTCGAGGGCGCGCTCCGCACGGCGGCGCACGAGCTGGTGCTCCAGAGCGACGCGAACGTGCGCGCCGAGCGCGGCTACCTGAAGAAGATCGTGAGCGAGCTCGAGAACGAGGGCGGTGCGCTGCTCTCGAGCCTCGTCGTCGGCCACGGGGAGCGGTCGATCGGCGCGGCGATGGAGAACCTCCAGCTCTCGGCGATGGTCGCGCCCTCGTGCTGCTTCGCCCTGCACTTCTTCGGCGTGCCCTGCGTGATCGGCAAGTCGATGCTCTTCCGCAAGCGCGAGGTCGACGCCGTGGGCGGCCTCGTGTCGGTGAAGGACGTGCTCGCCGAGGACTACCTCCTCGGCATCGCGCTCCAGAGGGCGGGCCGCAAGGTCATCCTCTCGGCGACGACGGCCGAGAACGTGAACGTCGAGATCCCGGTCGATCGCTTCTTCGCGCGTCACACGCGCTGGCTGAAGATGCGCGCCGTGATCCATCCGCCGGCGTTCATCGCGGATCTCTTCGCGAACCCGGTCGGGCTCGCGACGCTCGCGGTCCTGGCCTCCGGCTTCGAGCCCACGGTGATCGCGGCGGCGCTCGTGGCCATCGCGCTCAAGGTGGCGACCGACCGCTTCGTCATCGCGCGCACGCGCGGCGTACCGATCGCGTGGCGGCACCTGCTCGCGGCGCCGCTCAAGGATCTCCTCTTGCTCGCGATCTTCCCGTACGCCGCGGTGTCGCGATCGATCGAGTGGCGTGGCGTGCGGCTGCGGATGGGCTGGGGCACCGTGCTCCGGCCCGATCGCGGCTCGTTCCCGGTGCGCTGGTCGCGCCGCGCCTGGCAAGTGCTCGCGCGGAGCTGACCGCGAGGGACGGTCGCGGGCGCTGCTCGCGCGGCGCCCGACGGCGTATAACCGCGCGCATGCTCGTCGAGACGCGGTGCGGTCGCTTGTTCGTGGAGGTGCGCGGTGAGGGGCCGCCGGTCGTGCTCTGGCACTCGCTGCTCTGCGAAGGCGGCATGTGGGTCGGTCAGGCGTCGGCGCTCGCGGAGCGCTACCGCGTCATCAACATCGACGCGCCCGGCCACGGCCGCAGCAGCCCGACGACGCGCGGCTACTCGCTCGACGACTGCGTGGAGGCGCTCTTCGCGGTGATGGACGCCGTCGGGGCGCCCGCGGCCGCGGTCGTGGGTCTGTCGTGGGGCGGCATGGTCGGCATGCGGGCGGCGCTGCGCCGACCCGAGCGCGTGCGATCGCTCGTGCTCTTCGACACCAACGCGAACGCGGAGACGAAGGAGAAGCTGCCGCGCTACCACGCGATGGCCTTCGTCGCGCGACGCTTCGGTGCCCTTCCCCTCCTGCTCGATCGGCTCGAGCCGATCTTCTTCTCGCCGCGCACGCTGATCGAGAAGAAGGAGATCGTGCGCGACTTCCGCGACCGTCTCGCGGCGATGGATCCCGCCTCGATCGGTCACGCCGTCGACTGCGTGGAGTTCCAGCGCAAGGACATCCGGAGCGAGCTCGGCCGCATCCGTTGCGCCACCCTCGTCGTCTGCGGCATCGACGACGTGGCGACGCCCCTCGCGTGCTCCGAGGACATCGTGCGCGCGATCCCCGGCGCCGAGCTCGCGCTCGTCCCGCAGGCCGGCCACCTCTCGGCGTGGGAGCGCCCCGACGTGATCACGCCGATGCTCCTCGAGCGCCTCGCGAAGACCGAAGGCTGAGCAAGAAGCCGGAGGGGCCGCACGGCCCCTCGAGGACATCAATGCGCCGAGCCCCAGGTGGGGCCGACGCCGTCCTCGACGAGCAGGGGAACACGGAGCTCGACGGCCGTCTCCATCGTGCCTCGCACGATCGTGCGCGCCTGCTCGACTTCGCGCTCGGGCACCTCGAACACGAGCTCGTCGTGCACCGTGAGGATCATGCGCGTCGCCATGCCGGCGTCGCGCAGGCGGCGATCGATCCGGATCATCGCGATCTTGAGGATGTCGGCGGCCGTGCCCTGGATGGGCGTGTTGCGCGCGATGCGCTCGGCCGCGAAGCGCTGCGACCAGTTGCGCGCGTGGATGTCCGGCACCTCGCGGCGACGACCGAGCATCGTGCGGACCGAGCCCGTGCGGCGCGCCTCGGTCACGAGATCGTCGAGGTAACGCGCGACGCCCGCATACCGCGAGAAGAACGCGGCGATGTAGCGCTTGGCCTCGGCCTCCTCGATGCCGAGGTTGCGCGCGAGGGCGCGCTCGGCCTGGCCGTAGATCACGGCGAAATTCACGGTCTTGGCGCGGCCGCGCTGATCGCGGGTCACGCCCGCCTCGGGCACGCCGAAGATCGCGCTCGCCGTCTTCACGTGCACGTCGACGTCCTCGATGAAGGCGCTCGAGAGCTCGGGATCCTCGGAGAGGTGCGCGAGCACGCGGAGCTCGATCTGCGAGTAGTCGGCCGAGAGGATCACGTGCCCGGGTGGCGCGACGAAGGCCTCGCGGATCGCGCGCCCCTCTTCGGTGCGGATCGGGATGTTCTGCAGGTTGGGCTCGCTCGAGCTCAGGCGGCCCGTCGCGGCCACGGCCTGGTTGAAGCGCGTGTGCACGCGGCGATCGGCCGGATCGAGCTGACGTGGCAGTGCGTCGACGTAGGTGCTCTTGAGTTTCTGCGCCGCGCGCAGCTCGAGGATCGCGGCCGGCAGCGGGTGGAGCTCCGCGAGCTCCTCGAGCACGTCCGCGTCGGTCGAGCGCGCGGTCTTGGTGCGCTTCTTCACGGGCAGGCCGAGCTCGTCGAAGAGCACGGCCTCGAGCGCGCGCGGCGAGCCGACCTGGAACGGGTGGCCCGCGGCCTCGTGGCAGCGCTTCTCGAGCTCCGTCAGGCGCGCCTCGAGCGTGCTCGCCATGGTCCCGAGCCGCGCGACGTCGATGGCGACGCCCGTGCGCTCGAGCGACACGAGCACGTTGACGAGCGGCAGTTCGAGCTCCTTCAGCACGCCCGCGAGCGACTCGGCGTCGAGGTGTGCACGCAGCGGCGGAAGGAGCTGCGCGATGGCCGAAGCGGTCGGCCCCGCGACCTTCGCGACCTCCTCGATCGTGCGCTCCGACAGGCGCACGCGCTGCGAGCGCTTCTCGGCGACGGCGAGCTCGGGCAGCTCCACGGAGAGCAGCTCCTTGGCCACCGCCTCGAGCGCGTGCGCATGCGAGTCCGCGTGGAGGAGATAGCTCGCGAGCATCGTGTCGAAGTCGCTGCTCGTGTCGGAGATGGCGAGCGTGAGCTCCGCGCCCTCGCGGGCGAGCGCGAGGAGGTCCTCCTTGGCGTCGTGGAACGCGATGGTCACGCCTCGCGCGCGGAGCGTCGGCAGGTGCTGCGCGAGCTGGCTCACGGCCTCGGCCGGTCGCATCGAGGGCGGACGGCCCAGGTAGACGTGACCGACCGGCACGTACGCCGCGCGCGGCTTGTCGCCGCCGATGCCGAGGCCGATCCCGACGAGCGCGGTGCGGTGGAGGTCGAGCCCCTCGGTGACGGCGCGCACGCCGAGCACGGCCTCCGACGGGATCGCCGAGACGAACGCGTGCAGCGCGCCCGCGTCGGAGAGGATCTCGAGGCTCGGCGCGCGGAACACCGACTGCGCGATCGCCTTCGCCCGGGCCTCGCGCGCGCTCGGGCGGCTGCGGTCGAGCTCGGCCTGCGCGCGGTAGAGCTCGAGCTCGCCGAAGAGCGAGGCGAGGCGACCGAGGTCGGGGTCGCGCACGCGCAGCGCCGCGAGGATCTCTTCGTCGGAGCCCTCGAGCTTGGGGAGCGGGACGTCGTCGCGCAGCGAGACGAGGCGCTGCGAGAGGTACGCGTCGTCCTTGTGGGTGCCGAGCTTCTCCTTGAGGCCCTTCTTCGGGATCGACTCGAGCGCCGCGTAGACGCCGTCGAGCGAGCCGTGCTCGGTGAGGAGCTGCACCGCGGTCTTGGGCCCGACCGAGGGCACGCCCGGCACGTTGTCGGACGTGTCGCCGACGAGCGCGAGGTAGTCGCGCACCTGGTGCGGGCCGACGCCGAGCTTCTCGACCGTCTCGTCGGGGCCGAAGACCTTCTCGCGCATCGAGTCGTACATGACGACCGCGGGATCGCCCACGAGCTGGAGGAGATCCTTGTCGGCGCTCGCGATCACGATGCGAAGGCCACGCGCCTTGGCCACGCGGATCACGGTCGCGATGATGTCGTCGGCCTCGAAGGTCTCGGCCTCGAGCACGGGGAGGCCATACGCCTCGGCGATCTCGCGGACGCGCGCGGCCTGCTGCGGCAGATCGACGGGCGTGTCCTTCCGCGTGGCCTTGTACTCCGCGTAGATCGCGCGGCGGAACGAGGTGTCGCGCTTCGGGTCGACCGCGACGGCGAAGTACGGCGGCTTCCGCTCCGCGAGGATCTTCTGGATCATCGAGACCACGCCGTGGATCGCGTGTGTCGGCTCGCCCTTCTTGTTCGAGAGCGGGGGGAGCGCGTGGTAGGCGCGGAACACGAAGCCGGAGAGATCGAGCACGTAGATGACGCGCGGATCGCCGGGCTCGGGGAGGTGGGCGGGAGGCATGAAGGGAGGGCGACTGTACCCGAGGCTGCTCGTCGGGCACTCTCGCTGGATGCGCTCACTCGTCGCTCTCGGCGTGCTCTCGGCCTCGATGGCTCTCTCGTCCTGCGGCGGTGGTGGCCCGGGCGGTACGGACTCGGGCAGTGACGCGCCGTGCGCACGGCCGCCCGCGCCGTACGGGGTGCGCGTCGGCGACCGCATGGAGGGCTTCAACCTCCCGCGCTGCGATGGCTCGCGGCTCGATCTCTACGGCGCCGAGCTCTGTCAGTACCGGCTCACCGTCGTGACGATCGCAGCCGGATGGTGTGGCGCCTGCATCACGCAGAGCGCGCAGCTCACGCGCGAGATCGCCGAGCCGTATCGGGCCCGCGGCGTGCGCGTGGTCGAGGTGATCTACGAGGACGCCGAGTCGGGCCCGCCCGATGCCGCGTTCTGCGACGAGTGGACGGCGATGGGCGGCGTCGAGGGCGTCGAGGTCGTCTACAACCCGAGCGGCATCGTCCCGCCGTTCGGCATCGGCGCGGACGCGAGCTCGCTGCCGATCACCGTGATCGCCGACGACCACGGCGTGATCCGCGCGATCGTGAGCGGCACCTCCGACGGCCTCGGCGAGCTCAAGACCGCGATCGACATGGCCCTCGGGAGTTGAGAGACCTCAGCCGAAGACGCGCTCGAGGATCCAGCAGCTGCCGAAGGCGAGCAGCGCGGCGGCGGGCATCGTCACGACCCACGCGATGAGGATGTTCGTCGCGACGCCCCAGCGCACCGCGCTGATCCGGTTCGAGGCGCCGACGCCCATGATGCAGGCGTTGATGCAGTGAGTGGTCGAGACGGGTACGCCCGCGTGGCTCGCGGCCATGATCGTGAAGGTGCCGGCGGTCTCCGCCGCGAAGCCCTGGAGCGGCGTGATGCGGATGATCTTCGTCCCCATCGTCTTGATGATGCGCTTGCCGCCGGCCGCCGTGCCGAGCGCGATGGCGCTCGCGCACGCGACGATGACCCAGAGGGGGACCTCGGTGCCGTGCGGCAGGATCGAGGCGACCCAGCCCGTCGGCTCCTCACCCGCAGCGGTGAGCGAGGTGGCGTACGCGACCAGCGCGAGCGTGATGATGCCCATCGACTTCTGCGCGTCGTTCGAGCCGTGTGAGAAGGCCATCATGCACGCCGACAGCAGCTGGAGGCGGCGCGAGATGCGGTGCACGAAGGCCGCGGCGCGGCGGCGGAAGATCCACGTCAGCGCGATCATGAAGAAGAACGCGACGATGAAGCCCAGCGTCGGAGAGACCACCAGCGGGATCAGCACCTTCTGAACGAGCGAGCCCCAGCGGAACGCGCCCACGCCCGCGTGGGCGACGACCGCGCCGGCCAGGCCGCCCACGAGCGCGTGCGAGCTCGAGCTCGGGATGCCCCACCACCAGGTCAGCAGGTTCCACGCGCTCGCGCCCAGGAGCGCCGCGAGGACCACGACCTGCGTGACGTCGCTGGGATCGGCGAAGCCCGTCGCGATGGTGGTGGCCACGGCCGTGCCGGTGATCGCACCGACGAAGTTGAAGAGCGCCGCGACCATGGTCGCCGTGCGCATCGGCAGCACGCCCGTCGAGACGACCGTGGCGATCGCGTTCGCAGCGTCGTGGAAGCCGTTGATGTAGTCGAAGACGATCGCGGCGATCACGACGAGGACCAGGACGCTAACCATGCTTCACCGCGAGGTTGGCGAGCGTGTGCGCCACGCGCTCGCAGCGGTCGACCGCGTGCTCGAGGTGCTCGAGCACCGTCATCTCGCGGAGCACGTCCTTCGCGTTCTTCGCGTCGTCGTGGAAGAGCTTCGAGATGGCCGCGCGGTAGATGGCGTCGGCCTTCTTCTCTTCCTGTCGGAGCAGGCGGCTCGCGGCCATGAGGGCCGCGTAGTCGTGGCGACGCAGCGCGGGCAGCGTGTCCTCGAGCTGCTTGGTCGACGCCACGAGGATCGCGATGAGCTCCTGCATCGGCACCGTCGGCGAGGTGACGCCGAAGAGCGCGCAGGTGCGCGCCGCGCTGTTGATGAGGTCGAGCACGTCGTCGAGCTCGGAGGACAGACGCTGGAGATCCTCGCGATCGATCGGCGTCACGAAGGTCGCCTGCAGCGCCTCCTCGAGCTCGTGCACGACCTTGTCGCCCGCGTGCTCGTGCGCCTGCACCGCGGCGTTGATCTCCTCGATGCTCGCCCCCGGTACGAACCGCGCGAAGGCCTTGGCGCCGAGGTGTGCCGTCTGCGCCTGCTTCTCGAGGAACTCGAAGAAGTGGTCCTCACGGGGAAGGAAGAACCGGACGAGATCCTGAAGCGCCATGGGTTGCCTCCCGTGCGGGCCACCTCGGCCCGCGCCCCTGGTAACGCCCGGTCTGCGTCCCGTGGGTGACCGTCGTGTGACAACCTCGCCTCGAGGCGCCGCTCCCGTCACGACGCGTGCGGAAGATCATTGGATCGCGCGCACGAGGCTGAGGCTCTGCACCGTCTCGTCACATCGTTCGTGGAGCCAGGCGGCGTCCTGTCCGTCGGCGGCCGTGCACCGGTAGAGGTGCCCCGTGCCGTCCACGATGAGCGTCCAGCGCAGCTCCCCCGGCAGCTCCGCCACGCGTGCGGGCAGCCCCGCGACCTGCGCCTCGTCGTAGCGCTGCGGGATGCCCTCGAGGATCGTCTCGACCGTGCGTGTCCACGTGTCGAGATCGGTCTGCTGTGGGAACGGGCGGAAGAGCGAGAGCGTCACGCCCTCCTCCGCCGAGAGCACGTACACCGAGTCGACGACGTCGGGCTCGCTCGGCACGCCATCGCTCGCGCCCTCGGGCAACGTGAGCGTGTAGAAGACACCCCGCACGCGCCGCTCGCCCTCGGACGCGCCCTCGGACGCAGCGGTCGGGGCGGGTGTCGTCGCGCTCCCCTCACGGATCGTCGACGGTGCCGCGGCGGCGCTCGCCGGTGCGCGAGTCGCTGCGCGCTCGCGCGCGGGCTCGTCAGGGTCACTGCACGCGAGCAGGCCGAGCACGGCCCACGGGAGCCACGCGTTGCGCCTCAACGGACCGGCTCCGGCACCGTGCGCAGAGGCGCGCTCGCGCCGCTCTCGCGTCGCGTGGTCGCTTCGACGGCCTGCGGTCGATCGATCTCGAGCGTGCCGTCGTCGATGCGGCCGAAGCGCAGCGTGAGGAGATCCAGGAGGTAGTTCTGATAGAGGCGCCACGGACGCTTGCTGCCCTGCTTGGGGAAGCGAGAGAGCGCGCGCTGCACGTAGCCCGACGAGAAGTCGAGGAAGGGGATCTCCGAGAGGCTCGGGTCGCGTCGGCGTGGCACGCAGCGCGTGGCGCCTCGCGCGTCCATCTCGTTGAGCACGCGGCAGACGTACTCCGCCGTGAGGTCGGCCTTCAGGGTCCAGCTCGCGTTCGTGTAGCCGAACGCGCACGCGAGGTTCGGCACGTCGTCGAGCATCATCCCCTTGTACGAGAGGTGCTGGTTCGGCTCGAGCGCGGTGCCATCGACGGTGAGCTCCATGCCGCCGAGGAAGAGGAGATCGAGCCCCGTCGCGGTCACGACCACGTCCGCCTCGATCTCGCGCCCGTCCGTCAGGCGGAGGCCCTTCTCGGTGAAGGTCTCCACGTGTCCCGTCGCGACCGAGGCGCGGCCCTCGCGGATGGCCTGGAAGAGGTCGCCCTCGGTGACGAGGCAGAGGCGCTGGTCCCACGGCTTGTAGCGGGGCGTGAAGTGCGTCTCGACGTCGTAGTCGCTGCCGAGCTGCTCCTTCACGAGACGCACGAGGCGCTTCTTCACGGCCTCGGGGCGGCGCCGCGCGAGCTGGAAGAAGCCGAGGCCGAAGAGCACGTTCTTCCAACGCGTGACGCCATACGCCGTGCGCGAGGGCAGCACGCGCCGGAGCGCGTTGGCGATCGCGTCCTCGCTGGGCATCGCGACCATGTACGTCGGCGAGCGCTGGAGCATCACCACGTGAGCGGCCTCCTTCGCCAGCTCGGGCACGAGCGTGACGGCCGTCGCGCCGCTGCCGATGACGACGACGCGCTTGCCCGCGTAGCGCAGCGTCGGGTCCCAGTGCTGCGGGTGCACGAGCACGCCGCCGAAGCGCTCGCGGCCCGCGAAGTCGGGCGTGTAGCCGGCGTCGTAGCGGTAGTAGCCGGTGCACGAGTACACGAAGCCGCACGTGATCGTCGTGCGCTCGGCCCCCGGGCCACGCTCGACGACGAGCGTCCAGCGCGTGTCGGCGCTCGACCACGACGCCGAGATCACGCGGTGCTCGGTGCGGATGTGCGGCTGGAGCCCGCCCTCGCGCACCGCGTCGTGGATGTACTCGCGGATCGAGGTCCCGTCCGCGATCGCCTTGGGCGAGGTCCACGGCTTGAACGAGTAGCCGAGGGTGTACATGTCCGAGTCCGAGCGGATGCCGGGGTACCGGAAGAGGTCCCACGTCCCGCCGATCGCCGCGCGCGCTTCGAGGACCACGAAGCGCTTGCTCGGACAGCGCGCCTGGAGGTGGCGGGCCGCGCCGATGCCCGAGAGGCCTCCACCCACGATGACGACGTCGAAGTGCTCGGTCACGTGATCTCCTCGAGTGACACGGGCTGCGAGCCCGGAGCGCCAGCGTAGCAGCGCGCGCGGCGCTCCTGTGCGGCGCCGCGCGTCGTCGTGTGCATCGCGAGCCGAGCCGACGTCGGTCAGCAGCCCGGTGTGGAGCAGACGCCGTCCTCGCAGCTCCCGCTCACACAGCCTGCGTTCGCGGTACACGGCTGGCCCAGGCGCGCAGGCACCGAGCAGACGCCGGACATCGCACCGTCGGGCACCACGCAGCGGAGGCCGAGCGCGCACTGGCCGCTCGCGCACGGCTGGCCCGCCGTCGGCAGCGACGTGCAGGTGCCCATGCCGGGCGTGCCGCCCATCATGCAGTACTGGTCGTCCGGGCACGGATCGGGGTAGCCGAGCGGGCACGCCGCATCGGCCGCGACCGGCATCGCGCACTCGAAGCTCGCCATGCCCATGACGACACCGGCGAAGACGCACGAGAGGCCTTCGTCGCAGAGATCGTCGGGCACGTTGCACGGTGCGCCCACACCGCCCGAGAGTACGTCCGACCACCGGGTGCAGGTGCCCGCCGTGTCCGAGGTGCTGCCGACGCACGTGAGGTCGATGCCCGAGCACCCGGGCTCACCGGGGCCTTCGCATGGCTGGCCCGCCGTCGCCGGCCGCTGGCACGTGCCGCTGCTGCAGGTGAGGCCCTGCGCGCAGCCCTGGCCGGTGCACGCGCCGCCCTCCGCGATGCGCGCGGCGCACGTGCCCGGGCACATTCCGTCGCTCGTCGAGCAGTAGCCCTCGACGCACTCCTCGTCCCAGTTGCAGTCGCCACCAGCGGCGACCGTGCCGGTGAAGATCTCGGTGCACGTGCTCGCGCCCAGCGAGTCGATGGAGCAGCCCGAGGCGTCGATCGCTGCGAGGCAGCTCGAGACGAGCTCGCCGCGATAGATGACCGTGCCCATGCGGATCGAGTCGGTCGCGCGACCGACGAACGAGTCCTCGAGCAGCGGCTCGATCTGGTCCTCGCACGCGCCGCCGAGGAAGAGGTACTGCGCGACGAACGGGTTGTCGCAGCGATCGAAGAGCGCGCAGTAGCTGGGCGCGATGCGCGCAGGGAGCTGCTCGATCGGGACGACGCCAGCGCCGTTGTCGCAGGCAGCGAGCGAGAGCGTGGCAGTCGAGAGGGCGAGCGAGCCCCAGAATCCAAGTCGATGTATCGGTGGTCCTCCGCAGCCGATGCTCTCACGGAGGTGTGGTCGCTGCCCACTCGTCCGGCGTGCCGCTCGGGCGCGCGAGGGCGTTGCGCAGCACCTCGTAGATGGCGGGATGGTTCTGCATCTGGTGGTGCATCACGCCGCCGAAGCGCTGCGTCTCGATCTCGAAGCGCCGTTCCCGTGTCTGCTCCGAGGGCGTGCTCGAGGAAGCCGCGACGCCATCGGCGAGCGCGCTCGGCACGCGCACGAGGAGATCTCCGACGACGCGCCCGAGCGGGTGCTCGGGATCGCGTGTGATGGTCGCCGAGACGAAGTGGTAGGCGACCCCCGGCAAGAGGGGCACCTCGCGGCGCCCTTCGTCGCGAAGCGCGTCCGGATCGCGACCGACCCAGTCCTCGTCGAGCAGCGAGCCGTGTCGCAGATCCTTGATGCCCGCGCTGCGGCCCTCGAGGATGCGCGCGGGGATCAGCGTGCCGGGCAGATCGATGGCGCCGAGCACGCCGGTGACCACGTTGCCGAGCTTCTCGAGCGGCGCGCCGCGGTGCGGAGAGCCGAGGCAGAACACGCGGCGCACGTGCGGAAGCCAGCCCGCCGTGCGGCCTTCCTCGCCCTGCTCGCGCGCGTAGTGACAGGCGCTGCGCACGACGAGGCCACCCATGCTGTGACCCACGAGCGCGATCTCCTCGATCGGGACGGGGTGGATGCGTGCGAGCGCCGTGAGCAGCTCGCTCAGCGCGCGCCCGTTCTCCGAGACGTGTCGCCCCGTGTTGTAACGAACGAAGAGCGGCGTGATCCCGAGGTCGCGGCGAAGGAGCGCGCCGAACGTGACGCGCGGATCCCCGTGGTACGCCTCGGCCTCGAGGCACCAGGACCACTCGGTCGTGCCGAGGCCGTGCACGAACACGGCGACGCGGCCCGTGGGCACCTCGCCCGCGCGCTCGAGCGCGATCGTGATCGCCTCGCTCGCGCGCGACGCCTCTACGTCGACGTACGAGTCGCCGGCCCGGAGCCGCATGTCGAGATCGAGGCCGTTGTCGCGGCGCCGCAGGTGATCGCCGACCGCCGCGTTCACGAGGCCGAGCGCCGCGTCGCCGACCCACACGCCCGACTTGATCGCGTCCGAGCGCATCGGCACCGCGGGCTCGAGCGCCGCGTCGAGCGTCGCATCGTCCGGCGTCGAGGCGAGCGCGCGCTCGGCGAGATCGAGCCCGGCGTCTGTGAGGATCTCGACGCCGCGGTTCACGAGGCGGATCGTGCCGAGCACGGTGTCGGTCGAGATCCGCCGCACGTCGTCCACCGCGCGCGCGGGCGTGGCGAGGGGCGCGATGCCGTCGGTCACACGCGTGACCGCGCGCGAGGTCGACTCGTGCCCTTCCCGCACGAGGTGCGTGGTCGTGTCGATCGCGTCGTGGACGAGGGCCTTGAGGCCGCGGAGGCGCTTCACCCGCTCATCGTCGCACGGTTGCCCTGCCCCCCGCGAACGCGCTCAGGGGTCGTAGGTTCCGTCGAGGATGCCGCGTGGCCGATCGGAGAGCAGGGCCCGGCACTCGTCCTTGCCCACGAGCGCGCGCAGTCGATCGATGGCCTTGGCCATCACGTCGACGTCCTCGGGGCGGTGCGCGTCGCTGCAGGCCGCGTCGTAGGCGCCTTCCTCGAGCATGCGCTCGGCCGCGCGGCGGCAGCGATCGCCGTACTTGCCCACGAGCGACATGGTGTCGAGCAGCGTCATCGCGCCGACGTCGAGCAGTGGGTCGAGCGCGTCGGTCTGATCGAAGAGCGCGCTGTAGCGCTCGGGGTGCGCGATGAGCGGTCGCACGCCCTTCACCTGCATGCGGAAGAGCTGGTCTTCGATGCGCCGCGGCCACGCCTCGTAGCGGAACTCGAGGAGGATCGCGTGTCCGCCGCGGTACGGCAGCACCTGATCGGCGGCGAAGAGGCCGAAGAAGACGTCGTCGCAGAAGTGCTCGGCCGCGAGCGAGAGCCGCGGCAGCGTCTGCGTGTCGAGGATCGACACGAGCTCCGCGAAGCCTCTCTCGAGGCCGGGCTTGCGGTTCTCGAACATCGCCGTGCGGATGTGCGGCGTCGCGACGACCTCGGTGTAGCCGAGCTGCCCGAGCGCCTCGAGGAGGCGCAGCGACTCGTCGAGCGTGCGCACGCCGTCGTCGACGCCGGGCACGTAGTGACAGTGCAGATCCACGTACCCGCTCATCCTGCCTCCGTGGCGGCGAGCGCCCGCGCTCGCGCCAGCAACGCCTCGGCGTCGTTGCGCCTGGGATCTTCGATCACCTCGTCGAGGAGGCGCTCGAGCACTGCGCCGAGCCAGCGGCCGGGGCTGCGGCCCGAGGCCTTCATCACGTCCGCGCCGGTGATCGCGAGCGCCTTGAGATCGAGCGGATCGGCCGCGTCGAGCACCTGTGCCGCCAGCGTTCGCAGCTCGCGGACGGCACGCGCGCGGGCGCCCGCGTCGTCGGCGACGGCCGCGTCGGCCTCGAGCGCCTCGAGCACCCAGAAGGCCTCGCTCGGGCCGACGGCGCGGAGGAACCTCCGCGCACCGACGACGTCGGCCACGCGCAGAGGTGCGTCCGCGTGTCGGAGCACGAGCAGCGTCGCGTCGCGCTCTCGGTTCGAGAAGCGCAGCGCGCGGAGCCACGCCTCGACCGCGTCGAGATCGGTCCGCGACTCCCACGCGAGCGCGGCGAGGCGCGCTGGCACGAGCTCGCGCGATGCGCGATCGAGTCGGCGCATCGTCTGCTCGAAGCGCGCATCGTCGAGCACGTCGAGGAGCCCCGCGTGCACCGCGAGCATGCCCGTGCGGCGCATGATGCGGAACGCGCGCGAGGGCTCGGTCGCGCGGAACGCCTTGAGCCACTCCTCGCGCACGCGCTCGGGCGAGACCTTCGCGTACGTCGAGAGGTTCGGCCGGATCGCCGCTTCGGTCGCGGGGTCGAGCTCGAAGCCGAGCGTCGCCACGAAGCGCGCGGCCCGCAGCACTCGGAGGCCATCCTCCGCGAAGCGCTCGCGCGGCTCGCGCACGGCGCGGATGAGCCGGCGCTCGAGATCTGCCTCGCCCTTCCACGGATCGACGATCACGTCGTCGATCGGGTGGTAGGCGATCGCGTTCACCGTGAAGTCGCGCCGCCCGAGGTCCTCGTCGATCGACGCGCCGAACGTGACCACGTCGGGCCGACGGCCGTCCGCATAGCCCGACTCGCCCCGCAGCGTCGTGACCTCGTACTTGTCGCCGCCGAGGAGGACGGTGACGGTGCCGTGATCGATCCCGGTCGGGATCGTGCGACGGAAGATCTTCTGCACCTCGGCCGGCAGCGCGGTGGTCGCGACGTCCCAGTCGCTCGCGCTGCGGCCCATCAGCACGTCGCGCACGCAGCCGCCCACGACCCAGGCGCCGTGACCGCGCTCGTGCAGGATGCCGCAGAGATCGCGCACCGCCTTGGGCAGCGCGCGCGCGATGGCGTGGGTGGTGCGGTGTGCGGACATCGGGTGGCTCGAGCGGTGACCGTCGCTCTCGTACCGCGGCCCGGAAGCTCGATCCGGTTCCGCGGACCTTCCGGCCAGCGGTACTAGCAGGCAGGCCGGGTCGGGGCCCGAGCGTCTCGAAGCGAGGGTGCGCGAGCCCCCCCTCGGATCCGGCGTGCGACACGCGTATGATGCGCGCGCCGCGCGGCGCTGACGCTCTGCCGCGCGAGGAGGCCGCCATGGCTCGTCGCTCGACTCGTGTTGCTCTCGGTCGAACCACCCTCGCCTGCCTCACGGTGATGGGAGGCGCGCTCGTCGAAACAGGCTGCACGACGGAGCCGCCCGATCGGCGCGTGGACGCGGCGATGGGCGCCTTCGACGTGGGCATCCCCACGACCTGCGATCGAAACGACGACACAGACGGCGACGGCCTCTTCGACGTGTACGAGACCGATCGCGACACCGACATGGACGGCATCCCGAACTTCCAGGACGCCGACTCGGACGGCGACGGCTACCCGGACATCGACGAGGCGGGCGGTCTGGCGGGCTGTGCGGCGCGCGACACCGACGGCGATGCGCTGCCCGACTACATCGACAACGACAGCGACAACGACGGCCTGAGCGATGGTGAGGAGCGCGAGCGCTACTTCACGAACCCGCTCGCTGCCGACAGCGACGGTGACGGCTTCGACGATCTCGCGGAGGCCGTGAACGACGAGGCGAACCCGCTCGATCCCGACGTCGGCATCGACCCCGAGGACTTCTACATCGTCCTTCCGTACATGGATCCCGCGGTCGATCGCGAGCTGCAGTTCAACTCGCGCGTCCGTCAGGCCGACGTGTTCTTCATGATGGACCGCACGGGCTCGATGTCCGAAGAGGTCACCGAGCTCAAGGACAGCCTCGAGACCGTGGTCGCCGGCATCACCGACGCGATTCCCGACATCGGCGTGGGCTTCGGTGGCTTCGCGGGCTTCGGTGGCCGCGCCGCTGGTGGTTGCACCTCGGTGCTCGGCATCGAGACCTGTCAGGACGGCCCCGACGGCGACACGCCGTTCCATCTCTACTCGACGATCACGACCGATCGCGCGCAGATGCTCTCGGACGTCCGCATGCTCGACGCCGATCAGGGCGGCGCGAACTGGGCGTCGTGGAACGAGGCGCTCTACCAGGCGGCGACCGGCGACGGCGTGCTTCCGTGGGTGCCGCGTCAGACCTGCATGGCGATCCCCGACGAGGTCGGCCGGCGCTACGGCTACCCGTGCTTCCGACCGGGCTCGCTCCCGATCATGGTCGTGATGACCGACACGTCGTCCAAGAACGGCCCGCTCACCATGGGCGTGTCCGGCGGCACGTACGACACGTCCGGCTTCACGATGGGCCCGCCGCCGCGCACGTACGTGCAGACGCGCGCGTCGCTCGAGGCGATCGGTGCCCGCGTCATCGGCGTCATGTCGATCACCGGCGGCGGCACGGACTGCGGCCCCCAGGTCTCCAGCCCGACCTGCGTGCAGCAGTTCGACGTGGTCGCGCGAGAGACGGGCACCGTCGATGGCGCTGGTGATCCGATCACCTTCGAGATCGGCTGCGACGGCACGGGCCTGGGCCGGGGCCTCATCGACGCGATCCAGACGCTCGCGACCGAGACGCCGCAGAACATCCGCGGCTCGGTGCGCGACGGCGAGGACTTCCCGCCCGAGGTCGGCCCGATCGACGCGGGCATGTTCGTGAAGGCGATCACGCCGATCCGCCTGCTCGATGGCGGCACGGTGGTCTCGTGCCCCACCGCCGATCGCTGCGACGACCGCGACTTCTTCAACGTGCGGCCCGGTCAGCTCGTCGAGTTCAACGTCCGCTTCCTCAACGACTTCGTGCCGCCGCGCCGCACCTCGCAGGTCTTCCGCGCGACGATCTTCGTGCTCGGCAACGGCGTCGCCGAGCTCGATGCACGCGACGTCACGATCGTCGTGCCGGCCGGCTCGGTCATCGAGCTCATCTGAACGGCATCGCCGAGATGGCAGATCACTCCACGCGGTCGCGCACGTACAGGATGCCGACGGGCACGAGCTCGTCTTCGGTGCTCGAGGTGGCGTCGCGACGCTCGAAGAGCGAGCGCACGCCGTCACCGTCGAGGTCGCCCTCCGCGCTGTAGGTCACGAGGTAGGTGTCTTCGGGCGTGCGGAGGTCGCAGCCAGCCTGCGCAGGCTGGAAGCGATAGCTGAAGCGCAGTGGCCGCTCGCTGCGGAACGAGAGCACGCGCCACGTGCGGGCGTCGTGCTCCGACTCGTCGAAGAAGTCCACCGTCCGCGCCTCGACGCGCGGGCGCTCGGGCGTCGGGCCGGCGCGCTCGGGCAAGCAACGGCGGCGCTCCACGCCTTCGACCTGCTGCCGGCTCGCGAAGTACGCGGAGGCGCCCAGGTGCATCTGCTGGAGCATCTCGGGCGCTTCGGAGGCCTTGCTCAGGCGCACCTCGCGGAGAAACGTGGGCACGGCGACCGCGAGGATGCTGCCGACGATGCAGAAGCCGATCGCGAAGAAGAGGAGCGTGTTGCCCTCTCTGCGCAGCCGCCTCGCGCGCCGACGTCGGCGATCCATCGCCCGGCCTTAGCGCATCGTCGAACGGAGGCCAGAGTCTCGCGCGTCGCGCTCAGCCGCCGGTCGGGATCTGGAGCCGCACGATGCGGCGCGTGGTCTCGCCAGGCGTGATCTGCACGGTCAAGGTCTCGCGGACGTTGAACTGGTCGTTCACGAGCTCGACGCGGTGAGAGCCGGCCGGGAGCTGGATGCTCATCTGAGGCGTGTTGCCGATCACGCGGCCGTCCACGATGACCTGCGACCACGGCGTGGAGTTGATCTGGAGCGTGCCGTTGCCGCCGCCGCCGCCACCACCCGTCGGCGCGCCGCCGCCGCCACCACCGCCGCCACCACCACCGCCACCACCGCCACCACGGATGCCGGTCGGGAGCCCGGCGCCACCGCCACCGCCACCGCCGCCGCCACCGACCGTGGCGACGCGGGTGCCGCCACCACCACCGCCGCCGCGCGAGCCACCCCCGCCACCGCGACGCTCGACGAGCGTGCCCGGGTGGCTCGTGCGCGCGACGCCCTCGGCGAGCGCGAGCGTGGCCTCGTAGTCCTCGTAGCCGCCGCGCGACATCGTGACGGTCCACGCGCCGCCCGTGACCTCGACGTTCGCCGTCACCGGCGTGCGGCCGATCGCGCGACGCTCGGCGCCGCGCGTGAGGAACACCTCGGCACCATCGGGACTCGACGTGAACTCGACGGTCACGTTGCGCAGCGTGAGACGCGCGGTCTCGAGCTGGAGGATCTGGCCCTGCGGCACCGTGATCTGCGTGACCCACGGCGCGTAGTTCTCGCCGTGCTCGACGCGGATGCCGTACGTGCCGGGCGCGAGATCGGTGATGCGAACGGGCGTGCGCTGCTCGAGCATGCGCTCACCCACGAAGACCGTCGCGCCCGTGGGCACGGTGTCGAGCGCGAAGCCAGAGCCGGCCGGCGCGATCGCACCACCGCCGGCCACGGGCACGGGCGGGACCGCGCCCACACCCACCGCGGGAACGGTACCAGCCTGCGCCGTCAACACCACGGGCGGAAGGCTCAGCTCCTGGCCCGAGACGAGCTCGATGCGCGTCGCCCAGGTCTCGTAGCCCGTGCGTCGGACCTCCACGAGGTGCGAGCCAGGGGGGACGTTCGCGAGCACGAACGGGCTCGACGTGGACGACGACGCGGGGCTGTTGTCGAGGAACACGATCGCATCCGCGGGCTGCGTGCTCACGTGGATCGTGCCGGGCTGCGAGCGGAAGAGGACGAAGTAGCCGCCCACGCCGAGCACGCCGAGCACGAGCACGGCCGCGATGCCGATCAGCGCGCCCATGCCGCCGCGCGAGGACTCACGCTTGTTGCGCGTCTGCGCGGTGGGCTCGCGTCCCGCCGTCGGCTGCGCTGTCGCTGGCATCGGCGGCGTCGGATCGAACGGCGACGGAGCGCCCATCACGGGCGCCGACATCACGGGGGGCGCCGACATCACGGGGGGCGCCGACATCACGGGCGGTGACGCGACGGGCGGGGCCGTGCCCGCGCCGAGCGACGGGCGCAACGGTGCGGGTGCGCCCATGCCCACGGCAGGCCCGCCGACGGGCGGACCGCTCACCGCCGGGCCCATGACGGGTGCGCCGACGGGGGCTCCGAGGCCAGCTGCGCCCATGCCCGACGGCGCGGGCGCACCGAAGGGCGAGGGATGCCCGCCTGCGCGCGGCACCTCGGGGAGATCGGGGATCCCGCCGCCCAGCTCGGGCTTGTCGTAGATCTGGGTCGAGAGCTCTTCCTCGTCCCAGTCCATGTCGAGGCCGCCGCCGGCCGGGGCTGCGGGCGCCATCGCGGCCGCCGGAGGCGGCGTGGGGACGGACGTGCGCGGAGGCGGCGGAGGCGGCGCGGCCGCGCTCACACGAGGCGGAGGTGGCGGCACGGCCGCTCCACCGACACCGACGCCCATGAGCGTCGGCTTCTTCTGCGCGCGTGGGGGCGGAGGAGGCTGCGGTGCTGCCATGGCTGCGGCTTGTTGTGCGGCGGCCACCTTGGGCGGCGCGGCCGTGGGACGCGGTTCAGGCACGTTCACCGAGGGCTCGAGCGGCTCGATGTCATCGAACTGATCGAGGCCGCTCGAGGCGGCTCCGCCCGGCCGCGCGAGGTCCGCCTCCATGCGGCGGTACTCCTCTTCGCGCGCCGATTCCTTCGCGATCTCTTCTGCGAAGGCCTTGCGCTGGTAGGCCGAGAGGTCCTTGCGAGAGAAGAAGTTGCCGCTCGTGTACATGAACGACTGGAGGTCGTCATGCAGATCCATCGCGGTCTGGTAGCGGTCGTCGACGTCCTTCGCGAGCGCCTTGAGCACGATCTGCTCGAGCTCCTCGGGGATGCGCCGGTTGTAGGTCGACGGCGGCATGATCTCGACGTTCTTCACCTTCTCGAGGGTGGAGAAGTCGCTCTCGCCGACGAAGAGCCGCTCACCCGTGAGCAGCTCGTAGAGCACGATGCCGACGGCGAAGATGTCGCTGCGTCGATCGAGCGGCAGGCCACGCACCTGCTCGGGCGACATGTAGCCGAACTTGCCCTTGAGGATGCCCGCCTGCGTCTTGCCGGCCTTGCCCGCCGCCTTCGCGATGCCGAAGTCGATGACCTTGACCTCGCCGTCGTACGAGAGGAGCACGTTCTGCGGGCTCACGTCGCGGTGCACGAGGTGGAGGTCGCGGCCGGCCGCGTCCTTCTTGTTGTGCGCGTAGTCGAGGCCCTCGCAGATCTTCATGGCCACGTAGCAGGCCATCGGCACCGGCACGGTCTCGCCGCGCTTGCGCGCCCGGTCGAAGATCGCGCGCAGGTCCTTGCCGTGCACGTACTCCATCGCGATGAAGTACGAGTCGCCGACGCGGCCGAGGTCGAAGATCTGCGCGATGTTCGCGTGGGTCAGCTGCACCGCGATCTTCGCCTCGTCGACGAACATCGTGATGAACTCCTGGTCCTCCGCGATGGAGGGCAGGATGCGCTTCACGGCGACCAGGCGCTCGAAGCCCTCCACGCCGAAGGCCTTGGCCTTGAAGACCTCGGCCATGCCTCCGACGTTGATCCGCTCGAGGAGCAGGTACTTTCCGAACGGGATCGGCTTCTTCACGTTCGTCCTCGCTCACGAAGGCTGGGACCGACGACCCATCGGGCAGCGCTTCGGTTCGCGCCCCGGAGGCGCGAATGACCAGAACCATCCGCCGTGGCGGATCGCAGAAGTCTAGACGGTTGGGGACCGCAAGGGAAAGGAGCGCGCAGCGGGGCTGCCGTCAGGTGAGCAAGAAGGGACGCTCGCGCTCTTCCCCGAGCGCGCCGCGGGCCTGGCCAGTGCCCGCAGCGAGGTCGGCGGAGGGAGGGCCAGAGGGCCCACCGCTCCCGGCGTTGCGCGGGCGCGGATAGTAGAGGCACGGCCGGAAGAGGGTCAACAGCTGCGTGCGCAACGAGTTGCGCAGCCGTTGCGACATCGACACGAGCCCCGAGACAGCCGGGCATGGACCGAGAGACCCCCCACCCCACCCCCGCCTTGGCCTCGGTGCGGGTGGCGTACGCTGCGCTGCCGTGAACTCGACGCCGCACGACGCAAGCAGATGACGCTCAAGTTCGGTGCAATCTCAGACGCCGCGAGCGCACGCATCGACGCCGCTGCGAGTTGCCGTTGGATCGACAGCGTGTTGCCGTTGCGCCTGGATGCCCGTCACGTGGGCGCCTGGATGCCCGTCACGCGGTCGCGTGTTGATCCAGAACGTCCTCGTCAGTCCTCGGGGCGGACGAAGCGCGGGGGCTGCGTGGGGAAGTAGCGGACGCGCTGGCCCTGGAGGTAGCCCCACTGCGAGTAGGGCGTGGGCTCGTTGTCGGGCCAGAGCACCTCGGCGCTCGGCGCTTCTTCGGCCAGGAGCGCGATGCCCGCGCCCAGCTCGCGCGGGTGACCGTCGGGGCCGGCGGTGCCCTCGTCGGTGTCGAAGCCCATGGCGGGGGCGCCGAGATCGATCGCGCTCGAGACGCCCGCGGCCTCGAGCAACGACATCGCGGCGGGGCCCTCGGCGTAGACGAGGAAGCCATCGCGATCCGCGCCGAGCGCGGCGGTGCTCGCGCGCGTGGCGAGCGCGCCGCGCACGATCTCGGTGCCGCTCGCGCCCATCGGCTCGATCACGAAGCTCACACCGACGGTCTCGCGGCGCGCCAGCAGCACGTGGGATCCGGACGCGGGGCCCGCGAGGTGCGCGAGCGCGCGCGTGTGTCGCTCCTGCGCGAGCGGCTGCGGCACGGCGCGCGTGGGATCGATGCGGACGATCCAGCTCTCACCGCCGCTCGAGGCCTGCGAGCCGCGCGCGAAGGCGTAGGGCCAGCCGGCGTGCGGCAGACCGTCGGTCGAGAGCGCGAGGCCATCGGCCAGCCCCTCCACCGCGACCAGCGCAGGGCCCGGCAGCGTGGGGCGCAGCGTCAGGTAGAAGAAGTCGCGCGGGTCGCGCGCGGTGTAGCGAGGGAAGCGCATCTGCATGGAGCGCACGGCCTTGCGCGCACGGAAGCGCACGCCGTCGGCGCCGGGGAGCTCACCGTCGAACTCGCTCTCGTCGTCGATCGACGCGACGGCGGGCAGCGCCGGATCGCGCGCGTCGGGTGTCTCGCGGTAGGGCCGGAAGAACTCGAAGCCGCAGTGCCCGCTGTTCATGTCGAGGTGCATCGAGCGCGTGCAGCGCGCCGCGATCATCGCCTGACCGAGCGACTCGGGGCCGAGCGAGCCGCCCCAGAAGAAGGCCATGAAGCCCTCCTCGGTGATGCACATGCCGCTCCTGTGCGTGAAGGTCTGCTCCGTCGCGCCCGGCGGCGCGGCGCCCCACCACCAGCGCTCCCACGGGTTGTAGACGCCGTCCTCCACGACCGACGTCAGGTTCTGACGCATGTCGACCATCGCGTCGGGGATCTGCCGGTTCGCGAGGTTCTCGTCGAAGTAGCGGCCGTTCCAGTCGGGCGACGGCCAGCTGCCCATGCCGACGCGGCCGTCTTCCATCACGGCGACCGTCGCGGCCCAGGGCTTGGGCGGCAGGTAGACGCGGTCGTCGCTCATCATGCCGAACTCGCCGTGCATGGCCTGGAAGCCGCCGTCGAAGGCGCCGACGAGGAGCCGCGTCGTGCGCTCGTCGCGCGGGATGTAGCCGGTGCCGCGCTGGCCCGTCGCGCTCTCGGGCTCGCGCGTGCCGCTCATGATCCGCAGCTGCACCTGCCGCGGATCCCACAGCGTGATGAAGACGTTCACGTAGGGGCGCTCGCGATCGGGGCGCACGAAGGTCTGCGCGAAGGCGGCGGGCGCGTTCGGGTACGCGTTGACGAAGGGATCGTCAACGACGGGGACCCACTGCCCTTCCCCGTCGATCGCGTCGTCGAAGACGCCGTGGATCGGCGCGGGCGGAAAGCCGATCTCGGCGGCGGCCTCGTCGAAGAGCTGCTGCTGCTCCTCGGTGAGGTGCGTCTCGGTCGGCACCGACATCTCGGCCGCGACCTCGGCGGCGACCTCCGCGTCGTCGCTGCCGCCGAGCCACGCGTAGCTCGTGCGATCCCACCAGTCCTTCACCGCGAAGACGCGGTTCTCGAGCCACTCGATCGGCTCGGGGCCCACGAACGAGAGGTTGCGGACGGTGTCGACCACCCACGTGATCCCGCCGGGCACGCCCTTGTCCTGCGGGTGCACCTCGACGAGCTCGGCGCCCTCCGTCGGCTCGAGCGTGTCGAGCGCGATCGCGACCGCGCCGGCCTCGGAGCTCGCACGCACGATCCCGCCGTCGGCCGAGAGCGCGAGCGAGGCGTCGGGCTCGACGAGCTGGTAGCGCGTGACGCCGAGGCCATCGGTGCGGCCGGTCTCCTGCCAGTTGGTGATCGCGTTCTGGCCGCGCTGGATCGTGGTCCAATCCTCCGTGAGCGCGCCGGGCTCGCCGCGCACGTCGAGCACCGTCACCGCTTCGATGCCCTGCGCGGCGCGCGTCGCGAAGAGCACGTGGTCGCCGCTGCGCTGGAGCTGCTCCTCCGAGGCGCCGCCGCTGCGCGTGAGGTTGGCGACGTCCGAGACGTCGAGCACCGCCCCCGAGCTGCCGAGGCGCACGCTCGCGCCGATCACGTCGGCGGGGCCTTCGCCCTGGCTCGCGAGGAAGATCGCGGGCGTCTCGCCCCAGCTCACGCGGTCGTCGAGCCACACGATCGAGCCCGTGTCGACACGCCAGCCCGCCCGCGCCATGACGGCCGCGAGGGAGGCCTCGCGCGTGCCTTCGGAGGCGCCGTCGCGCGCCGCGTGCACGCCGAGGGTGGCGAGCAGACCGGCGCCGAGCGCGGACAGATAGGGCTTTCGCGGGCCGAGCCAGCGCGCGAGCCACGAGCCCCGGCTCGTCCCGACGACGCGACCCTCGGGCTGCGAGCCCTCCGGATCGGCCTGCGGGGAGGGCGTTCTGGGCGCGGCGAGCGTGGGCATGAGGCCGACGGGTAGCACGGCCCGATCCACGCGACGAAGTTTGGCGCCGGATGCGTGATGGGTCCGTGGTGCCGCGGACACGAGCGCCCGTGCGACCGTGCCTGGCCACCCTTGCCCTCCCCGCTCGGCTTGGCCAAGCTCGCGCGCTCCAGACCCCGGGGCCCTCGAGCACGTCCCAAGCGTGGCTCGGCGCTCCGGGTCCACTCCGTCTACGTCTTCTCCTCACGGCACCATCGCCTCTTCGAGGCAAGGGCACAGGTCGTATGCGACGCGCTCCCTGGACTCTCGTCTGCACCGCCATCGCGCTCGCGCTCGGGCTCACTGCAGCTTCGGCCGACGCGCAGCAGGCTCGTCGTGCACCCGCACGCCGCCGCGGCCAGCCCACCGAGGCGGTCGAGGGCGGAGGCCCCGCGCCGACCGTCGAAGAGCTGCCCGTCATCGCGGCGCGCCTGCGCAGCGCGAACGCGGACGAGGTCCGCGAGGCGATCACGCTGCTCACCATCATCAACGACGACGACGCCATCGCGCCGCTCGCGGAGCTCTTGCGCTCCGGTCAGAACGACTCGATCACGGACGCCGCGCTCGAGGCCTTGCAGCGCCTCGCGATGCCGCAGAGCCTCGACGTGCTCACCGAGTTCACGCACCACCGCCGCGTGGGCGCGCGTCGGCGCGCGTACGCAGGCATCGCGGCGATCCGCAACGACCGACGCGTGCCGCCGCTGCTCGAGCAGGGCCTGCGCGACAGCGACCGCTCGATCCGCGAGGAGTGCGCGGAGTCCCTGGGCCGCATCGGGGCGCGCGGCTCGCTCGAGATGCTCTTCCGCGCGTTCGAGCGAGGCGTGCTCGGCGCGGGCGAGGCCATCGGCCGCCTGGGCAACGACGCGGACGTGGCGCGCTTCAACGCGTTCCTCGGCCGCATGCCCATCTCGGTCATGCTGGGCGGCTACGACCAGTTCCTCCAGCGCCGCGACATCACCGACGCCGTGAAGCTCGACATCGTGAACCGTCTCCGCGACGTCTCCGGCCGCATGGTGTGTCAGTCCCTCCTCACGTACCGAGACACGCTCCCGCCGCTCGGTCGCCAGGCGCCGAGCGAGCTTCGTCGTGCGCTCACGCAGGCCCTCGACCAGATCGCGTGGGACGGCGGCAACACCCGCTGCCGGAGCCTCGACCGTGCGCCTGCCTCGGCGGCGGAAGGAGGTGCGCGATGAGCCGCTCCCTCAGCGTCGCGCTCCGTCTCGTGGGCGCGCTGGGCCTCGCCGGCCTCGGTGCGTGCGGCGGCGCAGGCACGGGCACGATGGCGTTCAGCCATCAGTTCGCCGACAACCAGGCCGAGACCTTCAACGAGGTCATGGAGCGCCTGCCTGCACCGCAGGCCGCCGCCCGTCCGGACAACACGACGGGGGCGCACCTGGCCGTCGTCACCACGCACGACGAGCCGCGTCAGGTCGTCGCCATCGATCTGGACTCGGGCCAGCAGCGCTGGAGCTTCGCGCTCGACGCGCAGACGCGCCCCGAGATCCTCGGCGACGTGGTGCTCAGCTCGGAGCGCCACCGCGTCGTCGCGATCGATCTGGCGAGCGGCCGCCAGCGCTGGGAGCTCCGCCTGCCGGATCTCGCCTACGTCGGCGCCGATCGCGACGGCGACACGATCTATCTCTCCTTCACGGTCGGCGCGCTCGGTGGCGCGCGGCGCGACGGTCATCTCGTCGCGGTCGACGCGAGCAGCGGCGCGGAGCGCTGGCGCCACGAGATCGAGGGCGTCTTCGGCCAGCCGGCCGCCTCGGGCGGCATGGTGCTCGTGCCCTACGAGCGCCAGAACATCTCGGTCCTCGACGAGCTCACCGGCTACGAGCTGGCGCGCCTTCGCTCGACCGACGACGTCATCGCGTGGATCCGCCACGATCCGACCGGCATCTACTACGGTCACCGCGGCCTCTACCGGCTCACGCACGACTCGGTGCACGGCACGCGCGACCGCGCGATGCACATCGAGCCGCCGATCCCGAGCGTGCCGCCGCTGCGCGAAGGCGAGGCCGAGCGCCCCGTCGAGCTCGAGGACGACGGCTTCCTTCCCAAGCCCGGCACGCGCACCGCGCGCGGACGCATCCGCCTCTATTTCGCGCCGCGCCTCGCGCAGGGCGAAGAAGAGGTCGGCATCCTCGGGGACACCTACTACTTCGTCTACTACCGCTACGTGTTCGGGATGAACCCGGACGGCAGCCTCCGCTGGGCGCGCATCCTCGAGCAGGACGTGATCGGTGCCCAGGTCGTGGAGGGCGGTCTCTTCACGGTCGGCGAGCAGGGGCAGATGCGTGTGCTCGGTCGCACCAACGGCCAGGACGCGTGGAGCGGCGGCAGCGCGATGCAGCTGTCGTCGGTCGCGCTCGACGTCGCCGGCTTCTCGGCCGCTCCCTCGGAGGCCGCGCCGCGCCCGCTCCGCGAGGCGCTCAACGAGATCGCGCTCGATCCGGACAACCGCCTCGTCGCCGGCCGCGCCTACGCGATGCGGCTCCTCGCGGCACTGCCCGAGCCCGAGATCACGCGCGACCTCCTCGACCTCTACCAGCAGCGCTCGATGCCGCGCACGCTGCGCGACGCGATCGCCACGACGCTGCGCACGCGCACCTCGGGCAGCGAGCACCTCGTGGCAGCGCTCTCGCGTCGCTACGACTTCATCGAGGGCACCGAGGGCCCGCCGCTCGAGCTGATCGTCCCGTCGCTCATCGAGATGCGCGCGACGCAGGCCGTGCCGGGCTTGGTGCAGCAGCTCACCGATCACGAGACCTCGCCTGCGGCGCTCGTGCTCGTGGCGCGCGCCATCGCCGAGCTCGGCGATGCGTCAGTGCTGCCCGCGCTGCGGAACTTCCTCGTGCTCTACCGCGCCGACTCGTCGTTCGCCGAGAACGCGGAGGCCTTGTCGTGGGCCGCGCAGGGCATCTTCCGCCTCGGTGGGCCGGAGGGCCGCCAGCTCCTCAGCGCGCTGGCCGCCGACGCGCGCACCGTCGCGCCGCTCAGCGCGTCCATCAACGGCTTCTACGAGAGCGAGCAGCGCCAGGCCCAGGAGCTCGCCGCGCGGGAGGCCGCCGATGCGCAGCGGGCGGCCGATGAGGCCGCGCGCCAGGCGCAGGCGGCGCTGCCCAACCGCCTCACGCAGGAGCAGATCAACCAGGTCTTCGCGGAGCACACCGAGCCGCTCCGCGCGTGCGTGGCGGGCGAGGTGCAGCGCAATCCGCTGCTGGGCCAGGTCCGCCTCGTATTCATCCTGACGAGCGACGGCCGTGCGACCGAGATCGGCGTCGCGCCGTCGACGCCCGAGCTCGTGCAGTGCATGACGGGCCACGTCGCGCAGATCGAGTTCCCGCGCTTCCGCCAGTCGCGTCAGCGCGGCTCGTTCACCGTCGCGCTGCGTGGTGGCCAGCCGGTGGCGGCGACCTCGCAGAGCGCGCTCGAGCAGCGCCTGCCCGCCGACGCGCCGTGGTGGACGTGGTGGACGCGTCGCGCCGAGGCCGGCGCGGTGACGACGGTCGGCGCGGCCGAAAGCGTGACGCTCGCGTGGTGGGATCGCCGCGCGGCGCCCGTCCAGACGACGACGACTGGCCCCACGGTGGCCGTGCCCGAAGGCACCGATCTGCACGTGACGACGGTCGGCTCCGGGACCGACGTGAGCACGGGCGGCCCCAGCGTGACGACGGGTGCGGGCGCCGAGGGCGGCACTGGCACTGGCACCGACACCTCGACTGGTGCCGGCGGAACGCCGTGGTGGATGGGCGCTGGCTCCGGAGCCGACGCGCCCGAGGAGACGGAGCCTGCACCGACACCGCCGCCGGCCGCGCCGCCCCCGCCGGAGCCCACGCCGCGTGGTCGCCGTGGCCGTCGCGGTGCGCAGCCCACGCCGCCTGCGGCACCGCCGCCTGCGGCACCGACGCCCGCGGCACCGCCCGCCGCGCCCGCGCCACCCGCAGCACCTCCCGCTGCGCCGCAGCCGCCCGCGCAGCCGGCACCCCCGGCGGCACCGCCCGCCGCGCCCACGCCGCCGGCCATGCCGCCTGCGGCACCGCCCGCCGCGCCGCAGCCTCCCGCGCAGCCTGCGCCCGAGGAGAACCCATGGTGGGTGGGCGCCGAAGGCAGCTGATCGACACCGCATGACGAATCGAGGCGAGCTCCGGCTCGCCTCGGTCGTTTCGAGCGGGCCAGAACGAGCGATCAGCTGCTCGCGAGCCGCGCGACGAGATCGTGCGAGATGCTTCCGAGCCTCGGATCGCTCGCGAAGCGATCCGGGTGGATGCTGCCGGCCACGCGACGCAGCGCGCGGCGGCGGACCGCCGCATCCCGCACGTCACCGAGGACCGCATGGGCGCCTTCGTGGCGCACCCGCGCGTGAAGCCGCGTGAGCGCCCGGACCTCGGGCTCGACGGGCGCTTCCGTGAGGCCGGCCGCGAGCAAGGCCGCCGCGAAGCGCGCACCGGCGCCGCTGCGGATCACCCCGCGGCTCGCGGCGATCTCGTGCGGGTGCAGCGCCGCGTTGTCCGCGAAGTAGACGCCGAGCGCGCTCGCGACCGGCGTTGCGTGCGGCACGCGCGCCTCACGCTGCGTCTCTGCGTGGGCGCGGAGGATCTCGGCGACGAGATCGGCGGCGCTCATCGGATCGGTGAACGGGCGAGCGGCGCTACCGCCTGCCTGCCAGCGCGTCTCGAGCTCACCCCAGAGCGCGATCTCGCGCGCACGCAGGCGCAGCTGTCGTCGCAGGGCCCACGCGAGATCGTTTCGGCTCACGCGACCGGCTGCGACGGCGGAGGCGCCCCAGCTGCCGTCCGGGGGAACGGCGACGGTCTCGCTCCGCGACAGGCCCACGATCTCTCCGAGGCGCGGGCCGAGCTCGCCCTCGAACCCCGTCACGCGACCGCGCGTGAGGTGGAGCGACGCGCTGCGACCGTGCGCGCGGAGCGTGAGCACGCCCGACGCCTCGGCACGCGCGAGCATGAGGAGCGAGCGCAGCCAGCCGAGCGACGCGACGTCGGGGCGCGACGGACCAGGGGACATGTCTCGCGTATGCCCGAGCCCGATCGCGCGAGGCAACTTTCCGAATGGCGCGAGTCCGCGCGCTCGTGCTCGAACGGAGCGCGTCAGCGCGCGTGGCTCACGCGCACGACGAGCGCGGGATCGAGCTCGGCGAGGCAGGCCTCGAGCGCGCGCTCCACGGCCGCCCGGTCGGTTCCGTCGAAGGTGATCTTCACGCTGTGATCGGTGTCGTCGAAGCGCGGGTAGCTGCCGACCTGCACGCGGTGATCGTGCTCGATGCGCTCGAGCAGCGCGGCGATCGCGCCCTCGTCGCAGCGCGTGTAGATCGCAGCGCTCACGTACGGCGCGCTCTGGCCGAGGTGCTCCTTCACCACCTCCAGCTTGCGCGCGAAGATCTCAGGCACCCCCGGCAGCACGTACACGTTGCCCATCGCGAGGACCGGCCAGTGCACCTGGGCGTTCGTGAGGAGCGTGCCGCCCGCCGGCACGTCGGCCATGCGGAGGTGTCCCTCGGTCGTCGCGTCGCCGAAGTGGTCGCGGATGCGTCGCGCGAGCTCCTCGTCGCGCCTGATCTCGACACCGAAGGCCCGCGCAACGGCGGGGATCGTCACGTCGTCGTGCGTGGGGCCGACGCCACCGCTCGTGAACACGACGTCGTGGCTCGCGCGCAGCGCGTCGAGATCGCTCGCGATGATCTCGAGGTCGTCGCGACAGATCACGACGCGCTCGAAGCGGATGCCGAGCTCGAAGAGCGTGCGCGCGAGCAGCGGGAGGTTCGCCTCCACGACCTTGCCGGTGAGGATCTCGTTGCCGATCACGAGGGCCGCTGCGCGCCGCGACATGCGGCGACTCTACCCTCCCCGCTGCTCCTCCGCCGCGTCGATCAGGGCTCGACGGCGGCGGCCTCGATGCGCGCCCCGACCCCGCGGAGGAAGAACGGCTGCCCCGCCCGCAGCCGCCGCGCGACGTCTGCGCCTGCGGGCTCGCGTCCCCAGCTCCCGTCCGAGGCGAAGTGGTGGTGTCGGACCACGTCGTCCGTCGAGCGGTAGAAGAGGTCGATGCCGCCCGCGCCCGCGGCGAGGCGAACGTCGGTGAGCGTCGCGTTCGCGCTCGCCCACCACGGGTGCTCCGTGGGGGTGCCGTCCGCCGAGAGCGTGACCACGCAGATGCGGGCCTGCCCGGCCTGGGCCTGGCCCCATCCACCGAAGAGCACGGCGAGCTCGTAGGTGCCCGCCGGTGCGGCCGCGAGGGCGGCCAGGCCCCACGGGATGCCCACGCGGTGCGGGGCGGCGAGCCACGCGCCGTCGAGGCCGAGGCGCGCGAAGGTGCTGAGCACGTCGGCGCTGGGATCGGCCTCTTGTTCCTGGAGCACGATCGCGAAGCCGGCGGGCTCGGCCGCGATCACGAGGCCGGCAGGTCGGTGAGGGCTCGCGGCGCCGGCGACGGGCAGCTCCACGGTGCGCCGCGCGCCGCTCGCCAGGTCGACGAGCACCACGCCCGCGAAGGGCTCCGGACCGCCGTGGTAGTAGCCGAGCGCCACGATGTCCCCCACCGCCGCGGCCGCGGTGCGCACGGTGCGTCCCTCGTACGCGCGGACGCGCATGGTGCCGCGCACGAGATCGACCTCTGCGCGCCGCGGCGTGCCCTCGATCCAGCGCGCGTCCACGACGACCGGGCCCGAGGCCGTCTCGAGCGCCTCCGAGGCCTGCGCGAGCGCGGCTCCGCGCGTGAAGAGGACACAGCCGAGCACCCAGACGGCCAGACACGGAGCGGAGATGCGCATGCTGCCGCGTGGCCGCGACCGCGTCGGTTGTGACCCGCGTCGGTGTGCCGGGACGTCGGAGTTTCTGTAGGCTCGGCCGCCATGCGCGCGACCTCGCTGCTCTCGATCGCTTTCTGCCTCGCCTGCTCCGCCTGCGAGCGCCGCGCGCCTGCGAGCAGCGAGCCTGCGCGGCCGACCCCCACGGCGCCCTCCGAGCGCGAGTCCGAGCCCGCGGCGCGACCCGAGCCGGCGCCTGTGCTCGCCGCGCCCGTCGAGGTGCAGTTCCCGACGCAGGATCACCTCGTCGTGCACGGCACGCTCTACCCGGGCGCCGAGCCGACGGCGGGCGCGGTGGTGCTCGTGCACCAGCTCGGATCCGCGCGCGGCGAGTGGGCCGCCGTGGTCGAGGCGCTGCGCGAAGCGCCCGCGCTCACGGTGCTCGCGATCGATCTCCGTGGCCACGGCGAGAGCAACGTGGACGCGGAGGGACACGCGCTCAACTACGGTGACTTCGACACCGAGGCGTGGTCTGCGACGCAGAGCGACGTGACCGCCGCCGTCGACTATCTCCGGAGCAGCGACGCGCCCGTGCATCCGGGGCGGATCGCGCTCGTGGGCGCGAGCATCGGCGCGACGGCCGTCGTGCGGGCTGCGGCCGAGGACCGTTCGCTCGACGTGATCGCCACGCTCTCGCCGGGGCGCGCCTACCGCGGCGTCGACAGCATCCTCGTCGCGGTGCACATGGGCGAGCGCAGCTTCCTCGGCCTCGCCGCGCGCGAGGAGACCGACAGCGTCGAGACGGCCGAGGCCCTCGCGCGGATCACTGGTGGGCGCACCGAGCTCATCGACGGCCACGCGCACGGCGTCGCGATGTTGTCCGAGAGCACGGAGCTCGTCGGCATCCTCTCGCGCTTCCTGCGCGAGAGCCTCGCGCGTCCGATGTCCGACGCGGCGCGCGCGGCCTTGCCCGCCGGCGGTGCGGTCGAGGGCGCGCAGTGACGGGGACGGTCCACGATCTCGCGCAGCTCTTCCGAAAGGCCCGGCGTGCGGTCGTGCTCACCGGCGCGGGCGTCTCGACGGACTCGGGCATCCCGGACTTCCGCTCGCGGCTCGGCCTCTGGCGCGACGCCGATCCGATGCGCTTCGCGACGCAGCAGGGCTTCCTCGCGGATCCGGTGGCGTTCTACGACTTCTGGCGCGAGCACCTGGGCCGCCTCGGCGACGTGAAGCCCAACGTGACGCACGAGGTCGTCGCGCTCCTCGAGCGCGCCGAGCGCGTGCAGGCCGTGGTGACGCAGAACATCGATGGCCTGCACCAGGCCGCGGGCTCGAAGAACGTGCACGAGGTGCACGGCACCTTCCGCACCGTGCGCTGCCTCGAGTGCGGTGTGCGCGAGCCCTCCGGGCGCGCCTTCTCGATCGTGGGCCGCGCGCCGCGCTGTCGCGTGTGCGGAGGCCTGCTCCGCCCCGACGTCGTCCTCTTCGGTGAGGCGCTCGGCGGTGCGTTCGAGGACGCGACCGAAGCCCTCGCGCAGTGCGAGTTGCTGCTCGTCCTGGGCAGCTCCCTCGAGGTCGCGCCCGTGTCGGACCTCGTGCCCTACGCGGCCGATCGCCAGATCCCCACGGCGATCGTCAACCGCGACGCCACGCACCTCGACGACGTCGCGACGCTCGTGCTCCACCGAGAGCTCGGCCCGACGATGCGCGAGCTCGCCGCCGCGCTCGAACTGCGTCGCTGAGCGCTTCGTCCTCAGCGCTGCTGCGCGACCGCGTGGAGTGCGATGCCGGCGGCGACGGACGCGTTGAGCGACGCGATGCGACCGGGCATCGCGATGCGTGCGAGCACGTCGCACTGCTTGCGGACGAGCGACCGGAGGCCGTGGCCCTCGGAGCCGATGACGAGCACGCGACCTCGGTCGGCCGGCGGCAGCTCGGTGATCGAGGCGTCTCCCTCGGCAGCGAGGCCGACGATCTGCCGCCCGTCTTCGCGCAGCGCGGCGAGCGTCCTCGCGAGGTTCGTGATGCGGACGATGCGCGCGTGCTCGGTGGCGCCTGCCGAGGCGCGGACCACGACGGGCGTGACCGGGGCGGCGCGATCCTTGAGCGTGAGGATCGCGTCGGCGCCGAAGGCCACCGCGGAACGCACGATCGCCCCGAAATTGTGGGGATCGGTGATCTCGTCGAGCGCGACGAGGAGCACGTCGTCGCCGAGCGTGTCGAGCACGTCCGGGCCCACGTAGGGGTACTCACCCGCGAGCGCGAGCAGGCCTTGGTGTCGTGTGCCATCGGCGATCGCGTCGAGCTCCTCGGGGGGGCGACCCTCGATGCGCACGCCGCGCGAGCGGATCTCGTCGAGCGCTGCCTTGTGACCACGCTCGGCGTTCGAGGCGACGAAGACGACCGCGATCTGTCCGGGCCGGCCGCGCACGGCCTCGAGCACGGCGTGGGGACCGAGGAGCAGGCGCTTCACGACCGAGCCTCCAGCGCGAGGCCGATCTCCTCGGCGATCGCGCTCGCTGCGGCGCGCGGATCGCTCGCCTCGCGGATCGGGCGGCCCACGACGAGGTAGTCCGCACCGCTCGCGATGGCGGTGGCGGGCGTGGCGACGCGTCGCTGATCACCGCGGTCGGCGCCCGCCGGGCGCACGCCGGGCACCATGAGCACGCCGCTCGGGCCGACGATCTCGCGGAGCGCGCTGGCCTCTTCGGGTGAGCACACGAGGCCCCGCACGCCGCTCTGCACGGCCACCCGTGCGAGTCGCGCGGCCGCGCTCGCAGGCGCGTCGAGCCCGATGCTCGCCAGCTCGCTCGCGTCGAACGAGGTGAGGACCGTGACCGCGAGCAGCTGCGTCTTCGAGCTCGCCGCGATCTCCTGCACGCCGCGCAGCGCGCGCGGCCCCGCGGACGCGTGCACGGTGAGGAACGCGACGCCCTGCGCCACCGCTCGTTCGGTCGCGCCGGCCATGGTCGCCGGGATGTCGTGCAGCTTCAGATCGAGGAAGCAGCGGGCGCCGCGATCGTGCACCGCGCGCACGGCGTCGGGACCGGCCGAGACGAAGAGCTCGAGGCCGACCTTGAAGACGCCCACGTGGTCGACGAGGCGATCGATCCACGCGCGCGCCTCCGCGAGGTCCTTCACGTCGAGCGGGAACACCAGACGATCGCGCGCGGCAGACATGGCGCGCGATTGTGGATGGCCGTCGAGTCGCGGCAAGGCGAAGGCGCGGCGCGCACGAAGCGAAACGCCCGCCTGCGTGTCGCAGACGGGCGTTCGTGAGGCTCGCTCGGGTCTGGGGTCAGAGCCCGTCGAGGCCCGCCAACGGATCGTCGGACTCGCCGCCGCGACCACCACCGCCACCGCCGCCGCCCATCGGCGCGCCGCCTCCGCCACCGCCGCCGCTGGGACGGCGGACGCGACGACGCGTCTGCTCGGCCTCGGCGCGTGCCGCCTCGGCGCCCGCCTCGTCACCCGAGGCCGCGAGCTCCTGCGCGCGACGCTCCATGTCTGCGAGCTGCTGCTGCAGGCGCGCCTGCTCGGCGGCCGCCTGCTGACGTGCCTGCTCGGCCGCGGCCGAGGCCTCGGCGACCTCGCGCTCACGCGCCTGGCGCTCGAGCAACGCGGCCTGCTCGGCCGCCTGCTGTCGCGGCACGATCACGCCGAAGTACACGCCAGCGCCAGCGCCCAGGAGGGCGATGATGCCCACCGCGAAGACGGCGGGGTGAACGCCCTTGCGGCGCGTGGCCTCGATGCGCTTGACCTCTTGCTCGTGCGCGAGGAGGCGCTCCTGCTCGGCGGCCCGGGCCTTCTGCTCGGCCTCGAGGCGCACGCGGAGCTCGGCCTCTTCCTTCGCACGGATGCGCGCGGCCTCTTCGTCGCGACGGCGGCGCTCCTCGGCCTGACGCGCCTCCTCCTCGGCCCGAAGACGCGCGGCTTCTTCGTCGCGCTTTCGCTGCGCCTCGGCCTCCTGGGCCATGCGCGCCTGGTCTTCGGCCTTCTTCTTCTTGTCGGCCTCTTCTTTGACCCGATCCTCCTCGAGGTTCATCAGCTCGCGGAGGTTGAAGAGGACCGAGGATTCTTTCTGCTCAGCCATCGTGTCTCGACTCCACACGGGTTTCGGCCGAAAAGACGGGCGGCTCCCGATCGTTCGGGAGGCTAACAGCCCGTTTTTCACAGTGTCAACGGCATCCCGAGACATGCGTCGACCGGGCTGGGACCTCGGACGGAACGAACACCTTGGGTCCGTCGCATTCTTTCGATTACGCTGGGGTGCATGCGGATCGGCTCGGTGGTGCTGCTCACGCTCCTGGCGTCCCTCACGGGCTGCGTCGGGCTGCAGGCCCCCGTCGGCGCGGGCGGCCGCTGCACGCGCACCGCGGAGTGTGCGACGGGCCTGCTCTGCAACATGGGCGTCTGCACGACCGATCGCACCGGCTTCGGCATGGGCATGGTCCCGGTGCCGCCCATGGATGCGGGCCCCGTCGACGCGTTCGTCGAGCCCGACGCCTTCGTCGAGGGCACTGACGCCTTCATGGAGCCGGTGGACGCGTACATCCCGCCGGGCACGGACGCCTGGGCGCCCGATGCGTGGGCGCCCGATCCCGATGCGTTCAGCCCGCCGATGCCGGACGCCTGGGCGCCGGATCCGGATGCGTTCTCGCCGCCGATGCCCGACGCGTTCGTGCCCGACATGCCAGACGCCTTCGTCGAGCCCGACGCCTTCGAAGAGCCCGACGCCGCGATGTGAGGGACGGAACGAAACGGCCCGCCGCGCGTGAGCGGGCGGGCCGTGTCGGTCGTCCGTGGCTCAGCGCGAGAGGCCGGGAGCGGGGAACTGCGCGCACATGGCGAGCACCTCGCCGCGCACGCGATCGAGCACCTTCGTGTCCTCGGGGGCCTCGATGACGTCGGCCATCCAGCCGCCGATGAGGCGCATCTCCGCCTCCTTCATGCCGCGGCTCGTCGTGGCGGGCGTGCCGATGCGGATGCCGCTCGGGTCGAAGGGCTTGCGCTTGTCGAACGGCACCGAGTTGTAGTTGCACACGATGCCTGCGGCCTCGAGCGCGATCGCGGCCTTCTTGCCGCTCACGTTCTTGCTCGTGAGGTCCGCGAGGATGAGGTGGTTGTCGGTGCCGCCCGTCACGAGCGAGACGCCACGCGAGAGCAGCGCGTCAGCGAGCGCCTTGGCGTTGTCGACGATCTGCTTCGCGTAGACCTTGAAGCCGGGCTCTAGGGCCTCGTGCGCCGCGACCGCGAGGCCCGCGATCGCGCTGTTGTGAGGGCCACCCTGGAGGCCGGGGAAGACGGCCTTGTCGATCGCAGATGCGTGCTTGGCGGTCGTGAGGATCATCCCGCCGCGCGGGCCGCGCAGCGTCTTGTGCGTCGTGGAGGTGATCACGTCCGCGAAGCCCACGGGGCTCGGGTGCGCGCCGCCGGCAACGAGGCCGGAGATGTGCGCGATGTCGGCCGCGAGGATGGCGCCGACGTCGCGCGCGATCTGCGCGAAGGCGGCGAAGTCGATCGTGCGGGGGTACGCCGTCGTGCCGCACCAGATCAGCTTGGGCTTGTGCTCCTTCGCGAGCGCCGCGACCTGATCCATGTCGATGCGGTGATCGCTCTCGCGCACGCCATACTGGTGCGCGGCGAAGAAGTCACCGGTGATGGAGACCTTCCAGCCGTGCGTGAGGTGACCACCAGCGGGGAGACCGAGGCCCACCGTGGCGTCGCCCGGGCGGAGGAATGCGTAGTGGACCGCGAGGTTCGCGGGCGAGCCCGAGTAGGGCTGCACGTTGGCGTGCTCGACCCCGAACAGGCGCTTGATGCGATCGATGCAGAGCGACTCGATCGCGTCGATGTTCACCTGGCCCTGGTAGTAGCGCTTGCCCGGATAGCCTTCCGAGTACTTGTTGTTGAGCACGCTCGAGGCGGCCTCGTTCACCGCGCGCGAGGCGTAGTTCTCGCTCGCGATGAGGCGGATGGTCTCGAGCTGTCGCTTCTCTTCCTTCTGGATGAGCGACGCGATCTCGGGGTCGACGTGGGCAAGCGTGGGCTCGGTCATCGGGATCCTCCGGGGCCGCGGGCCGAGGGACCTGCGGGCGGGCGCGGTATAGCGGAAAGTCGCGTCGGCGGAAGGTCGACCGCTGCGGGGGCGCGGCGCGTTGCGCGGCGGTGTCGGACCTGCCGCGACCTGCGTGCTGCGCGGCGGCGACCTGCGCGTTGCGCGGCGGTGTCGGACCTGCGCGGTGAGCGCGACCTGCGACCTGCGCGGCGGCGACCTGCGCGTTGCGCGTGGCGCGGCGGTGTCGGACCTGCGCGGCGGGACGGGTGTCGGACCCGGGCGGTGAGCGCACCGTGATCGAGCCCCCCTGGCGGAATTGCGCCGCCAGGCGCCCGCCAATCCGCCAGCGGAGGCTCGAATCTCCTGCGTTTCGTGCGCTCGGGACCCGGATGATTCCTGCAGGTGGGGCTTCCACGCGCCGTTCCTTCAT
>JBILLJ010000109.1:0-32296 GCA_044376125.1 Sandaracinaceae bacterium
CGATCGGCGCCCATGCGGTCGAGCGCATCATCGCGATGTGGACCCCGGTCTCGTCGAGGAAGACGAGACGCTCGGGGGCGACGTCGGCGATCAGATCGCGGAACGCGATCCGCGCTTCTTGAACGCGGGCCCTCGCGCGCTCCGCGTAGATGACGGTCTTTTTTTTCGAGACAGCCCCAGCCGTTCCAGCGCGCGACCGACCGTCGACTCGCCAACGCTCACGCCGTTGTCCACGCGGTAGGTCTCTGCGAGCTCCGCGATCGTGGCGTCGGGAGTGCGTTCGACGATCGCGCGAAGTCGATCGAGATGTTCGTCGGGGATGCGGTGACGCTGACCACCGCCGTGTCCGAGCGGCTCGAGCGAGCTGCCTTCGCGATACTTCCGGACCAGCCGGTTCACCGTCGCGATCCCGACCTTGAACACCTCTGCCGCTTCGTCCCAGGTCATCCCGTCGCTTACTGCGTCCACGATGCGCTGCCGAAGCGCGACCGGTATCGGTGCCGTCATCCCGAAGATGGGATCAGACCCGATCGATCAACGCAAGGGGGCGCCGCTTTGAGAGCACGTGTGCGGAGCGTCGAAACGCGAGAGAGCGCCCGTGGCCGACTGGCCAGGGCGCTCTCGTGCGTGCGTGCGCGGTGCGTGTGCGCCGCGCCTCCCTCAGGCCATCACGGCGCGGGCGGGTTGCAGAGACCGAAGAAGTCGCACTCGAGGCCCATGTCGCACTCCGGCGCCATCGCGCGGCAGGCCGCGCCCATGCTGCCGTCCACGCGGCAGCGGCCCATCGTCGAGCTGCCCTCGTCGGCGATGCAGGTCGAGCCGTCGACGCAGAGGTAGCGCCACGCCGTGCACACGCCGCCCGCCGCGATCGGCGTGAGGCAGTTGCCGTTGGCGTCGGCCGTCGGCATGTCCGCCGAGCAGACGAGCGCGCCGTCGCAGTACGGCATCGTGAGGCGGCACTCACCGAGGTCGGCGCCGTCCGCCACGCAGTGCGCGAGCGTCTCGCTCATGTCGTCGAGCTGGCAGGAGAAGCCGTCCACACAGACCGAGTGGCGCTCGGTGCACACGCCGCCGCCCGCGATGGGCATCTGGCAGGTGCCGCGCGCGTCCTCGGTCGGCATCGCGACGCTGCACACGAGGCCCGCATCGCAGGTCTCGCCGGAGAGGCGGCAGCGGCCGAACTCGGCGCCATCCGCGAGGCAGCGGCCCATCGTGTCGCTGCCCTCGTCGAGCTGGCACGAGGCCATGGGCGACTCGCAGAGGTAGTGCGAGGTCGTGCAGGCGGCGCCGGTCGCGATCGGCACCTGGCACTGACCGGTGTCATCCATCGTCGGCATCGCGTTCGTGCAGCCGAGGCCGCTGTCGCAGAACGGCGCCGTCGTGCGGCAGAGGCCGCGGTCCGAGCCGTCCGCGAGGCAGCGACCGGTGTCGGTGCTGCCCTCGTCGACGATGCACGTGTGACCGGCCACGCAGAAGTAGTTGTCGACGTTGCAGACCTCACCGGCGCCGTGCGGCGCGAGCTCGGTGACCACGAGGCCGAAGGTGCCCGTCGCGACGTCGGCGGTGGCGTAGCCGGCCACCACGATGAACACCTCGGTGCCCATGGGGATCATCGCGCTCGAGAGCGCGCGCGAGGTGAGCTCGCCGCCCGCGTCGTCGCTGCACGCGAGCTCGGTCGCGGTCGCGGAGCAGCCGTCGAGCACCCACACGATCGTGTCCATGTCCATCGTCGTCGCGCTGTCGGCCGTGCTGGCCGCGAGGTACGCGTTCGACTGCATCGTGTAGCGGAAGACCACCTCGTTGGTGGCCGTGCTGCCCATGGAGCCCTCGGCGCAGCTGCCGTTGAGGAGGCCGGCCATCGCACCCGCGGGCGCGCTGACGTTCGAGCCCGTGATGCGGCGACCCGTGCCCGTCGCCAGAGGCATGCCGTCGGCGTCGATGTCGATCGGCATCGCGCAGGTGCCGCCACCCATCGCCATCGTGCCGGTGTCGTTGCGCACACCGGTGTCGGCCTGCGGCCCGGTGTCGGTGCCGCCGGTGCCCGTGTCGGTCATCGACATGCCGGCATCGTTGCCGGCGGGGTTGTTGTTGCAGCCCGCCACCGCCGTCAGGGGGAACGAAAGGGGGCCGACGCATAGCGCGCCGGCTCGCCTCGGGCACCTCGAACCGTCACGGTGTCGACACCACGATCTTGCGAACGCAAACGACCGAGGCACCATCGCGCGGCGTGACCGATCCTACGGCCAGCCCCGCCCGCCCACCCCGCATCGGCATCGTCGATGCGGTGCGCGGTCTCGCGTGCGTCGCGATGATCAGCTGGCACACGGCGGACGCGTGGCTCGCGCCCGAGATCCACGGCACGCCAGCGTTCGAGCGAGCGCGGGTGGTCGGCGGCTTCGCGGCGCCCTTCTTCATGTGGCTCGCGGGCCTCTCGATCGCGCTCTCGACGGAGCTGCGGCCGAGCCTCGACAAGACGCTCTCGGCGCTCGTGCGCGCCGGCTGGGTGATCGTGGTCGGCTACGCGCTCAAGCTCTTCGCGTGGACGATCGATCACTTGGCGATCAACGACCCTCGCTGCTGGTCGACGATCGCGCTCGCGGTCCCTGCGATGTCCGCGCTCGTCTACGCGTTTCGGGAGCCGCCGCTCGGACCGAGCGGGACGCGTCGTGTCGCGGGGGTGCTCGGCTCGCTCGTCCTCGTCTTCGTCTACTCGCGCACCGATGGACTGCCGTGCTCACCGGGGCTGCTCGCGCGGCTCGACGTGCTCCAGGGCATCGGCGCGGCGCTCGCGGTGACGACGATCCTGCTCGCAGGGCTCGGGAAGATCGCTCCGAGCGAGCGGGCACGCGCCATCGCGCTCGTGGCGTTGGCGATCGGTGTCGCCCTCGCCACGCCTCACTTCGTCGGCAGCTCACTCGCGCCGCTTCCGACGCGCTTGGCCGACTACGTGGCGCGCACGACGGAGCCCGCCGCGAGCGGCGCGCGCTTCCCGCTCTTTCCCTGGCTCGGTCACGCGCTGTACGGCGCGTGCGTCGGGACGGCCCTGCGATGGGCGCCGCGCGATCTCGCACCGACCGAGCTGCCGTTCACCAAGCGTCCCTGGCTCGTCGCGCTCGCGGCGCTCGTCGTCGTCGTCGCCGTGTTCGAGGCCGGCCCGCTCGCACCCCTCGTCACGGCGCGCGCGGAGTGGATGCGCCCCGTCTTGCGGCTCACGTTCTACGGCACGGCCGCGATCGGCAGCGGCGCGGTGCTCTCGTACGTCGGGCGACACCTCCGCCCGCTCTACGACGGGCTGTCGGTGATGGGGCGGAGCTCGCTCCTCGTGTACGGCGCGCACCTCGAGCTCGCCTACGGCCTCTTGGGCGTGCCGATCCGCGGCGCGTTCGGGTGGCTCGCGTGGGCGCTCGCCGCCCCGCTGCTCGTGCTCCTCATGGTCGCGCTCGCGCGCTGGGTCGAGGGATGGGAGACGAGCGCCCGCCGCGACCCGCACACCGACGACGCCGAACGGCTTGCAGCGGGGCGGGTTCCGTGGCGTCATCGGCCGCGGTCCCGGCGAGGGCTGACACACGGTGGCGACACCGATCGCAGCGGACACACATGACGCATGGCGCACCGACCCTGCGTCGAGACCCCGTGAAGAGAACCCAGCGAAGAGCCACATGACCCACGTCGTGATCGTCACGGATCGACCGAGCTTCGAGAGCGCCTGGACCCCGCACTTCGCGCGCGCGGGCGTGGGCGTCGAGGTCGTGCACCCGGAGCGCTGCGCGAGCGCGATGACGCACGGCCGGCCGCTCTTCATCGACGGCGGCTCGACGGCCTACGACGAGGACGAGCTGCTTGTGCACGCGGCGCTCGCACGTGCGCTCTCGGTCGCGGTTGCGGTGGTGCTCCCGCACACCGTCTACGCGGCCATCGAGGATCTGCTCGACGACGTGTGCAGCCTCCGCGTCGCGCGCCGCGAAGAGGAGGTGCCGCGGCTCATCGCGAGCCTGCTCCGCGCGGGCGCTGCGAGCCGCGCGCGCTTCGAGTACCTGACCGTCTCGCCGCGCGGCGAGGCGCTCTTGGCCGTCGCGGGGGATGGCTCGGCGAGCCTCCTGCCTCGACCGACACACGCCGACGACGACGGAGGAGAGATCGCGGCGATCACGATCTCGGAGGACGCGGCCTCGGCGGAGATCGAGCTCGCGAGCGGCAAGCGCTTCGAGCTCGCCGTGAGCCAGCTCGTGGCCCCGCCGCCCGCGCCGACGGCCTCGTCGTCGGGTCAGCTGGCCGCCGCGACGCAGGAGCTCGCGCTCTCGTCGATCGACGGGACCAAGCTCGGCGCACGCATCCGCGAGCTGCGCCTCGCGGCGGGGCTCACGCAGGCCGAGCTCGCCCGACGCACGGGCATCCACCGCCCGAACATCGCGCGCGTCGAGGCCGGGCGACACACGCCGTCGCTCGAGACGCTCGCGCGCCTCGCCGCCGCGATCGGCGTGCCCACGGCGAGCGTGCTCGACGTGAGCGGCACCGGCGCGGCCGCGACCAGCTGAGCCTCAAGCGCGCTCGATCGCGCGCTCCAGGCGGTCGCAGATCGTCTCGAGCACGGCGAGTCGTGCACCTCGCTTGTCGTTCGCGGCGACGATCCGCCACGGCGCGATCTCGGTGCTGGTGCGATCGAACATCTGGCACGCCGCGACCTCGTAGGCGGGCCACTTCTCTCGGTTGCGCCAGTCCTCCTCGGTGATCTTGAAGCGCTTGAAGCCGGTTGCCTGACGCTCCTCGAAGCGCTTCAGCTGCTCGCTCGGATCGACGTGCATCCAGATCTTGGCGACGACGAGGCCACGCTCGACGAGCGCCTCTTCGAAGGCGTTGATCTCGCCGAACGCGCGCTGCCAGTCGGCCTCGCGACAGAACCCCTCGACGCGCTCGACGAGCACGCGGCCGTACCAGGAGCGGTCGAAGATGGCGATCGAGCCGAGCGCCGGCACGTTGCGCCAGAAGCGCCAGAGGTAGGGCTGCGCGCGCTCTTCCTCCGTCGGCGCCGCGACCGGATGGACGCGGTAGAGGCGCGCGTCGAGCGCCTGCGTCACCCGGCGGATCGCGCCGCCCTTGCCCGCCGCGTCGACGCCCTCGAAGACGGCGACGACGCCGGTGCGCGAGAACTTCTTGTGCCGCGTGAGGAGGTTGAGGCGGCCCTGCAGCGTCTCGAGGCGATGCTCGTAGTCGTCCTTGTCGACGCGCGAGTCGAGATCGAGCGCCTCGAGCAGGTTCGTCGTCTCGGGCAAGAGACCAGGCTCGTGGCTGGGCGCCTTGCGAGACCTGCGCGATGCCTTCTGCGGCGCGGCGACGGACGCGGCCGCCTCGGTCTTCGCGCGCTCCTTCTCCTTCGCCTTCGCGGCGCGAGCCTCTTCGTCACGCGCGAGCTGTGTGCGCATCGAGGCGAGCACGAGCCCACCGGCCGTGAGCGATCGGTAGCGAGCGTCGAGGCCCTCGACCACGTGCCACGGCGCGTGACCACTCGAGGTGTGACGAAGGACGCGCTCGGAGATCTTGCGGAAGCGATCGTAGAGAGCGAAGTGCTCCCAGTCCTTCTCGGTGACGCGCCAGCGCGTCTTCTTGTCCTTCGAGAGCGCCTCGAGGCGCTTCTCCTGCTGCTCCTTGGAGAGATGGAACCAGATCTTCACGAGCGTCACGTGCTCGTCCGCGAGCATGCGCTCGAGCTCCACGATGCGATCGACGGCCTGATCGAGCTCGGCCGCGCTCGTGTGGCGGAAGACGCGCTCGACGATCGGCTGCGTGTACCAGGAGCCGAAGTAGATGCCGACCTTGCCCCGCGGCGGCAGCGACCTCCAGAAGCGCCAGTGCGCAGGGCGGGCGCGCTCGTCCTCGGTGGGCACGCCGAGCGCGTGCGTGTGCACGTGCCGCGGATCGAGCCACTCGTTGAGCACGTTGACGGTCTCGCCCTTGCCGGCGCCGTCGACGCCACCGATGAGGATGAGCGTGGCGCTCGAGCGCTTCTCGAGGAGGTCGTACTGCGCCTCGAGCAAGGCCTCGCGCAGCGCAGGCACCTCGCGCTCGTACTTCGACTTGGAGATCTCGTGACCGAGCTCGGCGGACTCGAACATGTCAGCTCTTCTCCTCGGCGGCGGGGACGTGGGATCCGCGCTCGCGCTCCAGTGCCTCGTTCGCTTCGCGCAGGCGCGCGCTCAGCATGCGGATGATGCCTTCGGCGATCTCGGCCTGCTCGTGCAGCGAGTCGTAGAAGTCCTCGCTCGCGATGCGAAGGACCTCCGTGCGCTCGGCCGCGGTAGCCGTGGCGCTGCGCGGCTGCGCATCGAGCACCGCCATCTCGCCGAAGGCCTCCCCCTTCTTCAGCGTGGCGAGCAGGCGCCCCTCGCGTCGGATGTCGACCGCGCCGCGCACCACGACGAAGAGCGCGTCGCCCATCTCGCCCTCCGTGAAGATCGTCGCATCGCGCTCGAAGGTCTCGATCTCCGCGATGCGCGCGAGGACGGCGAGATCCTCGCTGCGGAGCTTCGCGAACACGGGCGCGGCGCGCAGGGCGAGCAGCTTCTCGATCGTGGACTCCACGGGGACCTCCTCGCCGCCGGCGGACCGACAACGCTCCACGGCAGCATGCGCCACGCGGCGCACGACGGGATCCGGATCGTCGAGGAGCGCCGCGACGTGCTCGGCCGCCGTCGCACGATCGGCCCGCACCACCGCGTGGATCGCAGCCTCGCGCACGAGCGGATCGGTGGGCCCCGAGCGCGTGCCTCGCAGGAGCTCGATCGCATGACGCGCGGCCAGCGCGGGCTCGGCGCGCGAGAGCACGTCGAAGGCGAGCGCGACCACGTAGGGATTCTCGTGGCCGAGCTGGGACTCGAGGAACGGGAGCGGCTCGGGCACGGCCTCGAGGCCCGCCTTCTGGGCCTTCTCCTCGATCGGTGCGTCGTCGAAGAACGGCATCACCACCGGCCGCAGGGAAGGCTCGATGGTGTTGTCGAGCAGCTCGAGCGCGTTGGCGCGACGCGCCGGGCTCTCGACGCGCTCGCGCACGAGCCGCAGCACCTCGACGGGATAGCGAAGCTCGAGGATGCGCAAGACGCGCCGGCTGCCCCTGACCTCACGGAACGCGATGGCCTCGTCGAAGAGCTCGGAGGGGTAGCGGCCGCGCGCGCGCGACCACGCCACGAGGACTCCGAGCGTCTCACCGATCTCGCGCTCGACGAGCGCGCGCACTTCGTCGACGGGCACCGGTGGCAGCTCGAGACGCAGGCGGAGCGAGGACAGCGCCGAGAACGCGCGCAGGCGCAGGTGCGAGTCCGGTGAGCGCATCGCCGTGCGGAGGCCTTCCCAGCTCTCGTCGCACGGGATCTGCTTGAGGATCCGCGGGATCTGGAGACGCGTGCGACGCGCGGTCGCCGGGCTCGCGAGCATGGCGACCAGGCGCGGCGCCGCCGGCACGCCGATGGCCGCGAGGCCTGCCGCCGCGGCCGCTTCGGTTCGCCGGTCGGACAGGGCCCCGAGGAGCGGATCGACGAGGCGTCGATCGGGACAGCCCCGCGAGGCGCGCACTGCAGCGCGGCGCACGCGTGGCTCGGGGTCGTCGAAGAGCTCGCGCAGCCGCCGGTAACCGGGGGGCCCGAGCGACTCGAGCACGGCCGCCGCATCGACACGATCGTCGATCTCCGACGAGCGCGCGAGCGAGTGCAGGCGCTCACCGCCGGTCATCGCGCCGTCGAGGCCACCATGCACGAGGATCGCGGCGAGCGCGGCGCTGCGCACCGAGCGGGCCTCGTCGTCGAGGAGCGGCACGAGCAGATCGTTGGCATCGTCTGCGGCCGTCGACGCGAGCGCCGTCGCGGCGGCGGCGCGCACCTCCGGGAGCGGATCGCGCAGGCTCGCGCGAAGAGGCGCAGGGTCGATCGCGTGCTCGCGCGCGAGGGTGCCGCGCGTCGAGAGGAACTCCATCGCGGCGATGCGCACGGCGGGGCTCGGATGATCGAGCGCGCGCGCGATGGGTCGGAGCACGGCCTCGGACGGAACGAGCGCGGCTTCGCCCATGGCGGCCAGGACGACGCGATCGTCGCTCGAGCCGAGCGCCGACTCCAAGAGCTGCCGCGTGTCGGCGTCGCCCGCGAGCTCGCTCACGACGTCCTCGGAGGGACCGCCACCGAGGGTGCGCTCGAGCTCGCGCCGGTAGAGGCGGCGCACGATCGGGATGCAGAGCGCCCAGCCGACGACCAGCACGAAGGACACGGCCGAGAGCTGCTCGGTCGGCAGGCGGTGCGCGAAGAGCACGAGGGCGACGCCACCGACGCCGTACGCGAGCGGCTTGGCGACGGCGTCGAGGAAGGCCCTCGTCCGCGCGCGCGACGCTGCGGGGAACGGCACGTAGAGCGCCTGCAGCGTGGTGTCGTGGATGGTGTACTGGAAGCCGTTGTCGGCGAACTTCATCACGGTCGCCACGGGCAGGAGCGGCGCGCCGAAGAGCAGCGCGCTCGCGGTGCCGAAGACGGCCGGCATGACGCTCATGCCTGCGCCGACGCCGAAGCGGGCCAGGAGCCGCGGGGTCACGATGATCTGGAAGAGGAACGAGATGATCCCGGTCGCCGCGTAGAAGTAGGAGAAGAACTGCGCGAGGTCGTCCTCCTGGTAGGTCGCGCGTGCGATCGCCTTGAACTGGAAGTCACCCACCGTGAGCGCTGCGAAGGCGAAGAGCAGCATCACCGAGAGGGCCCAGACGTAGCGGCTCGAGAGGATCGCCGGGGCGGGGCGCGCCGACTTCGACGGACTGGGTGCCTTCGCGGGACGGGGCTCCCGCGAGAGCGCCATCGCGAGGGCACCGATCGCGACCTGGAGGCCCGCGAGCACGAACAGCAGCTGCGGCGTGCCGATCGCACGTACGACGACGCCCGTGCCGAGCCCGACGACGATGACGCCCAGCACGCGCGCAGCGCCGATCGTGCCGAAGAGGCGCTTGCCGGCGCGCGGATCGTGGAGCTCGTTCGCGAGCGTCCAGAACTGTGAGATCGCGAGGTTCGCGAAGACCTCGGACCACACGTAGAAGACCGGGTACACCCATGCCAGCGCGGCCTGCACCGCGAGCCAGGTGCCGAGGTACGAGGCGACACCCACGGCGCACCAGACCACGATGGAGCGCTCGCGGGGCAGCCGGTCCGCGACGCGCGCGTAGAGCACGACGGTGATCGCCGACGCGACGCCGTAGAGCACGAACATCCACGGGAGCGCGTCGATGGGGAAGCGGCTCAGAAAGAGCGTGTCCCGCACGGTGCGTCCCATCACGAACACGGCGGAGGCCAGGAGCAGGTGCACGAACAAGAGCGCCGTGCGCCGCTCCTCGCCCGACCGCACGAGGAGCGCGGTCGCGAGCCGGGAGAGCGGCGTGCTGGAGAGGCCTGGTTCTGTGCGCGCGGACGACACGGGCACCTCGGGGGGTGTAGGCACGCAGGCGGCGACAACCACGCGCCCGCTCACGCGACGATCGGGCCCCGATCCGAGACGACCCGTCCGGATCGGCGTCAGTCGAGGTCGACGAGGAGGCTCTCGCCGCCGGGCAGAGCGCGGAGCGCAGCGACGATGACGCGCGCGGACTCTCCCATCACGCGGCGCGACGTCTCGGCCTCGTGCCCGGTGTCGAGCAGCACACGCTCGGCCTCGGCCCGCTCGACCTCCGCCGCCTGCTCCGCCTCCCCGAGGTTCGTGCGGAGCGCGTGGATCTGGAACTCGAGATCGGCCACCTCGACCTCGCGACGAGCGACCTCCGCGCGCGCCTTCTCGAGCGCCTCGCGCGCCTCGGAGAGATCGCGTCCGAGCGCGTGCATCGCGCGACCGAGGCGCTCACGGGCGTCGCGGGAGCGAGCGGTCACGCCGTCGAGCTTCGACTGCTGGACCGAGCGCGTGCCGCGCAGCGTCTCGACGCGCACGACCTCGTCCTTGAAGGCCGTGAGCGCACGCGCGACCTCGGGGGGGATCGTCGTCTTCACGTACGCGCGGCGCACCATCGACTCGAGGATCAGGGCACGTCGCACCCAGCGCTCGAAGCCCATCGTGCTCGACGCAGGGCGCATCGGCTCGGTCCCCGGCGGTCCGGTGACCGCGGGCAGCGTGGGGGGCGTCGCAGGATCGGTCGCGACGCCGGGGAGCGAGGTGCGACTGCCTCGTGAGACGACCGCCGCCTGCATGGCCGCGAGCTCGCGCACGACCTGGTGCGCATCGACGGGCCTCTCCTTCGGCGACTTCGCGAGGAGGCGCAAGACGAGCGACTCGAAGGCCGGCGGGCAGCCATCGACGATCTCGCTCGGCCGCATCGGCTCGGTCTCGAGGTGGTGGAAGAGGAAGCCCTCGAGCGACTCGCTCACGAACGGCAGGCGCCCGGTGAGCATCTCGAAGAGCACGATGCCGAGCGAGTAGAGATCCCCGCCCGCGCCCGAGTCCTGATCACGCACACGCTCGGGCGCGAAGTAGGCCGGGGTGCCGAGGATCGCGCCGGCGGCCGTCATCCGCCGGTCCTCGCGACCGCGCGCGATGCCGAAGTCGACGATCTTGGCGCGGAGCTGTCCCTCCTTCTCCGCGACGAGCACGTTCTCGGGCTTGAGGTCTCGGTGCACGATGCCCAGATCGTGCGCGCGCGCGAGGCCGCGCGTGATCTGCACGCCGATCTCGAGCACGAGCCAGATCGGCATGGGCCCGCCCTTGATCAGCGTGCGGAGCGGCTGGCCCTCGAGCAGCTCCATCACGAGGAACGGGTGACCATCGTCCGTCTCGCCTGCGTCGAGGATCTCGACGACGTTCTCGTGCGAGACCGCGGCGACGTTGCGCGCCTCGCGGCGGAAGCGCTCGCGCAGCTCGGGATCTCCGAGATGCGTGTTGTGCATCACCTTGATCGCGACCCGACGCCCGGTCGCGACCTCCTCGCCGCGGTAGACGATCGCCGTGCCGCCACTGCCGAGCGGCGCCTCGACGACGAAGCGCCCCGCGACGAGACGACCGATGCGCGGATCGCCGACGCTGACGAGCGCCGCTCCGTCGACGAGACAGACCATGCGCGTGTCGTCGCGATACTCGAGCTGGCACTTCGGACAGACCTTCATCCCGGCCAGCCCGATGATGCCCCAACCGGCGCGCGCGCCGCGGAGATTCGATCGATCGAGCGCGGCGGCCTACAGGCCGAGCCAGGTGCGGGCTTCGAGGGCGCGGGTGCCGCGGCGGACCTGGAAGAAGAGCGCGCTCGCGTCGAGCGTTCCGACCGAGCTGCCGCGCGAGATGGACTGACCCACCGCGACGTCGATGCGACCGAGGCCGCCGTAGATCGTGAAGAAGCTCCCACCGTGATCGACGATCACGAGGCGCCCGTAGGTCGCGTGCGTGTGCGCGAAGGCGACGCGCCCGTCGGCCGCGGCGCGCACCGAGGTGCCCGCAGCACCGGAGATCTCGAGACCAGCGCCCTCTTCACGGGTCGCCTCGCGCATGCCCGTCGGGGCCAGGAGCGGGATCATCAGCTGGCCGCGCTGGCTCTCGAAGCTCGGTCCGCTCGGCGCGGTGCCATCGACGACGCGGAGGCCGTAGCCCTCCGCCTCGACGACGGGCGATCGCGAGAGGCCGTACGTGGGCCCCGACGCGACGACACCGCCCGGTGCGCCCGTCATGCCGCCGCCCATCATGCCGCCGCCACCCAGCGTGCCCATGCCGAAGAGGCCTCCTTGCGACAGGCGCTCCTTCTCGGCCTCCAGCGTGCGGAGCGCCTCGCGGACCTCTTCGAGCTGTGCGGCACGGTCGCTCGACTCCTCGCGAAGGACGCTCGCGCGAGCGCGGAGATCGTCCATCGCCTCGAGATCGGCGAGCACGATGCGCTCGAGGCGCGCGCGACGACCCAGGTGCGCGAGCAGTGCGGGGAAGCCGCCGCTCAGCGGCAGCGCCCCGGCGTGCGTGAGGCGGTAGAGCGCGCGTGCGCGGTCGCGCAGGCGGCGGTTCGTCTCGGCACGCCGCGTCGTCAGCGCGGTGACCTCGGCCTCGGCGCGTGCACGCTCGGCCTCGAGCTGCTCGACGCGCGAGACCTGCGTCGCGATCTCGCGATCGAGCTCGTTCATGCGGCCGCTCGTGTCTGCGAAGAGACCGGTGCGGAGGAGGAAGTCGGGCACCTGCGCCTCGGCTGGTGCTGCCGACACGAGCGAGAGCGACGCGAAGAGGACGCCCGCGAGCGGGCCGAGGTGCTTGGAGCGCTGAGCCACGTGGCCTCCGGAGTGCGCAAGGACGCGCGCGATCAGACGACGAGGTAGCGACGGAGCGAGAGCGCGCTGCCGAGCGCACCGACGACGCCACCGGCCACGAGCACGCCGAGCGCGACGAAGGGGTGGAGGAAGACGGTGTGCACGCCGGCGAGCGAGGCGACGGTCGCGTCGAGCGGACCGCGGAGCAGCACGAAGCCGATCGCGAGGACCACGACCGCGACGAGCGCCGCGACGAAGCCCTGCGCCGCGCCCTCGACGATGAACGGATCGCGCACGAAGCGGTCGCTCGCGCCGCAGAGCTTCATGACCTCGATCTCGTCGCGACGGCCCGCGACGGCGAGGCGGATCGTGTTGCCCACGACGAACAGCACGCAGAGGAGCACGAGGATCGCCAGGCCGAGCGCCACCCCACGCCCGGCTGCGAGCAGCCCGCGGAGCTGATCGAACCAGCCGCGGTAGGTCTCGACGTCCTCGACGATCGAGAAGCGCGCGACGCGGTCGGCGATGGCCTGCGAGCCGACCTCGGCCGCGCCACCGGTGAGCTCGACCTCGAGCGAAGCGGGGAACGCATCGGCCGGCAGCGTCTCGAGGCTCGCGCCCAGCTGTGCGTCCGCGACGAACTGCTCACGGGCCTCGGCGGACGTCACGTGCGTGACGGACTCGACGCCGGGGATCGACGAGAGCGCCGAGCTGAGCTCCTCGACGTCGCTCTGCCGCGCGCCGTCGCGCAGGAAGATCGTGACGCGACCTGCGCGCTCCCAGGCGTTCGCGAGGGAGTCGAGGTTCGCGAGGCCGAGCAGCGCGACGCCCAGACACAGGAACGCGATGGTGAGGCTCGAGACCGACACGACGTGCAGGCGTGCCTCTTCGCGCATGCCGCGCGCGGCGCGGCGGAGGGTGGATGCGAGATCCATCTGGTGGTCCTTTCGAAGCGGGATCAGCCCAGGAGCGGGGCGAAGTCGGGTGAGCCCGAGAAGGCGGGCGGATCGTCGGTGCGCTCGCGCGCGGCGTTCGCGTAACCGGCCGCAGCGCGCTCCGGCGTGCTCGGCGAGGAGCCGCGCCAGTCGCGCAGGCCCGAGCGCGCCTCCTTCACGCTGCCGTCGTCGATGTAGACGATGCGGTGCGGGCGCTGCTCGAGCAGCGTGTGATCGTGCGTGGCGAAGAGGACCGTGGTGCCGGTCGCGTGGATCTCTTCGAAGAGCGTGAGGATGTCGAGCGCGAGGTGCGGATCGAGGTTGCCCGTGGGCTCGTCGGCGAGGACGAGCGCAGGCTCGGTGACGATCGCGCGCGCCACCGCGACGCGCTGCTGCTCGCCGCCCGAGAGCGTCGCCGTGATCTGATCGCCCTTGCCCTTGAGGCCCACGCGCTCGAGCGCCTCGGCCACGCGGGACCGCACGAGCCGGCGCGGCATCTCGAGGATCTCGAGCGCGATGGCGATGTTCTCGAAGACGGTCCAGTGACCGACGACCTTGAAGTCCTGGAAGACGATCCCGAGGTTGCGTCGCAGGTAGGGGATCGACTCCGAGGTCAGGCGCGCGATGTCCTTGCCGCAGAAGAGGATCCGGCCCTCGTCGACGGTCTGCCGCCGGTGCACGAGCTGGATCAGCGTGCTCTTGCCCGCGCCGCTCGGGCCGGTGATGAACACGAACTCCCCGCGCTCGACGGTGAGGTTCACGTCGCGCAGGGTCGGCTGGTCGGGCCGATGGAACTTGGTGACGTTCTCGAACACGAGGATCGGCTTGTTGCCGGCGCTCGTGTGCGGGTTGGACAGGCCCGCGCGGAAGAACGCGAACGGTCGGTGTGCGCTGTCCTGGGTCTCGCGGACGGGGCGCTTCTTGCCGAAGTTGAACAGGGCCATGAGCCCCGGGTAACCGAGGACGAGAAGAACGCGCAAGAAAGTGACGCGCCGTCAGGAAGCTCGCGAGCACGTATCGTGGTGTCCATGGATCGCGCCGCGCTGATCGCCTCCGTCGAAGCAGGGGCACGCCCTCGATGGCTCTTCTTCTGGGGCCACACGGCCAAGGGCCCCGGGGTCGGCCCGTGGGTCCTCTCGAACTGGTTCCCCTCGCCGTTCGTGATCGACGAGGTCGAGTACCCGACGAACGAGCACTGGATGATGGCGGAGAAGGCACGCCTCTTCGGTGACCACGTCGCGCTCGCACGCGTGCTCCGCGCGGCCCTCGCGAGGCGATGATCAGGGCGCGACGATCGTCGAGCGCCACCAGGCGGCGGTGCGATCGAGAGGCTCGGGCTCGGCGAAGACGAGGTCGGCGAGCGGATCGTGTTCGCTCCCGAAGCGCGAGCCGAAGACCTCGGTGAGCATGGGCTCGCCCGCCTTGGCGTGCGTCGAGAAGCCCCAGATGGCCTCCTGGCTCACGTCGTCGAGGTTCGCGTAGTAGCGCCAGAGGAAGAAGCCCGCGAACCACTCGTGGGGCACGAAGCCGCGGAAGCTCGCCTCGAGCGCGCGCGCCTGCTCCTCTTCGCTGTAGGCGACGTCGCTCATGCCGTCGGGCCAGAGCCAAGGCTCGACGGCCGCGTTCTCTCGCGTCGTGTAGCCGACCTCGACGAAGAGCACGGGCATGTCGAGGATGCGCGCGAGCGAGCCGACGTTCTCGGCGATGCAGGTGGCGCCCTCGACGTAGGTCTCGAAGCTCGCGTCGTTCGATGGTGCGAGCGGGTAGAACGCGTTGACGCCGAGGAGATCGAGCTGATCCCAGAAGAGGACGTCTTCGGCCTCGTCCCAGTTCGCGCTGTACGTGAGCAGGCCCGAGAAGACGCTGCGCACCTCGGCGATGAAGCGCGTCCAGAAGGCACCGAAGCGTCCCGACCACGACTTGCACTCGACGCCGATCGAGAACGCGTCGGCGCCGGCGGCCTCTGCGTCCATCGCCCACGCGAGCACGAAGGCGCGATAGCTCGCCTGGTAGTCACGCCATCCCGCCTCGTCGGGGAAGTCGATCTCGCCGCGCCAGCCCTGCTCGTTCCAGACCCAGAGGTGCGGGATGACGAGCACGCGGATGCCGCGCGCGTGCGCCTGCGCGATCATCTCGGCGATCGACGCGCGGTTGTCGTCGTAGGGCGCCTCGAAGTCCATGTAGATGTCCGTGGACGAGAGGCTCCAGATGCGACCGAAGGGCGTGATCGAGATCCACGTGACGCCCATGCGCACGAGGTGATCGAGCAGAGCCTCCGAGTAGGGCGTGCCATAGCCGCGACCCGCCTGCTGGCTGTTCTCGATCGGCCCGACCGTCACGCCGCGGAACGGCACGAGCGCGTCGAGGTCGCGTCGACGATCGCGCACGAGGGGACGAGTCGCCGTCGCACGGGACGAGAGCGCACGAACGGCGGGCACGTCCACCGAGCGGAGCTGGGCCGACGCCGTGCCGATGACGACGAGCGACGCGAGCATCGCCCACAGCACCGACGAGACCGCCCGCGCGGCGCGAGCCAGGCGGGCGGTTCGTCGTGCGCGTCCGGAGGCGCGCCCCATGCTCATCACCTCAGACGTGCATCACGTCAGGCCGGGAAGGTCACGAAGTCGAGCGTGAAGTCGGCCTCGGCCGACGAGGGCGTCTCGACCACGATGTAGTACGTGCCCGGATCGAGCGTCGTCGTGATGTTGCTCGTGGTGCCCGCCGAGGTCCCACAGAGGATCGTCGTCGTCGCGCCGCACGTGGACTGCAGCGCCGAGTGGATCGTGCCGCCCGAGCCACGCGAGAGGTTCACGATCACGCGGCTGCGCGCCGCGAGCGTGAACGAGTAGAACGCATCCGGTGCGCCCGTGCCCGCGCCACACGCGGTGAGGTTCACCTCGCTGCCGAAGCCCACCGTCGTGTCGGTCCGCGTGCTGGGCGAGGTGAGCGCGATGCCCGGGCAGCGGTCGTTCATCGGGATGGGCGTCGGCGCGCGGACGTCGAGGTTCGCCGTCATCGTGCCGAAGGTCGAGGTCGTCTGGACCACGAAGTAGTAGGTGCCCGCCGCGAGGCCTCGGTAGGTGCGAGCGAGCGTGCCGCTGCTGCTCGTCCAGCAGCCCGTCTCGGTGGCGGGCACGCCGCACGTCGGCATCATCGCGCCATAGAGCGTGCCGGAGCCGTTGATCGTCAGCGTGACGTCCTGCGGCGCCGGCAGCGTGAACGTGAACACGGCGTCGCGCCCCGTGCCGACCGGGCCACAGCTCGGGCGGGCGTCGAGGAGCGGATCGAGACGGGTCACGTCGACCATCTGCGAGCGCATGCCCGGGATCGCGGCAGGCGTCACGTCGAGCGGCATGGAGCACACGTCGCCGGGGATGCGCGGCAGCGGATCCGTCAGCGTGACCATGAGCGAGTAGTCCGTCGCGTCGTCGGTCGTCGGCTCGACGACGAGGAAGTAGCGGCCGGGGCCGAGGTCGCGGCGCTCGATGCTCGTCGAGGTGCTGTCGGACTCGCAGATCATCTCTGCAGAGCGGTTGCCGCAGTCCGTCGTGAGCGCGATGTAGGCCTGGCTCCAGCTGCCGCTCGTCACGGAGGCGGTCGCGCGGAGGTCCTTCACCTGACCGACCGGGATCTCGAACGCGTAGACCGCGTCGCGACCCGAGAAGCTGTTGCAGGAGAGCGAGTAGTCGTCCTCGACCTCCTCGAAGCGACCCGAGAACGAGCCGCCCGTGATCGGGATGAGCGTCGTCATGTCGTTGCAGACGTCGACGGGCGGCGGGACCGTCGGCTCGCTGAGGCGCACCGAGATGTCGAACGGCTGCGCCGTCGTCGTGGTGACGATCACGGCGTACTCACCGGCCGGCAGGCTGCGGCGGATCATCGTGGGCGGCGTGCCGGTGTTGCACTTCTCGTCGGGGCCCGAGGCGCACTGGTCGAACGCGCGGAGCGCGATGCTCGCGCCCGCCGCCGTCGCGCTGATGCGCACGTCGCGCATCTCGGTGAGCGTGAAGCGGAACACCGCGTCGGGGCCCGCACCGCTGGCGCAGCCGAGCGCGTAGTTGTGGCGAAGGCCCGTCGTGGCGCCCGAGAACGTGCCGCCCATCGGGCCGAGCGTGAGCACGGTCGCCACGTCGCACGTGTCGTTCGTGGGCAGGCAGGACGAGTCGTTGTAGTCGCGGCTTCCGTCGCAGTCGTCGTCGCGACGGTTGTCGCAGATCTCGGTCGCGCCCGGGAACACCATGGTGCCGTAGCGGGGATCGTCGTCGCAGTCGGTGCCGCCGTCGCAGGTGCTGGCGACGTAGCCGTCTCCGTCGAGATCACGCGGCGTGTACACGCAGCCGGTGGCCGGGTCACACGAGTCGACGGTGCACGAGGTCTCGTCGTTGCACACGGGAGCGGGGCCGGGCTGGCAGCCGCGCGCGGGGTTGCACTGCTCGAGGCCGTTGCACGCGTTGCCGTCACCGCACATCTCGTTGTCGGTGAGCGTGGTGCAGCGATCCGTGGTCTCGGTGCACATCACGGTCGTGCAGTCGATCATGTCCTCGCGGCAAGGCATGTTGCCCGCCTGACAGGTCCCGCTGCGGCACTCCTCGGCGCCGTTGCAGAAGCAGAGGTCGTCGCAGTCCTCGTTCGTGACGCACACGTCACCGAGGGTCCCGCCGGGCTCGGTGCAGAGCTCCGGGCGGGGGCCGCCATCGACGGCCGCGTCGGTCAGGTCCGGGCCCGCATCGATGTCCGGCACGACGACGTCGGGCAGCGGATCGACCTGGCGGGGGCAGCCAGCCAGCGAGCCCACCAGAGGCAGGGCGCCTGCGAGCGCGAGCAGGAAGCGAAGAGAACGGTGCGGGTGACGCATGAAGGCTCCGGAGGGCGGGGGCTGTTCGGGCATCAGGGAGCGGGCTCGACGAGGACTTCGAGGAAGTACTCGCCTGCAGTGGCCGAGCTGAACGCATCCACGACGAAATAGTACGTGCCGGCTTCGAGGGTCCTGTCGAGGAGGCTGTCGCCGCTGCCTGCGCCGTCGTCGTCGCAAGCCAGCTCGGGGCTGCAAGAAGCGCCGAGCATGTACATCACCGTGTCCATCGTCGAGCCGGCGGTGGAGGCGACGACGCGCTGGCGCGTCGGCAGCGTGAGCACGAAGACAGCGTCCTTGGCCGTCCCGCTCGAGCCACAGGCCACCGGCGTGTAGTCGTGCATGAGGGTCGCGGTCGAGCCGCGGAAGAGCCCGCCCGTCGCCGGGATCGTCTGGGCCGTGGCGCAGTTGTCGTTGTCGCTCACCTCGACGACCGGCGTGGGCGGGGACGTCGCGGTGACGTCGACGGTGTAGGCGCCCGCCCGCGTCCCCTCCACGACGAGGAAGTAGTCGCCCGCCGCGAGGTCACGCAGGCGGGCACGCGCGGGCACGCCCGAGCTGCAGAGCACATACGCTGCGGGGCTCGTCGGACACGCCGTCGAGATGTCGGCGCTGAGGTACGAGCGCCCACCGTCGACCTCGACCGTCACATCCGCGTCCTCGGCGAGGGTGAACCGATGGACGACCTCCGGCGCGCGGAAGCTGCACATGATGGCGAGGTCGTCCTCGGCGCCCACCAGCGTGCCCGTGTACGTCGTGCCGGGCGTGATGCGGATCGCGCTCGAGCAGAGGTCACCGGCGATCGGATCCGAGGGCGGCTCGAAGACGACGTTGAGCGAGTAGTCCACCTCGACCCACGACGGCCCCTCGATGGCGACCACGTAGGTGCCGGGCCCGAGGCGGTAGGTGCGGCCCTGCGCGGGGCTGCCGTACGCGCAGCGAAGCGTCGTCCCGGCGCAGCCGTCGAGCACCGCGAAGTTCATGCCCTCACCGGTGTCCGAGGTCAGCGAGACGTTCACCGTCTGCGAGCCTCCGTCCGGGATCGTGAACGTGTAGAAGAGGTCGCCCTGCCCCGAGGAGCCGCACGAGAACGACGCGTCGTCGGCCACGCCGATGAACGAGCCGGTGTAGGTGCCACCCATGGGCACGGGGACGTCGATGGCCGTCTCGCAGGTCTCGTTCGTCGGCGGCGGTGTCGCATCGGAGAGCTCCACCGTGAGCCCCATCTCGCCGGGGCCACCGAGGCTCGACATCACGATGAAGTACGTGCCGGGATCGAGGCTGCGCATCCGCACCGTCGCCGGATAGCCGCTGCGGCATGCGAGCTCGCTCGTCGCGACGGCACAGTCGGTCCGCAGGCTCAGCGCCGTGACGAAGAGGTCACCCTGCAGCTCGAGCGAGACGTCCCTGGGGCTGCCCGCGGGGATCACCAGCGTCGCCACCAGATCCTGGCGCACGCCGCTCGTGCAGCCGAGGGTGTAGTCGGGCGCGGCGCCGCCGGTCTCGACCACGTAGGTGCCCGACGCGTCGATCACGAGCGCGTCCTCGCACACGTCGTGCTCGGGCCGTCCGCACTTGGCCTCGTCGGTCATCCCGTCGCAGTCGTTGTCGATCAGGTCCGAGCAGACCTCCGCGACCATGCCGTTGCGCGTCGGGTCGAAGTCGTCGCAGTCGGTGCCGCCCATGCAGAAGAAGTCGGGGTCACCGTCCGCGTCGAGATCGCGCGGGTTGCGATCGCAGGTCTTGAGCTCCTCGTTGCAGCGATCGACGGTGCACACGTCTCCGTCGTCGCAGCTCTCTCGCACGCCGGCCACGCAGCCGCGCCGCGAGTCACACACCTCGGGCCCGTCGCAGAACACGCCGTCGTCGCACGAGGCGGAGTCATTGGTGTGGAGGCAGAGGCCGTCGTCCCCGCAGCGGTCGATCGTGCACTCGACTCCGTCGTCGCAGTCCTCGACGGTGCTGCACGGCGGACCGGCATCGAAGCGCGGCCCCTGCGCGTCGGGCGCCCACGCGTCCGGAGCACCTCCGGCGTCGGGGCCGACGGAGCCGCCACAGGCCGAGGCCAGCGAGCCCGCGATGCAGAGCGCGAGCACGGCCGCGCGTCGGAACGAAGGAGAGGGAAGCGTCACGAGATCCTCCGCGCGAGGGGCGCGAACAGGTTCGCCAAGAGCGAGTTCGGAGGCGCCGACGGCACGCCCCCACGACGAGCCGGGGAAGAGCGACGAGTCTACACGGACGACGCGGGGGCGGCACATCGCGTCGAGCCCTTGACCGAACCCCCGCCACGGTCCCAGGCTCGGGCCATGCAGAATGCATCGGCGGCCCCCGCGGTCCTCGCCGGCTTCCGCGCGCTCCCGTCTGCGCCGTGGTCGTCTCGCGCGGCGTTCGTCTCGCGGGCCATCTGGGCGGTCCTCTTCGCCGTTCCGACCGCGGTCGTCGTGACCGCCGCCATGCTCACGCCGAACCCCGCGGGGCACGGCACGCACACGCAGCTGGGTCTGCCTCCGTGTGGCTTCCTCGTGTTCTCCGGCTACCCGTGCCCCGGCTGCGGTCTCACGACGGCATTCGCCTACATGGTGCGGCTCCAGCTCCTGGGCGCCTGGCACGCGAACCCGTTCGGCATCGCCCTCTTTCTCTGCACGGTCGCGTTCATCCCGCTGGCGGCCATCGGCTTCGTGCGCGGTTGGCCCGTCGTGGCCACGCTCGACCGCATCCACGCCGAGAAGTTCGCGATCGGTCTCTCGTTGCTCTCGCTCACCGCGTGGGTCGTGCGCGTCGCGACCCAGATGATGGGCTGACGCAGCTCAGGTCTGCCGCATTGGCTCGTCGACCTCGTCGGGCCGACGCGGCTCCTCGCGGTGAGGCAGCTCCTGACGCCAGTCGTGGGGCTGACGCCAGCTCGTGCCTCGGCCTCTAGCTCCCGCGCGGTGTGCGACGGCAAGGCCAGCGTTGAAGTCCCCCACTTCGACGAGGCCGCCTGGCGCGAGGCGGGCGGCGAGGAGTCGCAGATCGCGGCGTTCACGGACACGATCTCGATCCCTCTCTCGAAGCCGAGGACGTGGGAGGGCCTGTCTGCGCGCGAGCTCCGCGCGGCGCGGCGTGCGCAAGAGCTGAGCCTGCGCGATCGGGAGCGTGAGAAGTCTGCCGAGCGTCGGAGGGGTGAGCGTCGCGCGCTGCCGAAGCCATCGTCGTACGCGAAGATCGACCCGTTCTCGCGCCCGAGCGGACCCGTGAAGCGCGGGCCGCAGCCGTGGGCGTACGGGTCAGCGGAGGCCGTGGCCGAGTATCGACAGGCCTATTCGGACATGCTCGAGGTCTACCAGGTGGCGTCGGCCAAATTCCGCAGGACTGGCAAGCTCGGCGTGTTCCCCGCCGGCACGTTCGCGCCCTGGTCCTGGGAGGTGCCGACTGCCACGTAGCCACTCGGCCTGACCCCGAGACTGCCACTTTCGCGCCCTGCGACGGGAGACGTGTACCCGCCGACCACGAGGTCGAGCGGGGCAGAGGCGCTTCCGTCGCGACCTACCTCCGGACGAGTCCGCGGCACAGCGTTGGTGGCGTTCAGCGCCGCTCAGGCGCTCAGACGCTCTCGTCCAGGGACGAACGACCCCTCCACACCGCCCCTCCCCGCCCCACCTTCAAACCAAGCTCCGACACCGCTCATCCCCCCACCCTCAAACCAAGCTCCGACACCGCTCATCCCCGAGCTCGAAGCCGAACTCGTTGAGCGGGTTGGCAACGCCAGAGAAGGGTCTGGTGCTGCCGCACATCCAGCGGCGATGAAGTCGGCGAGTCCGCGGGCTGAACAGTAGCTCGTGTTGCAGCACGGCGAGGTCGCATTGATGTCCGCCGAGCACTCCGTCGAGAGTCCGACGGCACCGTCCGCTGGAGGCTCAATCGTAATCGACAGGCGCTCCCGGAGAAGCGCGTATCGCGGGTGCTGTTCCGCACCGACATCAAGTCGGGCGTCATCCGCGCCCAGGCACGACGCCACAAGTAGCGTAGCGGCGGTCAGGAAAGTGGTCCATCCACGCATCACGGCCTCCCAGCTCCTCAGTCACAGGTCCAGTGGCACATTTCGTCGCAAACGCCCATGCCGCCGCCAGAACAGAAGCGTTCGGCGCCACGGTCACACTCACCGGTATCGGGAGCAGACTGAGCCCAGTCGCCCCAAGTACACGTGGTCCCACAGAGACGCTGGCGCTGACCGCAGCGCCGAGTCGTGGCGGTCTGGACCGCCGCTACAGCGCACTCACCCTCGTTCAGGCAAGCGCTCCCGGGTGTCCAGCGACCACCCGTGCAGGTCTGGCTCTGCATGCCGCAGTTCCCGCAGATCGCCACGCGCGTGGCACCGGGCATCGTGCAATCGCAGTCGGTGGGCGCGCTACACGCGCTCCAGCTGCCGTTCGAGCACGTTTCGTTGCCCTCGCCGCATGCCGACGTGCAGCGGCGTGTCGAACTGGTCGCAACCATCGAATCGGCGTCGTCGCAGTCGAGCGACGAGAGAACCCCATCGCCGTCCATGTCGGAAGGAGCGTCGGGCCCAGGGACAAACGCGTCCGTGGGCGGCACTTGGGCATCTTCCATCACTGCCGGCTGGCCGCAGCCAAACGCCACGGACGCAAGGGTGATTACCAACGCTTCTCGGGTTCGCAGGATGCGGGTTTTCATCGTCGTCGGGACCTCGTTCGAAGTGCCAAGGTGAGTAGGGCGAGGGGAACTGTTGCGCGCCACGATGTTCGTGCGGGGCTCGGAACCGTGACAGAGCAGCTGGCCTGGACTGGCGGCGCACAGACGAAGACGCCCTCGACTGTCCGACAGACGTGATCGGCCGCGCACTCGTCGGAGAAGAGCGCCGCGACGAACGCGCCGATCGCTGCGCCAACCCGCGCGGTGCCTCGACCGGTGAGAGCATGACACCGGTACGACGGGCGCGGGGAACCCCGTCTGACGATCGATTCTCGGCGCACGCTCCCCTCACGACCGCTTCGCCACACTCAACCCGGATCCACATGCCGCTCTCCGTGTCGCGATCGGCAGTCCGTCGTCTACGTAGGTCCGATGGAGGCACCGTCGGTCGTAGCGAGTTCGGCGAGACCCGAGCGCACAGTTGCGCGCAGTCACGGCACATCGCCCTCGTGGATGCAGGATCGTCAGCCACCACCACCACCTGGGTCGACGCCTTTGCGCCGGTTCGAACCGAGGAGCCCCGCCGCGGACGTGCTGCTTGCCTGCGACGGGCGCGAAGCTGCACGACGGGCGAGCTGAGATCAACCGAGATCACGCACACGGCACACGACCGCGACGGGCCCAGCCCCATCACGTCGGAGTGCGCGGGCAGCCCCCTCGTCGCTCGGTGCATCCTGCCCTTATCGCCGATCGTTTGGCGCTCGCATGTCGGGCGACCACCCTACGTCCGTCGCTTTCTCTTCCCCGCGAGCTCTGCCTCTTCGAGTTGCGGGCGGACGCCGCTCGCGCGGCCCTCGTCGTCGAGCTCGTGCAGCTCCTCGCGAGCGACACGCGTCCACTCTGCGAGTGTTCGCTGGGTGCGCTCTTGCAGACACGTGGTGAACGACGTCGAGCTCGTCCGAGCCGCTCCGGATGACCACGTCGGCCTGCCTGGGCTATCAATCGAGTGATGCAGGCCAACGATCCGCTCGCACCGAAGGACGCGAGCGCGGACTCAGCAGTCGCGCCTCGGTCCGCGCTCCCCGAGGCCTTGCGCCGCTCCTTCGTCTCGGTGCCGCGGCCCGATGCGCTCATCGCGGCCGCGGAGGCCCACCGCCTCACGCCGATGAAGGCGATGGCGCTGCGCGCGATGCGTGGCGTCGCCAATCACTACGACGCCAGCGCGTGGCTCGACGCGTATCGGCTCGTGCTCCTCGACACGGCGGGCTTCGATCGCCTCCTGCCCCAGGCGCCGCGACGCACGCTGCTCGACGTCGGCGCAGGCACGGGCGAGGTCCACGCGGAGCTCGCGCGCCTCTTCGAGTCGAGCGTCGCCACCGAGACCTCCGAAGGCACGGCCCGGCGCGCGAGAGAGAAGGGCATCGACTGCCGGACGATCGATCTCGGCCGCGTGCCCTGGCCCGATGGCGCGCGCTTCGACGCCATCGCGTTGCTCAACGTGATCGATCGCGCCGATCGCCCGCTGACGCTCCTCGACCGCGCCGCGCAGCTGCTCGCGCCCGGTGGCCACCTCGTGCTCGCGACGCCGCTGCCGATCCGCGCTCACGTGCATCGTGCAGGCGGCACCGCCGACCCCGACGAGTGGCTCGGCGTCGAAGGTGACGACTTCGAGTGCGCCCTCTCGTGTCTCGTCGAGGCCGTGCTCGCCAAGCGCGGCTGGGCGCTCGTGCGCTGGACGCGCACCCCGTACGTCTCGAGCGGCGACCCGCGCGCGGCGCGCTACGAGCTCGACGACGCGATCCTCGTCCTCTCCCGACGATGAACGAGGCTCCGCGGGTGCCTGCGCGCGAGCGCCCTCCTCCGCCGATCATCGCGTGTTAGGCTCGCCGCCCATGCTGTCGGTCGAACGCGCCGAACCCTCGACGCCTGCGTTTTCCTTGCGCTTCGAGCGCGGTCGGGGGCACCTGGTGCTCGCGCGACAGTTCGAGGTCACGAGCGAGGATCGCCGCGGCACGCCTCGAACGATCGCGCGCGTCGTCGAGCTCGATCTCGATCTCGGCCCCGTGCGGAGCGGCATGCGACTGCGCGGAGGCTGGTCGTCGATCCGCACCTACCGGACCGAGCTCGTCTCGGCGGTGATCGAGCTCGACGTGGAGGCCCTCTCGGGCCTCGTGTCGGGCCCGGTCGTCACGGTCGAAGGCGCGCTGCCCAGCGGTCGTGGTGTGCGGCTCGCGATGCGCGACGGGCGCCGTGTCGCCGCGCTCGACGTGGTGCCGCGCTGGCGCGACGGGGATCTGCTCCTCGCGATCCGCGATCTCCGCGCGAGCGAGCGACGGGGGCCGACCGCCCTGGCCGACCTGCTCGACACGCTCTCGTCGCTGCCTGCGCGGCTCGACGCGGAGGCGGGCGTGCTCGTGCTCGAGCGGCCGATCCGACACCTCCTGGCCGAGGCGCTCCTGCCGCTCGGGATGCGCGTGCCCGGCGTGCGAGGTCTCGCGTTCGGCGCACCGGCGGTCATCGTCGATGGCCGCGGACGTGCGCTCCTGCGCATCGCAGCCGGCGCCGCAGCGAGCACCGGGCCGGGCCTCACGAGCAGCTCGTCGAGCGGCGGCATCCCGAGCCCCGCGACGCTCGATCACCTGGATCGCGTGCACGCCGAGGCGCGCCTGGTCGCCGGCGTGACGAAGGCGCTCGCCGACGGCGACCTCGACGCGGCCCGTCACGAGCTCACGAAGATCCGCGCGCGCCTCGAGGCGAGCTCGCGTGCAGAGCTACGCGCTGCCTGTGCGCTCGAGACGCGCGAGGACGATGGCGAGGCTCTCGAAGAGGGCACCACGCTCCTCCCCGCGCTCGCGCGTGCACGGCGTGCGGTGACGGGCATCGGAAGCGCGTCGCGCGAGCAGCTCGAGCGCGCGGTCCGCGCCTGGCTCGACCGCGAGCCCTCGGACGCGCTCGCGGCCTCGCTGCTCGTGCGGCTCGCGGAGGAAGCGCGCAAGACCGACGCACCGCGCTCGCGCTGGCTCGCGCGACACGCCGCGACGCGGATCGCGCGCATCCCGGTGCACGAGCAGGAGGACTGGATCGCGCCGCTCGCGCAGCGCTCCGTCGAGCTCGCCGAAGGGGAGATCCCGCGCGCCATCGTGGAAGACCTGCTGCCTGCCCTCGGCGTCGAGCGCTTGCTCGGCTCCGCGCTCGAGCTCGCGGCCGCGGGTCTGCCGGCGGCTGGCTCGTCCGCGGCGCTCGACGAGCTCCTGCCCGAGGACACGACGGCCGCGCTCGCCCTGGCGCTCGAAGCGATCGAGCGCCCCGAGCTCGCGGATCGCGCGTGGCTGCGCCTGCGTCAGCGGGCCGACGCCGAGACGGCCGTGCTCGTGGCGGCGCGCGACGAGCGCCGTGGCGATCGGCTCGCCGCGCTCGAGAGCTGGGATCGCGCCGCGGAGCTGTCGTCGGCCGCGGGTCGCACGGCCGACGCACGCCGCGCCTGGATCCGCGCGGGCCAGCTCGCCCACCAGCTCTCGCTCGACGAGGGCGCGGGCTCGAGGCTCGATCGCGCGCTCTCGGCCCGGCAGGTCGTCACGCCGGACGACGCGGTCGCGCTCGTCGGTGCGATCCGCCGCGCGGACCTCGTCGAGCTCGCGGGCCGCATCGAGCAGCTCGTGATCGCAGCCGTCGCGGCCGATGGCGGCGAGAGCGCGGAGCTCGTCGGTGCGCTCGAGGAGCTCCTGGGCTGGTCGCTCGAACGAGGCGCCGCGACCCGCTCGCGCGCGCTCCATGCCGCGCTCGTCCGTGTGCGGCCCGAGCGCGCCGATCTCGACGAGCTGCCCCTCGAGCCCGCGCTTCCCGAGGAGCCGCGACGCCGCGCCGAGCGCCTGCGGTCAGAAGGGCGACTGGACGAAGCCGCCGCAGTGCTGGCCGCGCTCGGCAAGGACGAGCGCGACGCTGCGACGCTGCGCGCCGCCCTCGATCTGGCCGAGCGCTCCGGCGCGCGCGACACCGCGCTCCACATCATCGACACGCTGCTCGGCTGGATCGGTGAGGGCCCGGTCGCCGAGAGCCTGCGCAAGCGTCGCGAGAGGCTCTGATCGCGTCGAGCGGCCGCCTCGCCGTCAGACACCCATCGGGCAGCTGCCATAGGCGGGAAGCGTCGCGTCGCGGCTCGTGCGGCCCTGCGTGATCGTCACCGTGCCCGTGGAGGCTGTCGCGCTCGTGAAGCTCACCGTCTGCGACACACGACCCGCGGTGACCGTGACGCTGCCCGCGCTCGGGTAGCACTCGGTGAGACGCCAGACGACGTCGGTGAACGAGAGCATCGTCGTGGTGCCCTCGCGCGTCACCATCGCCGCTCCGTCGATCTCCATCGCGCCGCTCGTTCCGATGACGGTGAGGTCGGTCGAGACGGACCCCGTCGCGCCGGTGAGCGCGAGCTCGATCCCGAGCACCGAGCCGTTCTCGGTGTGGAACGCCGCCGTGCCGTCCAGCGTGCGTGAGCCCACGGCGAACGCATCGAAGCTCACCATCACGTCGAGCGCGCTCGCGGCGCGGGCGAGCTCCACCGTGACGCTGCCCGACGCGGTGAGGCCGGTGCGGAGCACACAGCCACTCGCGAACGTCACGGTCACCGACGAGCCCGCGGTGCTCGCGCTCGCGCACCCACCAGGGATCGCGCTCACGTGCGAGGCGATGGCGCTCGCGTTCGCCTCGGCCGACATGGCGGGATCGAGCGTCGGATCGAACGCGAACATCGCGTCGCTCACGCCCAGCGCGAGCATCACGTCCACGGTGCCGGCCGAGCCGCGGTCGAACATCGCCGTGTCGACCTCGTCGCCGGGGGTGTTCTCCGCGGGACATCCGATCACCCCCAGCGAGAGCGCGCCCAGCGAGAGTGCCAATCCGAAGGTGCCTGTCGAGAGCCCAGAGCGTGTGTTCCTCATGCGCTCAGTCTGACCGACGCAGACACCCTCGGTCGTTGTCGTTCTGTGGAGACGAAGGTGCCAGTCGCGCGTGTCAGTCGATGCAGAGCGCGCGGGCGCGGCCTCGCTCCGTCGCGATCGCACCCGCCGGATATGCCGCGATGAAGTTGAAGCACATCTCGTCCTCCGTGCGCTCGCCGAAGGTGACCATGTCGTCCGAGAGGTTGTCGTAGACACAGGTCGTGCGGAGCACGTCACCGGGATTCACGACGAGGGTGCCACCGGGCGCGGGATACGAGGTCTGCGACTCGAAGTCCCAGTGAGGCACGTCCACGAGCATCTCGATCTGCTCCTCGCGGCCCTGCCGCAGCACCTCGGTCCGCAAGCTCACGCCGCGCGTGTGCATGTGAGGGCCGGAGGCGACGATGGTCACGGGCTCGGTGATCGCAGGCGTGCAGGTGCCGACGATCTCGTGGTCGTTCGCGCGCGGCGGGATCGCGATGTTGAGCGAGCCCAGCGTGGAGGTACCGATCTCGTGCTCGCGCGGCGTCTGGGTGCTGCACATCGCGACGCCGCTGCGATCGAAGACGTCGTCGTGGTTGCGCACGTTCCAGTAGTGCACCTGCAGGAGCACGTACTCGCCGGGGCCCGGGACCTGGCGTCCGAGCGTGTCGGGGAGCACGGTGTTCTGGCCACCCGGGGCCCAGCCGGTGAGGAAGGTCGCGCCGCTCGGCATGCCCTGCGTTCCGCAGTCGTACACGTCACCGACCTGCACACCCGTAGGGAGCGTGGTCGACGAGAAGATGATCCAGTGATGCACCACGCGGTCGTCGTCGATGATCGGCGCGAAAGCCGTGCCCTGCTCGGTGTCGGTGAACGGAGACGCGAAGACGAAACAGAGCGTCTCGTTGCCACCCGAGCCCGCGCCGGGCTCGAGATGAAACGGGGCCGTGTCGTCGCCGTCGGCGTGCGCGCGGAACTCGTGGGTCACCTCGCAAGGCAGGTGCTCCGGTCCGACCATCGGCGCCGTGCGCTCGATGCGCGCGGGCCCGGGGCCCGAGGGTGCGCCTTCGTCGATCCAGCGATCGAGGACGGCGAGCTCCTCCGCGGGCAGCGTGCCGGTGGGCGGCATCGGCCGCACCGGATCGTGCAGGCGTGCGCCGACCACTTGGTAGACCTCGCTCGCCGGCTGGGTGACGGCGGCCGCGTGGAAGGAGTCGTACGTCGCGAGCGCCATCGGCGCCCCCGAGACCGGCGGGTCGGCATGGCACTCGATGCAGCGCTCCGCGACGATCGCTGCGACGTCCGCAGGCACCGTCCTGGGCTCGGCTGCGCCCTGGCAGCCCCCGGCGATCACGCCGAGCACCGCACCACCGATCCAGCTCGCCTTCGACATCGTCCGATGCATGTGCGCCTCGCCTCTCCTGGATGCTCTGCGTTCGGGCCTCGCCCGCTCAGCTCTGACGGTTGCCCTCGAGCACGATGGTCACGGGCCCGAGCATGCCGCTCGACTGGATGACCAACATGCCGGCGTCCCCTTCGACTGCGAAGCCGAACGTCGGTGGCATCGAGCCGCCCATCATCGAGCTCTCCACACAGCTCGGCGTGAACGTCACGTCGGTGCCGCTCAGCTCGTAGGCGCCGCGGATGTGGGTGAGGCTCTCGCGGGTGATGTCGCCGCCGATCGTGTCGGCGAGGAACAGGGTGAGCTCCATCGAGAGCCGCACCTCGGTGCCGTCGAACACCAGCCACGACGTGCCATCGACACGCGACATCGCCGCATCGAAGTTCATGCCCGCCGTCTCGCTCACGAAGAAGCGGGCGCGATCGAAGAGCCACGTTCCCGCCGGATCACCGGAGGCCATCGGCACCGGGGCCATGTTGTCCGGTCCCTCGACGACGAACGTCCCCGCGATCATCGGAAGCGGCGAAGGCACCGGCGACAGATCGCAGCTCGGCGCGTCCACGGTGGGCACGGGCGCGTCGACGGCCTCGACGAAGGCGTCGGGAACGATGGCCGCGTCGCTCGTGCTCGTGGTGCTCGGGCAACCCGCCAGGAGCGCCACGAGAGCGAGCAGGCTGGCGAAGAGGGCGAGAGGCGTACGCGCGGACGGGTGCTGCATGCGAGGACGAGCGTAGAGGACCTCGGCGCGGACGTTTGTGCACAAATCGTGGAGGGCCTCAATTCCCAGCGAAAATCTGCCATCGTCCGCCCATGGCGAGCATCCTCATCGTCGAGGACGAAGCCCCGATCGCCGGGCTCCTCTCGGACCATCTGACGCGCCGCGGCCACGCCGTGACGGTCGCCGCGGACGGCGAAGAGGCGCTCGTGCAGCTGGGCCTCGGCGCGGATCCGGCGCCGAGCCCGCCCGAGCTGGTCGTGCTCGACGTCATGCTGCCGGGCCGCACGGGCCTCGACGTCTGCAGCGCGCTCCGACGCGCGCCGCTGCCGCGACAGCCGGTCGTTCTCATGCTCACGGCCAAGCGCAACGAAGAAGACGCGGTGGCCGGCTTCGAGGCGGGCGCGGACGACTACGTGCGCAAGCCCTTCGGCGTCGCCGAGCTCGTGCGGCGCATCGACGCGTTGCTCGCGCTCGCGAGCCGCACGCCCTCGGCGCCACGCGCGATCGGCCTGCAGATCGACACCGAGGCGCGCACGGTTCACGTGGACCATCGAGAGGTCCACCTGACCCCCAAGGAGCACGATCTCCTCGTCCACCTCGCCTCCCACCGCGGCGTGGTGCTCGATCGCGAGCGCCTGCTCCTCGAGGTGTGGGGCTACTCGCACGCGGGCTACGCGCGCACCGTCGACTCCCACGTCACACGCATCCGCAAGAAGCTCGAGGCCGCCGGCCTCGGCCGCGACCCGATCGCCACGGTGCACGGCATCGGCTACCGCTACGAGGACGCGTGAGGGGTCGGCGATGAGCGAGCGCCCCGTCACGCGCCGCTCGATCGTCGGGCGCGTCGGTGCGACGGTGGCGCTCCTCACGGTGGTGCAGGCCGCGATCCTGATGGTCATCGCGATCGTCTCGTTCCGGAGCCAGATCGCGGTGGCGCGCGTGTCGATCGTCGAGGAGGGCGTGGCTCTGGCGCTGCTCGCCGTCGATCCCGCGCACGAGGACGAGCGGGTGGAAGCGAGGCTCGGTCGCCTCTCGTCGCTCCGCGGCTTCGCGATCGCGCTGTACGACGAAGAGGGTCGGCTGCTCCACGCGACGCGGCAGGACGTGCTGGTCGAGCCCGCGCTCGATGCCGACGTCCGCGCGCGCGCCGAGGCGCAGGTCGGTCGCGCGCTGATCCTCCGCGGCAGCCCCGACGTGCCGACGGCCGCCGTCGCGGCGATCGAGGTGGGCTCGCACGCGAGGCGCGACGGGGCGGCGTACCTCGGCCTCTACGAGGAGAACACGGTCCAGCAGGTCGCTCGCGGACGCCTCTTCGTGGTCGTCGCGCTCGCGGGCGGTGTCGTCGTCTTCGTGCTCCTCTTCACCGCCTTCTTCACGCGGCGCGCGCGCGCGAGCCTGCGGGAGATCGAGTCGGTCGTGCATCGCATGGCCGATGGCGATCTCTCCGTGCGACTGCCCGTGAGGAACGACGACGAAGTCGGCCGCGTCGTCACGGACTTCAACCGGATGGCGGACTCGCTCGCGCAGCGCCTCGAAGAGCTCGAGCGGGCGGAGGCACAGCGCAGCCGCACCGAGGCGCAGCGCAGCCGCATGTTCGCGGCCTTCACGCACGAGATCTCGACGCCGCTCACGAGCGTGCTCGGCTACCTCGAGTCGCTGCGGATGCCCGACATCGAGGGTGACGAGGCCACGCGGCGCCGCTACGTCGAGATCGCCTACACCCAGGCGCGTGCGCTCGACGCGCTGGCGGAGGACCTCGCGACGATCTCGCGCATCGACTTCGAGGGCTTGCCGCTCACGAAGACGTCCATCGACGTCGGCGACGTGGCGCAGAGAGAGCTGGCCGCGTTCGAGGCCCGTGCGAAGGAACACGGCGTCACGGTCACGCTCTCGACCGAAGGCGACGTGACGACGAGCGCCGATGCGCAGCGCGTGGGGCAGGTCGTCCGCATCCTCGTCGACAACGCGCTCCGGCACACACCCGACGCCAGCACCATCACGCTGCGCGCGGAGCGGCGCGGCGACCGCATCGCGCTCGAGATCGCGGACGCGGGCCCGGGCGTGCCCACCGAGCACCTCGAGCGTCTGGGCGAGCCGCTCTACCGCATCGACGTCTCGCGCACGCGCGGCACTGGCGGGCGGGGCCTCGGTCTCTCGATCGCGCGGGGCATCGCCCGCGCGCACGACGGCGAGCTGACCTTTGCATCGCCCGCAGGTCGCGGGCTGGTCGCGACCCTCGTCCTGCCCGTCGTCGAGCACTGAGCCGGCGCCTCGGCGTCGGACCTCGCCCGAGATCGGTGTCGGACCTCGCGATCGGCGCGATCGGTGTCGGACCTCGGACCTCGCGCGGGCTCGGTGTCGGACCTCGCGCGGGCGCGGACCTCGCGCGGGGCCGGTGTCGGACCTCGCGCGGGATCGGTGTCGGACCTCGCTCGCTCGGGGGCGGAGTCGGAGCCTGGAAGGACTCCGTCAGACCGGCCGCGCACCGAGTGCGCGTTGGCCCCCCTGGCGGAATTGCGCCGCCAGGCGCCCGCCAATCCGCCAGCGGAGGCTCGAATCTCCTGCATTTCGTGCGCTCGGGACCCGGATGATTCCTGCAGGTGGGGCTTCCACGCGCCGTTCCTTC
>JBILLJ010000351.1:0-2610 GCA_044376125.1 Sandaracinaceae bacterium
ACGAGCGACGCCGAGCTCGCGACCCTCGTGACGCGCGTCATCGCTCAGGTCGAGGTGTCGTTCTCGAACTCGATGATCGAGGCCTTCTGGTCTGCCCTGAAGCACCGCTGGCTGTACCTCCACCGGCCCGACACCCTCGACGCGGTGCGGCGACTCGTGGCTCAGTACGTGGGAGATCACAACGACCTCATCCCGAGAGTCGAGCTCGGCGGCCGCACACCGACCGAGGCATACGAGGGCAGGCCCGCCCCCGCACTGGAAGACGCTTGTCGCGAAGCCCGCGCCCGCCGACTCGAAGCCAACCGCCGAACGAGCTGCGGTGTCTGCGACGAACCTCCCTGCGAACGAGTGGACCCATGACACACTGCGCCCCCCGATTTCGTCGGCATTCGCGAGGGGCGCGCAAATGCAACGCCGGAGCACAGGCAGGTCTCTGCACGGAGCTGTCCATCACGCCGACGTCATCCCCATCGAGGGAAAGAGCTGGCGCCTACGAGAGGCCGAAGAGGCCAAGCGAAGGCCGAAGCGGAAGAAGCCCTGATCGGCCGGTCCAGAATTCCGCGTTTCTTCAGGTCCGGCGACACCCCCCCGATTTCGTCGGCATTCTCGAGGGGCGCGCAAATGCAACGCCGGAGCACAAGCAGGTCTCTGCACGGAGCTGGGCCCTGCGCAGCGCTGGGCTACCGCACGTTGTCGTCGGATAGGCCTGCCGCGGTCTGCAGGTACCAGCGCCAATATCGTTCTCTCAGCTCGTCCTGGGCCGAAGTAGACGGGTCCCAAGGGGCGGCCCCAGCGGCGATCCACGACACATACATCCCGGAGTCCCAGCGGTCCAGTACGGCATCGTCCAATCTGCCCTCGGCAAACTCCGCACAGTCGCCGGACGATGCCGCAAGCGCGGAACTTGCCGCCTGAAGAAGATACATGGCCGCGAAGTCGTCGGTCCCTCTTTCGGGAAACGCTTGTATCGTCGACTCGAGCGAGTAGACGCGGTCACGACAGCGCTGCCATTGGCCGCCGGACCCCAGGTGTTCTTCGGCGAGCAAGACCGCGCCCCGTACGCCAGCCTCATCGGCGGTTGTCAGTTCGACGCGGGGGAGCCCCCATCGGACACATGCGAGGAAGAGCGAAGCGCGACACCGCTGTGGTACGGATGGTCGTGCGTCTCGATCTTCCGCCAGCGAACGAAAGGGGCCGTACGCCGCCCACAGCCGGACCCGCCACTCGAGGGGGAGGTGGTGTCGTGGGTCATTCTCCAGTGCGTGCACGGCCGATGCAATGACTCGGGAGATATCGTCGCTCATCAACTCACCGCCTCCAATTCCTCACCAGACGATGCCTTCGTATCTCCCACGAGTCGACTCCTGGGAGTCATCGTCGCCAGCCGAGATGCGTCGGAGACGCGTCCCATTCGCATCGTATACGTCGACAGTTCCATCTCCGTGGAAGACTCGGGTGTGGACGGGATCGGCGACGACGTTGGTCGTTCCGGTGTATTCCGAATGTCCACGGATCCACTGGCGGCAGTCGCCGCACGTCTCGCGAGATACACCGACGGGCGGCATGACACCGTCGACCGGAGTCTCGGTGGCGCTGTGATGACGAACCACGAGTCGCTCGCCGTGCGTCGCGTTCGCCTGGCCGAGAACGCCGCGGTCGTTGGCCCCCGCACCTCGGATGTAGTGATTGGGGTCGTCATGGAGCGCCTCCCCCATGGCACGCGTGTGTTCTACCATCGCGGGTCCGGAAAGGTGTGCATCGTCTGGCGCGAGACTTCTGCCGCGAGGCGACCTGTCTGCGCCATATCCATTGACTACCTCGACGCCGTCGGCAGCAATGGTCGCCCGGAACGGAACGCCTGTCTCGGCTTCGATCGTATCGTGAATCGCTTGGGCTCTCCGCTGTGCCTCGCGGGCTTCGACCAGTACCGCACGACTCACTTCGGGCGGTCCGTCTGCCGTGAGGTGGGGCGGTACCCGCGGGTCTGCCGGTGGCCCCTCCGTGTGGGGATGCCCCGTGGTGCTCGCGGCATCGCCGTCGGGGGCTGGGTTGGGGGTGTGCTGGCCGTGTGTGCCGGCGAGGCCGAGGAGGTCGACTTCCTTGAGGGGGTTGTTGCAGTAGGCGTAGACGTTGATGCCGCCGCGCTGGCCGATGGGGTCGGTCTGGAGGTAGCGGGCGAGCGTGGGGTCGTAGTCGCGGAAGCGGTTGTAGAAGAGGCCCAAGGTCGCATCGAGGCGGTGGCCGGGCCAGCGCATCGCGTAGTCGATTCGACTCGAGGGGTGCACCTCGACGTCGCCGTAGGGGTGCGTGCCAGTCGCCCACCAGACCGTCTCGCCGCGGGCGTCTTCGATGGCGAGCGGCAGGCCCGTGGGGTCGGTGAAGACCTGGTAGACAGCGCCGCTCGCGGGGGCGGCGTCGCGGCTCGCGTAGTCCACGAAGCCCGAGGGCACGAGCGCGTCGAGGCTCGGATATCCGTAGATGCGCAGACGCGCACGTCGCGTGGACGCAGAGCCGTCGGGGCCCCGCTCCACGACGAGCTCCTCCTCGGCGGCGATGCGGAGGCCATCCCACCAGAGCTCCGTCTGGTACTTGCCACGACCGAAGCGCACA
>JBILLJ010000230.1:0-9923 GCA_044376125.1 Sandaracinaceae bacterium
CGTCCACGACGTGCCGCTGCTCGACAAGGTCGGGCACCTCGTCTTCGCCCTCGGTCTGGGCGCGATGCTCGAGGGCGCGACGCGATCGCGGGGGCGCACGCTCTGGATCGCGGTGCCAATCGTGCTCGCCGAAGAGCTCTCCCAGCTCTTCGTCCCGGGCCGCACGTTCGATCTGCTCGACCTCGCGGCGGATGGCCTGGGCCTCGCGATCGGCACGATCGTCGTGATCGGGCTCCGCGCGCGGAGCTCGGTGAGCGCGCCCACCTCGACGCGCGCTGCCGCGACGGGATGCATGCGAGCGTGAGGATTCCTCGTGCTGGGCCCCGGAGCGTTGTGGTAACTCCATGACCCCGTGACGACCCCGCGCGTGAGTCGCTTCCGCTGGATGATCACGCTCGTCGTGATCGCCGTCGGGATCGTGGCTGCCGCGCCCGGCGCGCGCGCACAGGACGCCGACGCAGGGGTGCCCGACGCAGGGGTGCCCGACGCGGGGGTGCCCGACGCGGGCGCGCAAGACGCGGGACCGCCGGTCGAGACACCTCCTGCCCCGCCGGTCATGGTGCCGCCGCGCGTGCTCGACGCCCCCGCGGTCACGCTGCCCGAAGGCGCCGAGCCGCTGCCCGAAGGCACCGGGGTCGAGCTCCTCCTCACCATCGGCTCCGACGGCGCCGTCCGCGACGCGACGCTCGTGGCGCCGGTGCGCGAGGACGTCGATGCGCTCGTGCTCGAGGCCGCGCGCGGGATGCACTTCTCTCCCGCCACGCGCGATGGCACGCCGATCCCAGCGCGCGTGCGCTTCCGCTACGCGATCACGGTCGCCGCGCCCGAGGTGCCAGCGAGCACCGAGACCGAAGCCGGCACCGAGACCGAAGGCACCGAGACCGAAGCCGGCACCGAGACCGAAGGCACCGAGACCGAAGGCACCGAGACCGAAGGCGGGACCGAAGGCACCGAGGGGACCGAAGGCACCGAGGTCCCCGTCGTCGATCCCGACTCGATCCCGGACGACGAGCTCGCGACCTTCGGCGCGCGCGCGACGGTCGATCGCCCCGAGGCGGGCGCGGCCTCGCGCATCACGCTCACGGGCGCCGAGCTCAGCACGGTGCCTGGCACCTTCGGTGAGCCGCTGCGCGTCGTGGCCACGTTGCCCGGTGTCGTCCGTTCGCCGTTCGGGCTCGGCTTCTTCCTCGTTCGCGGCGCGAACTTCCAGAACACCGGCTTCTTCGTCGACGGCTTCCCCGTCCCGATCCTCTATCACTTCGGGGCGGGCCCCGCGGTCATCTCGTCGCGCCTCGTGAACCGCCTGCGCTTCTATCCCGGCGGCTACCCCGCGACGCTCGGCCGCTACTCGGCGGGTGTCGTCGCGCTCGAGACGGGCATCCCCGACGACGTTCGCTCGTTCCGCTTCGAGGCAGAGGTGGATCTGCTGCGCGCCAGCGTGCTCGCCGTGATCCCGTTCGAGCGCGGCAACGTCTCGATCGCGTTCCGTCGCAGCTACTACGAGCTGCTGGTCCCGCTCTTCATCCAGGGCCTTCAGGTCTCGTACACGGACTACCAGCTCCGCGGCGAGTACCGCTTCGACGATCACCTCTCGGTCTCGCTCTTCGCGTTCGGCTCGGACGATCTCCTCGATCAGAGCGGCGCGCTCATGGGCGGCGCGACGAGCGACGGCTCGAACACGCGCGTGAACTACAACTTCCAGCGCGCCATCGCCCGCATCGACTGGCGCCTCGGCCCCGACTCGTTCATCCGCCTCTCGGGCGCGATCGGCCGCAACGGCACGTCGTTCGGCTCACGCACCGCGGGGCAGGCGCAGCAGCAGTTCGACATCGAGAGCTTCGAGCTCGGCCTGCGCCTCGACGCATCGCTGCCCGTGCAGCCGTGGCTCCGCACGAACTTCGGCATCGACGCCGCCGCGAACGTCTTCGGCATCGGCATCACCGCGCCTTCGCCCACGGGCCTGGGTGAGTATCCGCGCCCGGTCTTCGACCCGTTCCTCATCCAGATCAACGCCCGCGTCGCGCGCTCGACGCCCGCGATCTACGGCGAGGCCGTGCTCGACTTCGATCCGGTCGAGATCTCGCTCGGCACCCGCCTCGAGCTGCTGCGCTGGGGAACGCTCACCGACGTCGCCCCCGACCCGCGCGGCGTCGTGCGCTGGGCGATCGTCCCCGAGGTCACGGTGAAGGCGGCCACGGGCCTCTTCACCCAGCCGCCCATCGCCTTCCAGACGATCGCGCAAGGTGGCAATCCGAACCTCGGACCCCAGCGCTCGTGGCAGACGTCGGCCGGTGTCGAGGCCGACCTCCCGTTCGACATCGACCTCGAGGTGAACGGCTTCTACAGCCACATGTTCGACATCGCGCGCTTCTCCCAGCAGATCGTGATGGGCCCCGATGGTCAGCCCCGCCGCGAGTTCTTCCGCGCGGATCAGGAGGGTCGCGCGTACGGCCTCGAGGTCCTCATCCGCCGCCCGGTGGAAGAGGGCTTCTACGGCTGGATCTCCTACACGCTCTCTCGCTCCGAGCGCATCAACCCCGGCGGTGAGTGGCGCCCCTTCGGCTTCGATCAGACGCACGTGCTGAACCTCGCCGCGAGCTACTCGTTCGATGGCTGGCGCTTCGGCGCGACGTTCCAGCTCGCGACCGGCCGCCCCACCCTCTCGCCCGCGTCCACCGTCTACGACGCGGACGCCAACGAGTACGACGCGACGTTCGAAGACCGCGGAGAGCGACTGCCGATCTACCACCAGCTCAACATCCGTATCGACCGGGACTTCGACCTCGACTTCGTGACTGGCACCGTCTACCTCGACGTCCTCAACGTCTATTACGGCCAGAATTCCGAAGGTGTCGTGTACCAGTACGACTACGCGCGGAGCGTGCCGATTCCCGGCCTCCCGATCCTCGGCACCCTCGGCATCCGGGCGATCTTCGAATGACCTCCTCCACGAAGACGACTGTCGCGCTCGCGCGGGCCGCGGCCCTCGCCCTGCCGCTCTCGCTGCCGATGTCGGGCTGCCTGGGCGCGCTCGACCCACCCACGCTGGTGAAGACGCCGCGCATCCTCGCGATCATGGCCGATCATCCCGAGTCGGCGCCTGGCACCGATCTGCGGCTCGGCGCGATCGCGTACGTCCCGACCGATCCAGAGGGCACCAACACGACGTACCGCTGGCGCCTCTGCGCGAGCCTGCCGCGCGTGCTCGACGCAGCACAGATCCCCGCCGACCTCCCGATCCCCGACACGTGCGAGACGCTCGAGAGCACGGGCCCCACGGCGCTCGTGCCCGGCGACCGCACTGCCGCGCTCGCGCGCCTCATCACGAGCCTGCCGAGCGGCGGCAGCTTCGACGCGAGCTTCCTGACGCTGATCCTCGAGAGCGCCGGCATCCCGTTCCAGGTCGAGGTGGACGTGCTCGATGCGAGCGGGACCGTGCTGGTCAGCGGCGTCAAGACGCTCGCGATCACCACGCGCGAGGCGCCTCTTCCGCCCGCGACGACGAACCCTCCGGTCGTCCTCTTCAGCGTGGGTGATGGGAGCGCGGGCCCGCTCGAGGACGCCGACGTCGCGATGCCCGACGACCTCCTCGACTTCCGGTGCGTTCCGACGCGCGGCCCGGTCAGCGTGCCCGCCGACACCGAGCTCACCGTGCAGCCCATCCCGGGGATCGACTGGACGGAGGAGTTCCCCATCTGGGACTACACCGGCAACATCCGGATCGGCCGAGAGAACGAGTACTACTCGTTCTACGCCACCGGTGGCGCGCTCGGCGCGGAGACCACGCGGCCTCCGAGCCGCGAGACCACGTGGACCACGCCGGACGAGGCAGGCACCCTGCGTCTCTGGGTCATCGTGCGCGATGGCCACCTCGGCGCCCGTGGCTGCTGGCTGGACGTGAGCGTCACCGTGCCCTAGTCGTTTCGGGTCGCGTCGGTTCGTGAAGTCTTTCTTCTTTCGCCGGAGAGCCCCCATGCAGTTGCGTTCGACCCTCCGCCTCTCGTTCCTCGCGGCGCTGGCCACCGCCGGCTGTGACTCTGGCTCTCCGCCGCCGACGAGCGGCGAGGACGCCGGCATGACCACGATGGAGACCGACGCGTTCGTCACGCCCGGCGACGACGCGTTCGTCGCGGCGGAGCCCGACGCGTTCAACGCCAGCGCAGGCGAGACGGGCCGCATGGTCGGCATGACGGAAGCGCACAACCGCTTCCGCGCGATGGCGGTCACCGACACGCCCATCCCCGCGCTGGTGTGGGACGCAGACCTCGCGGCCGTCGCGCAGGCGTACTCGGAGGAGCTCGCGAACAACGGCTGCGGCCTCATGCACTCGAGCAACGGTTACGGCGAGAACCTCTACTGGCAGAGGGGGCTGTCGATCTCCGCAGCGGACGTCGTCGCGAGCTGGCACGAGGAGATCGAGTGCTACACGTTCGGTCCGTTCATGCGCGGCGACGCGTGCAACGCGTCGTGCGTGGCGGCGATGAACTCGAGCGGCTGCGGGCACTACACGCAGGTCGTCTGGCGCAACACGCGGCGTCTGGGCTGCGGCATGGCCACGTGCTCGAACGGCGCCGAGATCTGGACCTGCAACTACGACCCGCCGGGCAACTACCTCGGTCAGGAAGCGTACTGAGCCGGCCTGCCGGAGCTACCGGAAGACGAGCAGCAGGCCTCCGCACTGGCAGCCTCCGCACTGGCCGCCTCCGCACTGGCCGCCTCCGCACTGGCCGCCTCCGCACTGGCCGCCTCCGCACTGGCCGCCTCCGCACTGGCCGCCTCCGCACTGGCCGCCTCCGCGCTCGCCTGCCCGATCACGCAGGCGAGCACGAGGCCCGCAGCCAGGGTGCAGCGGCGGAGCGCCCCCGCCCGCAGCGTCACACCGCGCTCGGCTCGAAGCTCGGCAGGCTCGCGTAGCGGGCGAGGTGGTGCTCCTCGTCGCCGAAGAGCGCGTTGAGCACGCTCATGCGCTTGAAGTAGAGGCCCACGTCGTGCTCGTCGGTGATGCCGATGCCGCCGTGGAGCTGGATGGCGCTCTCGAGCACCTTCTTGCCGCCGGCCGCGAGCTGCGCCTTCGCGATCGACACGGCGCGCCGACGCTCGTTCGCGTCGGCGTCATCGGCCTTGAGGCAGGCGAGGATCGCCGTCGACTTGAGCAGCTCGGTCTCGACGAACATGTCGACCGAGCGGTGCTGGAGGGCCTGGAACGAGCCGATCGGCACGTTGAACTGCTTGCGCACCTGGAGGTAGTTGACCGTCATCCAGAGCACCGTGCTCGCGAGGCCGAAGCCCTCCGCGCACGCACCCGCGGCCGCGAGATCGAGCGCGGCCTCGATCGCCGGCAGCGCCGCGCCCTCGGTGCCGAGCAGCTCCTCCGCCCCGACGACGACGCTCGAGAGCCGCACGCGGGCGGCGCGCTGGCCGTCCATCGTCTTGACGCTCTCGATCGAGAGGCCCTTGGCGTCCTTGGGCACCGCGAAGAGCGAGAGGCCCGCGCCGGTCTGGGCCGAGACGAGGATCGTGTCCGCGGCGTGGCCGTTGAGCGCCCAGACCTTCTCACCGGAGAGCGACCAGCTTCCGCCGTCCTTCTTGGCCGTCGTGCTCACGCGGCTCGCGTCGTAGCGGCCGTCCTTCTCGGCCCACGCGAGCGCGAGGCTCGTCTTGCCGTCGACCATGGGCCCGAGCAGGCGCTTCTGCTGCTCGGCGGTTCCGGCCTTCAACACCGCACCGCCCGCGAGCACGACCGACGCGAGGATCGGCTCGGGCACGAGCGTCTTGCCGAGCTCCTCGAGCACCAGGCTCAGGTCGAAGAACGAGAGGCCCAGGCCACCGACGCTCTCTGGATAGAAGAGGCCGAGCCAGCCGAGCTCGGCCATCTGCTTCCACACCGCCGGCTCCCAGCCTTGCGGGTGCGACACCACCTCGTGGCCGCCGTGCGCCCACGCGTGCGATCGCAGCTTGCGAAAGCGCGAGACGGGCGAGCTCTTGGTGAACTGCGCCGCGCTGTCCTTGAGGAGCTTCTGATCGTCGTTCAGCTCGAAATCCATGTCTCACCTGTACGGGGTGCGGAGGCTGCTGAGAGGTCGAAGACGGTACCGAGGCCTCGGGACTCGCAACGTGGTTGGCCCATCGACTCGAGACATCGCCTCGAAGCGCCGAGACGGGGTTGGGGCCCCGGCTCGGAACGCGAAGCGGGTGAGTGAGGAGCGGAGCGACGAGCGAATCCCGGATGGGGTGAGCGCGTGCGACGCGCGAGGGGGCGCCCAGCCCCTCAGGAAGGCAAACCCAGGATCATCTTGGCGATGACGTTGCGCTGGATCTCGTTCGATCCGCCGTAGATCGTCGTCGCCCGGAGGTAGTTGAACGAGGAGGCGACCCACTGCTCACCGGGGGAGACGACGTCGGCGTCGTTGAACCACGCGAGCGAGTTCTGGCCCATGACCTCCATCGCGAGCTCGAAGCACTGCTGCTGGATCTCGGAGCCTCGGATCTTGAGGATCGAGCTCTCGGGGCCGGGCGCGTGACCGAGCTGCGCGCCCGCGAGCGCGCGGTAGTTCTGCACGCGCAGCGACTCGAGCTTCACCTCGAGGCGCGCGATCTTCGTGCGGAACACGGGATCCTCGAAGAGCGGCTTGCCGTTCACGATCGTCTTCTGCGCGATGCGCTTCACGCGCAGGAGCGCGCGCGTCGAGAGACCGACCGCGCCGATGAGGGTGCGCTCGTGGCCGAGCAGCGCCTTGGCCATGCCCCAGCCGCCGTTGACGGGGCCGACGACGTTCTCCTTGGGCACCACCGCGTTCTCGAACCACGTGTCGCAGAAGGCCGGCGTGTGGCCGGTCGTGAGCATCGGCACCGCGCGCACGCCGGGCGTCTTCATGTCGATGAGGAGGAACGAGATGCCCGCCTGCTTCTTCACGTTCTGGTCCGTGCGCACGAGGCAGAAGATCCAGTCGGCGTACTGGCCGTACGTCGTCCAGGTCTTCTGTCCGTTCACGACGAAGTTGCCCTGGCCGTCGTCGACGGCCGTGGTGCGCAGCGACGCGAGGTCGGAGCCGGCGTCGGGCTCGGAGTAGCCCTGACACCACTTCTCCTCGCCGCTCAGGATCTTCGGCAGGTAACGCGCCTTCTGGGCGTCGTTGCCGAACTGGATGATCAGCGGGCCGACCATCGACAGGCCGAAGGGCGAGAGGATGGGGGCGCCACTCTTCTCGAGCTCTTCACCGAAGAGGAAGCGCTGCGCGGCATCCCAACCCGGTCCGCCGTGCTCCTTGGGCCAGTGCGGTGCGACCCAGCCCTGGCGATAGAGCACCTTGTGCCACTCCATGGTCTCTTCCATCTCGAAGTGACCATCGACCTCCGCCTTCGCCTTGATGTGGGCGGGCATCGCGTCGCGGAGGAACTCGCGCACGGTCTTGCGAAACGCCTCTTGCTCCGGTGTGAACGACAGATCCATCGGGCCTCCGGGCGCGGAGCCTACCACCGCCGCTCGGCGGTTGTGCGCACGTCGGAGCGATGCAATCGTCGCCCGTTCGCGCGGACCCAGACGCTTCCTTTCCACCGCGCGCCATCGCCTCATGACGCAACCCCACACCCTTCGTGCCGCGCGCGAGACCGACCTCCTCGCGGCGGTCCGCGCCCAGCTCACCCCCGCCGTCGGCAGCCTCGGCCCGAACGCCGTCTTCTCCACGGCCATCGGCGTGCCCGGCGCGCGCCTGCCGGAGCTGCTCTCGCTGCCGCTCGGCGCGGTCGGCCACCGCCTCGTCGCGCTGCGCTACCTGATCGCCAACGGCGACTTCTGGCTCACGCACTTCGCCTGGGAGGGCCCGCTCACGCGCCACGCGGCCGACGGCCCGGCGCGCCTGCGGGCGCTCGTCGATCGCATCGCGGCGGCGCGCGCACGGGTCGACGTCGAGCGCGCGCACGGCTTCGCGATGGCGCCGTGGGAGTCGCTCGCCTCGGCCCTCGATCTCGGGAACGAGCCCGGCGACGACACGCTCGAGCTCCTCGTCGGGATGCACGTGCACGAGGTGCCTCGCGCGGCGCTGCGCGCGCGCCTCCGGGATCAGGCCGTCTCGCTCCACGCGAGCGCGCCGCGCACGGCCGATCTCGTCTACCTCGCGACCTACGATCTGCGCACCCTGCCCGCGACGACGGTGGGCGATGGCGCGCTCGAGTTTCTCGTCATCGCGGACAAGGGCGAGATGGGCGTGCGCGCGGTGCGCGTCGCGCTCGCGATGGGCCTCACGCCCGTCGTGCTCCACAGCCGCCTCGACGATCTCGACGCGCTCCAGGTGCGCCTCGCGACGAAGGCCGGCGGCTTCGCGATCCCGCTCGAAGGCACGTTCCGCGAGACCTACGCGAACCCGCAGCAGATCGCGGCCAAGGTGCGCGAGGCCTTCCGCACGCGCTTCGGTGAAGGCGCCGAGGCCGCGCTCGCGCGGGCCGCGATCTATCCGGGCTACGGCCCGCTCGCCGAGAACGGCGCGGCCATCCAGCACTTCCGCCGAGAGGGCCTCGTCTTCGTCGGACCGACGCAGGACGTCGTCGAGCGCGCGGGCGACAAGCGAAAGTTCCGTGCGCTCGCGGAGGCGCAGGATCCCGCGGCGGTCACGCCGGGGATCGTGCTCGACTCGAACGAGCCCGCGGTGATCATCCAGCGCATCGAGGAGGCGCACGCGGCCAAGCGCTTCCAGTTCCCCGGTCGGCTCAAGGCCGCCAACGGCGGCGGCGGTCGCGGACAGGTCGTGATCCAGAAGCCCGAAGGCGTGCCCGCCGCGGTGCAGAAGGTGCTCGAGGACATCCGCGTCAACGGCTGGGATCCGGGCGTGATGTTCGAGCAGAACATCCCCGAGACGGTGCACCTCGAGGTGCAGGTGCTGCGCGATCGCTACGGCAACACGCGCCACTTCGGCATGCGCGACTGCACCGAGCAGCGCGCGAGCCAGAAGATCCAGGAGGAGGCACCGCCCGCGCTCCTGCGCCAGCGGCCCGACCTCGAGGCGCGCATCCAGGACATCGCGGTGCGCATCGCCGACACGTGCGGTTACGTCGGCGCGTGCACCGTCGAGCTCATGTACAAGGACGGGCACTTCTACCTGCTCGAGATGAACACGCGCATCCAGGTGGAGCACCCGGTGACCGAAGAAGCGCACCGCATCCGCCGTGGCGATGCGCTCGAGCCGCTCGATCTCGTGCGCCTCCAGATCGAGATCGCGCGCGGCGCGCCGATCCCGTTCGCGCAGGAGGACGTGGTGCACACGCGCGTGGCCCGCGAACTGCGCGTGAACGCCGAGTCGTGGCGCCCGGACGTGAAGGACTCGCGCGATGGAGGCCGCGGCCTGTTCCTGCCGAACGCGGGCGTCTTCGACACGATCGAGGTGCCGAGCGGAGACGAGGTGCTCCGCGCGCTCCGCGCCTCCGGGGTGAAGGGCCTCGCGGAGCTCGGCGTGCGCTTCGACGTGGGCTTCGAGGTCGGCGACAAGCTCGTCAACAAGGACCCCACGTTCGGCAAGCTCATCGTCTCGGTCGCCGCCGAGCCCGGCCACGAAGAGCAGCGCTACGAGCTCTTGCGCCTCGCGTGCCTCGGCGTGCTCGAGCGCACGCGCATCACCGGCCGACAGGTGAGCCCCTCGGGGCAGGTGATCCGCGGCTCGACGTTCATGACGAACCTCTCCGATCACGCGCGCATCCTCGAGACCGCGATGCTGAAGGAGCACGCCCAGCGCCCGGTCCTCGGGCGTCACGTGAACTGGGTGGTGCAGATGCTCCGCCAGGGTTGAGTCGGGCCGGTTCCCGCGCCCGTGCGCGAGTCCGGCTCTGATTCCGCGCCCGTTCCCCCACCGGTGGTTTGCCATCGCACCGGGCACCGCGCATCCTTGCTACCGAGGTAGCAATGGAGCGCGCACGTTCCCCGAGGTCTCCGGCGG
>JBILLJ010000110.1:0-31788 GCA_044376125.1 Sandaracinaceae bacterium
CGGGGGTCTCCCCCGCGCGAACGTTCCGTTCAGACCACCACGACCTCGACCTCGACCCGCGCAGCCTCGAGCAGGCGTGTGAGATCGTCGGGGTCGGAGGTGAGGATTCGGTCTCCGCTGCGCGCCATTGGTCGGACGACCTTGCGCTTCGTCGTGTCGTCAGCCTCGACCGCGGCGAGTTCGTCGTCGGAGAAGGCACCCCGCGTCAGGTGTGCGAGGCCCGCAAGGCGTCGAGCACCTTCGGCAAGTGCTCGCCGGCGGTGCCGAGGAGCACGAGGCCGTTGTCGATCGACTCGGTCTGCTTCGTGAACGGGCTCGGGTCGGCGTTGATGCAGACGAGCGGGATGTTCCGCTTGGCCGCGGTCGCGACGACGTAGGTCGGCAGCGTCGTGGCGCCCGAGGTGCCGACGACGACGAGCATCGCGGCCTCGAGACCGGCCGCGAGCGAGCTCTCGAAGCGGAAGAGCGGCTCGTCGTAGGACTCGTCGAACCAGAGCACGTGCGGCCGCGACCAGCGCCCACGGCAGCACTGGAGGATCGCGATCTCCTCGGCCGAGAGCTTGCGCTCCTTGGCCCACGCGAGGTCGATCGCCTCGGGGATCGGGCGGATCGCGGGGTGCTCGTCCTCGCAGCGCAGGTAGTCGATGTTGCCGTGCACCTGGAACGTGCGGGCGAGCGTGTTGCCGGCCCGGAGGTGCAGGCCGTCCACGTTCTGCGTGAGGAGGAGGAAGCGATCGCTGAGGAGCTGCTCCGCCTCGACGAGCGCCAGGTGCGCGGGGTTCGGGGCCGCGGCGCGGCAGACGCCTCGCCGGTAGAGGTACCAGGCCCACACCTCTTCGGGCATCTCGAGGAAGGCCTCGTGGGTCGCGAGCTCCTCGGCGCGGTAGTTCTTCGAGCCCACCTGCCAGTAGCCCTCGGGCCCGCGGAACGTGGGGATCCCGCTCTCGGCGGAGATGCCGGCGCCGGTGAGGAACACGATCGGGCCCTTCGATCCGAGGGCCATCGCCGCGAGCGTCTCGAGGCTCTTCATGGGGTGCGAGCATACCCGCGGCGCAGCAGGCGCGGACCCGATCGCGGAGGCTTCGGCCGACCCGCGAGAGCGCTTCTGGACCGCCGATCTCGCAAAGCGCCAAGCAGGCCATTAGACTCGCGGTCCCAGAGCCGTCTCCCACGGTCAGCCCCAAGCCCGTCCGGCGCAGGTGCGCCAGTTCCGAGCCGCGCTTTTGCGCGACGCCCCCGAGAGCCCATGGCCCGCATCTGCCAACGCTGCCAGCATCCCAACGAAGACCACGCGAAGTTCTGCCTGAGCTGCGGCGCGATGCTCGAGGTCGAGGTCGCCGATCAGGCCGATCCCATGGTCGGCAAGGTCATCCAGGGGCGCTACCGGCCGACGCGCCTGCTCGGCGAGGGCGGCATGGGCCGCGTCTACGAGGCCGAACAGAAGATGGGCGCCGCGACCCGCAAGGTCGCGATCAAGACCCTCCACCCCGAGTTCTCGCAGGATCCGCAGATCGTCGCGCGCTTCAACCGCGAGTGCGAGACGGTCATCGAGCTCTCCCACCCGAACACGATCCAGTTCTTCGACTTCGGTCAGCTCGACGACCAGACCCTGTTCATCGTCATGGAGTTCATCCAGGGCCGCGCCCTGGCCGCCGAGCTCGAGCAACAGGGGGCCCTCGAGCCCGCGCGCGTCGACAAGATCCTCATCCAGGTCTGCGGCTCGCTCAACGAGGCGCACCAGCGCGGCATCGTCCACCGCGACCTCAAGCCCGACAACATCCTCCTCACGGATCGCGGCGGCCAGCACGACTTCGTGAAGGTCCTCGACTTCGGCATCGCGAAGAAGGGCGACGCCGAGGATCCGCAGAAGGCCAAGCTCACCAAGCAGGGCATGGTGCTCGGCACCCCGCCCTACATGAGCCCCGAGCAGTTCTCGGGAAAGCAGCTCGATGCGCGCTCGGACATCTACTCGATGGGCGTGGTCGCCTACGAGATGCTCACGGGCCAGCTGCCCTTCGACGCCAAGACGCCGTGGGAGTGGGCGACCAAGCACCTCACCGCACCTCCGACACCGTTCGAGGCGCACCCGCGCGGCGCGGCCATCCCGCAGGCCAAGAAGGACGCGATCATGCGGGCGCTGTCGAAGTCGCCCGACCACCGCCAGTCCAACATCCTCCAGTTCATGACGGAGGTGACGGGGCAGGCCGACGTCCAGCAGGCCTGGACGAACGCGACCTCCGCGGGCGGGATGCGGCCGCAGACCTCCCCCGCGCCCACGGGTCAGGCGTCGTTCGGAACGAACCCCTCGCAGCCCAGCGCGCCGCCCTTCCAGCAGACCTCTCCGCTGCCGGCGGGCATGGGCGTGGGTGGGCCGCCGAGCGGCGTGAACGTGATCCCGACGGGCCAGCAGTCCTACGCGGCGGCGCAGACGCCCGCGCCCTACGGCGGAGGCAGCTACAACACGGGGGCCGGCACCGCGGGCGGCTACAACACCGGTGCGGGCTACGCACCGGCGCCGTACGCCGCGACCACGCCCACGAGCTCGAGCGGCGGGGGCGGGGCGCTGAAGTTCATCGCGGCCGGTGTGCTCGCGCTCTTCGTGGTCGGAGGCATCGGTGTGGGCGCCCTCGTCTTCGCGTTCGCCGGCGGCGACTCGACGACGGGCACGACGACCACGCCGCCCCCGACGACGACCACCATCGGGCCGGTGATGCGGCCGATCGATCATCAGGTCCAGACCACGCCGCCGCCGACCACGACGACGCCGCCGCCGACCACGACGCCGCCGCCGACCACGACGACGCCGCCGACCACGACGACGCCGCCGACCACGACGACGCCGCCGACCACGAGCACGCCGCCGACCACGAGCACGCCGCCCACCACCTCCCGCGAGCCGGAGCGCCACGTCAGCGCCGCCGACGAAGCGATGGCGCGACGTCTCGCCGCGAGCGGGCAGGGGGCGCTCCAGCGTGGCGACTTCGCGAACGCGATCGCGTCGCTCCAGGAGATCCAGCGCCTGACGGGCCGCGGCTCGCCGCAGGCGCGCGAGCTCCGCACCGCGATCAGCACGCGCGGCAGCCGCGAGATCGGTGGCCAGCTGGCCCGAGGCAACTGCGCTGGCGCCCAGACCCTCTTCCGCCAGCTGCGGACCGCGGGCGCCGAGCGCGAGGCCCGTGGCCAGTTCCGCGATCCCCGCTGGTGTCCCGTGCCCTGACGATCCTCGACGAGCGAGAAACGACGAGGCCCGAACGTGCTCTGCACCTCGGGCCTCGCGGCTTCAGCGCCTCTTCAGGCGCTCTTCAGACGCCCTCGGGCGCCCGGCCTCACTCGTCGTCGGCGAACAGGATCGCGCAGTTCTTCCGATCGGAGGCGCGCATCCGGCTGCAGAGCTCGACGAGGTCCTCGTCGGCGTCGACGACGGCGCCCTCGGCGGCCTTGCCCTGATCGTCGTAGCGGCACTCGTCGAGCGCGACCCAGCGCCCGCGGTACTCGCTGCGCTGGCAGATCTCGCACCACGCGAGACGGGAATGGTCCGCGTCCTCGTGTCCGTCTGGGGGTTCGGGGTCGCCGCTGGCGGGGGCGCTACCGTGTTTGTGAGCGAGCGACCCTGCGAGCTGGCGCGCCGACCACGTGGAGAGAAGACCCATTCCTGACGCTGACTCCTTTCCTGCCGGAACTGCGTTCCCTGGCGCCTCGGGCGAGCGTCCTCGTCTCCGCCTTCGCAGGCGGGCCGCGTGTGAGGCGGCTCGGGAACGGTCGATCGGGGTTCGTTCCACCCGGGCAGGCTCACGTTCCACGGTGGGAGAGACCGAGGGGTGAGCGGGTGGGACGCGGGCTCTCACGAAAGAACCAACGAGCCAAGCAACGGGGCCGAGTGTCCCGCGAGCCGCGGAGACGCGCAAGCGGTCAGGGGGTGGGCGCACGCCGGCCGGGCGAAGGGGCGCCCTGGCCGAGGACGATGGCGGCGAGCTGGACGGCGAACTTTTCCGCGGAGAAGAAGGCAGGGCGGGGGAGACCGAGGCGATCGGAGAGGTGATCGGCCAGGTCCTCGAAGAGCTCGTGGCGCACCGAGAGCGGCAGCTGCTCACGCCTCAGGCAGAGCGCGACGAGGATCTCGCGCTCGGGCGGCGTGATGCGGCGCGCCGCGAGGAGGACCGCGGGGTCCGAGGCGAACGTGTTGTGACGCTCCGAGGGCGGCAGGAACGACGCCGGCCGCGGCGCACGGCGCTCCTGCACGACCACGGTGCCGGCCGCGAGGTCACCCAGGCGTCGCCCCTTCGGGTCGAGCAGCGCCGTGGTGCCGCCCACGCCGTAGACGATCGGCAGGAAGTCCACCGTGCGAACGAGGTTGCGGATCGCGGCCTCGAGGAACGTGATGCGGAGACCGCGATCACTGACGGTCCTCAGCCCGAGGATCGCCTTGCCCAGCGTCTTGCCGTGGAACGCCCACTCGAGGACCGCGCCGTAGCCCCACTGGATGAGGAAGATGATGATCAGCTGCACCGCGGTGCCCAGGCCGCCCAGGCGCGAGAGCGTGCTGCTGAGGGCCATGGAGGCCGCGAGGATGAGCCCCACGATCGCGACGAGGTCGATCAGCCACGCGAGCGCGCGGCTGCCGAGCGCGGCGAGCTCGTGCTCGAACGAGACGTTCTCGGGCGTGCGGATGACGAGCAGCTCACGCATCGAGGCGCTCGGCGTCGGCGTCGGGGAGGCTGCGCCCTGCGCGGAACAGCCACGTGAAGAGCCCAGTGCCGATCACGGCGGCGAAGAGCAGCTTCGCCCAGTACGGCATGATGGGCGCGTGCATCTGGCTGATCGTTCCTTCGATCAGGCCCGCGAGCACGAGCACGGGCATCCCGCCCACGACGAGGCGCACGGCTCGCTTGGCCTCGTGCACGAGCGCGTCGCGCCGCGTTCGGCGGCCCGGCCAGAGGAGCCCTCGCGCGAGGATGAGGCCGGCCGCGCCGGCGATGACGATCTCGGAGATCTCGGGGATCCCGTGCGGGAGGATCCACGCCCAGAAGAACACGCCGTGCCCCGACGCGTGGTACTGCCAGGCGAGCGCGCCGAGCGGCACGCCGTTGTAGAACATCAAGGCCGTCGTCCCGATCCCGAACGTGATGCCCATCGCGAACACCAGGAACGAGACCTGGATGTTGTGGGTGAAGAGGAATGACGAGAAGGCCGCGGCCTCGTCGGAGCCGTGCCCATGGCTCGATTCCTCCTCCGCGATCCGCTCGCCCGGCGTGTGCGCCTGGTGTTGCTCCGGCACGAGCACGGCCGCGGCGCCGGGGTCCACGGCCATGCCAGCGGCGCCGACGATCCCTCCGAGGAGGAAGAGCGCCGCGGAGAGCGCGACCGCCTTTCGCTCGGCCCGGACGAGCGCGGGGAACTCGAGCGCGAAGAAGCGCAGCACGCCCCAGCCCGAGCCCACGGTCCCTGCGTACACCTGACGGTAGGCGCGGGCGACGAGGTCGTTCAGGTAGTCCTGGATGGAGGCGTCGACGAGCTCGGTCCGCGCTCGGACGAGGTCGGCCGAGACCATGCGGTAGAGCTTCGCGAAGCGCCGCGCGCCTTCGATGCCGAGCGAGCGCGTCCCTTTGCGCTCGACCGACGCGAGCATCGACTCGAGCTCGTGCCAGTGGGGCTCGCGCTCGCGGAGGAATCGCTCGACGTCGAAGCCCGCCGTCCGCATCGCCCTGCCGATCTACGCACGCTCGAGCGCGCGCCGTCCACGCACCCGATCAGAGATCGCCGAGATCGTCCGAGCCGCTCGATCCCGAGCTCGAGCCGGACCCGGAGCCCGAGTACGACGAGCCGGGGCTGTCGAGATCGTCGCCCTGCGGCTCGCTCGATTCCTCGCCGCCGCTCGAGGCGCCACCGCTTCCCGAGCTCAGCTGCGGGCGGCGGTTGCGCAGGCGCACCGAGCGCCACGGTCCGCCGCCGGTCTCGTTGTTGTCCGCACCCCACTCGCCGAGCAGGTAGAAGGAACCATCGGCCTCGTGCGTGAAGTGGAAGTAGCCGCGGCCGCGGGTGATGTTCGGGCGCCCCACGACGAGCTCGCGGCGTTCGGTCCACTCGAAGCGCAGCAGGTTCCCCTGCACGGTGCCCTGGAGGCGGCCTCGGCGCTCGTCGTGCGTGTACTCGGCGACCACCTGCACGCCCGTCTGCACGAGGTGCATCTCGCCGTACTGCGGCGACTGGTAGACGCCCGTCATCGTCTCGCCGGGCGGCATCACGCCTGGCGTCACGTTCGCTCGCCCGCCGCCTCCGCCACACGCCGCGAGCGCGGACGCCGCGAGCAAGCTGCACACGAACAGGACGAGAGCGCGAGGGGTCGAGCGGGCGAGCAGGGTCATGGTCGGACGGCCTCCGCCCCGGACGATAGACGCAAGCACCGCGCAGTCGCAACGAGCTTCGCGGCCGACGGCGGGTCCCTTGAGATCGCCGTGCGTCCGTCGGACCATCCCGGAATGTCCGGCCAGGTCCCGCGACAAGAACCCACGGCGCGGCTCGATCCGGGCGCCTTGATCGACGGTCGCTATCGCGTGCTGCGCGAGCTCGGCCGGGGCGGCATGGGCGCGGTCTATCTCGCCGAGGACGTGGCCCTCGAGCGCAAGGTCGCGGTGAAGGTCGCGCGCACCGAGCTGCGGTGGGCCCTCTCGCGCTTCCGTCGCGAGGCCGCCGCGCTCGCCGCGATCCGCAACGAGCACGTCGTGGCCGTGCACGCCTTCGGCTACCACGAGGAGATGCCGTTCTTCGTGATGGAGCACGTGGACGGCGAGGACCTCGCGTCCATCGTCGAGATGCACCGCCGCGCGCGCGCCGAGACGCCGCTCTACCGCGCGATCGAGATCATCGCGGACGTCGCGCGCGGCCTGGCCGCCGTGCACGCGTCGGGCGTGCTGCACGCGGACATCAAGGCCGAGAACATCGTCATCGAGCGCGGCACCGGTCGCGCCGTGCTCGTCGACTTCGGCCTCGCGCACGACGCGCGGCGCGAGCTCGCGCGCACGAGCAGCGTGGACGACACGCTCGATGGCACCGAGCCGATGCTCGGCACGCCGCAGTACGTCGCGCCCGAGCTCTACTGGGCCGACGACGCGCGGCCGACCGCGCAGTCCGACATCTATGCGCTCGCGGTCGTCGCGCACGAGCTCGTGACGGGCGTCGTGCCCTTCGATGCGCCCGAGGCGCTCGCGGTGCTCGAGATGCATCGCGACGAGCCGCTGCGCGCACCGTCGCTCCTGCGGCCGGCGCTCGCCCCGCTCGATCCGCTCTTCGCGTCCGCGCTCGCCAAGGATCCCGCCGAGCGGCCGCAGACCGCCGCCGCGTTCGCTGCGCGCCTGGCGGCCGTGGCGCGCGAGATCGCCCGCGAGATCCCCGAGGCTCGCATCTCCGAGGTGCCGGGCTCGGGCGAGATCCGCGTCGCGCAGGACGTGCCGCGCATCCTGGTCATCGAGGACGAGCCCGTCTTCGCGCGGCTCGCGACGCGCTGTGCGCAGCTGGCCTTCGGTTCCTCGCCCATCGACGTCGTGACCGTGGGCTCGGGCCCCGAGGCCGTCGCGTCCGCGCGTCGGCGCGTGCCGCAGATCGTGCTCCTCGACTACGACCTGCCCGGCCTCAACGGCGTCGAGGTGCTCTCGCACATCCGGGTGCTCCCCGGCGGCGAGGCGACCGACGTGCTCGTGGTGAGCGCGGAGGCCGGAGCCGCGGAGCGCTGGCGCTTCGGGATCCTCGGCGTGCGCGACTTCGTCGAGAAGCCCGTGGACGTCGGGGCGCTGGTGACGCGGATCCGCGACGTCGGCGAGCGCCTGGGCCTGCTCCAGCGCCCCGTCCCGGCACCGTGAGCCGCGGCCGCTGAATCACCGGCGTTTTCACGAGATCGACGCGCTGCGTCGTGCGCGACGAGGTGCGGCAATACCGGCCCTTTGACCGAAATGTGACAGAGAGCGCGGGAGGGCGCGCGCTATCCAAGCGTTTCGCCGAGGCCAGGCTCATGCCTCGCGCGCCGCACATCCCCTTCGAGCACATCCACTTCGAGCAGCCGTACCGACTTGAAGTCGCATCCGAAGCCCGCGACGAGGAGCCCCGTGAAAGACCCTGTCGAAGCCGCCCGCGGCCAGCGCCGCTCCTTTGCGCCGATCGCCGTCGTCGGCGTGTCCGCTCTGTTCCCAGGCTCTCTCGACAAGACCGGTTTCTGGCGAGACATCCTCGCCGGCAAGGATCTCCTCAAGGAGATCCCCGAGACGCACTGGCTGATCGACGACTACTACGACGCCGATCCGACCAAGCCCGACAAGACGTACGCCAAGCGCGGCGCGTTCCTCGACGACGTGCCGTTCGATCCGATGGAGTGGGGCATCCCGCCGTCGATCGTCCCGCAGACGGACACGACGCAGCTGCTCGCGCTCATCGTGGCCAAGCAGGTGCTCGACGACGCGACGCGCGGTCAGTTCGCCTCGATGGATCGCTCCCGCACGAGCTGCATCCTCGGCGTGACCTCCGGCCAGGAGCTCATGGGCTCGATGGTGGCGCGCCTGCAGCGGCCGGTGTGGGTCAAGGCGCTGCGCGAGAGCGGGATGGTCGAGAGCGAGGTGCAGGCCGTCTGCGATCGCATCTCGGCGAGCTACACGAAGTGGGAAGAGGCGGCGTTCCCGGGCCTGCTCGGCAACGTCGTCGCGGGCCGCATCGCGAACCGCCTCGACATCGGCGGCACCAACTGCGTGACCGACGCGGCGTGCGCCTCGACGTTCAGCGCGCTCTCGATGGCGGTGAACGAGCTCGCGCTCGGCCAGTCGGATCTCGTGATCGCAGGTGGCTGCGACACGATGAACGACATCTTCATGTACATGTGCTTCTCGAAGACGCCGGCGCTGAGCCCCTCGGGCGACTGCCGGCCCTTCAGCGACAAGGCCGACGGCACGATGCTCGGCGAGGGCCTCGGCATGCTCGCGCTCAAGCGTCTCGAGGACGCCGAGCGCGATGGTGATCGCGTCTACGCCGTGATCCGCGGCATGGGCTCGAGCTCCGACGGCAAGGCGCTCAGCGTGTACGCGCCGCTCAGCAAGGGTCAGGCGCGCGCGATCGAGCGCTGCTACGAGGGCGCGGGCTTCGGGCCCGAGACCGTCGAGCTCGTCGAGGCGCACGGCACGGGCACCAAGGCCGGTGACGCCGCCGAGTTCGAGGGCCTCAAGCTCGCGTTCGCGGGCGCGGCGCAGAAGCGCGCGGCCGAGGGCAAGCCTGGACAGTGGTGTGCGCTCGGCAGCGTGAAGAGCCAGATCGGTCACACGAAGGCGGCGGCTGGCGCGGCGAGCCTCGTGAAGGCCGTGCTCGCGGTGCACCACGGGGTGCTCCCGCCGACCATCAAGGTCGACAAGCCCAACCCGAAGATGGGGATCGAGGGCTCGCCGTTCTACCTGAACACCGAGGCGCGCCCGTGGGTGAAGACGGGCGAGCATCCGCGCCGCGCGGGCGTCTCGTCGTTCGGCTTCGGCGGCACGAATTTCCACGTCGTCCTCGAGCAGTACGAGGGCCCCGCCGATCACGCGCTCAAGCAGCGCACGAGCCCGACCGAGCTCGTGCTGCTCGGCGCGGCCGATCGCGCCGCGCTCGCCGCGAGCGCGCGCACGATGGCGAGCGACGTCGAGAAGGCCGTCGCCGACGGTCGCATGCAGGTGAGCGGCGCGATGGGCATGCTGCGCTTCCTCGCGCGCACGACGCAGGAGAAGGGGCTGCCCGAGAAGGGCGCGCGCCTGTCGGTCGTCGCCGAGAGCGATCGGGATCTCGTCGAGAAGCTGCGTGCGGCGGCCGAGCGCCTCGAGAAGGACGCCAAGCCCTTCTCGCTCGCGAGCGGTGTGTCGTTCGAGGAAGGCACCGCGTCGCTCGCCGGAGGCGACGGCGTCGCGTTCCTCTTCCCGGGCCAGGGCTCGCAGTACCTCGGCATGGGCAAGGACCTCGCGATGAGCCACGACGCGTGCAAGAGCGCGTGGGATCTCGCGGCCAGCCTGCCGATGGACGCCTCGCTCCGTCTCGACGAGGTGGTGTTCCCGCCGCGTTCGTTCGAGGTGGACGGCGAGAAGACGCAGAAGGATCGCATCACCGCGACCGAGTGGGCGCAGCCCGGTCTGGGCGCCGCGAGCCTCGCGACGTACCGGCTCCTCCTCAAGGTGGGCCTGCTTCCCTCGGCGCTCGCGGGCCACAGCTTCGGCGAGGTCATGGCGCTGCATGCGGCGGGTGTCCTCACGGCCGAGGACGCGCTCCGCGTGGCGCGCGCCCGCGGCGAGCGCATGCGCGACGCCGCGAAGACCACTCAGGGCGCGATGAGCGCCGTGATCGCCAAGCGCGCGGATCTCGAGGCGATCGTCGCTCGCGAGAAGCTCGAGGTCTCGATCGCGAACCACAACGCGCCCGACCAGGTGGTGATCTCGGGCGGCACCGAGGCGGTGAGCAAGGCCGAGGCGGTGCTCAAGGCCGCAGGTCTCACGACCAAGCGGCTCGAGGTCGCGACGGCCTTCCACTCGCCCATCGTCGAGAGCGCGGTCGCGCCGTTCGCGTCGTTCCTCGAGGGCGTCGGCTTCGGCGCCGCGAAGATGCCGGTCATCGCGAACAGCACCGCCGACGCGTATCCAGCGTCGTCGACGGAGGCCAAGCGCGTGCTCGCGGGCCAGCTCGGCGCGTCGGTGCGCTTCGTCGAGTCGATCGAGCGCCTCCACGCGATGGGCGTGCGGACCTTCGTCGAGGTCGGCCCGGGCAACGTGCTCACGGGCCTCGTCGGCAAGATCCTCGGGGATCGCCCGCACCGTGCGATCGCGACCGATCGTCGCGGCCAGCACGGCGAGACGGCGCTCCAGCACGCGCTCGGACGCCTCGCGACGGCGGGCCTCTCGCTCTCGCTCGCGCCGCTCTGGAACGCGTTCGAGATCGCGGTCGATCCGCGCTCGATCCCGAAGCCGAAGATGGTCCTCGCCATCAACGGCTCGAACTACAACAAGCCCTATCCGCCCAAGGGCGGCAGCAAGGCGCTGCCCCGTCCCATCACGAGCAAGCCCGTGACGAGCGTGGCGGCGGCGCCCGCGCCTCGCGCGCCGAGCGCGGCCCCTGCGATCACCGCGTCCACCCCGTCCGTCTCGCCCGCACCGGTCGCGTCCAGCGCGCCTGCGCCGCGTCCCACGTCCTCCCCGATCACGACCCCGACGGCGCCGGTGAAGGCGCCCGCCCTCGGAACGAGAGCTGCCATGAACGACGATCGATCCAACGCTCCCCCTTCTGGTGCCGTGGCCTCCGCGGGCTGGCTCAGCGCGTACACCGAGGCGCAACGACAGACCGCCGAGACGCACGCGGCCTTCGCACGCGCGATGGCCGATGCGCACGCAGCGTTCCTTCGCTCCGCCGAGGCGAGCTTCCTCTCGCTCGCCCAGCTCGGAGCGGGCGCCAGCGTCGTGTCGCACGTCCCCGCGCAGCTCGCGGCGCCGAGCCCGATGCCCAGCCCCGCCCCCGTGGCGAGCCCGGCACCGGCCTACGCGCCGCCGCGTGTGGCCGCCGCGCCCGTCGCCGCGCCGCCGGCGTACGTCGCCCCCGCGCCCGCGCCGCGTCCGGCGCCCGTCGCGCCGCCCGCGCCGCACGTCGAGGCCGCGCCCCGCGTCGAGGCCGCGCCTGCGCGTCCCGCTGCACCGACCGTCGACCTCGAGGCCACGATGCTCAGCGTCGTCGCCGAGAAGACCGGCTACCCCGCGGAGATGATCACGCCGGCGATGGAGCTCGAGGCCGATCTCGGCATCGACTCGATCAAGCGCGTCGAGATCCTCAGCGCGGTGCGTGAGCGCGCGCCGGGCCTTCCGGAGCTCGATCCCGCGCAGCTCGGCGCGCTGCGCACCGTGGGCGAGATCGTGAGCCACCTCCGTGCGCACCTGCCGGCGAGCGGTCCGGTCGCGGCGGCGCCTGCGGTCTCCGCGAGCGCTGCGCCTGCCGCGAGCGCCGCGCCCAAGGCCGCGTCGTCCAGCGTCGATCTCGAGGCGACCATGCTGACGGTCGTGGCCGAGAAGACCGGCTATCCGGCGGAGATGATCACGCAGTCGATGGAGCTCGAGGCCGATCTCGGCATCGACTCGATCAAGCGCGTCGAGATCCTCAGCGCGGTGCGCGAGCGCGCGCCGGGCCTTCCGGAGCTCGATCCCGCGCAGCTCGGTGCGCTGCGCACCGTCGGCGAGATCGTCGATCACCTGCGTCGCGCGCTCGGCGCGTCGGCCCCGGCGCCGGCTGCCGCGCCTGCGCATGCGGCGACGAACGGCGCCGCGGCGCACGCGAGCGCCCCGGCTTCGAACGTCGATCTCCAGGCGACGATGCTCGCGGTGGTCGCGGAGAAGACCGGCTATCCCGCCGAGATGATCACGCGCGAGATGGAGCTCGAGGCCGATCTCGGCATCGACTCGATCAAGCGCGTCGAGATCCTCAGCGCGGTGCGCGAGCGCGCGCCGGGCCTTCCGGAGCTCGATCCCGCGCAGCTCGGCGCGCTGCGCACCGTCGGTCAGATCGTCGAGCACCTCGAGAAGGCGATCGGCGCCTCGGGCGCGTCGGCCACGCGCGACGCGCGGACCTCGAGCGCGCTCAGCGCTTTATCGGCGTCTCTGCCGGAGGCCGTCCCCAGGGCGGCTGACGGTCTGCGCTGGGTCCTCCGTGCCGTGCCGCGTCCTGCGGCGGGGCTCGTGCAGGAGGGCCTGCTCGGCGCGCAGGATCTCGTCGTGCTCGGCTCGCCCCTCGCGGCACCGCTCGCGGCGGCGCTCGTGCGACGCGGCGTGAAGGCGCGCGCGGCCGAGTCGGTCGCGAGCACCACCGATGCGGTCGTCTACCTGGGCGCGCTCGCACCGTTCACGGGCGAAGACGAGGCGCTCGCGATCACCAAGCACGCGTTCCAGGTCGCCCGGGCCGTCGCGCCCAAGCTCGCGGCCAAGACCGCCACGGGCGCGACCGGCGCGTTCGTCGTGGTCGAGGATCTCGGTGGCGACTTCGGCCTCTCGGGCAGCGAGCGCGCGTGGCTGGGTGGTCTCACGGGCCTCGTGAAGACGGCGCGCCAGGAGTGGCCGCGCGCGAGCGTGCGCGCGATCGATCTCGAGGGCGGCGCGGGCTCGAGCGGTCCGGCGCTGGCCGAGCGCCTCGCCGACGAGCTCGTTGCGGGCGGCGTCGAGGCCGAGGTGGGCCTGCGCGCGAACGGAGAGCGGGTCGCGCTCGAGAGCGTCGCGCGCGGGGTCACGAACGGGCCGATGCCCCTCGGTCGCGGCGACGTGATCGTCGTGAGCGGCGGCGCGCGCGGCGTGACGGCCGGCTGCGTGATCGAGCTCGTGCGCCGCACGGGCGCGCGGGCGGTGCTCCTCGGTCGCAGCACGCTCGACGACGAGCCGGCCGAGCTCGCGCACGTGCAAGGCGACGCGCAGCTCAAGCGCGCGGTGCTCGAGCTCAGCAAGGCGCAGGGCAAGACCCTCACGCCGCCCGAGCTCGGCAAGCGCGTCGAGCGCATCCTCGCGAGCCGCGAGATCCGCGGCACCCTCGAGGCGTGTCGCGCTGCCGGCGGCGACGCCCGCTACGTGGCCGTCGACGTGCAGGACGGCGTCGGCGTCTCGATGGCGCTCGAGCCGGTGCGTGCGGAGTGGGGCCCGGTGCGCGCCCTCGTGCACGGCGCGGGCGTCATCGCGGATCGCTTCATCGCGGACAAGACCGACGAGCAGTGGGACCGCGTCCTCGAGACGAAGGTGCACGGCCTGCGCGCGATGCTCGAGGCGACCAAGGCCGATCCGATCCGCGCGATCGTGATGTTCTCGTCGGTCGCGGGGCGCACGGGCAACGTGGGCCAGTGCGACTACGCGAGCGCCAACGAGATCCTCAACAAGGTGGCCGCGCTCGAGGGCAAGCGGCGGCGCGCGGCGGGCCAGGACGTGGTCGTGCGCTCGCTCGGCTGGGGCCCGTGGGAAGGCGGCATGGTGAGCCCGGCGCTCAAGGCGCGCTTCGAGAAGCTCGGCGTGCGCCTCATCGGCCTGGCCGAGGGCGCTCGCTGGATGAGCGAGGAGCTCGGACGCTTCGATCTCGACGACGTGGAGATCGTGCTCGGTGGCGAGCCCAAGCCCGAGGCGCTGCTCGCGGAGGCGGCTGGCGCCGCGCCCAAGACCGAGACGCTCGAGGCGCGCATCGCGGGGTCGTCTCACCCTTTCGTCGATAGTCACCGCGTCAAAGGGGCGCCCGTGCTCCCCGCGGTGACTGCCATGGATCTGCTTCTCCGGGCGGCACGAGCGCTCCGCCCGAACGACACGATCGCCGAGCTGCGTGATCTCGCGGTGCTCAAGGGCATCCGGCTCGCGCAGTACGACGGCCCGGCGGGTGAGCCCGCGGCCGGCGTCGGCGATCGCTTCACGGTGACCTGCGAGACGCGCCCCGACGGCACGCTCTCGCTCCACCTCGTGGGCAAGACAGGCTCCGGCCTGCCGCTCAAGCACTACGCGGCGACGGTCGTGCTCGGTCGCAGCACCGCCTCGGCGAGCGCCGAGGATCTCGGCCCGCTCTCGGTGGTGCGCGACACGATCTACGACGGCTTCGTGCTCTTCCACGGCCCGCTCTTCCACGCGATCCACGCGATCGACGGTGAGGGCGAGCGCGGCATCCGCGGCACGCTCGTGGGCCGCGACGCGCTCGGCTGGGCGCGTGACGACGGTGCCCCGACGGACGGCGCGCTCCTCGACGGCGCGCTCCAGCTCGCCGTGCATCGCACCAAGCACACGCACCACGGGGCCTCGCTGCCCACGTCGATCGGGCGCTACGTGCCCGGCCCTGCGGCGCGGCCCTCGGGCGAGGTGCGCTGCAGCGTGCACGCGCGCGGCGCGGGCGCCGAGAAGGCGCGCTTCGACATCGAGATCCTCGATGCCCGCGGCGTGCTCGTGGCGCGCCTCGAGGGTGTCGAGGTCTTCGTGCTGCCCGGCAGCCGCGAAGAGCTCGCGCGCACCGGCGCGCCGGCCGAAGCCGAGTGAGAGCAAGAAACGTCAGAGCATGAGTCAATCCAAGTGACTCATGCTCTGAGCCGCGCTCACCTCCTGCGCGAACGGATCCACGCGATCGCGCTCTCTGCCGAGTCGAAGGTCTCGGTGTAGAGCATCTTCTCGGGGAAGAACCAGCGCATCGCGGTGATCGTCCCGCGCAGGAACGGGTTGGGCGCCACGACCGCGAACGCCGAGACGCGATCGCGCACCTCCCAGGCGTCTCGGCGGAGCCAGTCCGCCAGGCGTCGCCTCCGCTCCGCGTTGGGGCTCGCGCCCGTGAGGTCGAGCAGGAGCTGGATCGTCTCCTCGCGCGCGAGCGCGATCGCCCGACCGAGCGCGGCGAGCAGCGACTCGAAGTCGGGCGGCTCCCGCCCGCTCTGATCGTCGAGCCGGATGACCAAGAGCGGTCGTCCCGACTCGTCGAGGACCCACCTCGGCGCCATGGAGGCGAGCATACACGCGCCGCGGCCTGCCAGTCCTCGAGCATCCCGGCCGCTGGCGTGGAATGCGATTCGTTCGACCCTCCGTTCGGGCCCCGTGCGTCTCGCTCCCCTCCGGCTGCGCCGCGACCGAGACCAGGCGCCCGCCGTCGGCGCGAACGTGCGCCTGTTCCTTCCCGATCCGCGCGACGGGCTGATGCTGGACGCCATCGTCGAGCCCGCGCCAGAGGTGGAGTGCGAGCGTGCGAGCGGGCTGCTCACGTCGGTCGCGGCGCGGCGTCGGTGACGCCGCGTGCCGCCGCCAACCGGTAGAGCACGTGCGGTCGCAGCGGGTGACCGACGCTCACGCGCGGGTGCTCGAAGTCGCCGTCGGGGTCACGCGTCATGCCCAGCTTCTCCATCACGCGGAGCGAGCGTGTGTTGCGCGGTGAGGTGAACGACACGATCTCCGCGACGCCGATCGAGAAGCCGTGCGCGAGGGCCGCGCGCGCGGCCTCCGTCGCGAGCCCGTGGCCCCATGCGCTCTTCGCGAGCCGCCAGCCCACCTCCACCGCGGGCAGGAACGGCGCCTCGAAGGTGGGCACCGCGAGGCCGCAGAAGCCCACGAAACAGGGCGATCCGAGATCGCGTCGCTCGACGGCCCAGAGCCCGACGCCGCGCCGGTCGAGCTCCGCGCCGATGCGCCGCGCGAGCGCGTCGCTCTCACTCCTCGAGAGCGTGCGCTCGAAGCACGCCATGACCTCGGGGTCGGCGTTGAGCGCCGCGAAGGGCGCGAGATCCTCGTCGCGCCAGGGTCGAAGGAGCGTGCGCTCGGTCTCCAGCGTCGGCACCTCCGCGCGGACGAGCGCGCCGTGCGACGCGAGGAGATCGTGCCACCACGCACGCGCCTCGAGCTCGCGCCACGGACCCTCGTTGTCGAACGACGCGTCGAACGCGAGGGACACGCGCGCTGCGAGCTCGTTGATGGCGGCGAGCTGCTCGGGGCTCGTCGGGATCTGCCCTGCGGCGTCTCGCGCGAGCGCACGTGCCGTGCAGGTCGCCACGTCGGCCGCGACGCGCACGACGAGGAGCGCGCCCGTGGCCCGGAGGCGCTCGAGCACGTGGGGCGTGTGCTCGGAGGCCCCGGTCGTGTCGAGCACGACGAGCTCGTGCTGCTCGAGGGCCGCCAGCGCGTGATCGAGGATCGCGTCGAATCCTTCGCGCTCCCACGCGCGTGCGGCCTCGCCTGCGCCGCGCGGCACGCGGGCGATGCGCTCGATCCACATCGCCTCGACGGGCACCGCGTATGCGCCGAACACGCTCGCCAGCATCGTGGCGATGCGCGTCTTGCCGGCGCCCTTGGGGCCGACGAGGACGACGAGCTTCCGCACCGCGATCAGGCGACGCCGATCGCGGCCGAGATCTCCCCGACCACGCGGGTCTCGTGCGGGGAGAGCTTGCCGTCGGCGAGCGCGGCCTCGAGCAGCTCGTCCACGATCGCGCGACGCGCGGCCTCGGGGAGCGCGCGGATCACCGCCTCGGCGTCCGCCATGCGCTCCATGTCGGAGACGATGCGTCGGTCGGACTCGTCCAGGCCGTGTCGGTTCATCGCTTCGGCGAGCGTCTCGCGCTCCGCGTCGGTCATGAAGCCGTCGGCGGCGAGGACCCGTGCGACGAGGAGGCAGCGCGCGGCGCGTTCGTTCATGCCGCGATGATACGAGAAGCGCGCGGGGCCCGACACGCGAGCGTTGCTTGCAGCGCCGGTGGAGGCGACGATCCTCGTCCCATGCAACGACTCATCGCGGGCGCGCTCGTGTTCGCTGCGACCTCGTCTCCGGCCTTCGTGAGCGCCAACGGTGTCACGGCCCACGCGCACGTGACCGACCTGGCGATCGAAGCGCTGCCGCCGGGCGAGCTGCGGGATCTGATGACCGATCCGGCGCTGCGGGACGCCTACCGCACGGGCTCGGTCTTTCCGGACTCGGGCTACGCGGCGGGCGACGCGTACGGCGAGATCGCGCACTGGGAGCCCTTCACGCAGGCCTACCTCGACTGGATGCGCGTGAGCCACCCGCCGCCGTACGAGACCGACGACGAGCGCCGCCTCGTGCTCTTCCTGCTCGGGCAGGCCTCGCACGGGATGTCCGATCAGGTCTTCGACTCGCTCTTCATGCCGCGCATGGAGGCGGCCGACGGCGACTCGTCGCACCTCGACGAGTACAACGAGTACTGGCTCGTGATGGAGCACGAGCCGGCCATCGCGCCGCTCACGATCTGGGCGCCCACCGCCGAGCTGCCCGACGTCTTCGCCGCCGAGCCGAGCGGCCACCGGCCTGCGAGCGCGACCATCGACGACGGCCTCGGACGCATCCGCGGCGTGCTCAACCTCCTCCAGATGCAGGCGCGTCGCAGCTACGCGCGCACGTGGAGCGAGCTGCCGTGGGCTGCGAGCCACTACTACCTCGAGGAGACGCCGGGCTCGCTGCCGTTCATCGCGCGCATCGTCGCGCGCTACTGGCAGGTGCTCTGGGAGCGCCTCCACGGCGAGGACTCGCTCGATCGCTCGGTGATCGGACGCTTCCCCGAGGACGGCGGCGTGAACCACGAGGTCGACCCGCGGCGCGCCGAGAGCCGCATCATGGTCGTGCTCGGTCACGGCATCGACGCGATGACGCTCACGCGCGAGGAGGTCGTGCTCGAGAGCGAGGCGGGCCTCGTCGTCTCGGCGCGGCCTCACTTCGTCTACGGCTCGTCGTTCGCGAACGCGATCCTCCTCGACCCCGAAGAGACGCTCGCCCACGACACGACCTACCGCGTGCGCCTCGGCACCGGCGTGCGCGACATCGAGGGCCGTGCGCTCTCGGCGCCGATCGTCTCGCGCTTCCGCACGCGCTGCGCCGACGATCGCCTCGGCGACTGTCCGCCGCTGCCCGAGCCGTGGACCGAGCCCTCCGGGCCGCCGGCGGGCGATGCCGGTCCGCGCCCCGACGCGAGCGTCGAGTCCGACGCAGGCGAGGACGACGCGGGCACGCTGCCGATCGATGCGGGCGCGGACGTGACGCCCGTGCCTTCGTGCGGTTGCAGCGCGATCGGCGCGTCGGACGACAGGCGTCTGGCGTGGCTCGCCTCGGTGTTGCTCGCGGCCGCGCTCGTGCGTCGACGCCGCTGAGGCCGTGGGCCCTCAGGGCAAGAGCGAGGTGCGCTCGGGGACGTCGAGGTAGAAGTGCTTCACCTCGCCGCACATGAACGTGGCGTCGAAGAAGCGCACGCCACCGGTCTCGAGATCGTAGTAGCCGCCGATGAGGCCGAGCTCGCCGCGCTCGATGAGGCTGCGGAGCACGACGCTGCGCTCGACGATCGCCTCGACGGAGCGGTGCACCTGGATCTGCGCGACGCGCTCGACGAACTCCTCGTTCTTCGAGGTGCGGTCGCCGCGCGTCTGGCGCTCGAAGTAGACCGAGGGCTCGATCTTGTTGAGCAGCGTCGAGAGGTTGCCCATCTGCACGTGATCGCAGGCGCCCTTGATCGCGCCGCAGCTCGAGTGTCCGAGCACGACGAGGAGCTTCGAGCCCGCCATCTTCGTCGCGAACTCCATCGATCCCAGGATGTCGTCGTTCACGACGTTGCCCGCGATGCGGATGGAGAACACGTCGCCCAGGCCCTGATCGAAGATGAGCTCGGCGGAGGTGCGCGAGTCGATGCAGCTCAGGATCGTCGCGAACGGGAACTGATCCTCGCTCGTGTCGTTGACCTGCTGCAGCAGGTTGCGATGCGCGTGCAGGTTGCTGCGGAACCGCTCGTTGCCCTGCCGGAGCGTCTCGAGTGCCTGCGCAGGGGTCATGAGGAACTGGCTCTGGCGGCTGCGGACGGTCATGTCGTCACGCTACCAGCTTTCCGCGCGCGGTGGCCCTCCGGGCCGCGAACGGCCGAGCCCGCGGCGACCGCCTGGTCACACTTGCGTCACCGCCGGTTCGCGGCGCTTGCGCGGGCGCGCGGGCTCGGATTCTCTACGCCCCCCCATGTCCGGATCCGCCCGTTCCGTCACCGAAAAGGCCACCCGCGCCCACGTGCCGCAGCTGACGCCGATCGCCATCGTCGGGCGCGCGTGTCTCCTGCCCGGCGCAGACAGCCCCGAGGCGCTCGCCGCGCTCGTGCTCGAGGGGCGCTCGGCGGTCACCAGCGTCGCGCGTGGGCGCTGGCGCGTCGCGCACGATCGTGTGGTCACGAGCGTCGAGCGCACCAACGGTGATCGCGCCTGGTCCGATCGCGGCGGCTACGTGGTCTCGGAGCCCGAGACGCCCTCCGATCTGGCGATCCCGCGCGCCGAGCTCGAGCGCCTCGACCCTCTCACGCGCTGGCTCTGCACCGTCGGTCGCTCGGTGGTGAAGGACGCGCGCACGCACGCCTCCGCGGCGCGCACGGGCCTGGTCGTCGGCAACCTCTCGTTCCCCACCGATCACCTCGCGTCCTACGCCGCGCGCGTCTGGCTCGAGGGCACGCCGTTCGCGCCGGCGATCGAGCTCGACCCGCGCGATCGCTTCATGTCCGGGCTCTCCGCGCACCTCGCGGCCAAGGCCCTGGGCCTCGGTGGTCCCGTGCACGCGCTCGACGCGGCGTGTGCCTCGAGCCTCTACGCGATCGCACAGGCCGCCGAGATCCTCGCGCGGGGCGAGGCGGACGCGATGATCGCGGGTGCGGTCAACCGCGCGGACGACCTCTTCATCCACATCGGCTTCTGCTCGCTCCAGGCGATGAGCAAGACGGGGCGCTCACGGCCCTTCCACAAGGACGCGGACGGCCTCGTGCCCGCCGAGGGCTGCGCGCTCGTCATGCTCCGCCGTCTCGACGACGCCGTGCGCGACGGTGAGCGCATCCTCGGCGTGATCCGCGGCGTCGGCCTGTCGAACGATGGTCGCGCGCGCGGCCTGCTCGCGCCGAGCGAAGAAGGGCAAGCCCGCGCGATGCGCGCGGCGTACGCGAGCGCGGGCCTCTCGCCTTCGCAGATCGACTACGTCGAGTGCCACGCCACGGGCACGCCGGTCGGCGACGCGACCGAGCTCCGCTCGCTGCGCGAGGTGCTCGGCCCGCGCGCTGCGGGCGCCGCGCCCACACCGCTCGGCTCGCTCAAGGCCAACCTCGGCCACCTCGTCACCGTCGCCGGCACGGCGGGCGTGCTCAAGGTCCTGGCGGCGTTCGAGCGCGGTCAGCTGCCGCCCACCCCGCACCTCGACGACGCGGGCGCGACGAGCCCCGCGGTCGACGAGCTCGGCTTCGAGATCCTGAAGCAGCCGCGGGCCTGGAAGCGCCGCGACGATGACACGCCGCGCCGCGCCGCGGTCAGCGCCTTCGGCTTCGGCGGCAACAACGCCCACCTCGTCATCGAGGAGTGGCTCGACGCCGAGCACGCCCCGCGCACGTCGCGTCCACTCCCGTCCGAGGGGCGCGTGGTGCTCGTCGACGTCGAGGCCCGCGTCGCCGCGCTGCCCGACGCACACGCGTGGAGCGAGGCGCTCGCGTCGCGTCGCTCGCTGATCGAGACGCGCCCAGACGGCGCGAAGGCGGCTTCTGCGCGCGAGGTCGTGCTCGATCTCGTCGGGCTCAAGTTCCCGCCCACGGATCTGCAGCGCGCGCTCGCGCAGCAGACGCAGCTGCTCGAGGTCGCTCGCCACCTCGCGGCGCGACACGCGGACGTGCTCGGCCCCGCGCGCGAGCGGGCCGCGGTGCTCGTGGGCATGGGGTGCGACGCCGAGGTCGCGCGCTGGGGCGCGCGCTGGCGCCTGCGCGAGGCCGCGACGCTGCTCGGGCTCGCAGGCCCCGGACGCGACGACGCGTGGATCACGAAGGCCGAGGACGCGATCGCGCCGAGCCTCGATGCCGCGACCGTCGTCGGCACGATGCCCAACATCCCCGCCAACCGCATCAGCTCCCAGCTCGATCTCGGCGGGCCGAGCCACACGGTCTCTGCCGAGGAGCGCTCGGGCCTCGTCGCGCTCGAGCTGGCGCGCACGGCGCTGCTCGAGGGCCGGATCGACGTCGCCCTCGTGGCGGCGAGCGACTTCTCCGCCGAGCCCGTGCACGAGCGGGCGGTGCGAGCGCTCTTGCCAGCCTCGCTCCACGTCGCGGGCGATGCGGCCGTCGCGCTCCTCGTGATGCGCGAGGCCGACGCGCGCGCGGCCGGTCTGCCCGTGCTCTGCGCGCTCGACGAGACGGGCGCCTTCGACGAGCGCGCGAGTCGCTGGTCCGTCACGCCGCGCGAGGGCGCGCGCTCGCTCGCGACCGAGAGCGGTCACGCCCACGCGGCCTCGGGCCTGCTCCACGTCGCGGCCGCGGCGATCACGCTCGCGGCCGACGAGGGCGCGTCCTCGGCGCGCATCGAGTGCAGCCCCCTCGGCGGCACGCGCGAGATCGTCGGCCTCACGCGCCTCTCCGATCACGCCGTGCGCACCCTCGCGCCCGTGCCCGCGCCCCAGCGTCCGTTCCGACTTCCGGCGCGCCCCGCGCGCGTCGTCCTGCCCGAGATCCCGATGACCAAGCCCGCCCACAGCTCCAAGCCCGCCGCCACGAACGGCGCGCACAACGACGTGATGATCCTCCGGCCCGCGCCGTCGCTCCCGTCGGTGAAGACCTTCTCCGCCCCGCGCAGCGGCGCGAAGTCGGCGCCGGCCACGGCCTCCAAGGCGTCGCCCGCCTCGGCGGCCCACGCGCCCGCGCGCTCGCCGATCTCGAGCGTGCCTGTCTCGAGCGTGCCTGTCGCGAGCATGCCTGTCTCGAGCATGCCTGTCTCGAGCATGCCTGTCTCGAGCATGCCTGTCTCGAGCATGCCTGTCTCGAGCATGCCTGTCTCGAGCGTGCCTGTCTCGAGCATGCCTGTCGCCCTGAGTGGCGAGGTGGTGGGCGACCCGCGCGTCGCAGGCTTCGAAGAGGCGCAGCGCGCGATCGGCGAGGCGCACCGCGCCTTCCTCGCGCAGCAGGTCGCGCTCCACCAGCAGTTCCTCGCCCTGCGTGATCAGACGCTCGGCCTCCTCTGGCGCGCGCCGCTCGAGGGCGTCGCGAGCGCGCCGGCGTTGCCGTCGCCGGCGGCCTGGGCGCCGCCCGTCGCTCCGATGCCTGTCGCTCCGATGCCTGTCGCTCCGATGCCTGTCGCTCCGCCAGCGATGGCTCCGGCGCCCAGCGCTCCGATTCAGCCCATCGCTCGGTCCACCGCGCCCGCGCCCGTGGCTGCAGCGCCGACCGCCCCTCCGACTCCGGCCGTCGCCGCGACGCCCGCCGCGGCGACACCGACCGCGGGCAAGCGCAACAAGCCCCCTCAGCGCGTGGGCGGCCTCAAGCCCGATCCCGTGGTGCCGACGCCGCGCGGACCGAGCTTCGATCGCGCGCAGCTGAAGATCCACGCCGGCGGGGCGATCTCCGAGATCTTCGGCCCGCTCTTCGTGCAGCAGGACGGCTACGCGGTGCAGACGCGCATGCCGATGGAGCCGATGCTGCTCGCCGATCGCGCGACGGGCCTGGACGCTGCGCCGGGCGTGCTCGGCCGCGGCACCACGTGGACCGAGACCGACGTGACCTGGCAGAGCTGGTACCTCCACGAGGGCCGCATGCCGGGCGGCATCCTCATCGAGTCGGGCCAGGCGGATCTCTTCCTCATCTCGTACATGGGTACCGACTTCCTCAGCCGCGGCGAGCGTGCCTATCGCCTCCTCGGCTGCGAGCTCACCTATCACCGCAGCCCGCCGCGCGCGGGCGAGACCATCGACTACGACATCCACGTCGATGGCCACGCGAACCAGGGCCCGATCCGCATCTTCTTCTTCCACTACGACTGTCGTGTTCGCCCGCTGGGCACCGGCGGTCCGGGCAGCCCCGACTACCAGGCAAAGCCGCTCCTCACCGTGCGCAACGGACAGGCAGGCTTCTTCACGACGAAGGAGCTCGACGAGAGCGCGGGCATCCTGTGGAAGCCCGAGGAGCAGGAGATCGTCGCGACGCCGCGCCTCGATCCGCCCGCCGCGATCACCGACAAGCGCTCCTTCACGCACGAGGACCTCGTGGCCTTCAGCGAGGGCCGCGTGGTCGATTGTTTCGGTCCGGCGTTCATGCCGACACAGGCCCACGTGCGCACCCCGCGCATCGCGGGCGGCCGCATGCTGTTCCTCCATCGCGTCGACGCGTTCGAGCCGAAGGGAGGCCCGTGGAAGCGCGGCTACCTCAAGGCCACGCAGGACATCCACGAGGACGACTGGTTCTTCCCGGGTCACTTCCACAACGACCCGTGCATGCCGGGCACCCTCATGTTCGAGGGCTGCCTCCAGACGATGGCGTTCTATCTCGCGGCCATGGGCTACACGCTGCCGCGCGATGGCTGGCGCTTCGAGCCCATCACGGACGAGGCGTACAAGCTGCTCTGCCGTGGGCAGGTGACGCCGAAGTCGCGCGTGCTCACGTACGAGGTCTTCGTCGAGGAGGTCGTGGCCGGGCCGATCCCGATGCTCTATGCGGACCTGCTCTGTGTGGTGGATGGCCTGGGTGCCTTCCACGCGCGCCGCATGGGCCTGCGCCTCGTGCCGGCGTGGCCGCTCGAGGAGCGCGCGCGCCTCATCGCCGCCGACGCGCTGCCGCCGCCGCATGGCGCCGAGCCGCCGTCGCTGCCGCAGTCGGACCCGAGCAAGAGGGTCGCCGTCGCGAGCAGCGGCCCGTCCAAGGGATTCGCGTTCGACTACGCCTCGCTCGTGGCCTGTGCGTGGGGCCGCCCGAGCGCGGCGTTCGGGCCCATCTACGAGCGCTTCGACTCGACGCGCAAGGTCGCGCGCCTGCCCGGTCCGCCCTACCACTTCATGTCGCGCGTCGCCTCGGTCGAGGGCGACATGGGCGTGGCGAAGGCGGGCGCGAAGGTGGAGGTCGAGTACGACGTGCCGGCCGACGCCTGGTACTTCCGCGACAACGGCGCCGCCGTGATGCCGTACTCGGTGCTCATGGAGGCCGCGCTCCAGCCCTGCGGCTGGCTCGCCAGCTACGTGGGCTGCGCGCTCCTCACCGACGAGGATCTCCTCTTCCGCAACCTCGATGGAAAGGCGACTGCCCACGTCGAGATCACGAAGGACGTGGAGCTCCTGCGCACGCGCGCGCACCTCAAGAGCCTCTCGCGCACCGGCACGATGATCATCGTCGCGTTCGACGTGACGCTGCACGCGCGCGACCGACGCAGCGGCCAAGAGACGCTCGCGTACTCGCTCGACACCGTGTTCGGGTTCTTCCCGACCTCGGCCTTCGAGAACCAGGCGGGCTTGCCGATCAGCCCCGAGCAGAAGGCGCTCTACGCCGCCCCGCCCAAGGACGGGATCGATCTCGAGGCGCGCCCCGCGCACCTCACGACCCGGAGCGCGCGCCTCGCGACGCCGTTCCTCCTCATGCTCGACCGCGTCACGCACGTCGACCACGAGGGCGGCAAGAACGGCAAGGGCGCGTTCCGCGCCGAGAAGGACGTCGACCCGAACGAGTGGTTCTTCAAGGCGCACTTCTTCCAGGATCCGGTGCAGCCGGGCTCGCTCGGCGTCGAGGCGATGTGCCAGCTCCTGCAGCTCGCGATGCTCGAGAAGGGGCTCGCTGACGAGATGACGAGCCCGCGCTTCGAGGCCGTGGCCACGGGCGCGGCGCACGTGTGGAAGTACCGCGGCCAGGTCGTGCCGCAGAACCGCACCATCGGCTGCACCGTGGAGGTGCTCGAGGTGAAGAAGGACGAGCGCGGCGTGCTCGCGCTCGCGGACGCGAGCCTCTGGGTCGACGGCAAGCGCATCTACGACTGCAAGGGCCTCGGCATGCGCCTCCTCGACGATGCGCAGCACGCGACCCGCGTCGAGCCGAGCGGCGGGGCGAGCACCGAGCCGATCGCGCCGCGTGGCCGGAACGAGACCGCGAGGCTCTCGCCCCGACAGATCCGCGAGATCCGCGCGTCGGCGCCGGCGGTGATCGAGGAGACGCTCGATCCCGAGCGCGATCGCTGGCTGAACGATCACTGCCCCACGTGGGTCATCCCGGCGCTGCCGGCGATGTCGATGCTCGCCCGCATGCAGCGCGCCGCGACGCAGGCGCTGGGCGTCACCGTGAGCACCCTCGAGGGCCTGCAGATCCTTCGTTGGGTGAGCTTCCCGAGCGGTCCGATCAAGCTGCGCACCGTCGCGACGCCGACCGGCGAGGGCTGCGACGTGGCCCTCGAGGTCTGGCGTGAGGCACGTGATCCGCGCCTCTCGCGCTTCGAGCCGGTGGCGACCGCGCGCGCGAGCACCGCACCGCACGCGGAGGAGCCGCTCGCGCCGCTCGCCGACGCGGTCGCTGCGCCGATCCCCTACGAGACCGGCGCGCTCTTCCACGGCCCGCGCTTCCGTCTCCTCGAGTCGCTCACGGTCGGCCGCGCGGGCGCGCGCGGGGTCCTCCGCGTGCCCGCCGAGCAGGCCGCGCTCCAGATGGAGCTCGTGCTCGACGCGGCCACGCACGTCATCCCGCACGACGCGCTCCACTCCTGGAGCGAGCGGCTCGCCGCCGATCGCGCCGCGTACCCGTACCGCATCGAGCGCGCGTGGCTCGGCGCCTTCCCCACCGAGGGCACGCTCGAGGTCGAGGCGCGCCTCGTCCACGTCGACGAGCACGCGCACCTGCGGCTCGTGCTCACGCACGGCGGCCACGTCTGCGCGGACCTGTCGCTGGTCGAGGTGCTCCTTCCCAAGGGCCCGATCGGCATGGCCGCGCCGCGCGATCGCGAGGCGTTCCTCCGCGACGGTCAGTTCCGCGCGGGCGTGGGCCTCTCGCGCACCCAGGGACAGACGACGCGCCTCGAGGTGCGCGACGTCGCGCTCTCGAACTGGCTGCCCGGCACCGTCGAGCGTGTGTACGCGACGGTCACGAGCGACGTGGCCGCGGAGATCGCGGTGAAGGATCACGTCGCGGCGCGCGCGCACGTCCATCCGTCGCACGTCGTGGTCGATCTCGCCTCGGGCCGCGAAGGCACGGCCAAGGCGCACGACGATCGCGAGCCGCTCACGGTCTACGAGGTGGAGCTGTCGCGCGACGCGACGTCGGTGACGGTGACGAGCGACGGCGAGCCCGGCCTCGATCTCGCGGTGGTGCGGCGCTTCTGGCGCTCGTACCTCTCGACGACGGATCGCCCCATCGGCCCCTGGCCCGGCGAGGATCTCTATTTCGCGCTGATCGAGCGCTTCATGCGCCGCATCCGCATCGAGGACCCCGCGAGCTTCTCGAAGAAGGTCGTGGGTCGGAGCGCGCTCTACCTCGGCAACCACCAGGTCGGCATCGAGTCGCTGCTCTTCGGCATCGTCATCGCGTCGCTGACGCGGATCCCCACGCTCACGCTCGCCAAGCAGGAGCACCGCGAGACCTGGCTCGGCAAGCTCATCCTGCACGGCTTCTCGTACCCGGCGCTGAAGGACCCGCGCGTCATCGCGTACTTCGATCGCAGCGATCCGGCGTCTCTGCCGCGCATCCTCGCGGAGCTCGGGCAGCGCATGGCTGCGGGTGGACAGAACGTGATGATCCACGTCGAGGGCACGCGCGCGCTCAGCTGCGCGCAGCCCGTGAGCAAGATGAGCGGCGTGTTCGTCGATCTCGCGCTCACGCTGAACGCGCCCATCGTGCCCGTTCGTTTCGTGCACGGCCTGCCGCGCGAGCCGCTCGAGCAGCGCATCGAATACCCGGTGGGGATGGGCCGCCAGGACTACTACGTCGGTGCGCCCATCGAGCCCGAGACGCTCGCGGCGATGCCCTACAAGGACCGCACCGACACGGTCATGCGCGCGATCAACGCGCTCGGCCCCGGCCACGAGGCCGAGGCACCGTTCGAGAGCGATCCGGGCTTCGAGGCCGAGGTCGCGGCCTGGGCCAACCACCACGGGATCGACACGGCGCACTCGGCCGTCGCGCTCGCGCTCCTCGGCTACGCCGCGGCGCACGGCGGCGCGATGAGCGAGCAGGGCCGGGCGCTCGTCGAGGCCGTCCGTGGCGAGCGCGTGATCGGTCACGCGAGCGCGGAGGATCGCTGGCTCGCCGAGCTGGCGGCGCGCCTTCGCTGAGGGGCGGGCTCCGAACCGAAGGCCCGGACCCCGAACCGGAGCCAGACCGGCCCCGGAACGGGGCCCGCGAGAGCGGGTGAAATATCGTCGGGGGCTGGGGAGTAGGGCTTCTCGACATGCTCGCGGCCGCCCTGCCTTTTCCGATCGTCGCCATCGAGGCACCCTCCGCGCGGAGGCGTCCCATCGACGAGGCTTCCCAAGCGCTGGCGCGTCGCGCGTCGTCGGGTGACCGGCGCGCGCTCGAGGCCCTCCTGCGTGAGCACGCCCGCGCCGTGGGCGACGTCTGCCGCGTGATCGCGGGTCCCGAGGACGGTCGCGACGCGGCGCAGGAGGCGCTCGAGAAGATCGTCGTGTCGATCCGCACCTTCGACGCCGACAAGGGCAGCTTCCGCGCCTGGGCCCTCACCGTGGCCCGCAACGTCTGCCGCGATCGCCTGCGCCGCCGCGGGCTCGAGCGTCGCCTCTTCGAAGATCCGGGCGATGATGGCATCGTGCAGCTCATGAGCGAGGCGCCGGACGCCGAGCGGATCACCTACGCGCGCATCGAGACCCGCAAGCTCGCGGTCGCGCTCGAGACGCTGCCCGAGGCCATGCGCCTGGCGGTCGTGCTCTTCCACGTCCACGAGGCGAGCTACGAGGAGATCGCGGCCGCGCTGGGTGTGCCGATGGGCACGGTGATGACCTGGCTCCACCGCGGGCGAAAGCGCCTGCGCGCGGCGCTCGAGCCTGCGAGCGAGGAGGGTGCGGCATGACCGAGCCCCGGAGCATCGAGCCGCAGCCCGCCGATCGGGACGACCATCGTCGCGACGACGCCGACGCAGCGCGCCTCTCGGAGCGAGAGCTGGTCGCGCTGATCGACGGTCGTCGCGATCTCACCTCGGATGCGAGCCGCGCGCGGATCGAGCACGACGACGACCTCGCCGCCGCGCTCTCGTCGCTGCGCGACGAGCGCGACGCGATCTCGCTCGCCCTCAAGCGGGCGCAGCCCGAGCTGGGTGGCCTCGATGGCGACGACGTCGCCGATCTCGTCGCGCGCGCGATGTCGAAGGCCGACGCGCCCGAGGAGATCCGCATCTCGCCGCGCAGCCTCGGCTGGGGCTCGGTCGCAGGCTTCCTCGCGGTGATCGGCTCGGCCGCGGCGTGGGTCGCGTTCCAGGAGCGGCTCACCGCGCCGCTCTCGCAAGCCTCGGACAACGTGCGCCTCGCGTGGTCGCTCGGTGCGACCTTCGATCGCCTCGTCGGCCTCGTGCCCGGCGGCTGGACGAGCATCGCCGCCGTCGCGCTGGGTGTCGGCTCGGTGCTGCTGCTCTGCCTTCGCTGGATCGAGCACGGCAAGCGCATCGCGCTCCCGGCCGCGAGCGCCCTCGTGCTCCTCACGCTGCTCGGCGCCGGTCGCGCGCAGGCCTACGACGTCGAGGGCCGCTGGCCCTCGCCCGACCCGCGTGTGGACGTGGACATCGAGAACCAGCCGCTGCCCGTGGCCCTCGAGGCCGCGACGCGCTCGGTGAACCTCGGGCTCGTCTACGGTCTGTCGGACACGCACCGCGTGACGCTGCACGCGCACGGCGTCCCGCTGCGCGAGGTCCTCGACGCGATGCTCGGCGGTACGCCGGCCGTGGTGCGGCACACGGGTCACATGCTGGTCGTGCAGGCGCCGCCCGACGTCGCCGGAGCGCGCACCGGGGTCGGTCCCCTGCGGATCCCGCCCGAGCTGGCCGGTGGGCCGCGCCCGTCGACGCTCGCCGACGAGTACGGCTCGACGGGCCCGATCCGGAACCCCGTGGAGCTCGGAGGGCCGACGGACTCGGTCGCGCCGAGCACGCCAGTCGCGCCGAGCGTGTCAGTCGCCCCGAGCGTGCCAGTCGCGCCGAGCGTGCCAGTCGTCCCGAGCGTGCCAGTCGTCCCGAGCGTGCCAGTCGCGCCGAGCGTGCCAGTCAGCGTCCCGGTGGCGGTGCCCACGCCCACCACGCGCCTCGACGACATCGTCACCTTCGGTGGCGACGCGACGGTCGCCTCCGGGCACGACGTGCGCGACGTCGTCACGATGGGTGGCGACGCCCGCGTGGATGGTCGCGCCTTCGGCAACGTCGTCACGATGGGCGGCGACGCGGACATCGGTGGTGTCGTGGTCGGCAACGTCGCGACGATGGGCGGTGACATCCGGATCCGCCGCAGTGGCATCGTCTTCGGCCGTCTCGAGACGATGGGCGGCGAGGTCGTGCACGAGGACGGCGGCTCCTCGGCGGGCCTCGCGGTGAGCATGCCCGGATCGTTCGGCCAGCCGGGCCCGATGGGCGGATCGGTCGGCGTCGCGGGCGGGCAGCGCATGGACGAGGACGCGGACGAGGGCGGGTTCTTCGCGACCGTCACCGAGACCGCCGAAGCGGGGCTGCGCTACGCGCTCCTCTTCCTCGGCGCGCTCCTGTTCGCGTTCTTCGCACCCGAGCGCTTCGGTCGCCTGCACACGGCGGTGCGTCGCGCGCCGCTGCGATCCATCGCCGGCGGTACCGTGGCCTTCATCGCGGCGGGCCTCCTCTCGTTCGTGCTCGTCATCACCATCATCGGCATCCCTGTCGCGTTCGTGCTCGGCCTCGCCGTGTTCGTCGCGGCCTCGATGGGCCTCGCGACCGTGGGCCACCTCGTGGGTCAGGCCCTTCCGCTGCGCGCGCTCGAGGGCAAGCCCGTCTGGCGTCTCGGCGCGGGCATCCTCGCGCTCTTCGTCGTGACGCGCGTGCCCTTCTTCGGCTGGCTCGCGTTCCTCCTCGCCCTCGCCATCGGCACCGGCGCGGTCGTGCTCACGCGCTTCGGCCGAAACGACGTCGGCGTCGACCCCTGAGCCGTGCGTTGACCTGGGCGCCGCGATCCGCGACGTTCCGCTCATGCTCCGCCCGGTCCGCTCGTTCCTTCGAACGAATCGTCCACTGGCCCTCGTCCGCACCGCCGCAGTCGTCTCGCTGGCCGCTTCTTCGCTCGTGAGCTGTGGCGAGACGCCGCGACCGACGGGGGCTCACCCGCTCTATCCGGCGCTCGACCTCGACACGCTGCCCGGTGAAGGGGGCGCGGCGAGCGGACCGTACGAGGTGCCGGAGCTGCCGCGGACGACACGCGAGGTGACGGCGAACAGCCGCGAGGAGCTCGAGGCCGCCTGCACCACGGGGCCGGCGCACGTCACCGTGCCTGGCTCGGCGGGGCACCTCGGTGTCGTGAACCTCGGCGGCTACGACGACTGCGACGTCGAGCTCGGGGCCGAGGTCACGCTCGACTGGCTGGTGATCGGGAGCCTGCGCGGCCCGATGCGCGCGCCCGTGCATCGGCTGAGGGTGCGGGGCGGGCAGCTCGGTGGCGTCTACATCGACGAGGGGTCGACCGACGTGGTGCTCGACGGCGTGATCATCGACAACGCCGTCGCGCCCGAGGGAGCGCGCCAGAACACGGCCATCCAGGTGCTCGCGATCGATCGCTTCGCCGTGATCAACTCGATGATCCGCATGGTGCCCATCGACGCCGGGGGCGGTGTGCTCGACGGTTGCGCGTACCTCGGCGTGGGCGCTCGAAACGTGATGTTCGCGAACGACAACGTCGCGACCGCCGGCAACCGCAACAGCTGGGGCTTCCGCATCGGCGGCGGCGAGAACTACCTCTTCGTCGATCTCAGCGTGCGGGTGAGCTTCCACAAGCTCATCCGCATGAACGACGGGCCCGTGGACTACGTCGTCGTCCGCGGCGGCACGTGGATGCGCGAGGCCACGCGCACCGTCGACGGGCTCGAGCTCAACGATGCCTTCGCGCAGGTCGGCGGTACGCTCGACCAGGTCCACATCGAGGACACGGACGTCTATCTCCTCGGGAGCACGCCTGTTGCGTATGGCATGTTGAACGTGCCCGACCAGGCCGGTCGCTCCTGGAAGACAGTGGGGCTTCACTGGCATGCTCGCAGCGCCGAGGCGGTGAGTGACACGTTGCTCGCGGAGTACGCGAGACTCTGCCCCTCCGGTGCCACCTGCGACTACGGTGTCGGCACCAACACGTACGACTACGACCCTGGGCTCACGTTCCCGTCCTCTCCGTGGCGCCCGGGCGTGCCCACCCCCGACAGTCGTTGAGCACGGCGCCTCAGCGCGACCACGCTCGTCGGTCCACCGCGTGCGGTGCCTCGGCGCCGTAGCGCAGCACCGCGTCTTCGTTGTTCCACCCGAGGCGGATGCGATCCTGATCGAGACCGCCATCAGGATGGAGGGCGGGGGCTTGTCCCCCGCCGCGGTGTACGCC